>DASREQ010000019.1:0-19745 GCA_035651975.1 Candidatus Udaeobacter sp.
TTTCGAGGATGTGCTTAACAAGACAAGCACCGAGCACGCGCCGTGGTTTATCATTCCCTCAAATCATAAGTGGTTTCGAGATTTGGCTATCTCACAGATCATCGTACGACAAATGGAAGAACTGGACATGCAATTGCCGAAACCAACTGTAAACCTGGCCGAGGTTCGCCGTGCATATCATCAGGCGGTGAGAGAGGAGAAAGCGGGTCAAAAGTAGCGATTGGAATCATTTCGTGAAGGTGTGTCGTCTTGGGTAACTCCTCCGGAATCGTGCTCCCTGAATCGCTTTTCAGGTGGGAATCGGCAGAGCGTTGTAGCTACGGCGCTGTGTCGCCGTGTGAGTGGCAAGGTAACCGGCACCTCGACCTAGCGAGTCGGCTATAACAACCCGCGCAGGGGTAAAACCAGTGACTGACTTGTCGCGATCGCAACGCCTGGCGTCACTGCTGGATGAGTCGTCATTGAGACCGTTCCAGCGATGGCTTTGGGTGCTCTCCACCGGAGGCACATTACTTGATGGTTTTGTAATTTTCGTTCTCGGCGTCGCGATGCCGCTGATCATCGCTGAGTTTCATCTCACGCCTGACGTCGTGGGTCTCCTCGGCGCAAGCCTGGTTTTCGGTGCTGTCTTTGGGGCCGGATTCGGCGGGCCAGTGGCAGATCGTCTTGGTCGAAAGAAGTTGATGCTCGCCGACATGATAATTATTTCTGCGGGCGCCACGACCAGCGCGCTGGCCAACGGATTCCCAATGCTCTTTATAGGGCAACTTCTCGTCGGGGTGGGGGTCGGCATCGATTTCCCAGCAAGTAGCAGTTACGTTTCGGAAGTACTGCCGAAACGCAGTCGTGCGCGAATGATGATCGCTACCATCGCCTGCCAATCGGTCGGCATGTTGCTCGCGGCAATGATTACGCTGGCGTTATTGAGAAACGTGCACGGCGCTCAGAATTGGCGGCTCTTTCTGGCAACTGAAGGCGTCATCGCCGTTCTCTTTTTCCTGCTGCGCCTGTCGCAACCAGACAGTCCGCATTGGTTGATCACTAGGGGCAGATTTGCCGAGGCCGCGCAGGCGTTTATCCGTATTATGCCTGAGCAGGGCGAGGAAGTGTTGCAAATCGCCGGCAGTGCCGGAAATGCAGATTCCGCATTTTTGGTCGCGCCGCCAAAACATCCCGGCATACGGATTCTTTTCTCTCGCCTTTATCGAGGTCGCACGGTGCTTGTCGCGGTTCCGTGGTTCTTGATGGATATCGCCACCTATGGTGTCGGACTTTTCACTCCAATTATCCTGGGCGCGATTGATGTCTTCGGGAAAGGAGGCGGCGTGATCGGCCGCGACTTGGCCGACGCCAGAGGAAGCTCTGCAATCGATTTGTTTCTGCTGTTCGGCTTTCTCATCGGGATTTGGGCCGTTCCACGATTCGGGCGTATCCGAATGCAGGCGATCGGTTTCGCGAGTATGGCTTTTGGCATGTTGCTGCTCACCATCGCTGTTCGTCTGCCGAACTCGAGCTTACACATTCCCCTCGTGTTTGCCGGATTCATCCTGTTCAACCTGCTCATGAACGCCGGACCTAATTCCACCACGTTTACGCTGGCGCCGATCCTCTTTCCGACGCAATTGCGTGCCACCGCCAGCGGATTCGCTGCCGGAGTGGCTAAGATTGGGGCGACTCTCGGCGTCTTCGTCCTGCCAATCCTAAAAGGTAGGTTCGGCGTCCCGGCAGTTCTCGGAATGATGGCGGCCGTTAGTGTTTTGGGTCTCATCGTTACTTTGGCCCTCGGTCGCGAGGACAGGGAATAGGAATTGCTCGAGAAGCGCGATACTCGACCCGGATTGTGTTTGGCGACGGGTTAATTTTTCCCGATTTTGTGTTTTCAGAAAACACGCCCATGTCCCATCTTCAGGCTTTCGCCGAAAACGTCTTTCTCTCCGATGGTCCCATTGTGCACGCCATGGGGATTCCTTTTCCCACGCGCATGATCATCGTGAAGCTCGCCGATCATTCATTGTGGGTGAATTCCCCCGTGACCACACCACCTGAGACAGTTGATCGCATCAAGGCGTTGGGAACGGTGAGATACCTTGTTGCTCCGACCAAGCTGCACGTCTGGCGATTGGAATCGTGGCACATGCTATTTCCAGATGCAGAGTTGTGGGCGCCTCCCCAGATACCAAACCAGTTCAAGCGCCTGCCATTTTCCGGAGTTCTGGAGGACGCACCGCCTCCCGAATGGGCGAATGATCTGGACCAACTTGTTTTCAGAGGGAATTTATTTATTGAGGAAGTCCATTTTTTTCACAAGCAGTCACGCACAGTCATCCTGGCTGATTTCATCCAGAATCACCCGTTATCGAAGGATAACTCCTTTCTCAATGCTCTGTTCAAACTTGCCGGGGTCGCATATCCAGACGGTGGCGTTCCGTATGACATCCGGCTCTCGTTCATTAATCGAAAGCTTGCGCGGCGATCACTGAGAAAGCTGCTGTCGTGGGAATTCGACAAGCTAATCCTGGCTCATGGTGTCTGCATCGAGAGAGATGCGAAGACGTTCGTGGAGCGGGCTTTCAGATGGCTGGCCTAATGGATGTTCATTCACCTACGATCGCCAAGACTTACTAGGACGAGATAATTCGCTATCTTTTCCTGCGTCACATCACATTGGCTTCAATGATGATGCCGTTTCCCAGGATATGAGCACGCTTTCACGACCCCAGGCACGCCAATTCTATGATTGGATGGGTTCAAAACTGGATCTCCAGGCATTCTGCGAGGACCGTGCCACCGCCGAACTAACCGAGCATCTCGATCTTGGCTCGGCCGAGTTTGTATTTGAGTTTGGTTGTGGCACCGGTCGCTTCGCGGAATCCCTCTTGGCTCGTCATCTGTCTCGAACCGCGATATACCACGCCGTCGACATAAGCCCCGTGATGGTTGGCCTCGCCCGAGAGCGGCTCAAGAAATTTGGGCCGCGGGCGAATGTTAGAATCACTGACGGTCGTCCCTCGATTGATGAGGCATCAGAATCGCATGATCGCTTCATCTCAAACTTCGTCCTTGATCTATTGTCCGAAGACGATATCGAAAACGTGCTCCGCGAAGCTCACCGGCTCCTGTGTCCCGGGGGGTTGTTGGGGCTTTCGAGCCAGACTCCCGGGTTCACACTGGCAAGCCGTATCTTCACATCGGTGTGGAATTCGATTTACGCCGTCCGACCGGCACTGGTCGGCGGATGTCGCGCTCTCGAATTGCTGAACTTTTTGCCGCCGAGTGACTGGAACATTTGCCACCACGCACGCATCACGCGGATCGGAATCCCGTTGGAGGCGGTGGTTGCTCGGCGATTGTGAGATCAGTCCGCCGCCCACCTCTTGGAGAGTTGCTACCCTTCCCGTGTTTCGCAGGCGAAAATTTGCTGACCATCTGATCGAGAGAAAAGTAACGAATCTCGGCTCCGCTCGAAACGAAAACGTTATTTCGACCAAAGAGCATCGCAAAAAGGCATTACGGCGATATAATGAGGGCGATGCGCGTCGCAGGCCATTGATTATGGATCTCACCACCACTTATCTGGGAATGAAGCTGCGGACGCCTCTGGTCCCTTCGGCTTCACCGCTCTCCGAGGACTTGGATAAAATTAAAAAAATGGAGCAAGCCGGCGCCTCCGCTGTCGTCCTGTATTCGTTGTTTGAGGAGGAAATCGAAGCCGTGCCGCCGGAATGCCGGGTCGGCCCGGCCACGTACCTTGAGCATGTCAGGCGGGTGAAGAACGGTGTGAAAATTCCGATCATCGCGAGTCTCAATTGCACGAGCGTCGGAGGTTGGATCAGTTATGCACGTCAGATCACCGAGGCGGGGGCTGACGCGCTCGAACTCAACATCTACAGGATACCTACACAACCCGATATTCCTGGCAGTGCAGTCGAAGAAACATATATCGACACGATTCGGACCGTGCGAGCCGCTACCAAGATCCCGCTTGCCGTGAAGCTCAGCCCGTATTTTAGCAATTTTGCAAATATGGCCCAGCGTTTCGATGCGCTCGGCGCGGACGGACTGATTCTATTCAACCGATTTTACCAGCCTGACATCGACCTGACGAAGATGGAGGTCACCCCAAATCTCACGCTCAGTGTACCGGCGGATATGCGCCTGGCGTTGCACTGGATCGGCATTCTATACGGAAAAATTCGCGCCAACCTTGCCGCGACCAGCGGCATTTATCAGGCTTACGACGTGATCAAGATGGTGATGACTGGGGCAGACGTGACCATGCTCTGCAGCGCTCTGATGCGTTATGGAATCGAGCATATTCAAAAAATTGAGATGGAGACCGCCGAGTGGTTGGCCGACCATGGATGCAGTTCGCTGGCCGAAATCAAAGGCAAAATGAGCCAAAAGAATTGCCCGGATCCCAGCGCATTTGAACGTGCGCAATATGTCCGCGGACTTTCGAGTTATACCTCGCTGTTCCCCATGCGTCGGTGACAACATGGTGAGCAGAGCTCTGTGACGCCTAATGAGCGTTGCTGAAGCTCTTGAGATGTTCGTCGCTGGCTAAAGAGGCAAGCCTTCGTTTGTTTCGGCGACGATCTGGTCAACGACTGCTTTCATGTCTTGGGTGCGTTCCCAAACGGTCAACTGCCGGTCCGCACCCGTCCCTTCTCGCATGATCCGCTCAATATGCGCGATCTCGACCTGGTTGCCGAGTTCCTCGATTTCAGTAGAAACAAACTCCAGCATTTCATGCAGCAACTCGCGCTCCTCGACTTCACATTTGCGGCCGAAATCGATTAGTTTGCCGTCCAACCCATAGCGCGACGCGCGCCAGCGGTTTTCGTCAAGCAAACGTCTCGGGTAGCCGCGAAAGGTGACATTATCCCGTCGCAGCTTTTGCAATTTGTAAACGATGGCTTGCATCAGGGCGGCCAGCGCGACGGTGTCATCCACGCGCGATTGCGCATCGCAAATACGGAACTCGATCGTATCGAAAAAAGGATGCAGCCGAACGTCCCACCAAATCTTCTTCGCGTTGTCGATGCAATTGGTCGATACCAGCAATTTCAAGTAATCTTCGTACTCGCTCAGGCTTTCGAAGGCGTCTGGAATGCCGGTACGCGGAAAACGATCAAAGATCATTTGGCGGTACGCTTTCAGCCCGGTGTTTTGTCCCAACCAAAACGGCGAATTAACCGAGAGCGCATAGAGATGCGGCAGGAAATAGCGCGCTTGGTTCATAATGTCGATTCCTTCTTCGCGGTCTGGAATCCCCACGTGAACGTGCAAACCGAAAATAAGGTTTACGCGCGCGAGCTGTTGCATGTCCTTCACAATTGTTGCGTAGCGCTCATGGACGGTGATGAGCTGGTCCATCCAATGCGAAAACGGATGGGTACCCGCGGAGGCGATTTGCAACCCGTCGCGCGCCGCCAGTCTCGCCAGCTCCGTGCGAAGATTGACAAGCTGTTGTCGGGCCGCGCGAGCATCGTTGCAAACTTCCGTGTCCAGCTCGACCACCGACTGGTGCAACTCGGGCTTGACCTGCTCTTTCAAAATCATTTTGCCACCGGCCAGAATCTGCTGGATGTGCGAACGCAACTCGCGCGTCTCCGGATCGATGATCTGGAATTCCTCCTCGATGCCGAGAGTGAAAACGTGCTCCTTAGTCGTCATGCTTGTTAATTTCCTCGATCACTTCCTCAGGCTTCCACGCGTTCCCTCGCCACATTTTCGCGATTTCGCCGTTTTTGTCGATCAATACAGTGGCGAGCCCGTGTGAAATCGTGCCGCCTTCGGTCTGCCGGTAAACTGAAAACGCCCGGGTGAGCGTGTCGATCTCCCGTTCCTGACCAGTCGCGAATGTCCAAATCTTTGCGTCAGCGTGATGAGACCCGGCGTAGGCATTCAGAACTTGTGGCGTATCGAACCCGGGATCCAGCGTGATGCTGAGCAGACGCGTCTTCGCGAGCGTGCCGCTGCCTGTTTTGATCGCTGTCTGCAGCTCCTCGAAGTTGTTTGACATGCGCGGACAGAAATTCGGCACCGGACAGCGCGTGAAAACGAACGTGAGCACGAAAGGCTGGCCACGAAATGTGTCGAGCGATATCCGCTCGCCGTTTTGATTCGTGAGGCTGAAGGGCGGCATCGCGTCGCGTTCCTTCAAACGCTCACCGCCGTCCGCGGACATCGCCGGCTTCGGCTCCGAAACATCGACATCCTCACGTCGAATCTTTTTCACGTTTTCGATCCAGAAATCTTTTTGCGTGACTGTCATGCGAAACGAGATGGCGTCGCCGGTCTTGAGATCGGCAACGTCTTTAGCGTCCCGCGCAACGAACGGCATGGTCATTGACGGCATGAAACCGGGGATGTTTTCATGCTGAATTTCAATCGTTGATCGATCCGGCGAGAATCCGCGTACCACGCCCCGTACTGTGTAGTGCTTCGCGCCTTCGTCTTTAGTGGTGGGACGCCCACAACCCACCAGAGCAAGCGCGAGACAGCCGGTTAAAATAATCTTTTGCACTGAATGAATTGAAATCGAGCCCGGATTTCCTTCCAGAACAAATCGCAAGAAACCTTGATCTGCATCAAGGCGCGATGTTTCCAGCCCTTTTATTTTGGCTGCATGAGAAAGACATCAGTTGCAGTTATGGCCCTCGGTTGCGGGGTATTCTTCCAGTTCGTCATCGGTTGCTCCAAGGCGCCGGAGGCACCGCCAAAAGAAGTGACAATTCAGGCCGACGACAAAATGCGCTACGACCTCACGGCCTTTGATGCCTCGCCTGGGCAGAAAATCTCCGTCACGATTAAGAACGTCGGGACGACGCCAAAGTTTTCGATGGGGCACAATTTCGTGCTGCTCGATCGCACAATAAATCCCGGGAACGTGCAGTCGACGTTTCTCGACAAGGCCTCGACCGAAGCGTCGCACGACTATGTTCCGCCAGGCGCGAAGGAAGTGCTCGCCCACTCCAAGCTGCTTGGACCGGGCGAAAGCGAGGTCGTCACGTTCAACGCGCCTTACATTCCAGGAGATTACCTCTATCTCTGCTCGTTTCCCGGCCACTACTCTCAGGGCACAAAGGGTTTCATGACAGTGAAATAAAATCGACAACTAGAAAGATCGAAGATGAAAACCCAATTCCCGATCGCGCTGGCGATCATCCTTACGGCTGTTAGCCTTGTGAGCTGCGGAAAAGGCGGTGCCAATCAAGCCGACCGTACCGCCAATGCGCTGGCTAGTTACGTCGCGCCTGGAGAGAAGGACGAATATTATCTATTCTATTCCGGCGGACATTCCGGCCAGGTCTACGTGGCCGGCCTTCCGTCATTGCGTCCCCTTATCACCATCCCTGTTTTCGCACCGCATCCGGGCACTGGTTACGGGTTCGACGACGAATCGAAAAAGATGCTGGGTGATTACACCTGGGGCGATGTTCATCACCCGGCGCTATCGCAGACAAATTCCAAGTACGACGGTCGCTGGCTGTTCGTAAACGACAACGCAAACAATCGGATCGCGCGGATTGATCTGCACGATTTTAAGACGCACCAGATCCTCGGACCCATCCCGAATTCAATCGGCAATCACGGCTCGTCCTTCATCACAGAGAATAGCGAATACATTTTGTGCGCGACGCGATTTTCCGTGCCGCTGCCGAAGGGACGCGTGGCCGATCCGAAAGATTACGAGAAGGAGTTCAACGGCATGGTTAGCGGCATCAAAGTCGATCCGCAAACCGGGGAAATGAAAGTCGGATGGCAAATCCTGACTCCGCCGTTCGATTGGGACCTCGGCTCCACCGGCAAAGGGCCGAGCAGCGGCTGGGCGTTCTGGACGAGCTACAACACGGAAATGGCGCATGACGTCTTGGAGGTGAACGCAAGCCAGAAAGACCGCGATTTGTGCGCAATCGTGAATTGGCGGGCGGCGGAGAAGGCGGTCGCCGATGGGAAAGCCCAGATGATGGACGGCGTGCCGATCATCGATCCGGCGAAGGTGCCCGGCATTTTGTATTTTGTTGCGGTCGGCAAATCGCCGCACGGGATGGATGTCGATCCTACGGGCAAATGGGTTGTTGCCGGTGGAAAACTCTCTCCCACAACGACGGTGTTGAACTTCGAGAAAATGCAGGCCGCGATTAACAACAAAACCTTCGAAGGCGATTTCCGCGGAATACCGATTTTGAAATACGAAGCGGTAGTGGAAGGCGAGGTGCCGGTCGGGCTTGGGCCACTGCACACTCAGTTTGACGGCAGAGGGTTCGCCTATACTTCGCTCTTTATTGATTCGAACATTACCAAATGGAAGCTGCCACCGTGGACCGATGAAGAACGCAAGGACCTCAACAAGGCCGTGCTCGACAAGGTGCAAACGCATTTCAGCACCGGCCACCTCGTGGTTGCAGGAAGCGATACAGCCCATCCTTATGGGAAATGGCTGGTGGCGATGAACAAGCTTTCAGCCGGCCGACACGTTAACGTCGGACCGGCCCAGCCCGAGTCGAGTCAGTTGATCGATATCACCGGCGATAAAATGAAAATGGTGGCGGAGTCCTACACCGACCCAGAGCCGCACTTTGCCCAAATTCTCAAGGTTAGCGAAATCCAGCCCGCGGAAGTTTATCCCAAAGACCAAAACAAAGATCCGAACGCGGTTTGGGACAAAGATGCGGCCGGGGTGACACGCACCGGCAATCAAGTCGTGGCCAAGCTGACGGCGATCCGCAGCCGGTTTACTCCGGACCGGATCGACGCGCAGGTGGGCGATGATCTAACCGTGCACGTCACGAATATCGAGCAAACGCGGGATATGATTCACGGGTTTGGCCTGGTCGAACACAATATCAACATGGTCATGGACCCGGGTGAAACGAAAACGTTCCACATCAAATTGACCAAGCCCGGAGTGTTTCCGTTTTACTGCACGAATTTCTGCTCGGCCTTGCATCAGGAAATGCAGGGATATCTCGTCGTTTGGAAACCCGGTGAGGGACCTTCGAATCCCAGCGCAGGCGCGGCTGCCGCAGGCGGAGGGAGATGACTGCGCAATGTACGGAGATGAAAGATTTTGTAGGGGAAGCTGACAGCTTCCCCTACAAAGGTGCCCATCGAGGAGGATCGACAATGGTTCAACGAGTTTCAGGTCTATTGCGGCGCGAGTTTCGGTTTTTGCATAAACCGCTCAATCCCTGGTCGCGTTTACTCCTGCTCGCGGCAGCGATCACGATCGGCGTGTCGCTCTTTTTTCCACTCTGGAAAATGCATCTGGTTGCGCCCCAATATTCCGATGGGCTCGATCTCTACATCTTCCCCTACAAAATTCAGGGCGGCGGATTGAATGGCCAGCACCTGAAAGAGATCAATAATCTTAATCATTACATCGGCATGAAGCCGCTCCAGGCAGCGGACTTTCTGGAGATGCGTTGGATGCCGTTCGTATTTGGCCTGATCATTTTGATGACGCTGCGTTCGGTGGTGTTCGGCGAGATGAGCAACGTGGTCGATCTGTTCGCCGTCTATTCGTACTTCGGCACGTTTTCGATCGGCTCGTTTTGGTATCGGCTTTACGAATACGGACATAATCTTGATCCGCATGCGCCGGTGCACATCAAGCCCTTTACACCGTTGCTCATCGGCGTGAAACAAATCGCGAACTTTCGTGAGCACAGTTTCCCGATGGCCGGCGCCTATCTGTTGTGCCTTTCGGTCTTGTTGATTGTCCTCGCCGGCTGGTTTTCACGAAAGGAAACCGCGGCATGAGAATTCCGGGGAGCGCGCGCTTGCAGCACACTGACGAATGCATTCCACGTTCGCGAACTTTTCTTGGGACCTCGCAATTTTCGCAAGGAAACGAACGTCCTGGAAAAATTTCGTTTCGGCAAAATGCCGAAACCGGCACGCTACAAGCGTGCGCTCCACGGATCATCGCGATCACGCTTTGTCTAACCCTCAATGCGGGAGCTGCAGTACTACAGGAACGTATTGATACGGCTGCGCCTAACGAAACGATTCGGGTCGAAGCTGGCGTTCATGCCGGGCCCATCATCATCAACAAACCGCTCACCCTAATGGGCGAAAACGGCGCAGAAATCCGCGGCAATGGCTCGGGCAAGGTTGTGACGATCGCTGCCGACGATGTTACGATTCGCGGATTACGCATCGCCGGCTCGGGCTTGCGCCTGTCCGATGACGATGCTGCAGTTTTCATCACGGGCAACCGCGCCACGATCGACCATTGCGTCATCGCCGACTCGCTCCACGGCATTTACCTCAAGAAAGTTTCGGGCGCGCACGTTCTCAATAACCGCATCCAGGGTAAAACGACACTTGCGGCCTCCACCGATCCCGTAGAAAAAGGAATCGGTCAAAGCGCCGAGAACTGCGATACGACGCTGGTGTCCGATCGACGAGGCAACGGAATTCATCAGTGGAATTGCGAAGCCAATCTGATTCGCGGCAATGAAATCAGCGACGCGCGCGACGGGATTTATTTTTCGTTCACGAACAATTCGCGCGTGGAAAACAATCTGATTCATCACGTTCGCTATGGCCTCCACTACATGTATTCCGACGGAAACGTTTTCGAAAACAACACCTTTACTGAAAATGCCGCGGGAGCAGCCATCATGTTCTCGAAAGAACTCGTCGTTCGCGGCAACCGCTTCCTTAGCAATCGCGGCCATCGGGCTTACGGTCTCATCTTTCAATCCTCAGATCGCAGCACGCTGGAAGGAAACGAAATTTCAGAAAACGCGGTTGGCCTTTCGTTTAACCAGAGCAACACGAACAAGATCGTCGCCAATCGAGTGACCAACAACTACATCGGGCTCCGGGTTGGTTCGAACTGCGACGACAATCAGTTCACGGAAAATATTTTTGCGCACAATCTGCATCCGGTCGAAACAGGCGGCTCTGATGTTTCCGGCACCCGGTGGTCCGTGGGTGGTGTCGGTAATTTTTGGAGCGACGCTTTGGAATTGGACCTTGATCGCGACGGCGTGAACGATCTGCCGCATCGCGAGCTCGATTTGCTCAGCGTATTGCGCCGTGATTTTCCGGCGATCTCATTTCTTTCCGACAGTCCCGCGTTGAAACTGCTCCGGTTTGCGCATGAGCGGGCGGCCATGCCCGGTGGGGAAGCGATCGAAGATCGCGCTTCGCTCACGTCACAATTTTGGAAACTGCGCGCACAACGCGCCGCGCATGCCGTTTTGGCGAGGAACAAATGATCGACAACACATACCGCGCTCCCAAGCCATGATCACTGCGCAAAACCTAACGAAGAACTATCGGCGCAACGCGGTCTTGCGTGGGATGTCTTTTGTGGCAAACGCCGGCGAAATCACGCTGGTTGTCGGTCCAAACGGGGCAGGAAAAACCACTACGATAAAAGTCCTGGCCGGACTGGTTAGGCCAAATGAGGGGACCGCCCGGATCAATTCCTTCGACGTTGTTCGCGATCGAATCAACGCGCAACGCATGCTTTCCTATCTTCCGCAGCAACCGAATTTTCATCCGCGGCTCAGGTGTGGTGAAATCATCCAGTTTTATGCGCGGCTGCGTGGGGTTGCTCTGTCGCGTTGTGAAGCGATGCTGGACCAGACTGGCTTGCGGGAGTTTGAGCGCATGCAAATCGGCGAACTGTCCGGCGGCACCCGTCAACGGCTCGGCCTTGCGTTGTTGCTTTTGCCCGATGCGCCGGTGCTGTTGCTCGATGAACCCGGGCTCAGCCTCGATCCAACCTGGCGCAAACGTCTCCAGGAAACGCTTCGCTTCGAAGCCGCGCGGGGAAAAGCCGTGCTGGTGACCACGCATCTTGTCGCGGAATGGAATGACGTCGCGCACCGCTGTTTGCTTTGTTGCGACGGGAAAATTGACCGCGAGCTCGATCCGCGGGACCTGCCCCAAAATTTCGACGAAATGAAAAGACCCGACCCCGCGTTAATTTATGAACCGCACGTTTCCGTTTTTCATTGAAACAAGTTCGCTTCAGGGCCTGCTTTTGCGTGAGTTTCGCGCCGCGCTCATGAATCGCTACTTCCAGGTCTTCGCGGCGCTTTCGTTGCTCGGGGGGATCTCGGCGACCTTTTTCAGCGAAAACGTGGAAGCCATCGGCTTTTTTATCGTGCAGATCGCGCTGTTTCTGGTTTCACTTTTTGCATTGCTCGCGGGCGTGAGCAGCGCGCAGGCCGAACGCGAAGAATGGCAGTTGATGTTTTCACAACCGGTTCCGCGCGCAGCCTACGTCATCGGCAAATTTATCGCCTATCTCTCGATCTTCACGGCGGTGCTGGTGCTGTTATTTCTTCCCGCGCTTTTCAGCGGCGCGCCGCTGCAACGGGTGGCGATTCTTTACTTTCAAACGCTGCTGCTCGCCTCTTCCTTTCTCGCGCTGGGACTGGCCGCTGGATTTCTGGCCCGCGACCGCACTCAGGCGCTCATCATCGGCGCGACGGCATGGCTGTTCCTGCTTTTCGGCACTGACCTTATCGGACTCTTCGCGGCGCGGCTTGAGTTGGTGCAAAAGATTCCCGATCTCTGGGTTTCAACGTTGATGTTGAATCCGCTCGATGCATTCCGAATTCACGCGCTCTTCGCGCTGGAACAGATCCCAGCCGAAGCAGCCAACAAAACTCCGTTGGCGAATTGGTGGATCACTCACGCCGGGCTGTGGTTCGGTGCAATCGCGGCGCTCTGGTCTGTGTCGCTGATCGCGCTGGCGGTATTTCGTTTAAACAAACTCGAGGAGTAACTCGGTATGCAACGCAAATTCAAAACATTGGATATTCGCCCGATTCTCGCCAAAGGCGTCGAACCATTTTCGAAAATTCGCGAAACTGTCGATGCCCTTCGGCCTGATGAAGGGTTGTCCGTTATCGCCCCGTTCCTTCCGGCGCCGCTAATCGAAAAACTGGGCAGCGAAGGTTTCCAGTCCCGCGTCGAACGGCAGAATGGTTCGTGGATTACTCATTTTTGGCGTGAGCAGTGATTGTCGATCCTTGGGAGCTAATGCGACTGATACGATGACTTCGCAGCAGTCACCTGCGCTCTGTTTTGCGGAGCCGTTTCGGATTTTCTTTCCGGTCGGGCTGTTGCTTGGCGTGATTGGCGTCGCGCTCTGGCCGTTGTTCGTGTGGCACGCGGTCGATTTTAATCCTGCGAACGCGCACGCTCGACTGATGATCGAAGGGTTGATGGGCTCGTTTATCATTGGATTTCTCGGCACCGCCGGGCCGCGTTTGCTCGATGCGCGGCCACTCAGGGCGGTTGAAATTTCCGGGTTACTTGCGCTGCAACTCTCAAGCGTGTCCCTCCACCTCGCCCAACAACAAGCCGCAGGGGACGTCGTCTTCCTCGTGTTGTTGCTTGTTTTCCTGGGTATGCTGGGAACGCGTGCGCGAACTGCCCAGGATCTGCCGCCGCCACATTTTGTGCTGGTGCTCTTCGGATTCCTCAGCGCGATCACCGGTATCTTTTTGATCGCGGCGGCGAAATCGACGGCGGACGGCGCATTCGCGAATCAACTCGGCGCGCTGATGTTGAACGAAGGCTTCGTCCTGTTTCCGATTCTCGGTGTAGGCGCATTTTTCTTCCCTAAACTTCTTGGTGGCGCGAGGCCGGGACCCGCCGATTTGCAAATTGCGGCCGCGTTGTGGGCAGAACAGGCTGCAATCGCTGCGCTGACTGGTCTGATCATTTGTGGTTCGTTTGTAATGGAAGCACTTGGCTGGACACGCAGCGCAGCAATGGTCCGCGGTCTGACGACTCTGGTGTACTTTGTTGCGCGGGGTCGCTTGTTCAAGAAGCCCGGCGGACCGCCATTCATGGCACAATGTTTTCGGTTGGGAGCACTCCTGCTGGTCGCCGGATTGTTGCTCCCCGCGGTGCTGCCGGGTTATCGTGTAGCCAATCTACACCTGACGTTCATTGGCGGATTCACCATCATTCTGTTTACCGTCAGCGCGCGCGTGGTGCTCGGTCACAGCGGTCACCAGCATTTGTTTCAAAAGAGGCTGCGCTTTCTCATCGCGTCACTGGCGTTGCTCATACTCGCCATGCTTGCCCGTGTCAGCGCCGATTTCATTCTGCCAGCGCGCAACAGTCATCTTGTCTACGCCGCGCTGATCTGGCTCGCCGCAGCAATAATCTGGGCGTGTGCGCTTGGGCCAAAATTGTCGATCGCCGACGATGAGTGATTTCACTCCGCAAAAAACGCATCAAAAAATGCATCGCATTTCGCAAGTACCGGAGAGATCTCAGATTACGACCGCACCAATCTCGAACGCCCTTACGCGTTGACAGGTCCCCACGCAAATCATGAATACACTCCTCATTCTTGGCGCCGGCACAGCCGGCACAATGACTGCCAATCGTCTGCGGAAGCGGCTAACCGCAGACGAATGGAAGATTACGATTGTCGACGAGGACCCCGTGTACTACTTCCAGCCGGGGTTTCTCTTTGTGCCGTTCGGGATTTTCTCGCAGGCAGATGTGGTCAAACCCAGGCGTCATTTTATCTCGAACGGCATTGATTACCTGGGGGCGGAGGTCGATCGCGTGCAGGCGGAGAAGAACCGCGTCTTGCTCCGATCGGGCGAGCACCTGGATTACGACGTTCTCATCGTTGCGACCGGCGCTACGACTGCGCCGGAGCAGACCGAAGGAATGCTTGGCAATGATTGGCGCACTCGTGTTTTTGACTTCTACACATTCGAAGGCGCCTCGGCATTGCATGGGGCGCTGCGCAATTGGAACGGCGGCAGACTCGTTGTGCACATCACTGAACTGCCGATCAAATGCCCCGTGGCTCCACTTGAGTTTGCATTTCTTGCCGACTCGTGGCTGAAAGATCGTAGATCGCGGGACAAGACCGAGATCGTTTACGTCACACAGCTATCGAGTGCTTTCACCAAACCAATGGCCGCAGACGTCCTCGGTCGCGTGCTTGAGGAAAAGCGTATTAAAGTGGTTACCGATTTCCACATTGGTCGCATCGATAACGACCGGCACAAGATCGTTTCCAGGGATCGTAAAGAAATCGACTACGACCTGCTCGTCACCGTGCCGACCAACACTGGCGACGTCGCGATGGGACGCTCCGGTCTCGGAAACGAGCTCAATTTTGTTGCGACCAATCAACACACGCTGCAATCGAAACAATACCCGAACATTTTCGTTCTGGGCGATGCCACAGATTTGCCTTTGCCGAAATCCAGCTTGGTGGCGCGTTTTCAGACAGCGGTCCTGACTGAGAACATCCTTAATCATATCAAAAACGAGCCGTTCCAATCGCAGCTTGGTGCTCTTGCGGATCGCTTTATCGACTCTGGAGACGGCAAAGCGTTCCCGCTCGATTTCGACCAGAGACTGGAAACAGTCGGAACGAAATACCGGTTACCGGTACTCGGACCATTCTCGGCAGAGCCGCATTTCGATCACTTCAGAGAGCTCGCCTTTAGATGGATTTATGGAACCTGTTGCCCTGAGGTGTGGCGATGCCGGGAATTGGCCATTAGCTGAGCAATCCCTCGGCTGGCAGATTATGTCCGCCTGATCGCGTGCTGATTCGCGACATTTTTTGCGAGACGATTCAGTCGTTGATGGATAGCTTCGCCGCATGCCGCTGGAAGCGATCAAGTTCAGGCAAGCCATAATTGAAAACACGCTGCGTGGTTGCCAGCTCTTTATGGGCCTGCCGGCAACTGACATCGCAGCCATTGCATCCTTTGTCGTCCCCAAACATCTCGACAAGGGCAATTACCTCTTTTGTGAAGGAGATCGCAGCGAAGGTTTTTATATTGTGCAGAAAGGCGCGATCAACGTCCATCGCGTCAGCGCTGCTGGCAAAGAACAAGTCATTCATGTATTTCGCCCGATCGAATCATTCGCTGAAGCGTCGCTCGCGACCGAGGCAGGTTATCCGGCGAATGCCCGCGCGACGGAGCCAACGACCGTTCTGCTCGTTCCAAAAAATGAATTTGTTGATCTCTTGCGAAGGCGTCCCGAGCTTGCGTTACGCATGCTCGGTTCCATGAGCCAGCATCTGCGGGTGATCGTCGGGTTGCTTGATGATTTGACTCTCAAGGACGTGGAAACGCGCCTGGCGAACTGGCTATTGAAACGTTGCCCGCGGCCAATCGGTGATCGCGCGATCGAAATTGAACTCGATCGGACCAAGCGCGTTTTGGCCGCCGAGATGGGCACCACCAGCGAAACCCTCTCACGCACGCTGGCTAAATTTCGCGATCAAAAATTCCTGCGGGTCAAAGGTAACACCATTACACTCACGAAACCGCGCGAGCTGCAAAAGCTGCTGCAACGCAACCTGGGCGAATTGTAGTTCAATGCGCGAACTTCGATCCGCTTCGAGCTTAACGTGGATGGAAAACTTCTTGCTGATGCGAGAGTCGAAGATGTAGCCCAATGCGCTCGTAGCACGAGGCTTCGTGATTTAATGTTCACAGGTAGAAGCTTCCGGCAGTCAAGCAGGCGAGAACAAGATGAGGATCAAGCTTAAACGGGCTTATGAAAAATCCGACAAAACGGATGGCACCCGCATTCTCGTCGACAGGCTCTGGCCACGAGGTTTGAGCAAGCGTGAAGCCAGTATCGATCTTTGGCTAAGAGAGGTCGCTCCTAGCACAGAACTGCGGAAATGGTTCGGGCACGATCCGAAGAAGTGGCGAAGTTTCAGTGGACGCTATCAACGAGAGCTCAAGCGCCATCCCGATCAGCTCAAATTGATAAAGAGTAAGGCGAAAGAAGGAACGGTTACGCTTATCTATGGAGCTCGTGATCAAGAGCACAATGAGGCGGTGGTGTTGAAGCGGTTTCTTGAGAAGCACTAACTGATCGGATCAGCCAGACAAATCGCCACTTATTACCGGATCACCATTCGTCACATCAAAACCCCAGCGCGTGTCGCAGCGGCGACGGTTTTGCCACCAGATCCGCCAGCGAGTATCGATCCAGGACCGCAAAAAAAGCGGCCGCTGCTTCATCAAGCACGCCCTTCAAACGGCAGACCGAACGAATGCGGCATGGCCCTTCCCGCCTTCTTGTGCATTCGATCACGGTTTCGCTTTCTTCGCCCAGACGGACGATGTCGCCGACGCCGATCTCATCGGCTGGCAGGGCGAGGGTGAATCCGCCGCCGATTCCGCGATAGGTCTCGAGATAACCGCTGCGCCCGAGGTCATGCACGATCTTGACCAGATGATGCCGCGAAATGGCGAAGGCCAGAGCGACCTCATCGATCGTAACGCGCTCTGGGCTGCGCAAGGCTGCGTGCATGAGAACGCGAAGAGAGTAATCGGAGTAGGCGCTGAGTTGCACGTAAGGACTCTCTTAGGAAAACAGAGAAAAATCAAGAAAGATGTATTTGCAATACATGTTAAGGCGACTATCTATTTAACATGAAAAATATTACTCCTGAAACTCCAGTCGGAGAAATCGTTCGCGCTTTCCCGGCCCGGTCCCGCATTTTCGAAAATCTTGGAATTGACTACTGCTGTGGCGGGAAACAATCTCTGGGCCAGGCTTGCCAGCGGAGAGGGCTCGATCCCGCAACGGCCGTCGCAATGCTATCCGCGCTTGATCATGGCGAAAGGGTCGTCGCCGATCCCGACACCCTCACCTTGACCGAGCTGTGTGATCATATCGAGCGCGTTCATCACGCTTATCTGCGTGACGAATTGCCGCGCCTTGATTTCATGACTCGGAAGGTCGCCGCGACGCACGGTGACGCCGAGCCGCGATTGTTGGATGTGCGGCGCACCTTTGAGATCTTCAGCGAAAAGGTCTCCGCGCATACCGCAGAGGAAGACCAACAAGGCTTTCCAGCGGTCCGCCAGTTGGAGGCGGCGAATGGAGATAAAGCTGAGAGGGTTTCCGCGTTGAAAGCCGAGTTTGAGAAACTGGAGTCCGAGCATAAGAGTACCGGGGCGGCGCTGGCTCATTTCAAAGAACTCACTGACAATTACACGCCACCCGACTGGGCCTGCGGCACCCTGCGCGCGCTCTACGATGGCTTGCGCCGGATGCAGCGGGACATGCATCAGCACATTCACGAAGAGAACAATGTCCTCTTCCCACGAGTGCTCGCCCTTTCATGACCGCTCCATCTTTCATTCTGCATGGTTAAGGAGGATGCTCCTCGCCCACGACCATTCCGAACTCGACGCCGCGCTGGCTGCCTTCTGCTCTGCGCTCGGTGCCGGTGATGTCGAGCAGAGCCTTCGGAACCTCGATCTCTTTTGGGCGCGCCTGGCAATGCACATCCGCGCCGAAAACCTCCATCTGTTTCCGGCTCTGCTTGACGCGTCGGAAACAGCGTCGCGACGGGCCGGCGTTCCCGCACAGGAAACCGTTCAGGAGATCATCAACCGGCTCCGCGCCGACCATGATTTCTTCATGAGCGAACTAGCGGTGGGGATGAAACAATTGCGGGAACTGCGCCGGGCCGAGCGGCACGACGCAACGCCGGTTCTTGCAAAGGTGCGCGAGCAAATGTCGCGCGTCCGCAGCCGGATCGAGGCGCATAACGATCTAGAAGAGTCCCAGGTGTATCACTGGGCCGGCGCATTTCTCGATGCTTCGGAGCAGAACGCTTTGAACGAAAAGCTTCAGCGGGAACTGAACAATCTTCCGTCGCGTTTTCGCGGCCTGAAAAAATCTAACGAGAATAACCAGGATGCCATGACATGAAACTTGAGATTCCAGAACCGCTCCGGTTGCGGGAAGAAGCGATCTCCGCTGCCTTGCGGCGCGCTGCCGAGACTGGCGGCCAAACGGCGGAAGCAGCAGAACTCCTTGAATCTATTCTGCTGCCGCACCTCGCAAAAGAGAGAGTCGATGTCCTGGAGCCGCTTGGGCTTTTACCGCGTCTCGCTGCGGGAGAAGTTTGCCCCGAGATGGCCGAGGTGCTTCCGCAAATCAAGCAGTTGGTGAGCGATCTACGCGACTTGCGGGTGGAACACGCCACCGTTCTCTCAGCGATAAAGCGTCTGGTAGCCGCTGCCCGCCAGGAAGGCAAGTCGCAACAGGCGCGCTTCGCGGAGCGGCTTCTCTTTCGGGCCTGGCTCGATGAATCGATCTTCAGCCTGCTCGCCATTTTAATTGGCAAATGGATCGGCGCAAAAATCCCAGATCGTGCGCGAGGCGGCACGGCTTTTGAAACCCGGTGGCCGCTATGGCGTCCACGAGCTATGCCTGATCCCGGACGATTTGGATGACAGCATCAAGCAGGAAATTCAACAGGCTCTTTCACGATCAATTCATGTGGGTGCCAGACCGCTGACCGCAAATGAGTGGCACGCAGTTCTGAAAGCGGAAGGTTTCGACATTACGGCGGAAACGCTTCGCCCAATGCGATTGCTGGAAAGTGACCGACTCATTCAGGACGAAGGGTTGTGGAGTGCTCTGCGGTTTGCGTGGAATCTTTGTTGCGACCGGGAAGCTCGCCAGCGTGTGTTGGCGATGCGTCGGGTTTTCATGCAACATCGCTCCCGTTTGGCAGCTATCATGTTGGTTGGGATCAAAACGTCTGAATAGCACTCGATGTCACGGTTCAAGATTCACCAACCCAAGGGTCGTAAGCGCATCGTCTTGGGAAACGATCAGCCTCTTCAATGTGAGCTGGCGCTGAGCTCAATTTCGTAACTATGAACTTTCTCCTAAAAGTCTGGCGGCAGATGAATTCAAAAGCTAAGGGGAAACTAATTGATTACGAAGTGACG
>DASREQ010000020.1:0-47724 GCA_035651975.1 Candidatus Udaeobacter sp.
TCGCGTCTCCGCGAATGGTGATCTCGGATTTGTTAAAATCGACGTCGCGCCACGTGACACCGATCGCTTCCGAAAGTCGACAGCCGCTAAACGCGACGAATTGAACAAAATCTGCGCAGTTTCTTGAATGTCGTCCTCCACCTCCCCGGATTTCCTTCTCGAAATGGATGAACTGTTCGCGGCTTGGGAGCAGCAGATCTTTGGCGCGAAGTTTCGCGCGACGAAGTGCGCGCGCTGGATTGGAATACAAAGCTCCCGCTTCGACGGCGATTTCGAGAACATTCCGCAGAACCATCACCGTGTTGTTGGCGCGAGTTCCACTGAACTCCCGAAAGACTTTGGCCGCCCAATCCCTGCAATCGCGCTCGGAGAGACGTTGGACATCCGTTTCTGCCAAACTCGGCCATGATCGCAACAAGGCCGTCAAAACCTGTTCGTAATACTTTCTCGTGGACTGCTTGATGTGAGCGTCGGCCTCCAAGCGCTCGCGATAGATCGCGACAGCATCGGCGACTCGCATCTTGCCTACACGGACAGCCATTACGGAGGCTGCTCGAGCGCGAAGCTTGTGAATCTCGTCGTTTAGTCGCTGACGCGCGACCGTCAGCACCGGGGTCTCAAGGGACTTGACGTGCAACTTGCCCGCGACCCGCACTCGAACGTAGTATGTGCCGGAGGGAGTATATTTGACGAGGTTCTCGCCACATCGCTTCCATGTCTGTTCTGGAGCCGAATTTCTTAAAAGCATGCGACAGTATCAAATGCCAGTATCAAAAAGTTGCTCTTGGGCGAGAGCAAGATTGCCTCTTTCCCTCGTAAATTGGGCCTGTAGCTCAGCGGTTAGAGCAGGGGACTCATAATCCCTTGGTCCCAGGTTCGAATCCTGGCGGGCCCAGCCCAAAACTGTTTCGGGGCTGCTACGTGACGCCAACCGATAGGCGCATGCGAGGCGTCAGAAACGAATTATATAGTACTATGAAAGCCTTGTTTTCGATCTTCCTCGCCTTCGCCATTTCCATTGGCACTGTTGAGGCCGGACCTGCCCGAACAGCGAAAAACGTGGCGAAGAGCACAGCGAACACAGCCAAGAATGTCGCGCACAGTGTAGTCAAGGGCACGAGAAGAGCCGTGCACACTGTAGTCTACACGCTCACACCATAGCTCGAAGCGGTTCTTACGACGGTTGGAACTCGCCTGCCTGCTCGCGCGCCTTGACCGGTTGGTTGCAGGGCGTTCGAGGATGGAGCGAGGCAATACGAGGGCAGCCAGGTTTTATTGAGGCTGCAGGGTGGTTGCGCTTTCTTGAATCAACAAATCGAGTCTATTGAGATCTATCGGTTTGACGAGATGGTAATGGAACCCCGCCTCGCGGCCCCTGCGAATATCGTCTTCCATGCCGAAGCCTGTGAGAGCGATGCCGATAATCGGGCGCCGGGATTGCAGTGTTTTTATTAGATCAACGCCGTTGCCATCGGGCAACGCCAAATCGCTGATAAGCACGTCGAATTGCTCCAGAGCGCTCAGATCCAGTGCAGACTGAAAATTCAGTGCTGATTGCACTCGATAACCGCGCCGCCGAAGCAAATTCGTAAGTGACCGATTTGTGTCCTCGTGATCTTCGACGAGCAGAATCCGCATACGTTGGCGTTCCCGTTCCCTGGGTGAAACAACTGGCGCGACTTGAGCCGACGTTTTTTCGGACGTAGGAAAAACAAGCGTAAACGTGGAGCCCTTGTTTCGACCCGGGCTCTGCGCGGTGATGGTTCCCTGGTGCGCTTCCACGAGTGCTTTGCTGATCGCCAAACCAAGACCCAGTCCGCCCAGTTGCGTGCGGCCGCCCTGTTCAAAGGCATCGAAAATTTTCGGCAGCGATTCAGGCTCAATTCCCAGGCCGCTATCTGCGATCTCGACACGCAGCTGTCCATTGGAATCGTTGTTCGTGGAAATGAAAATCTGCCCCGCGCTCGGTGTAAATTTCACCGCATTATTTATCAGGTTCCAAAAAATTTGCTGCAATCGCGCGGGATCTGCCCGCAAATGGACTTTCCGCGCGCCGAGATTGAGAGAATGCATCAGATGCTTTCGATCGATTTCAGGCTGACAAATCTCGAGAGCATTCTGTAGCAGCGAGTGAGCGTCGACGACTTCAAAATTGAGCTGCACCTTGCCTCGGTCAATGCGGGTCAAGTCGAGCAAATCATCAATCAGCCGGGCTTCCAATTCGACGTTGCGCCGGATCATTTGCAACGATTCGTGAATGCCCGTGGGCAATTCCGGCTCGCTCTCCAGTGCAAGGGCAGACGCGAGCACGGGCGT
The DNA here is from genome assembly GCA_035651975.1 of Candidatus Udaeobacter sp. Taxonomy (GTDB): domain Bacteria; phylum Verrucomicrobiota; class Verrucomicrobiia; order Chthoniobacterales; family UBA10450; genus Udaeobacter. Next base: position 2,317 of record DASREQ010000020.1, read on the forward strand.
AAGAGGGGTGCGCAGTTCGTGGCTGAGCATGGCGAGGAATTGATCCTTCGCCAGATTCGAGCGCGCTTTTTCCGCCAATTCCAGGTTCGTTTTCTGTAGCTCTTCCTGGCGATTTTGAAGCTCCGTAGCGAGCAACTGTGATTGCTTGAGCAGGTTTTCCGTCCGCGTGTTTGCTTCAATGGTGTTAAGCACGATACCGATACTTTCGGTTAATTGGTCGAGAAATGCCTGGTGCGTCGAGTCGAAGCGCTCGAGCGATGAAAGTTCCATGACCCCCTTTACTTCTCCTTCAAACAGAATCGGCGAGATTGCGATGTTCATCGGACGTGCGGCGCCCAAAGCGGAACTTACCTTTATGTAATCGCTGGGTGCATCGGTTATGAGAATACGCTGTTTTTCCAGCGCAGCTTGTCCCACCAGGCTCTCGCCCAGCCTGAAAGAAGTTTTCACTCCGCTCTGTTCGTGGCAGGCATAGCTCGCTAAAAGCTTGAGCTCCGGGTCTCGCCCCGACTTATCCATGACGTAGAAAACACCTTGTTGAGCAGGAACCACTGGTGCGAGCTCCGACAGGATCAGCTTGGCGACCGTCAGCAAATCTCGCTGGCCTTGCAGCATTCGTGTGAATTTGGCGAGATTGGTCTTAAGCCAGTCTTGTTCCTTGTTTCGCAATGTGGTGTCCTTCAAGTTGCGAATCATTTCGTTGATGTTGTCTTTGACAGCCGCGACTTCGCCCTGCGCCTCCACTTGAATCGAGCGTGTCAGGTCCCCCTTCGTGACGGCCGTAGCAACGTCGGCGATGGCGCGAAGTTGCGTGGTCAGATTAGCTGCCAGCCGATTTACATTGTCAGTGAGATCGCGCCATGTTCCTGCTGCCCCTGGCACGCTGGCCTGACCGCCCAGCTTCCCCTCGACCCCGACCTCGCGCGCTACAGTGGTGACCTGATCGGCAAAGATCGCAAGCGTATCAATCATGTTGTTGATTGTATCCGCCAGCTCGCCGATTTCCCCTTTTGCCTCAACGAGGAGCTTTTGGTTTAGATCTCCTTTCGCGACTGCGGTCACAATCTTTGCGATACCACGCACTTGATTCGTCAGATTGCGGGCCATGAAATTCACGCTATCGGTCAAGTCCTTCCACGTGCCGGCAACACCCTTAACCGTGGCTTGCCCTCCGAGTTCCCCCTCCGTGCCCACCTCCCGCGCGACGCGTGTCACTTCTGACGCGAACGAGTTGAGTTGGTCCACCATCGTGTTCACGGTGTTTTTCAGCTCGAGAATTTCTCCCTTCACATCGACTGTGACTTTTTTCGAAAGGTCGCCACGCGCGACCGCTGTCGTCACCTCGGCAATGTTGCGAACCTGGGCGGTGAGATTTCCTGCCATCATGTTCACATTGTTGGTGAGGTCCTTCCACGTCCCAGCCACGCCCTGCACATCTGCCTGCCCGCCCAGCTTTCCTTCGCTCCCAACCTCGCGCGCGACGCGAGTGACTTCGGATGCGAATGACCGAAGCTGATCAACCATCGTGTTGATGGTGTATTTGAGTTCCAGAATCTCGCCCCGGACGTCCACGGTGATTTTTTTCGACAAATCGCCGTTGGCGACCGCCGTCGTCACCTCGGCAATATTGCGCACCTGCGCCGTAAGGTTACCGGCCATCGAATTGACGCTTTCAGTCAAATCCTTCCAAGTTCCTGCGACCCCTCTCACGTCTGCCTGGCCGCCGAGCTTTCCGTCTGTGCCGACCTCGCGTGCGACGCGTGTTACCTCCGAAGCAAACGAGCTTAGCTGATCGACCATCGTGTTAATGGTGTTTTTTAATTCGAGGATTTCGCCTTTCACGTCGACGGTGATCTTCTTCGATAGGTCTCCCTTGGCGACAGCAGTCGTAACTGCGGCAATATTCCGAACCTGGCCGGTCAGGTTACGCGCCATGAAATTCACGGAATCCGTCAGGTCCTTCCACGTCCCTGACACGCCTTCGACGCGAGCCTGGCCGCCGAGAATCCCCTCAGAACCAACCTCCCGAGCCACGCGTGTTACCTCCGAGGCGAATGAACGAAGCTGATCCACCATCACATTGATTGTGTCCTTGAGCTCGAGGAATTCGCCCTTCACATCGACCGTGATCTTCTTGGTCAAATCGCCGGTGGCCACCGCAGTTGTTACGGTGGCAATGTTTCGAACCTGATCAGTAAGATTACCGGCCATGAGGTTGACGTTCTCGGTCAAATCCTTCCAAGTGCCTGCAACGCCTTTAACGTTCGCCTGGCCGCCCAGCTTTCCTTCTATCCCTACCTCGCGCGCCACACGTGTAACTTCAGATGCGAAAGCGCTCAGTTGACGCACCATTGTGTTTACGATTTTTGCTGTGCGCAGAAACTCCCCTGCCAGTGCCCGGCCCTGGATTTCTGTTGTCATTGTTTCGGATAGATCTCCCTTGGCGACAGCACCAATTACGCGCGCCATTTCGCTGGTGGGATGAACCAAATCCTCGATGAGGTTATTGACCGAGCTCATCGCTTCCGACCAGGAACCAGACGCCTCTCCGAGAGAGGCTCGTTGTCTGATCCGGCCTTCTTTGCCAACGACCTGCCGTATCCGCTCCAGTTCTTGCGTAAGGCGCTGATTAATTCGGATTGTGTCGTTGAAAGTGTCCGCAATCTTGCCAGCGACGCCTGTCCAGTCGTTCGGCAGTCGCGCGGAAAAATTTCCGCGTTTAAATGCCATCAAGGCTGCAAGCAACTGCTTGCTATCGAGCTGGTCGTCGTCCTTGAGTTGCGAACCATTTGCCGGTCGCGTCCTGGGAGGAGAGATGTTTTTCTTCATAGGGAGTCAACAGGAGCCGGGGCTTCCGTCGTCGCGAATTCGAAGCGTACGAGGACTCATATTTCCGGTGCCGTTAGAGGAATCGTCTGACTGGCCCCGCAAAGACGTATGGCTAACAAAAGATAGAATCTTGTCGGGCGCGCTGGCACGCGAAAGTGACCGCTCGTCATGCGGAAAGGACACTCGGTTGGCCAATGCCTGACAACCAGCACAAAAAGCGAAGTCAGAGTCGCGAAGAGGCACAAAGGGGACGCGCTCCCGAATCAGTGACTATGATACCGGCGACGCAGGCAGAGTGCGCAGGCGGAAGCCAAAAAAGATGCCTAGAACGCCCAATACCACTGCATACCATGCGATGAGCCAAATCAGTGCGGCTGCGCCTGCGACGGGGTTCCACAGAAGTAGTACGGCGAAGACGATCGATGCCAGGCCCATGAGGATGAGAAACCATTCGCCTTTGATTTCACGGCGCAGCTTTACTGCTATCGCAATCTCGCTTGCACCCATCATGAGCGCCCAAGCTGCAATATAGATAACCAGAGCGAGCGCCGTTATCCGGGGGGCATGGAAAGTGAGAAGACCGACGATGATCCCCATAATTCCAATGACAATATGCCATCCCCAGTCCGGATCAGAAGCACGATGCCCGATCGCGCCGACAACTCGAAATATGCCGTCGATCAGTACCCATGCTCCAAAAAACAGCACTAGCGTCGCGATAGCCATCACAGGATGGGTAAACGCAATCACGCCAAAAACAATTGCAGCGATACCCCTTATCACCGGGACCCACCAATGACGCTTTAAGGTTTCGATCATCATCGCTCCGTTTTAAGGAGTGGTCCGCGTGCAGGCAAGCATCATTTGAGGGACCTACTGGCAGGGACCGCGCGCAGCGCCGTCCGGTCAACGCACCGCGCTGACCTGCCATTGCACCGATCACAGTCCGCACTTCGCGCTGGCTTCCGCAATGCTGGAGCGGCTTCGAAGCAGAGATGCCAAATACGTATCGACGAACGGGGCGTTGTTGATCCGCGCGAGATTGGCAGGCGACTGAAGACGCGAAAAAATCGCGTAAGCAATCTTGCTTCGCGGAACGCTTTTCTCACCGTAGCCAGAGGGGACGTTGCTCGACCAATAACGAACATACTGGCCGTCCGGACGATTTTCCATGCCGAGGAAAATCGTGGAATGTCCATGCTCGTTTCGGCCCACCTGCCGTGACCAGAAAATTTTCATGAAATCCCCTGGCTTCGCCTGACTAAAGTTATTGAAGTTTGGTCCCAGCTTCAGCTCGTGAAAAAGACGGGCTGTGCCGGGTCCGTTCGCGTTCCAGCGGCCCCAGACGCCTTCGCCATCGCGTTGATCTCGAATGATCAACCGCTCTAATGTAGAGTAATCGAGGTGTAATTCGCCTCGCGCGCGCAAAGCCTCGATCGTTCTGATGAACACCAGATAGGTTGCACCCGAGCAAAAACTGGGTGAGGCCTGGGAGGGCAGAATGAAAAATTTGCCGGACTCAAAATGCGCCGAGGATTGGAGACGGATTTTTGCGAAGTGCGAGACGGAATAGCGGCCCCCCTGAGGCATCTGCCTGATCTGATCAAGGATCAGGCTGTTGTAATCGCCCGCGAATGAGATGGGCGTGGCAAATGCAAACGCAGCCATCACAACTGTCACGCCGAGCTTTTTCACGGCGGATAAGTAAACACCGAAACGTCATCTGGCAACGGTGAGAGGCAGACAATCCTCTCTGTGGCTCCCAGAACTGCAGGCAGGATTGCCTGTGCCGCTTTACTGTGTTAGACGAAATTCATGCTGCGGTTCACAAAAATGGATGGTGCAGGGAACGATTTCATTCTGATCGATAACAGGGCAGGGGACATCCATCTAAATCGCAGCCAGATCGCGCGTCTTTGCGATCGCCATCGCGGTGTTGGGGCGGATGGAGTTTTGTTACTGGAAAACCCATCGGACCACGCCGATTTCCGAATGCGATATTTCAACGCCGATGGCGGAGAAGCGGAGATGTGCGGAAATGGCGCGCGTTGCTTTGCGCGGTTTGCAAGCAAGGTGGCAGGCACCAAGAGCAAGATTTCTTTTGAGACTCCGGCCGGCGTCATTTCGTCGGAGTTAGCCGGAGACCTCGTCACTCTGCAAATGACCGAACCGACCGATTTGCGCCTGAGTGTTCCCCTTAGCGTCGGCTCGCAGAAAAGAATGGTTCATTTTATTAACAGCGGCGTGCCGCATGTGGTCGTTCCGGTCGCACAAGTCGGCGGTGTGGATGTGTCGCGAGAGGGGTCAGCCATTCGCCATCACGAAACGTTTTCTCCAAAGGGCGCAAACGTGAATTTCATCGAGAAACGCGGACCCGATAAGATCGCTGTCCGCACCTACGAACGAGGGGTGGAAAATGAAACCCTGGCGTGCGGCACCGGCGTGGTTGCCAGCGCGCTCGTGTTCGCAGTTACTGAAAACGCAAAAGGGCCGATTTGCGTTCTTGCACATGGGGGAGACGAATTGCGTGTCGGGTTTGACAGGATCGATGAACAATTTCGCAACGTTACGCTCACTGGCCCAGCCGAGTTCGTATTTGAAGGCATGATTGAGATTTGATCTCCAGCAACCGTTTTAACTTTGTAAAGCTCTTAACTTTTTTAACCTCTATTGCATGTTCCGCGGTACCTTCACGGCCTTGGTCACGCCATTTCGCAATGGCGCGATTGATGTTGCCGCTTTCGAAAAACTAATTGAAAACCAAATCGCTGCCGGAATCAGCGGAGTTGTGGCTGTAGGCACGACCGGCGAATCACCGACTCTCTCACACGAGGAGCGCCAGGAAGTGATCCGGCTTACGGTCGCCACTGCGAAAAAGCGTTGCCAGGTTCTCGCTGGCACAGGTTCCAACGCGACGCAGCATGCGGTGGCCGATACGATGACGGCCGAGAAACTCGGCGCTGATGGGGCGTTGCTCGTCGCGCCGTATTACAACAAACCGAGCCAGGAAGGTTTGTTCCGGCATTTCAAAACGATTGCGGATGCCACATCGTTACCCATCATTCTCTACAACATCCCTGGCCGCTGCGGGGTGGATATTGCGCCCGATACCGTGGCGCGTCTCGCGGAGGAGTGCAGGAATATTATTTCGATCAAGGAAGCGAGTGGAAGTGTCGAGCGCATCAGTGAGTTGCGCGCGCGTCTGCCCCAGTCGTTCACGATTCTAAGCGGTGACGATTCATTGACCCTGCCGTTCATGTCGGTCGGAGCGGTTGGCGTCGTCAGCGTGGCTTCAAATCTGTATCCGGCGGAAGTCTGTGCGCTCGTCCGAGCTTCTGAATGTGGCGATGCGAAATTGGCCTTCAACCTGCATCACAAGATGTTTCCGCTCTTTAAGGATCTGTTCATTGAACCGAATCCCGTGCCGGTCAAGACAGCGCTTGGCTGGCGTGGAGCGATGTCCGGCGAAGTGCGTCTGCCGCTATGTGAAATGAGTGCAGTCAATCAGGCACGCTTGCGCAAAACCCTCGAAGAATTTGAACAAGGTAAATGAAACCTTCACCTCGATGCTCTCCCCTGGGAGGGGAGAAGCGGACCAAGCGTCACTCTGCCTACTGACCGATCGCCTCTCTCTCCCCAAGGTAGAGGGTAAAGGGGAGGTTCTGCTCAGATGAAACTGTCTCGAGTCCGTGTATTGCTGATTGGCGCGGCCGGGCGCATGGGAAAAACGATAACTGATCTTGCGACCGGCGACTCAGAGCTCGACATCGTCGGGAAGTGCGATCTTGGCGATCCGATCGAGCCGTCTATCAAGAATTGCGATGTGGCTATTGATTTCAGTCACGCCGACGCGGTCTCTGAAATCTGCGCGGCTGCCCTGCAGCATCACAAGGCGTTGGTGATCGGGACGACCGGTCATTCTCAAGAGCAACGCGGACTGATTGAAAAAGCCGCACAGTCGTTGCCAGTTGTGTTTGCATCTAACTTCAGCATTGGAGTCAATGTGCTCTTCTGGCTGACGCGTAAAGCTGCCGAACAACTCGGCGGCGATTTTGATGCCGAGATTATCGAAACGCACCACAAGATGAAGAAGGATGCGCCCAGCGGGACGGCCAAAACACTGGCCGAAGTTTTGAAGACAACTAAAAAAACGCAGAGCGAAATCCCAATTCGATCGATTCGCGAAGGCGACGTGGTTGGTGAGCATACGGTCATTTTTAGCGGACCGAGCGAGCGTATTGAGCTCACGCATCGCGCGGCCAGCCGCGAGATTTTCGCTAGAGGCGCTCTGCACGCAGCGAAATGGATTATCAATCAGCCGCCTGGGCTTTACTCGATGCAGAATGTGCTGGGGCTGTAGTAGCGCGACCCTCTGGGTTGCGCCTTTTGAGATCGCGAGCGGGACGCATGCGCTACAATGAGAACCGCTGTCGCGCTCGGATCGAATCTCGGCGATCGTCTCGGGAATTTGCGCGCTGCGCGCCAACGGATCGGCGGTTTGGCGGATGTCCAACCGCCGATTCTTTCATCGGCAATCTACGAAACCGAACCAATCGACTGCGAACCGGAAGCGGCAAAATTTTTAAATGCAGTTGTTGAATTTGATTACGAAGGCAATCCCATGCATTTGTTCGATCAACTGCTTCGGTTCGAGGAGTCGTTAGGCCGCAAGCGCGATCATGCAAGAAACGTCTCGCGCGCCATTGACATCGACCTGCTCTACTGCGGCGACCGCCAGATCGACAACGAACGCTTGCGATTGCCGCACCCACGGATGCATTTGAGAAGATTCGTGCTTCAACCGCTCGCCGATATCCGGTCTGAATTAGTCTTGCCGGGCCAAACAAGAACAGTGCTCGAGCTGCTCGCGGAGCTCAAAGACCCTGGTGATGTGGTTCGATGGATGGATGACTGGTAGTGCTCGGTGGTCACCGCCGAAGTCATGGCCCTGTGCGCCCTCCCATATGTGAATTACGCTAATGAGTCGAACCGGCCATAGGCCGGCGGCTACAAAGTTGGCTACCGCTTGCGTTCTAAAATTAGCGGCTGATCTTCCGACCAGATACGATGAAAGATTTTCGTGAAATGAAGCGGCGTGGCGAAAAGATCACCGCGTTGACGGCTTACGATTATCCCACGGCGCGTCTGCTGGATGAAAGCGGCATCGACATCATCCTCGTAGGCGACTCGTTAGGCATGGTGGTGCTTGGTTGCCAGGATACGACAGGTGTAACGCTGGAAAACATGCTGCATCATACCCGCGCAGTGGCTCGGGGTGTGAAACAGGCGTTGCTTGTGGCGGATCTGCCAATCCATACGTACGACACGCCCAAACAGGCTGTGGCGACCGCCAGGAAATTTGTCGATGTTGGCGCGCAGGCAGTGAAGCTTGAAGGCGGTGTGAGTCATGTGGCGCAAATTGAAGCGATCACTAAGGCAGGCATTCCGTTCATGGCGCACATCGGCATGCTACCCCAGAGTGTGCGCGAGGAAGGTGGCTACAGGATCAAGGGCCGCACTCAATCTGAGGCAGAAGCGCTGCTGGCTGACGCCCGCGCTGTGGAAAGAGCGGGCGCATTTTCTGTGGTACTGGAGATCGTGGTCGCAGATATCGCAGGGCGGATCACAAAGACAATTGGTATTCCAACGATCGGGATCGGGTCCGGTAAGCAGTGTGACGGGCAAATTCTGGTTACCCACGATTTGATCGGCCTCTTTCCATGGTTCACACCGAAATTTGTTTCCCCCGAAGCACGTGTGGCAGATGAAATCCGGCGTGCCGCTACAGCATTTATTGAGCGGACGCGAGGTGGAACATAGGCCTGGCTTGTGTGCCCAGCGGGTTTGAAACCAGCTGCCCGACCGCAGCGGAAAATATCTCCGCTGAGCACACAGGCAGGATACCCTTGGTCCATTGTCTGAGACCGTAGCTCGGAGGGCCAAATGTGATATGTTCTGAGCGCAATGAGAGTTTCCGATTTCGACGACTTGGATGGTTTCGAAACTGAAGGGCTGCTGACGGGCAGCAAAGAGCGCAGTTGGCTCTGGTTTGGGTTGGTCGTTTCGCTGGCGATACATTTCGCGCTGTGCGCTTATTTTTATCGGACACGTTTCCAATCGATTGAGACCCTGGGTGCTCAAAACGAGCAGACACCAACGTTCAAGGTCAGAAGCATTAACGCATCGGATCTGGGCAAAAGCAGTGTCGACCAGACAAATCCGGCGGCGAAACCGAACCCGGATAATACCGATGTGCAATTACCGGACGAAAAGAAATCGTTCGACAAACTATTGCAGGACATCCAAGCCAGCGCGGCCCTTCCGGACGACATGCGGGACGTTTTGCCTGATCAACCCAAGGTGGAACAACCGGAAGTAAATTCCGTGCTAACCGAAATTGAGCACTCGACTGCGCAGAGTCTCGCTAATGATCCCAACGCTTTGCATGAACAATCGCTGCTCAATAATAGCTCGCAGTCAGGCCGTCCTCAGCCCGCGCTCAGCGGAACGGAATTGGCAACGAGCACGACGATCAAGCGTCCTAACACGTTTACCAGCAAAATCCCCGGCGACAGTGCCGGTCCAAACAAAGGGCACACCGCCGGCTTCAGTGATTTGGATCAACTGCTCGCGCAAAAAGGCCCGCTTGGATCGGGCACAAAATTGCGGCTACCGGACGATCAGCTTTTCGAATATGACAGCGATGCGCTGCAAGCAAGCGCCATCGTTCAGTTGCAAAAACTGGGCACTCTCATCCAGCGTAATCCGAAGGCGACTTTTTCCGTGGAAGGCTACACGGATTCGTTCGGATCATTTGAATACAATCTCGACCTGAGCCAGCGCCGCGCAGACAGCGTGAAACGCTATTTGGTTGAGGCAATGCGGATTAATCCTGCGCAGATCGAAACGCGCGGCTACGGCGCGACGAAATTCCGGGCATCGCCGAACGGGTCAATTGAAGAACAGAGTCCCAATCGCCGCGTGGAAGTTGTGGTGCATACCAGCGAAGGGTAGAACGGAATTACGGATTGCTGATTTCGGATTGTGGATTGTCTGGCTGCCACGCCGTAACTTTGCGGGGGCGGGATGACCGGCAGAAATTGTGGCGAAAGTTTCCTGCGGACTGTAGACGCTTAGCTCTGCGAAGCGCGGTGCTGATGAACGAAACACGCGCGCGCCGCGCCGCCCAAGAGGTCGGCGACTACAGTGCTACCAGTTTTTGATCCACTGCGGGGTAATGGTGTCAGTGCCGGTTCCTGGCGGATCAGTCGTCAGGCCGGTAGTGCTCCACAAATCAAATGTAGGGTTGTAACCTGTAGAATTGTACTGATACGCAGTCGAGTAGCCATAACTGTTGCCAAAAGGATCGCGGAGGTATTGTACGTTCTGGATCTGATCGCTGGGACTCAGCATGCTTGATTTGAACGTCATATAGGATTGTGGCAGCTGATTCAGCGGCGGACTCAATGCGGTGCCGTCGATGTTAAAGGACTTGTCGGCGTCAGTAACAGCGCGGTCGAGATTTCTGTCTCCAGACAGAGCACGGTATATAACAAGACTCGCTGCTTTGTAGGGTTCGCTCGCCTCAGTAGGGTCGCCCATCGTGCGAGCATTTAGCGCATCCGTAGCTGTGTTAACGGTTGGATCTCTCGGGTAAATCCCGTTATCCGCCTTGTAACTCTCGCAGGCAGCCGACATCGCTGCAATTTCTGTTTCTGCACGGGCGCGTGCGCCTTTCTTTTGGACGTAACCGACTGTGCTTAGAACTAATCCGGTCAGAATGAGGATAACGGTGGTGACGACGATCATCTCAACGAGAGTGAAAGCCGCGTTGTAGCGGCGCTCACCGCGAGCGCCGAAACAATTGATCAAGCGTTCGCCGCGGCGAACGCCGCTACAACATTCGTCATTCGTCATTCGGGTTTCGTCATTCCCGCCTCGGCGTATCACGTTTGCTGTTGCAAGCCGGTGATGATGCTAATCAGCGGGGTAAAGAGAGCGAGCACGATCGTGCCGACGATCACCGCCAGAAATACGATCATGATGGGCTCGAGCATCGAGGTGAGCGCCGCGACTGCGTTATCGACCTCGTCGTCGTACACGTCCGCAATCTTCAGGAGCATGTCTGGAAGCTTACCGGTCTCTTCGCCCACGTCGATCATGCTGACGACCATGGGCGGGAAAGCGCGACTGGCTTCCAGGGGTTGGACGATCGATTCGCCTTCCTTTACGCTGTCGTGCACCTGTGAGATCGCGGCGGCAATTGCGGCGTTGCCCGCGGTTTCGCGAGTGATATTTAATGCCTGCAAAATCGGCACACCGCTCGTGACCAGCGTTCCAAGTGTGCGGGCGAACCGGGAGATGGCAGTTTTCCGATTCAAATCGCCAAAGAGCGGCATGCGCAGTTTGAAATTGTCAATCACGAATCGTCCGCCTCGCGTGCGGCCGATAAATTTGTAAGCCATCACTACGACGATTACCGCCCCGAGCACAACAAGACCATGATCCTTTACAAGGTTACTCGTCCCTATAACAAACTGGGTGACGGGCGGTAGCGGTTTATCTCCGAGCATGTCGTGAAAGATCGCTTCGAATTTCGGCACAATGAAGACAAGGAGAAAAGCCAGGATGCCCACTGCCATTGTCATCACAATGATCGGGTAGACCATCGCGGACACGACCTTGTTTTTGATCTTGGCAGCTTTCTCCTGGAATTCCGAAAGCCGGTTAAGCACCAGTTCGAGGACGCCGCCGACTTCGCCGGCTTTGACCATGTTAACGTACAAATTATTAAAGATCCGCGGGTGCAGTGCCAGCGCGTCCGAAAACGTGTTACCGCTCTGCACCGCGTCACCCAGTTTGTTGATGGTCTTCTTCAAAACTTTATCTCGCTCCTGTTTCGCCAGGACGGTTAAGCTCCGCATCAGTGGCAGCCCGGAATCAATCAGCGTTGCCAGTTGACGCGTGAAAATCATTAGAATCTTGGGCTTAACCTTTTTGCGCTCGAAGAGGACAATTCCGGTCTTTGTGCGCGGTTTCGTCGCGCGCCTCATTTTCGCCGCGCGGCCGGGAGCTGCTTTGTCGTCGGGGCGGGCGACAGCCTGTTCGTAGACGCTGGTGGGAAAATAGCCAGCCTGCCGCAATTGGCCGATTGCGTCGTTGGTCGAAGCGGCTTCAACTAACCCAGTCGCTTCCTGTCCCCGGGCATCAAGAGCTATATAGTTAAAGCGCGGCATGACGAGCGATTCTAGTTAGCTGAGGATGCCATGTCGAGCATCGGAGTTTCGGCGAACCTCTTTCCTGGGTTTTTCTCAGTCGTCATTAACAATCCGCCATTCGACATTTGGATTTCGTCATTTCTCAGGTATATCTCAACACTTCCTCGACGGTGGTGTCGCCAGCGAAGATGCTGCGCAAGCCGTCCTGTCGCAGTGTCACCATTCCAAGTTCCACAGCCTTTTGCTTTAGGGTAACCGTCGGCGCGCGTTCATTAATAAGTTCACGGATCGGATCGGTGACTCTCAGAAGCTCGTAGATTCCTTTTCGCCCTTTGTAGCCCGTGTTGTTACAAGCGTCACAACCTTTGCCATAAAAGAATTGTTTGTCGCCGATGTCCTGCGGCGAGATTCCCAGCTCAGCCAGTAATGTCTCGCTGGGTTCGTAAGAGGTGCGGCAATGGCGACAAATGCTGCGCAGCAAACGTTGGCCGAGGACTGCCTCTAGCGTGGATGAGATTAGAAACGGTTCCACATCCATGTCGATCAAACGCGTGATGGCCCCGGGCGCGTCGTTTGTATGGAGCGTAGTGAAGACAAGGTGCCCGGTCAGAGACGCTTGAATCGCAATCTGCGCGGTCTCGAGATCGCGCGTCTCGCCGACCATGATGCGGTCCGGGTCCTGGCGCAGAAACGACCGCAAGACACGCGAAAACGTCAGGCCGATGGCTTCGTTCACCGGCACTTGTACGATTCCTTCCAGATCGTATTCGACCGGCTCTTCTGCGGTCAGGAGCTTCGAATCAATCGTATTGACCTTACGCAGGCAGGAGTAAAGCGTGGTTGTCTTTCCAGAGCCGGTCGGTCCGGTCGCAATGAAGATTCCATTGGGGCGCTCGATCATCTCCAGCAAAAAGTTGTAGATATAATCGGGCATTCCGAGTGCCTCCAGGTCCAGATTTACGATGCTGCGATCAAGCACCCGAAGCACAAGGCTCTCACCGAATTGAGTCGGCAATGTTGAAACTCGAAGATCGACGTTGCGTCCGGCGATATGCTTCTGAATACGACCATCCTGGGGCAACCGTCTTTCTGCAATATTCATATTGGCCATCACTTTCAGCCGCGAGATGACGGGCAGAGCGAGGTGACGCGGTGGTGGCGACATTTCATACAGCGCGCCATCAACGCGATAGCGGATTTTGAACTCATTTTCGAATGGCTCGAAATGAATGTCGCTCGCGCGGTCCTGGATCGCCTGGTAAAGAATAAGATCGACAAAGCGAATGATCGGAGTTGCGTTTGCTTCGGCTTCGACTGCGGCTTCGCCATTTCTCTCGCTTGCACCTGAGGCGGAGAGAAGTTCGCCAGATTGGCCGAGCTGCTTGAGCACTTCTTCCATGCTCGTCGTATCACTGCCGTAATACTGCTTGATTAGCTCTTCGATTTGTTCCGACGGTGAAACAACGATCTGAATATCTTTGCCCAGCGCGAAGCGAAGATCTTCGGCAGCCTGGAGATCGAACGGATCAACGAGCGCAACCTGCAGGACCGGCCCGCTGAGTCCAATTGGGAGAGCTCCGTGTAACCGAGCCAGCCCGCTGGGAATGAGACGCAAGATCTCCGGCGTGATATCGCGCTCGGCCAGATTGACCAGATCAGTGCCGAGTCCATTTGCAATTGTCTGATAAAAGCCGCGCTCGTCGATGAAGCCGCCATCGATCATCGCCTGCGCGACAGTTTTCCCGTTCAGTTCTACTTCGCTTAGGACGTCTTCCGCTTGCGAGGGCTCGAGCACGCGCTGTTCGACGAAAAATTCGGCTAATTGCTTTTCTTTCATGGATGACGCCTCCGCGCAGGGCACGCGTCACGGGTGCTAATGCGTGTGCTACCCGGTCCGGTACTCGCCGCGCTCATCAGCTCACGTCTCCGACGGTAATGGAGATGACTTCTTCCGCAGAGGTGAGACCGGCGAGCACCTTGCGGATCCCGTCTTCGCGAAGCGTGCGCATGCCAAGCTCGCGCGCTCGTTGCCGTAATAACAAAGTCGGGGTGCGTTTGTTGATCATGTGGCGCACTTCGTCGTCGATCTCGAAAATTTCAAAGATACCCGTGCGCCCCCTGTAACCGATTTGGCGGCATCGCTCGCACCCTACCGGTTTCATTACTTGGGCCTCGGAGAGCTGACCGGGCTCGATTCGCAATGCGCGCAACTCGGTATCGCTGAGTTCTCCTGGTTGTTTGCAGTGTGCACATAATCGGCGGACAAGCCTTTGTGCCATGATTGCTCGCACAGAGGAAGCGACCAGAAACGGCTGGACACCGAGATCGATTAGGCGCGCGACCGCAGAAGGGGCGTCATTAGTGTGCAGCGTACTGAAAACAAGATGACCGGTGAGACTCGCGTTCGTGGCGATGCTTGCCGTCTCCAGGTCTCGAATTTCGCCAATCATGATGATGTTCGGCGCCTGGCGCAGAATGGAACGCAAAGCCGCCGGAAAAGTCATCCCGATCTCGGTGTTCACCTGCACCTGATTGATCCCGGTCATTTGGTACTCGACCGGCTCTTCCACCGTGATGATTTTGCGGTCGGGTTTGTTGATGTAATTGAGGCAGGCGTAGAGCGTAGTCGTCTTTCCAGATCCGGTAGGGCCCGTGACGAGTAAAATGCCGTCCGCCAATCTAATCAGGCGCTCGAACGTTTCCTGATCGTCTGATAAAAATCCAAGTTCCGGCAGGCCGAGCTTTAGACTGGATTTATCAAGGAGGCGCATAACCATGCTCTCACCGTGGTTGGTCGGAATCGTCGAGACGCGAAGATCGATTGGCTTTTTTTTGATTTTTACCTGGATGCGACCGTCCTGTGGCAGGCGTTTCTCTGCGATGCTCATGGAACCGGTCATGATCTTGAGCCGGCTGATAATGGCTGATTGTAAACGTTTCGGTGGCGCTTGCATCTCCTGCAGGACGCCATCAACCCTGAAGCGAACGCGAAACTTCTTGTCCAAAGGTTCCAGATGAATATCGCTGGCGCCTGCGCGGTGCGCCTCGATTAACAACATCGACACCAGCCGGATAATCGGCGCATCGGCTTCATCGCCTGCGATTGCTTCCGAGCCATCGCCAATTTCCAATCCCAGATCGACATCTTCGCCGATTTTTTTCTGCAGAACGTCGGCTGCTTCATCGGCCGTCCCGTAGTATTTGATCAATGCTTCGCGAATTTTCTGGGGGCTGGTGCACACCAGTTCCAGCTCGCGTTGCAGGAGAAAACTCAGGCTGTCGATTGTATCGATGTCGAGTGGATTACCAACCGCTACCACTAAACCGGCCTCGCCGAAGGCGACCGGAATCACTTTGAAACGGCGCGCGTCTTCGCCGCGGATTTGATTGATGATTTGCGGCGGAATCACCATGGACGAGATGTCGATCCAATCCATGTGCGCCTGCGCGGCGAGCGTGCGCGAGACATCGATGTCGGAGAGGACCCCGTCGTTAATCAAAACATCGACTACGCCGGGCTCGCCATTTAGATGCGACCGGGCGCTGTCGATCTGTGGGCGTGTGATGAGTCCGCCTTCTTCGAGGACTTTAAGTACGTACTCTTCGTTGTGTTGCACCGGAGGAAGGGATGCCTGGGCGCGCAGTTTACCGCAAAACCAGCAAATTTCCAGCGCAGCGACGACTTCGCGCTACGGTGTGTCGCCGCGGCAACCACAGCGCGCCGCCCGTACCAAGGTGGCGATCATTCCACGGTTACGCTCTTGGCGAGGTTCCGTGGTTTATCCACGTCGCGGCCGAGTCCGACCGCGAGATGATAGGCGAAAAGTTGAAGCGGCACGGCAGCCAGAATGGGCATTACGTATTCGGGCGCTTCCGGTAGCACGATAATATCGTTGGCAATTTCCCGGAGTTGCTCTGCGCCATTTCCGCTGGTCACGGCGATCACGGGTCCCTTGCGGGCTTTTACCTGTTCGATGTTATTGAGGTTTTTGGAGAATACCGAATCGTCCGGCGCGACAAACAGCGAAGGCAGGTCCGGACGGATTAGCGCGATGATACCATGCTTGAGCTCAGCGCTGGGATGCCCCTCGGCAAAGAGGTAAGTGATCTCCTTCATCTTGAGCGCCCCTTCGAGTGCCACGGGAAAGTTGAATTGGCGGCCGAAGAAAAGCATGCCATTTGAATGAACATACTTTTTTGCGATTGCCTTGATCTGATCGCTCAGTTCCAAGGCTGTTTCGATCTGGGCGGGTAACGCTTCGAGCGCTTCAATCACCCGGCTCCCATCGGTCGCCGCAAGATTTCGCATCCGTCCGAACAGCAGCCCCAGTAGCGTAAGAATGACAAGTTGCGACGTGAACGACTTTGTAGCAGCCACGCCGATTTCCGGTCCGGCATGCATGTAAACGCCCCCATCGCTCTCGCGCGCGATGGTGCTGGCGACGTTGTTACAAATTCCCAGGGTGCGAAAACCTTTGCGCCGGCTTTCTCGCAATGCACCGAGTGTATCCGCTGTCTCGCCGCTCTGGCTGATCGCAAAGACAAGTGTCTCGGGAGTCATCGGCGTGTTGCGATGACGAAACTCACTTGCGTATTCGACCTCAGTTGGAATGCTGGCGAGTCGCTCGATCAAATATTCACCGACCCTGCCCGCGTGAAGCGCGGTGCCACAGCCCATGAGAACGATACGGCCAACATCGCGAAGCTCGGAAGGCGCCATGTTCAAGCCGCCGAGCTTTGCGGTGCATTCCTCCGGGTTGAGACGGCCGCGCATCGCGTCGCGCACCGTGTTTGGCTGCTCAAAGATTTCCTTGAGCATGTAATGGGGATAATCCCCTTTCCCAATGTCTTCGGCGGTAAATTCAACCTTGCTGACTGGATGCTCGCTGCTGTCTCCCGCCAGTGAAGTGATCTCGAACTTGTCTCGCCCCGCCGCGACCACGTCGAAGTCGTTTAGATAAACTGCGTCACGGGTATAGGCGACGATTGCGCTTACGTCGCTGGCCAGAAAATTTTCGCCGTTGCCTACCCCGAGAACGAGCGGGCTTCCACGTCGCGCACCAATCATGAAATCCGGTACGTCGGCATGGATCAGGGTGATACCGTACGTGCCTATCACCTGCCCAAGCGCCGCGCGAACGGCCGCAAGCAGTCGCACTTTTTTTTCCGGGACATCCACCGTGCTGGCGCATGATTCGTCGTAGAGCTTTCCAATGAGATGTGCGAGCACCTCTGTATCGGTTTCGGAACGAAACTTTGTATCGCCGCCCCGAATTAGCTCATCTTTAAGTGCCTGGTAATTTTCTATTACCCCGTTGTGGACCAGTGCCAGTTTGCCGCTGGCATCGAAGTGTGGATGAGCGTTTTGATCGGTGACTTTGCCGTGCGTGGCCCAGCGCGTGTGGCTGACTCCCAGCGAACCCGAAACCGGTTGCTTTCTCATTAGTTTTGCGAGCGCCGCGATGCGTCCGGCGCATTTGCGGGTCTCCAGACGTCCCCCGTCTACAACAGTGATGCCGGCTGAGTCGTAGCCCCGATATTCAAGGCGACGCAGTCCATCGAGCAAAATGGGCGCTGCTTCAGCGCGCCCAACGTAGCCAACGATTCCGCACATGTTCGGCTGGATTGTAATGGCGGGCATCGGTGCTCGCAAGATTGGTTGGCAGGCTTGATCCGCAGCAGGAAGCAATGACAAAAGAAATTCGAACGCCTAAAAGACGAGGACTCTCGGCAAAAAATTACCGCAAAAAAGCGCTCGCTGAGTTATTGATTGGTAACGATGCAAGGCGATCTGCACAGCGATTCACTGGCGAAAAATCCCGCGCAGGCAGGGGCGCTGCCGCCGGGCACACTTCAGCGAACGCTTGCCATTATCATGGGCGGCGGCGCCGGCACACGTCTATTCCCGTTAACGAAGGACCGCGCCAAACCGGCTGTGCCGCTCGGTGGCAAATATCGCATTGTCGATATCCCGATCAGTAATTGTCTGAATTCCGGGCTACGCTCGATCTATGTGCTCACGCAGTTCAACAGTATGTCGCTGCACCGGCATATTCAGGCTAGCTACAAGTTCGACAATTTCTCGCGCAGCTTTGTGGACATTCTTGCCGCTCAACAAACGCCGGCTGGCTCGCAATGGTATCAGGGAACCGCAGACGCTGTCCGTCAGAACATGCGTTACTTTCTCGAGAGCCCGTTTGATTATTACCTCATCTTAAGCGGCGACCAGCTTTACCGGATGGATTTTCGTGCGCTGATGCATCAGCACATCCGGTCAGGCGCGGACATCACTTTGGCGACCAAACCTGTTGCGCTGCATCAGGTTTCTGAGTTCGGCATTATGCAGAGTGGCGTTGACCGACGGATCACGCGCTTTGTTGAGAAGCCGACCGATGAGGAGATTTTGCAGGAAATGAAAATGAGCAGGGAACTCCTCGGTGCTATTGGTTCCAACGAAGATGAGGAATTGTTCCAGGCCTCAATGGGAATTTATGTCTTCAATCGCGAGGTGCTTATACAATCTTTACAGAACGATCTGGTCGATTTCGGGAAACATATTATCCCGTTATCGATCCAAGACCGGCACGTCAGCGCGTTTATCTTCAAGGGTTACTGGGAAGACATCGGAACAATACGCGCATTCTACGAGGCGAACCTGGATCTTACCGATGTGGTGCCCGAATACAGCTTTTTCGAGCCCGAGTCTCCGATTTATACGCATCCGCGCTTTTTGCCGGGGAGCAAAATTAACGGGGCCACCCTCCGGCAGGCAATTATTTCAGATGGATGCATTATCTCGGATGCGCATTTGGAGCGATGCGTGGTGGGCATACGCAGTGTTATTCAGAGCGGTGCGACGATCCGGAACAGCATCGTGATGGGCGCGGATTATTTTGAATTAGGGCAAACCGATTCGTCACAGCCGCCCATGGGCATTGGACGCAATTGCGTAATCGATCGCGCCATCATCGACAAAAATGCACGCATTGCCGATGGCGCTGTGATCACGCCCGAAGGTAAACCGTCAAATTTGGATGCAGACAATTACTTTATCCGCGACGGCATTGTCGTGATACCCAAAAACGCAGTCATTCCAGCCGGTCTCTGGATTTGACCGTTTGCGGTACCCGCTTCGTTGCACGAATCGCACTGACAGTTGTTTGCAACCGTTCACACCGCGTCCCAGAGGGATGCGGTTACTGTCACCGTCTATCAGTCATTCCCGCAAACTGCCCGGTGGTCTCCCATTTTTCTTGCTTGTTCCACGGGATCATTGAGTCGTGACGGTTGTCCGGATCGTTGACCAGGGCAGTTTCCTTCTGTGTTGCGCATGAGGTGATCCCTACCACCAATGCACACAGCAGAACAGGGACGACGATCGTTCGAAGGTTATGGACTTGTGCCAGCATATATCACTCTATCTCCAGGTTGGATTTGAGCGCCGCGCGCCAAACTGTTGGTGATGATATCGCCGATGGAGGTCGCCGGTTCAACTGAAGAAATGCGAATTTTTCCGACCAGCGCTCCATCGCGCAGGACAAGCATTTCTGCATTCGACTCAACTCCGTGGCGAGCGCCGAGGTTCAATACAACGAAGTTATAGGCCTGATTGACTGCCAGGATTGTTCCGCGCAAACCTGTTCTGCGCGAGGCAGTCTCACGAACGGCTTCCCGCCGTTTCTTGCCTTCCTTCGGCTGTTCTGCTCGCCCTTGCATGTCCTGGAGTTTTTCGGAAAGGAAAGCCTTTTCTTTTTCAGCGCTGTCCAGCTGACGGCGAAGGTCATCGACTTGCGACTGCAAATCCGTGGCCGGGGAGGCTGCTGCGCCGGGACTCTCAATTGACGAAGCATTCGGATTTTTTTCGGCTTCTTCCGCGGGCTTTTGCACAGAAGCGGTCTCTTTCTGGTTCTCGTCCAATTTGGCCTGCAGATCGGCCTTCTCTTTCTGTATTTGCGCGAGCTCAGCCTCGGCTTTCGCGGCTCTGTTTTCTGCTTCTGCGACTTTGCCCTGTTCTTCGTTCCTGACCGCGGCACCGCTGGAGTTGCTCACTTTTTCGGGTATGCGGCGCTCGGCTGCATCGCGCGCAGCCTGTGCGGTGGCCACAGTTGCGCGAAGCGTCTTCATTTTCTGGGTGTTCAACAACCCAAAAAAAGCTGCCAATACGAGCAGTAAAATGGCAAGGCCAGCCACGCTTTTCGGCATGGAGAAGGATGCCGCCGATTCCCGGTGTATCATCGAGAGTGTGCCTTTTTCTAAACGAATCGCGCGGAAACGCAATGCTGATTTCGGGGCGAATGTTGGAGTGGAAAACAATCGCAGTTCAATCAGATTGCGTTTTTCATTGTTTCGACCGATAGACTTCGCGTGGGACAACAGCATCGTGCACGAACCAAACGCAGGCGACGTAGAGCATATCTTGAGCGCAAGAAGGCAGCGCTGCGAGCCAGCGCTGCTCAACCGGCACCGGGTAAGCACCGGATAAAGAAGGAAGCAGCGCCCCCGGAATAGTTTGGTTCAACCGATGTCCGACGCTTGCCGTAATTCACCTGGCTGTGTGCGGGCCTGGCGCTAAAGGCGGGGCAATCTCTTACAGAGCCATCTTCGACCTTGTCCGCGAAAAAAGTCGCCGTGGAGACCGAGGACGACGACGAGGAGGAGGAACGACTGCCAACTGATCGGTTTGAGCTGAAGAAATCCTCGTTGTACATGACGAGCAGTATTGTCATGATGCCGAAGCGCGCTCGTTATCTGCTCGTCGATGGGCACAGCGTTATTTTTGCCTGGCCTGAGTTGCGCAAGCTCCATGCGCGGCGGTCTGCGCTGGCGCGCGAAGCGTTAGTCAAATGGCTGCGAGACTACCAAGATTGGACCGGTGTACGTGTGGTAGTGGTCTTTGATGGCAAGGGAAGAAAGATCGAGACGACTTCTGACCCCGCCGAAGTGCAGGTTTATTATTCTCGTACGGGCCAGACAGCCGACGCCATCATTGAGCGACTGGCAAGCAAGTATGCGAAACGGTTCGAGTTATTGGTGGCTACCTCCGACTCCATGGAGGGAGAAACAGTTGAGGCATGCGGCGCAGAATGGATCTCGCCCGACGCGTTACGCGGACTGCTTGCCAGTGGGCGACGAGCCGGAACATAGACTTGTAGTCTGTGTGCCCAGCGGAGATGTTCTCCGCTGCATCAATTCCCTGTTAGCGCCGGTTCTAATCAGGGAGCTACAAACGCGCTGGGCGCACAGGCAAGATCCCTATGTTCCGAATCCCTAAGGCTCCAGTTTCTTCTCAATCTCTTTTACCCGCGCAAAGAGTTTTCCCAGGCTGCGGATCCAGGCGATCTGTTGCTTCACTTCATCGATAGGCCCGGCAGGATAACCGAACCATACGCCGCCGGGTATGCTCTTCGATACGCCGCTCTGTGCTGCGATGACGCTGCCATCGGCAATTTCCACGTGGCCGACAATGCCCACTTGTCCGGCCATTGTGACCCGTTCGCCCACGCGCGTGCTGCCTGATATCCCGGTCTGCGCCACGATCACGGAATTTTTCCCAATGATCACGTTGTGCGCGATCTGCACGAGGTTGTCGATCTTAACTCCTTGTTGAATCCATGTCCGGCCGAACCGGGCGCGGTCAACGGTCGTATTTGCACCGATCTCGACGTCATCGTCGATCTGTACGATGCCGAGCTGTTGAATCTTTTGCTGGCAGCCATCGACCACTTCAAAGCCAAAGCCGTCCGCACCAATTACCGCTCCGCTGTGAACGATTACTCGGGACCCGATTCGGCTTCGCTCACGAATGGTCACGAGCGGATAAATCAGGCACGCAGACCCGATTACTGTTTCGTGTCCAATGTAGCTTCCGGCGCCAATAACCGTATCATCGCCGATTTGGGAACCGTCTTCGATGACCGCGTGAGGCTGGATCGATACACGTTCTCCCAGGCGGACGCTTGATCCAACAATCGCACTGGGATGAATTCCCGGCGCAAATAGGATCGGCTTCGGTGCAAATTGGAGTACCACCTGCTCGAACGCTTTCGTGGGATTCGAGACGCGAACCTGCGCGGCAGCCAGCGGTTCAGCGAAATCAGGCGGAACAAAAACAGCTGAAGCCCGTGTTTTGCGCAACAGTCCGATATATTTTCGACCGGCAAAAAAACTGATCTCTCCGCTGCTCGCTTCAGCCAGGGATGCAGCGCCGGTGATCTTCAGATCCGGATCACCAACCAACTCACCGCCGGACATGGCGGCTACTTCTTGAAGAGTAAAAGGCACGGAAAAGTTAAAGCGTTAAATCGTTGAAATAGAGAGGTAGGGCGCGCAGTCCTCCGCACGCCGCAGCTCGCACGCGAGTGCGAGCTTTACCATTCGCCGTCGCGCCGACTCGCCGTTTCGCCGATTCATTCTTTTTTCCAGTGCGGTGGGCGCTTGTCAATGAATGCCTGAACGCCTTCGAGCGCAGCTTCATCCATCATGTTGCAGGCCATGGTCTGCGCAGCCGCCTCATAGGCTGAAGCAATGCCCAGTTCAATTTGCCGGTAAAAAAATTCCTTTCCCATCGCCACGGCGACACGTGGCTTTGCAATGATCGCTCCAACGAGTTTCTCAACTTCGGCATCGAGCTGCTCGGGTTCCGCGACGCGGTTAATCAGCCCGCGCACTTTTGCTTCGTCGGCACTGATAAATTCGCCTGTTACGAGCATCTCGAATGCGGCCTTACGTAAAATATTGCGCGAGAGCGCCACACCCGGCGCCGAGCAAAAAAGACCAAGGTTAACTCCGCTGACCGCGAACTTTGCAGTGTTCGATGCCACAGCGAGATCGCACATGGCGACCAACTGGCAGCCTGCCGCAGTCGCGATGCCCTGGACGCGAGCAATCACCGGGACAGGCAATCGCTGGATGCCTAGCATCATCTCAAAACATTGACTGAAGAGCCGCTCGTAGTAATCAAGCGATGGTTTTGCGCGCATCTCTTTGAGATCGTGTCCGGCGCAGAACGCTTTGCCCTCGGCGGCGAGAACAACCACGCGCGCCGACTCGTCACTGGCTATCGCTTCGAATTCACGCTGTAGTGCCGCGAGCACTGTCTCCGATAAGGCGTTGAACGCGCGCGGCCGATTTAGGGCCAGGGCGATTACTCCGCGCTGATCCTGTCTGCGCAAGACAACGGGTTCCTCGCGATTCAACGGTTCGGCTGTCGATAGAGGTTCTATTGATATTGAAGGAGCTTTCACAAACTTGGACGTTTAAACGCTACAACCAAATCTCAAATCCGAAAAATTTAGTTTTCGTTTGCAGCGACTGGCAACATCATCTGACGAGCTCGGAAGACTGCGAACGATGCCAACCCGGCTTGATTATTCTGATTTATGAAGATCGTGGCGATCGCTAATCAAAAAGGCGGTGTGGGCAAAACCACTACGGCGGTAAATCTCGGTGCCGCGCTGGCTGAGTTAAATCATCGCATTTTGATCATCGATCTTGATCCTCAAGCGAACGCTACCAGCTCGTTTGGGTTGCAAGCAGTAGAGCAAACCAGCCTTTATGAGCCATTAATCGGCGACGCGTCCATTACGGAAAGAATTTTTCCCACAGAACGCGATGGCTTGTTCATTGTGCCTTCCGACCTCGATCTTGCTGGCGCCGAGGTCGAGATCGCGCGGATGCCGAATCATCTGACACGCCTGGCGGAAACGCTGCAGCCATTGCACGTTGATGAGACGTTTGATTTTGTTCTGCTGGATTGCCCGCCATCGCTTGGAATCCTGATGAGCAACGCGCTCGCCGCCGCCGATGAACTCTTGACCCCAATACAGTGTGAGTATTTCGCGCTGGAAGGATTGGTTAAGATTGTCCGATTGATCGAACAGGTGCGCGATTCAGGCGCGAACAAGCGGCTCGAACTTGGCGGTATCGTTATGACGATGTTCGACGCCCGAACAAATCTTAGCGAGCAGGTTGTGGCGGAGGTGCGTCAGCATTTTGGCGAGCGCGTTTACCAAACTGTGATTCCGCGGAGTGTGCGCTTGAGCGAAGCGCCCAGCTTTGGGAAATCGATCCTGGAATACGCTCCAACTGGAGCGGCCGCCGAAGCCTATCGCGCTCTGGCGGGCGAGTTCATCCAGAGGCATGCTCAGCCAGCCAGTCCTCCCGAGACAACGCAAACACAATCGTTGGAAAGCCGCGAAACGTAATTTCCCGTTCCGGCATCAGTCCAATTTTCTCCGCCACACGACGCGAGGGAATGTTTTCCGGATGAATCAACGAAATCACTCGCGACAGTTTTAGATCGACAAACGCGTAATCGCGCACGGCGCGTGCGCCTTCGGTGACTAGACCACGGTTCCAATACGCGCGGTCGAGCCGGTAACCGATCTCGACCTCTTTGGGCAGTTCAGGGTGATGCATAAAACCGCAATAACCAAGAACATTGTTATTCTCGCGAAGAACAACCGCGAACTGCGAAGGCAAACCAGCCTGGCCCCAGGAAAGAAATTTCTGCAGCACGCCTTGCGTCTTCTCGCGCGTGAATGGGCCCAGCGAAAAGCGCATGAAATCGCGGTTAGCCATGAGTTCGGCGAGCCGCCCGATGTCTTCTTGTCGGAATGGGCGCAGAATTAATCGGGATGTTTCCAGAATCATTTGGTTAAACAGACACAAATTATTATGCAGTTGCGATTCATAGTCGAAGATGGCGACGGGCACTGAAGAATATGCGCGCCCGGCGCAACCGCCGGACACATCAAGCTGGGCCGAGGTGCGCGACGCGGCGAGTAAATGCACAGCATGTCATCTTTACAAACGGGCCACACAAACCGTCTTTGGCGAAGGCCCAAAAGACGCGGCGATCATGCTGGTCGGCGAACAGCCGGGCGATTACGAAGACCAGGAGGGTAAACCTTTTGTTGGACCCGCCGGGAAGATCATGGACCAAGCGCTCGAAGAAGCGGGAATTGATCGCAGGGACGTTTACGTCACCAACGCGGTGAAACATTTTAAATGGGAACCTCGAGGAAAACGCAGGATCCATCAGAAACCAAATTCGCGCGAGATCGCAGCATGCCGTCCATGGCTGGAAGCGGAGCTGCGTCTTGTTAAACCAAAATTGCTGCTTTGCCTCGGGGCGACCGCAGCGCAGGCTGTTTTCGGGCCGTCATTTCGTGTTACTCGCGAGCGCGGCAAACTGTTGTCATCGAAGCTTGCTCCGAGAGCCATGGCCACAGTGCACCCATCGTCTCTTCTTCGACAGCCGGACGAGACATCGCGACAACGGGAGTACGAACGGTTCGTGGTGGATCTTCGCGCGGCACGGAGAGCGGCCAGCAAAGAATAAAGGGCTCCCGGGGATTTATCGTTCGAGGGTCAAGGCCTCTCGCGTTTTGTACTCTGCCACAAATGCTTTGCGAAACGGATCGAATGTTCCCTTTTCAATTTCAGCGCGCGCTCGAGTCATTAGATTCAAATAGAAATGCAGGTTGTGTAGCGTGACCAGGCGGAGGCCGAGAATTTCTTCCGCCTTGATGAGATGCCGAATGTAGCCGCGCGGAAATTCGCGACAGGCTTCACAAGCGCAGTTTTCTTCAATTGGATTTTTATCCAGAATGAACTCTGCATTCTTCAAGTTGATCGTGCCTGCTGCAGTGAATGCAGTTCCATTTCGCGCCAGGCGTGTCGGTAGCACGCAATCAAACATGTCCATCCCGCGCGCGATCAACTCCAGCAGCTGGGGCGGGGTACCGAGCCCCATCGCGTACCGCGGTTTGTTGTCCGGCAGGAACGGCTCAGCCCATTCGACGGCTTGCATCATTTCCTCCTCCGGTTCGCCCACGCTCACGCCGCCGATGGCGTACCCATCGAAATCAATATCCACAATCGCCTGCGCATTTTCCCTGCGTAAATCCTGGAATGTTCCGCCCTGAACGATGCCGAAGAGCAGTTGGCGCGTCTTTGCTTCTGTGGTGGCAGCCGTCTCGGCTGCGTTCTTTGGTTTCGCAGGCGACACGCCTGCCTCTACAGCTCGCCTGCAGCGCTTCGCCCAGCGCGTTGTCATTTCCGCGCTTTGGGCTGCGTAATCATAATCGCACGGATACGGAACGCATTCATCGAGGGCCATCGCGATGTCGCCGCCGAGCACCGCCTGAATTTCCATGGCGATTTCTGGCGAGATGAATGCCCGCGCACCATCGATGTGATTTTGAAACTCAACCCCTTCCTCTGTAATTTTCCGCAGTTTGGCTAGCGAAAAAATCTGGTACCCACCGCTATCAGTCAGAATGGGCCGGTCCCAGTTCATAAAGTTGTGAAGGCCACCGAAATGCTTAATCACATGGAGTCCCGGCCTAACGAACAAATGGTATGTATTTCCAAGAACGATTTGCGCATCCAGTTCGCACAGTTCGCGCGGAGTGACGCCTTTCACCGAACCTTGGGTCCCGACTGGCATGAAAGTCGGTGTATCGATCTCGCCATGCGCAGTCGTTAGGCGCCCACGCCGCGCTTTCGAATGTCTATCGGTGGCTAAACGTTCGAAGTTTTTCTGCATCTCAATCAGAGATTCCTCGACTCCGCCCGGAATGACAAACCCATGTAAAATATTTTTTGCAGACCATGTTTTTCCCTCTATATTCGCACCCCACCGCATCAGGCGCGTGAGAGAGTTTGCTGCGCGACCTGGGCGGGTTTTTTGTCGCCCCGCGCACAACGCTTTCGGCGGCGCTTTGTTTGTAAAATTTGAAAGATGCCCACAATTAATCAATTGATTCGAAAAGGACGCCGGAAGGTATCGGTGAAATCCAAATCACCGGCCCTGGTGGATTGTCCTCAGCGCCGCGGGGTGTGCGTGCAGGTGATGACGCGCACACCGAAGAAGCCGAACTCTGCGCTGCGAAAAGTAGCAAAAGTGCGGTTGACGAACGGCCAGGAAGTGATTGCCTACATTCCGGGCGAGGGCCATAATTTACAGGAGCATTCGATCGTGCTCGTGCGCGGGGGACGCGTGAAGGATTTGCCGGGCGTCCGCTATCATATTGTGCGCGGAACGCTCGACGCGTTGGGCGTGGACGGACGCCGGCGCGGCCGCTCCAAATACGGGACAAAACGTCCGAAAGCCGGTGCTGGCGGAGCGAAGGAAGCGGCCGCCGAAAAGAAATAAGATTGGATAGGAAGATCGACAATGTCGCGACGGAAGAGAGTTTACAAGAAAGAGGAGCACGTCGATTCCCGCTATGGAAGTCCGGCGGTGGCGCGCCTCATTACGACGGTGATGAAGCGCGGCAAGAAATCGTTGGCGGAGCGGATCGTATACACAGCGATCGACAAATCCCGCGAAGGTTCCGATTCGGTAGATCCGCTGGAAGTTGTAAATAAGGCGATCGAAAACGTTCGTCCACGACTGGAAGTAAAATCACGTCGAGTCGGTGGTGCGACTTATCAAGTCCCGATGGAGGTAACGCCCGCGCGACAAATTTCTCTGGCTACTCGCTGGATTGTCCAATACGCGGACAATCGCAAGGGAACGCCCATGGCCGAAGCTCTGGCCCAGGAGATCAAAGATGCTGCAGCAGGCCAGGGGAATGCGATCAAGAAACGCGAAGACACTCATAAAATGGCGCAGGCGAATCGCGCGTTTGCACATTTTAGATGGTAAAAATTATGGCGACGGCGACGATGGAACAGAAAAAGACCCCGGCGAAAAATCCAAATTCGCCGAATCGCAAGTTCCCCCTGGAGCGAACGCGGAATATAGGCATCGCAGCGCACATTGATGCCGGTAAGACGACCATCACCGAGCGGGTGCTGTTTTACACAGGCATGATCCACAAGATGGGTGAGGTGCATGAAGGCACAACAGTCACCGACTGGATGGAGCAGGAACGCGAGCGCGGGATCACCATTACTTCCGCCGCCACAACCTGCACCTGGGCGCAATCCAAGGAGGAGGGCGTTTACAAAATTTTCGAAGGCATCAAGGAGCGGATCAACATTATTGATACGCCCGGGCACGTCGATTTCACCGCCGAGGTGGAACGTTCATTGCGCGTTCTCGATGGGGCGATCGCAGTTTTCGACGGCGTGGCTGGCGTGCAGCCGCAATCGGAAACCGTCTGGCGTCAGGCGACCAAATACAACGTGCCCCGTCTTGCATTCATCAACAAGATGGACCGCGTCGGGGCTGACTTTGAAATGTCAGTGGAAAGTATCCACAAAAAACTCGGCGCGAACGCATGGCCGGTCTTGCTGCCGCTGGGCAAGGAAGATCAGCTGCGCGGCCAGCTCGACGTCATCAATAAGA
This sequence comes from Candidatus Udaeobacter sp., assembly GCA_035651975.1. Classification (GTDB taxonomy): domain Bacteria; phylum Verrucomicrobiota; class Verrucomicrobiia; order Chthoniobacterales; family UBA10450; genus Udaeobacter. The sequence goes on from DASREQ010000020.1 coordinate 30,664, forward strand.
AGGCGATCATTTATTCCGAGAACGATCAGCTTGGATCGACATATGAAGTGACTGATCTGCCGAAGGAATATGTTGAGATCGTTGACAAGGCTTACAACGATCTGGTCGAACAAGTTTCAAATATCGATGACGAGGTTGCCGAGGCTGTCATCCATGAAAAACCAGTCACGCCTGAGCTGTTGAAGGCCGGGATTCGCCGGCAAACAATTGCCAACAAATTTGTGCCTGTCATCGGCGGGTCCGCGCTGAAGAACATTGGCATCCAATATTTAGTCGATGCGGTCGTCGATTATCTTCCCAGCCCGCTGGACATCCCGCCGGCAAAAGGTCAGGACCCTGATACGGGCGAACCGATGGAAGCGCCAACCGATGACGACGGCGACTTCTGCTCACTGGCCTTTAAGCTTTGGAGCGATCCGTTCGTTGGGAAACTGGTTTTCTTCCGCGTCTACTCTGGCACCCTGAGCAAGGGCGACACCGTTTACAATCCGCGCACGAACAAGCGCGAACGGATTTCGCGTTTGATTCAGATTCAGGCAGACAAACGCGAAGACATTGAGACCTGTTACTCCGGTGACATCGCGGCAATCGTTGGTATTAAGAACATCACCACGGGCGATACACTGTGCGACGAGGATCATCCGATCCTTCTCGAGCCGCCCTCTTTCCCTGATCCTGTCATTTCAATGGCCATTGAGCCAAAGACGAAATTGGACCAGGAAAAAATGGCGACCGCGCTCCAGCGCCTCGCTGAAGAAGACCCGACATTCCGCGTCTATACGCACGAAGACACCGGCCAGACGATCATCGCCGGAATGGGCGAGCTTCACCTGGAAATCATTCGGGATCGGATGTTCCGCGAATTCAAAGTGGACGCAAACGCAGGCAAACCGCAGATCGCGTACCGCGAAACAATCACGACCAATGCGCACGGCGTCGGAAAGCTTATTAAGCAATCAGGGGGCCGTGGACAATATGGACACGTGGAAGTGGACGTGCGGCCAACCGAGCGCAGCAAGGGCCTGACGATCGAGAACAAAATCGTCGGGGGCGTCATTCCGCGCGAGTACATTCCGGCGGTCAAGAAAGGTATCGAGGAAGCGGTGCTGAACGGCGTTTTGGGCGGTTATCCTGTTGTCGATGTCGAGGTCGATATCGTCTACGGCTCGTTTCACGAAGTCGATTCCAGCGAGCTCGCATTCAAGATGGCGGCGATCTTCGCGATGAAAGACGGATTTAAACAGGGCAAACCGATTTTGCTCGAGCCGATCATGAAGGTGGAAAACATCACGCCAGAGGAGTTTCAGGGCGACATCTGCGGCGATTTGAGCCGGCGTCGTGGCGCCATCAATAATATCGAATCGCGTAGTGGTCTGGCGATTATTCACGCCGAAGTTCCGCTCGCCGAACTGTTCGGCTATGCGACAGCGATCCGCTCATTATCGAAGGGGCGCTCGAGTTACTCGATGGAGCCATCTCATTTCGCGCCGGTGCCGGCGAACCTGGTTCCCGCCATTCTCGACCAGAAAGAGGCCAAATGAGTAACGGCCAGCGCATCCGAATTCGCCTGAAGGCATTCGATCACCGCATGCTCGATCAATCTGCGGTGGAGATCGTCGAGACTGCGAAGCGCACGGGAGCGCGCGTGGCCGGTCCGATTCCGCTGCCGACATTGATTGAGAAATTCACGGTAAATCGTTCGCCGCATGTTGATAAAAAATCGATGGAACAATTTGAAATTCGCACGCATAAACGGCTGTTGGACATCATTGAGCCGACGGCAAAAACAGTGGATGAACTGAAAAAACTGAATTTGCCTGCAGGCGTTGACATCACGATTAAGATTTAAGCGGAGGCGCTTCTGAAAGACTTGCGATTAGACGGTCATGAGCATCGGACTTCTTGGACAAAAAATTGGTATGACCAGCGTTTACGACGCCAAAGGTCGATTGCGTCCCGTGACCGTGATTGTGGCCGGCGATAATGTTTTACTGCGTCGTTTGACCGAAGAAAACGACGGCTATTCGGCCGTGCAGATTGCGTTCGGCGTGCAGAAAGAATCGCGCGTAACCAAGCCGTTACTGGGCGAATTCAAAAAAGCCGGCGTGGCGCCGCAAAAATTCGTGCGCGAGTTTCGCCTGACCAGCAATCTTCCTGAAGGTGAGATCAATTTAAGCGTCACGCAATTTCAAGCGGGTGACTATGTCGACGTGATCGGCCGATCGAAAGGAAAAGGATTTCAGGGCGTGATGAAGAAGCACAACTTTCATGGACAAGGCGCGGCGCACGGTTCGAAAACGCACCGGCGCATTGGCGCAGTCGGCAACCGTTCTACTCCGGGGCGAATTTGGAAAAACATGGGAATGCCCGGTCACATGGGTGATGAACGCGTCACAGTGCAGAATCTCCAGGTCATGCAGGTGCGCGAAGCCGAAAAGATTATTTTGGTCAGCGGCGCGGTTCCGGGCGCGAACGGCAGTTACGTGATCGTTAGGCCGGCGATTAAGCATCCCGAAAGACTTTTGGCGGTGCACGAGGAGCATCGCAAACATGATCAAGAGGAAGCGGCGAAGAAGCCCGCGGTACGAATCCGATGAGCGCGAAAGTTCTAACCAAAGCCGCTGCCAGGGAAGCCGGGATCGAGCTAATCGAAGACGGACGCGGCACCCAGGCTGTTCATGATACGGTCGTCGCCATGCGCGCGGCGCGTCGGTCCGGTTCGGCCAACACGAAAACCAAAGCAGAAGTGGATTTGTCTGGCGCAAAACCATGGCGACAGAAAGGCACCGGCCGCGCCCGGGCCGGTTATAAATCGTCGCCCATCTGGCGTGGCGGCGGCGTCGTTTTTGGACCAAAGCCGCGGGATTATTCCAAAAAGATCTCGAAATCCGTGAGGCGTCTCGCTTTTCGAAAGGCATTAAGCGAGCGAATCAAGGCAGGCGACGTTCTGACGATCGACAAATTCGTTGTGCCGGAACTGAAAACGAAATCGTTCGTGGGCCTGCTGAAAAAACAAACAGAGGCCCGGAAAGTTTTGTTGGTCTCGGATGCGTTTGATCAAACCACCCTGAAGTCGGGCCGCAACGTGCAACCGGTGACGCTTGCCACCGCTTCTGATGTGAACATAGAACAGTTACTCGCCTTCGAGAAAATCCTCGTTACTCAGAAGGCGCTGGAAAGATTGGCGGAGCGGACTCGCCCGGCCCGAACCAGCGAACACGCGAAGTAAACGATGAACGAGCCACACGAGATCATTCAAACCGCCTCCTTGACCGAAAAGTCAACGCTGATGAGCGAGAAGCAGAACAAGTATGTCTTTCGCGTCAGTCCGCGCGCGAACAAAATTGAGATCAAGAACGCAATCGAACGCCTGTTTCAAAAGAAAGTGGTCGATGTGAATACTTGTAATTATGCGGGCAAGGAAAAACGCGTGCGTGGACCAGTGGGACGACGTCCACGCTGGAAGAAAGCCATCGTCACGTTAAAGGAGGGCGAAAAAATCGATCTCATATGATAAGGAGGACGGAACATAGACATTCTGTCTGTGCGCCCAATGGGCACGTTGCCCGTTGTTCGGGCAGCGGGTTACAAACCCGCCGGGCACACAGGCTAAAAGCCCATGTTCCAGCACGCTTATGGCACTAAAAGAATTTCGCCCATTAACACCGACGCTCCGTTTCAAGTCGCTGCCTGCGTTTGATGAAATTACAAAGTGGCGGCCTGAGAAGAGCCTCGTTGAGGCAAAGAAAAAGACCGGCGGTCGCAACAGCTACGGCCGGCTCACCTCGCGGCACATTGGGGGCGGGCACAAACAGAAATATCGCAAGGTTGATTTTACACGACGCAAGCACGGGGTCTCTGCAGAGGTTATCGGCATCGAGTACGACCCGAACCGGTCTGCGCGCATTGCTCTCATCAAATACGCGGACGGCGAGCTCAGTTACATTCTAGCCCCGAATGGACTCCAAGTGGGATCGTCGGTCGCTGCCGGGGATAATGTCGCACCTGATCTAGGCAACGCTTTGCCGCTTCGCGCTATTCCCCTGGGCACCAACATCCACAACATCGAATTGAGTCCGGGCCGTGGTGGACAGGTTGCACGAAGTGCCGGACAGCAGGCCACTTTAACAAACATCGAAGGTGGTTACGCATTGGTGAAAATGCCTTCCGGCGAAATTCGGCGCATCCACGAAAACTGCTTCGCAACGATTGGCCAGGTGGGAAACGTCGATCACATGAACGTATCGAGCGGTAAAGCGGGACGTACTCGCTGGCGGGGACGTCGCCCGCACGTGCGTGGTATGGTGATGAATCCGATCGATCATCCAATGGGCGGCGGTCAGGGCAAATCAAAAGGCGGCGGCGGCCGGCATCATCCCGTCAGTCCCTGGGGACAACTGGCCAAAGGTTTTAAGACCCGGAGCAAACATAAGCCGAGTGATCGTTTTATTTTGGAAAGGAGAAGACCCAAGAAAAAAGGTGGGTGATTCGAGACTCGTAAATCGGGACCCCTCGATCCGAATTACGATTCTCGACTCTCAAATGACGGATTACTTCTAACTTGATTTTTATGGCTAGATCGTTAAAGAAAGGACCTTTCGTCGAGTTGCATCTTCTGGAGAAGATCGACAAGATGAACAGCTCGGGCGTAAAGAAACCGATCAAGACCTGGTCGCGGCGCTCGATGGTGACGCCGGATTTTGTCGGCCACACGTTTTTGGTGCATAACGGAAAGACGTTTAATTCCGTTTTCGTTACCGAGAACATGGTCGGTCATAAGCTCGGCGAGTTTTCGCCCACGCGCGTGTTTAAGAAGCACGGTTCGCATACGGCGAAGGTCACGAAATAGTTTTTAGTTACGAGTTGAAAGTTGATAGAATAAACCTGTGCGCGTTGCCAAGGTGAAGCTATCGACTATCGACTATCGACTATCGGCTTTTCTGGTAGTGGGTTGTGTTGCCCTGGCCCAGGGCCTGGCGGCAGAGGGAAATAGTTCTTTGTCAGAATCCAAAACTGAAAACGCGGGAGCAAGCGATACCGCGGTGGCAGGCGTATCGCCTGCGCCATCGGCGAATTCGCAACCCCGAAAGCTTTCCGGACTGCCTTCAGAGATGACTTCGGCGGGTTTGCTTCAGCAAAATGAAGACTTGCAGAAGCAATTATCCATTGCCGGGGAATCACTGAAGGCGTTGACCAGCAGTCTGGCGGAATCGAACGCGGAAGCGGAATTGTTTCGCCGCAAGTATTCCGATTTGCAATTGCAAATGGAGGCACTCGGGCTGGCGTCCGCGAACAAGGACCGTGCGAAGCTGGAGCAGCGTTTACTGGCGGCAGTGAGCGATCTTCAACTCGCGCAGAAGGAGCGCGATGAGTATCGCGACCAGATGTTGCGCCTGGACGAGGCGGTGTTGTGTTACTTGAAAACATCGCAGAATGCCGATGCGAAGGCGCGAATGGATGTGGAGACTCAGTTGCGCAGCATCGACAAGCTGGTCACAAAGTCCACGAATGAGCCAGAGGCACCTGAGCCGGGTTTGATGGACGGGAACGTGATTAGCGTGAAAGATGAGTGGTCGTTTGTAGTTGGTAACTTTGGCGAAAAACAAGGCGTCAAGGTTGGGATGCCAATGCGGGTAATGCGCGGCGATAAAAGGATCGCGACCCTGCGGGTGATCGATGTGCGACAAAGGATCTGCGGCGCTGTGATTCAGGAAATGGATTCGAAGAAGGAAAGAATAAAAGTCGGGGACCGCCTCCAGGTGGATGTGCAACCGAACGTGAGTGTGAGATAAGAGGACGAGAATACAGAACGAAACGAATGGAAGTCAGATCGATATATAAGTATGCGCGGATTTCGCCGTTTAAGGCGCGCGAAGTCACGCGTGAGATCCAGGGTCTGCCGGTCTCGGCAGCACTCGATCTGCTTGCCTTTACACCCAAGAAGGCAGCGTTCCTTATCAACAAGACTCTGAAAAGCGCAATCGCTAATGCCGAGAACAACGCCAACCTCAAGCCTGATGGATTAGTTGTTAAGGAGGCGATTGTGGGCGAAGGACCAACCTTCAAGCGGATCATGGCACGCGCGCGGGGTAGCGCGAGCCGGATTTTGAAGCGGACCAGTCATATTCGAATCGTGCTTACGGACGAAGTTAAGATCGAAACGCGCGAGACCAGAAAAGCGAAGCAGAAAGCGGAACAAAGGGCGGAGAAAAGGAAAGACGCCGCAGCGGGCGCCGCGACCGAAAAGGCGACAGCGGCGAAAAAGCCGCGAGTGAAAAAGGCGGCCAGAAAATCGAGCAAGTAATTTTATGGGACAAAAAGTTAATCCGATTGGCTTTCGCCTGGGCGTGAACCGCGACTGGCGTTCGCGCTGGTACGCCTCACCTCAGGAGTTGCCGGAATTTTTGCATTCCGATTTGGAGATTCGGAATTATGTGAAGAAGAAGCTGCTATATGCCGCTGTCTCGAAAATCGTGATTGAGCGGGCATGGAACAGCATCCGGGTAACCATTTTCACCGCGCGTCCGGGAATCGTGATCGGACGCAAAGGCGCCGAGATCGAGAAAATGACGGAAGAGATTTCCAAGATGGCGCAGGGCAAGCAGGTGAAGATCGATATCCAGGAGATCAAGACACCCGAGCTCGACGCACAACTGGTAGCGGAGAATGTGGCGCTGCAGATTGAGAGGCGCATTGCTTATCGCCGCGCGATGAAGAAGGCGGTGCAGACGGCGATGGATTTTGGCGCCGAAGGCATCCGGCTCCGTTGTTCGGGCCGGCTTAATGGCGCGGAGATTTCGCGCTCGGAATGGTATCGGGAGGGTAAAGTTCCTCTGCACACCCTGCGAACACCGGTTGACTACGGCTTCGCCGAAGCTAACACCGTTTATGGAAAAATCGGAGTGAAGTGTTGGATTTGTAAGAAGGAGGAGCCAGCGGCGCTGCCTGCTTCTCCACCGCCGCCGCCGCCAGCTCCGGCACCAGAGCCGGCTGCGGCATAGTAAGGAGAAAGTTTTATGCCGTTGATGCCAAAACGCGTGAAGTATCGGAAGTCCCAGCGGGGAAGCCGCAAGGGAACCGCCTCGCGCAATCTCAAGATCGATTTTGGCGAGTTCGGACTGCAGACACTCGAACGGGCCTGGATCACGAACACGCAACTGGAAGCCGCGCGTGTCGCGCTCACGCGTAACATGAAGCGCAAGGGCAAGCTGTGGATCCGCATTTTCCCGGACAAATCGGTAACTGCGCGCCCACCGGAAACGCGCATGGGTAAAGGCAAAGGCCAGCCTGAGTATTGGGTGGCCACCGTGCGGCCTGGCAACATTTTATTTGAATTGGACGGGGTGCCAGAATCCGTAGCGCGTGAATCGTTGCGGCTGGCCGCCGACAAGTTGCCGGTGCGGACGAAGTTTCTAACGCGCCACCGCGTCAGGGTCGCTTAAGCATTATGAAAATGAAAGAGATTACCGAGCTAAGCACCGACGAGTTGCTGACGAAAAGACGGGACTTGCGCCAGGAAAGGCTTCATCTCCGTTTACAGCAGCAGAGTGGTCAGTTGGAACAGCCAAGCAGGCTGCGCCTGCTTCGGCGGGATATTGCCCGGATCGAAACGCATCTATCGGAGCGCGAGAAACAAGCTGAAACAAAGTAACTATGGCTGAGGAACAACAACCGCAATCTGCTCCCGCGTCCGGCACCCGTGGCTCGCGCAAGACGCGCACCGGTGAAGTGGTCTCCAGCGGCATGAATAAAACGATTGTGGTGCGCACGGTGACGCGTGTGCCCCATCCGAAGTTCGGCAAGATCATCAAACAGATGAAAAAGTTCTACGCGCACGACGAGCAGAACCAGGCAAAAACCGGTGACATGGTCCGCATCATGGAGACCCGGCCCCTCAGCAAATTGAAAAGGTGGCGTTTAGTGGAGGTTATTCAAAAGTAACTATCGATTTTATGGTGCAAATTCGATCCAGACTGGATGTGGCAGACAATAGCGGTGCGCGCATGGCCACCATGATTGGCGTGATTGGCAAAGCCACGCGTTATGCAGGGATCGGCGACGTGATTACTGCCAACGTCAAGGAAGCAAGCGCGACCGGGACCGTGAAAAAGGGAGAAGTCGTGCGCGCGGTGCTCGTTCGCACCAAGCAACCGATCCGGCGCGAGGATGGGTCGCTGCTGCGCTTCGATAATAACGCCATTGTAATTATCGATAAAGATTTGAATCCCCGTGGCACGCGTATTTTTGGGCCTGTGGCCAGAGAATTGCGTGACCGGAATTTCATGAAAATCGTGTCGCTCGCTCCGGAGGTACTGTGATGAAGGAACATAGACATTCTGTCTGTGTGCTCAGCAGACATTTTGTCTGCTGTAGGTTCGGCGGGTTTCAAACCCGGTGGGCGCACAGGCTGCAAGCCTATGTTCCGAAACACGTCTTATGAACCGCACCAAGTGCCATGTCAAAAAAGGCGACCAGGTCGAGGTCATCTCCGGGAATTTCCGCGGCTCTTCCGGAAGAGTCCTGGCGGTGTTTCCAGGCAAACAACGTATCCTCGTTGAAGGCGTGCGGATCATCAAGAAACACCTTCGAAAGTCCCAGGATAATCCGAGCGGGAAAATCGCCGAACGTGAAGGGCCGATTCATATTTCTAATGTGAAGTTGATTGAACGCGAGAAGAAGGCTGGAAAAAAGACGACGAAGAAATCGAAGAAGGAAAAAGAAGAGCAGAAAGCAGCCTAGAGACGTCTCGACATCGCTGGCTATGAGAAACTGAACAAATGGAAAACGAATTTTATCGCCATTACAAGGAGCGCGTTATGCCGGCGCTGCAGAAGCTGCACGGCTACAAAAACGTTCACCAGGTCCCGAGAGTCGAAAAAGTGGTAATTAACACCTCCGTTGGCTCGCAGTCCGATGTGAAGCAGGCGCTGGAAGAAGCGAAAGCTGAGCTGGCGCTGATAACCGGCCAGCGCGCTATGGAAACACTGGCCAAGAAAAGCATTTCCAATTTCAAATTACGCAAAGATCAGGCCATTGGCGCGAAGGTGACCCTGCGTGGAGAGCGCATGTACGAATTCCTCGAGCGCTTCATCAAAGCCGCCCTGCCGCGCATCCGCGATTTTCGCGGCGTGTCTCCGCGGTGTTTTGATGGCCACGGTAACTATACCCTTGGAGTTTCCGATCAATCGATTTTTCCCGAGGTTGAGCTCGATAAAATCAAGCGCAACATCGGATTTGATGTTACAATCGTCACCACGGCACGAACCAACGAGGAAGCCAAATCGCTGTTAAGCGAAATGGGAATGCCGTTTAGCGACCGGGCAAAGAAGCCCGCCGCGCAAGCCGCGTGATTTCATGAGTACTGTTACTGATCCAATTGCCGATTTTCTGGCGCGTGTGCGCAATGGGACGCGTGCGCAAAAACCGGAGATGCTGATCCCGTACTCGAAGATCAAGGCCGAGATCGCGCGCATCCTGAAGGATGAAGGTTACATTTCCGATTACTCGGTTGACACGAGTGCTGCGCATCCGCGTATCAAGATCACCAATAAACTTGTCAACCGCTCGAGCGCTATTGCAGGGCTTCGTCGGGTGAGCCGCCCGGGATTGCGGCGCTATGTCGGCGCCGATGAAATCCCCCGGGTCCTGGGTGGAATGGGTTTGGCGATTCTTTCAACATCACGCGGTGTTTTATCTGGCCGCGAAGCGCGGAAACAAAAAATAGGCGGCGAACTACTAGCCTACGTTTGGTAACCATTTAACGTTTCAACGAATCACGAAATCATGTCACGAATTGGAAATAAGCCGGTCGATATTCCCGACAAAGTCAAAGTGAACATTGACGAGAAGGGGGCAGTTTCAGTAGAAGGCCCCAAGGGCAAACTTGACTGGAAGCTTCCGCGTCGGATCCGGGCCAGCGTGAAAGACAATCGAGTGGCCTTCAAACGCGAAACGGAGACGCGCAGCGTAAAAGCGTTGCATGGGCTGTCGCGCAGTCTCGTGCACAACATGGTGCAGGGTGTGAGCGAGGGTTTTACCAAGCAACTCGAGATCGAAGGAGTCGGGTTCAAGGCTGCCGTGCAGGGATCGACGCTTAACTTGAGTCTGGGTTTCTCGCATCCGGTTCCATTTTTGATTCCAAAAGACATCAAAATCACGGTCGCGGATAACACGAAGATTAAAGTCGAAGGCGTGGACAAAAAATTGGTTGGCCAGGTGGCGGCGGACATCCGTCGTTTTTATCCTCCGGAACCGTACAAGGGCAAAGGGGTTCGCTACGCGGGCGAGCAGATTCGTCGTAAGGTGGGCAAGACCGTTCAATAATTATGGCGACGTTTCGTAAGGCAGCGCGGCAGCGGGTTCATCAAAGGATCAGAAAAAAAGTGGCAGGCACGGCACAACGACCGCGGCTGTCAGTCCATTTCTCTGGCAAACACGTTTACGCTCAGGTGATCGACGACAATTCCGGACGAACTCTGGCAGCTGCATCGACTGCGGAAGGTTCCCTGGTGGGAAAAGACAAGGTTGCTGCAAACAAGACCACGGCGGAACAAGTCGGCAAGGCAATAGCGGAACGCTCGTTGGCCAAAAAAGTCGAGCGAGTCGTTTTTGATCGCGGCGGGTTCCTCTATCATGGAAAAGTGAAAGCATTAGCAGACGCCGCGCGCGCGGGCGGTTTAAAATTTTAATTCATGGCTCAAACAACTTCAGGCAGACGACCGGACACGCGCAGAACAGATAAGGCCCCGGCAGCAAAGGGCGATACGACAGAGAAAGTCGTGTTTATCAACCGCTGCGCGAAGGTCGTGAAAGGCGGACGTCGTTTCAGCTTCAGCGCATTGATCGTGGCTGGAAATCACGATGGAAAAGTGGGATGCGGATTTGGCAAGGCCAATGAGGTTTCAGAGGCCATTCGAAAGGCCTCCGAGGCGGCGCGCAAAGCGATGGAAAAAGTTTCATTGAACGAAAACACAATTCCGCACGAAGTCATCGGCGAATATGACGGAGCACGAGTGCTATTGCGCCCCGCATCGCCGGGAACAGGTGTTATTGCCGGTGGCGGTGTGCGGGCCGTGGCTGAGGCGGCCGGCATCCGCGACGTGCTGGCCAAGTCGCTCGGATCGAGCAATCACGCCAACGTAGTGAAAGCGACGATTGCTGCATTGAAGTCACTTCGCCGGCGGGAAGAAATTTTTAAAGTGCGTGGAATTCATTTCAGCGATGGAAAAGGTGAGCAACATGATGCGTCTTCATAATCTGCAACCGCGTCCCGGCGCGCGACATCGCGTGAAACGTCTGGGTTGCGGCGAGAGTTCAGGTCACGGAAAGACGAGCGGGAAGGGTAACAAAGGGCAAAAGGCGCGCTCAGGCGGCAGTATTCGCCTGGGGTTCGAAGGCGGGCAGATGCCGTTGATTCGACGATTGCCGAAGCGAGGATTTAACAACGCCGCTTTTCATAGGCGGTACGCGATCATCAATCTTGACAATCTCAATGCATTTAAGGCTGGAACCGCCGTTAACGAACAATTGCTGCGCGAGTCGAAGCTCGTCCGCGGTGATTTTGTCGGAATAAAAATCCTTGGTGACGGCGAATTAAAGCACGGTCTGAACGTGGAAGCTGATAAAGTCAGCACGGCGGCCCGGGAAAAAATCGAAAAGGCTGGAGGGACGATTACCCTGCGTGAGAAATCAGGGCGTCCTGATGCTGCTGCTCCTGCTGAAGCTTCGGCCGGGGAATCAACTGGCGAAGCTGCCTCGCAAGCGGCCCGGAAGAAAAAACCGACCAGGAAGACCGCGGCTAAGGCAAAAAAGAAAGCATCGCGGAAGAGCTAGCTTCCCGGCGCATGATGTTTCAAATTTAGCGGATGGTTTCGGCGTTTCTCAACACGGTTAAGATACCGGAACTGCGCCGGCGCATTTTGTTTACGCTGGCAGTAATTGTGATTGTGCGTTTGGGAGCGGCGATCACAACGCCGGGGGTCAACCAGGCGGTGTTGCAGGAATGGTTTCGCACTTCGCTTAGTCAACGCACCGGAGGTGGTCTGGCGGCGCTGTTTAATTTGTTCAGTGGCGGTGCGCTGGAGAATTGCGCGGTTTTCTCGCTGGGCATCATGCCTTACATCAGCGCGTCGATCATGATGCAATTGCTGACTGCTGTGATCCCTCAGCTTGGCAGGCTGGCGCGTGAGGATGGTGGCCGGCAAAAGATCATGCAGTTGACGCGCTACACGACGCTGGGTCTGTGCGTTTTCCAGGGGTATTTGCTGGCGCTGTCGTTCCAACACCCGGAATCGTATCACACCATGCTGCCAGGCATTACCGACACCATCAGGAACCTCGGGATTCCGCTGGTCGATGATCTCGGCTGGAAGTTTCGAATCGTAACGGTGGTTTCTCTGACCACTGGGACGCTTCTATTGATGTGGCTGGGCGACCAAATTACCGACCGCGGCATTGGAAACGGGATATCACTGATCATTACTGTGGGGATCGTTGCGCGGCTGCCCGCTGCGCTCGCGCAGGCGTGGAAGACTTTTGTGCCCTCCGCGCAGACCGGGTCGAGCCAGGTCAATCCGATGGTCCTTGTTTTGCTGGTATTGTTTTTGATCATCGTGATCGCAGCAGTGATCACAATTACGCAGGGTGTGCGGAAAATTACCGTCCAGTACGCCAAGCGCGTAGTCGGCCGCAAAATGTACGGGGGCCAGACGCAATACATGCCTCTGAAAGTGAATTACGCAGGCGTGATGCCGATCATCTTCGCCTGGGCGCTGCTTCTATTCCCAGCCACGATTGTCCAATACGGATTTCGAAACAGCCCCACCGCTGCGCGCATTGCCAGCGCGCTTTCCACCGGCTGGCCCCATTACGTCGCTCTCGCGGCGATGATTTTCTTTTTCAGTTATTTCTGGGTAGCCACGCAGTTTCAACCAACTCAAATCGCAGACGACTTGAAGAAATACGGGGGTTACATCCCCGGTGTGCGACCGGGAAAACCGACTGCCGATTTTCTCGATTTCACAATGACGCGACTAACGTTTGCCGGTGCGATCTTCCTGACGCTGATAGCAGTATTGCCAAGTCTTCTCAGCCAGGGATTGAATGTGCCCATTATCACGGCGCAATTTTTCGGCGGCACAAGCTTGTTGATCATCGTGGGCGTCATGCTCGATACCATGCGCCAGGTGGAGACACATCTTATTCAGCGACATTATGACGGTTTCCTGCGCAAAGGTCGCATTCGAGGACGGTCTTTTGATCGCGCTTCCTACAGCCGCGGCGACGCGGTAGCGAGCGGTACTCTCATGTGGCTATACGTAGGGATAGCCGTAATTGTAATTGCTGGCGTCGCCATCTTTCTTTACGGGCGATAAGTGAAAAGGCGGCTCGTTCTTCTTGGCGCGCCCGGTTCCGGCAAAGGAACCCAGGCAGAAATGGTTACGCGCCAATTCGGCATTCCCGTCACTTCGCCGGGGGCAATCCTGCGGCGTGAAAGAGATCTCGGGACACCGCTGGGAAAGAAGACGGCTGACGTACTGGAAAGCGGCGGACTCGTGTCCGACAAAATTATCATCGAACTAATCGAAGACTGGTTGCGTCTTCACGGTGGTCACGGATTCGTGTTCGATGGTTTTCCCCGGACGTTGAGACAGGCAGAAAGCTTGATGTCGATTTTGGCGCGCTTACGGAATGCGTTGGACTTGGCGATCTGGCTGGAGGTCTCCGAGCAGACCGTGCGCGATCGTATTAGCGGCCGGCTGCAATGCGGCGAATGCGGTTTTACAACCAGCTCGTCGAGCGCGCAGTTTGCCGAACGAGCTGTATGTCCCTATTGCGATGGTCCGCTAGTGCGCCGCAGCGACGATGATCTGGGCGTGTTGCAGACGCGTTTGCAAGAGTTCCGCACCAAGACCGAGCCGCTGGCATCTTTTTATGGGAAAATGTCGATCCTGCATCGGATCGACGGCAACCGCGATCGCGAGGCAGTCTTTAGCGATATTTCGCGCCTGATTGAAGACAAACGATGATTCCGATCAAGAACGCGAAGGAGATTGAGAAAATGCGGCAGGCATGCCGCACGGCCAGCGATATTCTCGAGCGTGTTAGTGACATGGTTCGTCCCGGTATTACAACAAAAGAGGTGGACGAAGCGGCAGCCGACTTCATGAGCGACGCGCGCGTGAAAAGTGCCTTTCTCGGCTATCGGCTCGGGCACCGGGTTTTCCCGGGCAACATTTGCATTTCGCTGAATGACGAAGTCGTGCACGGCATCGGTAGCCAGCGGCGCATTCAATATGGCGACATCGTAAAACTGGATATCGGCATCATTCAGGAGGGTTGGGTGGGGGACAACGCGACCACTGTACCGGTGGGCATCGTTGAAGAACGAACAGACCAGTTGCTGCGCGTAACCGAAAATGCGTTGACCCGCGCAATTGGCGCCGCCCGCGAAGGCCAGCGCGTCGGCGATATCTGCGCTGAAATTGAGGATGAAGCGCGCCGCTTTGGTTTTTCAGTCGTACGCGAATTTGTTGGACACGGGGTTGGACGAAAAATGCACGAGGAACCGCAGATCCCCAACTACGGCAAGCGTGGCAGCGGCCCGAAGTTGAAGGCCGGTATGACGCTGGCAATTGAGCCGATGATTAACATTGGCACTTCGGACGTAAGATTGCTCGACGATGGGTGGACGGTGCGCACCGCCGATGGAATGCCCTCCGCGCACTTCGAGCACACGGTTTTGATCACGAAAAGCGACCCGGAAATTCTGACATGGCGCGCAAAGACGCAATTGAAGTAGAAGGCACAGTCGTCGAGCTGCTGCCCAATACCATGTTTCGGGTTGAACTGGCCAACGGCCACCGTGTCCTGGCGCATATTTCCGGGAAAATGCGGCTGCACTTCATTCGGATCTTGCCAGGAGACAAAGTTATGCTAGAGATTTCACCCTACGATTTGTCGAAAGGGCGAATTACCTATCGCCAAAAATGACAACGCGGAGGGCGCTCCAGGTTTCCTTGGATTATGAAAGTACGACCATCAGTAAAAAGGCTTTGTGCCAGTTGCAGGATCGTGAAACGCAAGAACGTGGTGAGGGTGATCTGCAAGAACCCGCGCCACAAACAGCGCCAGGGATGAATTCTATTTAACGATTTAACTTTTTAACCAACGTCATGCCAAGATTACTAGGAGTCGAAATTCCAGCAGATAAACGCATCGAGGCGTCGCTGACTTATATTTACGGGATCGGGTTTGCCACAGCCAGGCGCATTCTCGAGCAGACCAATATCGATCCAAATTTGCGCGCGAAAAACCTTACGCCACAGCAGTTGAACGAAATCATTCACGCGATCACCAACAACAAACTCAAAATTGAAGGCGATTTGCGCCGCGAAGTGCAAAGTAACTTGAAACGTCTGCAGGCAATTAATTCCTATCGTGGCATTCGACATCGCAAAGGTTTGCCCGTGCGCGGACAGCGCACTTCGACCAATGCCCGGACACGCAAAGGACCACGCAAGACGGTAGGCGTTGTCCGCAATCCGGAAGCCAAAGCCGGCAAAGTTTAATTGAATCATTAGAGTTATGGCTGAGCCAGAGAATCCAACCAATCCAAGTCCGGAAGACCCGAAAAGGACGGAGCCAAAATCAGTGCCGGCTCCAACGGCTTCCCGCGAAGGCGCTCCAGCGCCAGCTTCAAAGACTGAAGCCCCAGCTAAGCCTGCCAAAAAAGCAGCCAAACCAAAAAAGGAACAGCCAACCGGTGCTGCGGCAGCAGCGTCTGAGAATCTTTCGCTTTCATCCGATGAGATCGAGAAACCAAAGATCGTCAAAGCCAAAGGCAGCAAGAACGTTCACTCAGGTATCGCGCACGTTCTTTCGACCTTTAACAACACGGTCGTGACGATCACTGACATGAAAGGCAACGTGATCGGGTGGTCGAGCGCGGGCAAAGTTGGCTTTAAAGGTTCACGCAAAAGCACGGCCTACGCCGCGCAGATGGTTGCGCAGGACGCCTCCAGACAAGCGATGGGTCACGGCCTGAAAGAAGTGGAAGTCTTGGTAAAAGGACCGGGAGCCGGACGTGAATCCGCAGTCCGCGCGTTGCAGGCAATCGGCCTCGATCTCACTGTGATCCGAGACGTCACTCCTGTGCCGCACAACGGTTGCCGACCACCAAAACAACGCCGCGTTTAACCCTCTCAACTCGGAACTAACAACTCTCAACTTCCAAGATGGCCAGATACACAGGACCAAAAACCAAAGTGAGCCGGCGCTACGGCGTGCCGCTTTTCGGTTCTTCCAAGGCATTGGAGCGAAAGAACTACCCGCCGGGCATGCACGGCCCGAGAGGTTCCCGGCGTAAACAATCAGAGTACGCGATTGCGCTCGGCGAAAAACAGAAGCTGCGCTATCAATACGGGCTGCTGGAACGCCAGTTCCGGCGTATCTTCGAGAGCGCGCTGCGCAAGCGCGGCGTGACCGGTGAAACGCTTCTCCAACTATTGGAGACGCGGCTCGACAATGTCGTTTACCGGCTTGGCCTCGCTAACACCCGCAACGCTGCCCGCCAACTGGTGTCACATGGTCACGTGCTGGTGAACGGGCGCGGCGTGAATGTCGCTTCCTACAATGTGAAAGCAGGGGACGAGATCACGATCAAAGACAAACCTAAATCGCGTCAGCTGGTGCTGCGTAACCTTGATCTTACACAAATTGTTCCCGTACCCGACTGGTTAACAGTCGATCGCGACGCGCTCAGCGGCAGAGTTGCGCGCATTCCGTCTCGCGAAGAGATACAGCCAATCGTGAACGAACAACTCATCGTTGAGTTGTATTCACGATAAGCCACGAAGTTCGCCGGCGGGATAGGCTCGGATGACCGCTGTCGCACTGCGCGTTTTGGTCTTCCTGACGGTCAATCCAGCGGACTTTTAACTCCGATGCCCGGCTTGTTGAGCACGTGGGTATAAATCATGGTCGTGCTCACATCTTTGTGACCGAGGAGTTCCTGCACTGTGCGAATATCATAACCACGCTTAAGCAGGTGCGTTGCAAACG
>DASREQ010000021.1:0-69498 GCA_035651975.1 Candidatus Udaeobacter sp.
ATATTTTGGGTCGATGCTGATGTGATCGCCTATCCGCCCCACCTGCTCGAACAGCTTATCGTTCGTAGTGACGGCGGAATTGCGGCACCAATTGTACTTATGGAAGGAAGTCTCGATGAACCTATAAACACAGACGGATTCGGCCCTGGACGTTTTTATGACATCGCGGGATTTGTTGAACGAGGACGCTGGGCACGCTTCACGCAACCTTATTTCGACCAAATCGGCCCGGTTTATGAATTAGACTCGGTAGGCTCGTGCTACCTGGTGAATGCTGACCTCTATCGCTGCGGTGGCAGGCACGAGATTGACGCCGCGACCAGTAACTTCGTTTCCACGAATTCGGTTTGGTCAGAGGATACCATTCGTCGCAATCAGGAAGCGAATGCTAACTGCTTCACCGAACACTACAGCATATGCGCGTTTGCGCGGTCTGCCGGGCTTCCGGTGCGCGCCTTCGGCGATCTTATCGCGTATCATCAGAAGAGTTGACATATCGGAGTGTCCACTGGCAGATCGCCTCATCATCTCTACTCTAACAAACCCCCGTGCAGGAACCGCTACCGCAATATGTCAGCCCAGGTCACTTCTATTCGCCTGTTCCTAGCGCGGACGACTTGGCACGAGCCGTCGCCGCCGCCGCCGGCTCGGCACCGATGCTAGGCATCGATGTGCGAGAAGCCGAACAACTGGCATTTCTGAAACGCTTGTCACGTTACTATCCGGATGTCCAATTTCCGGAGCACAAGGATGGCAGCACCCGGTTTGTCTTCGACAATCCGTCCTACTCCTGGTGTGACGCGACGATTCTCTTCTGCATGCTGCGCGAGTTGCGCCCGAGACGAATCATCGAAGTAGGCTCTGGATATTCATCGTGTCTCATCCTTGACGTGAACGAGGCTTACTTTGACTGGGAAATCGACTGTACTTTCATCGAGCCATACCCCGAGCTGCTGCGTTCGCTGTTGAAACCGCAAGACGCAGAGCGTGTGAACCTGGTCCCGCGCAAGTTACAGGATGTCGACACGACCTTGTTTGAGACCCTCGAGACCGGCGACATTCTCTTCATCGACTCCAGTCATGTGGTGAAAGCTGGAAGTGACGTGCTGACGCTGTTTACAAACATTCTGCCACAGCTCGACGTCGGCACGTTTATTCACTTTCATGACGTCTTCGACCGATTCGAGTATCCATCGGACTGGCTAATGCAAGGTCGCGGGTGGAACGAACAATATTTTCTTCGAGTATTTCTGCAGTACAACAGCAGCTTCCGTATCAAATTGTTCACTCCGCACATGATTGCTCGGTATGGTGCCTGGTTCCGCGAACATATGCCTGATTGCTTCAGGAATACTGGAGGACATATCTGGATTGAGCGTGTTGGATAGGCTATTCGAAAGATCTACATTCTTGACATCGTAGGCGGATCAACTGCTCGATAGCGGCGACGGATTACTTATCTTTCGAATCGGTAACGCGATGTTTCGAAACAAAGGGTATTGCTACTGCTGTGCTTCGACCGTTGAGTTCGTCGCTACAAGCGATTGGTGGCGTGATGACTATCGGTGCACGAAATGCGACTCCATTCCACGAGAGCGCGCTGTCATGTATTGCATTGAAAAATTCTTTCCGCAGTGGAGAGACCTGGCCATCCACGAATCCTCTCCAGTGCTCGGTAGAGGGGCGAATCGGAGATTAACCAGGGAGGCGCCCGCGTACATTGCAAGCCATTACTATCCGGGCGTAGCCCCAGGGACGATTTTGAATGACGTTCGCTGCGAAAATCTTGAACACCTGACCTTCGATAACGAGACCTGGGATTTGCACATCACTCAGGACGTTTTCGAGCACCTCTTTGATCCTGCTGCCGCTTTCCGTGAAATTGCCCGAACGCTTCGCCCTGGTGGAGCGCACGTCTTTACTACTCCGCTCGTGCGAAAGAACGAGCCGACTCGCTTTTGTGCACGCTTGGCGCCTGACGGGACTGTCATTCATTTAACGGAGCCTGAATATCACGGCAACCCGATATCGTCGGAGGGATCATTGGTCACGGTAAACTGGGGATACGACATCACGAACTTTGTTTTCGAAACCAGCGGGCTTTTCACGGAAATCGTCTTCCTTGATATTCTCGACTTTGGCATCCGGGCCGAATACATCGAGGTTCTTATAACCCGAAAAGTCTCCGAGGCAGATAGCGCCTCCGCGGGATAGTAACAACTTCAGTTGACCCGCGGCTACGGAAATTCCAGAGAAAGGATTGAGGAGTGACGTGGCCTTCCTCTACCAGGAGCGGGTTAGTCCAACGCGAATCCAAACGATAACCGAAAGAGCAGGACGTAGCGATCATAAAACGTCTTTACCCCAAAAGAAAAGCGCACTCCTTACCTAACGATTCCGAATTTCTAGGGAATGGAGCGGGCCATAATGCTTTCAATTGTGTACTCGCCCGGAGTGTAGGAAGGATCGAGTCTCAATGGATTAACAACGTCTTGGTCAACTTTGAAATACATGACGTTCTTGCCTTTCCTCAAAGGATAGATTACAGCCTGCCCCTCGTGGTAGGTTTTATCCCCTCGCATCATGTAAAATAATTGGACTCCGGTTTCGGTGCTGCTGTCGATGGTGACCTGGAGTATGAAGCGTTTGCTCATAGCAAAATTTGGGAGCAAAATGGCCGCGTCATCTCCCTTCGCAACAATTTTCAGGCCATTGTCACCCGGCCTGAGTTCGCACTGTTGCAATGCGCGGCACTTTGCCAAATCGGCGGCGGTTTTGGCCTCGAATATAACTTCACTCGATGCGTTGAACTCTGCTTCGAATTGTTTTTGTGGGGTAAGTTTGGCGATTTGCTCGCGTCTCGCGCGTTCCTGGCTGGAGAGAGAGCTTTCCAATTTTTCCCGGAAAGCTCGCAGATCAAAAAATACCCACCGCCCTCCCAGATCAAATTTACTGGCCGGGCCAAGATAGCTAAGCAGTGACTGCTCAATCTTTGAATCCTTGTAGCCATAACGATCAATCAGTAACCCTCCAAAGCCTGCGAAGATGATGCGTTCGATGAATTGGTCCAGTGGCAACTCCGCGGTCATCATGGTCCAATTATTATTTCGACAGCTCATAGCTCCCCACGACCACAGCAATGTTTTTGAATGAAGATAAGGTCTCATTTGATCTCCCGGCAGCATTCGCTCGCGGCGACCCCCGTACACGAAGTCCTCGTAGGGCAACTGAAACACCATCGTACCGGCTGGGAGACGGGATTCTAATCGACGAATGAAAAACTGATCCTCGTAGAACCGTCGTTTCTCGTGTCCCCGGTTTCCAAACGCGACCAGCGATATCTGGTCAAAGGCTCCGAATATTAGGAAGCAACCGCAAAGCAACCCCTGCGAATAGCGTTTTATCCGGGCTAGGAAAGGATCAACGATAATCGCCACTGCAGCCAGAGAGAACAAGGCAACAAAGGGGCTGATTCGGTTATAGGCCCGGAATTCGTGAATAACAAAAACATTGAATAAGCTGCCAAACCCGCCGGCCCCGGCGATTAACACGAAAGCGACCACAAAGCTGGAAAGTATCCGCAGTCGAGCATCGCCTAAAATGCGTCCCCGTGGCCTGCCTACTGCGACAAAAATTAGGATGACAAACCCAATTGCGCCGATCGTTCCCAGAGCAGCAAAAAAGGATTCATTGGCATCGTTTGGAAATCGAGCCGCCTTAATCTTATCTCGTATAAGGCGCATTAGCGGTAGGGGATGATTGGGAATCGGCGTTAGCATCTGCCGGATCCCCAAGGCATAGGTGTCCGCCTGGGAAGGGACTTTGTACCAAAGCGCCCTGTTGACTCCGTTCCTATACCAGTAAAGCAAACTTCCGCTTTTCTCGGCTACCGAGACCGTGCCGATAATCGCCACATAAAGCAATGCAGTGAGGATAATTTTCCTGTTTCCAGAGCGGCACGAACCGATAAGAGAGCCAACAGCAACGACGATGCATGCAAAAAAACCCCAGTAAGTGAATGTCAAGCCGATCGCTGCGCAGATGACCAGGCTCAGTACAACAATTCTCCGCGGGGTGCTTCGTTTTTCTGAAGGATGATTGCTTTCGGCAATCCCGAAGATTCGCCCGCGCGCCAACTCAACGCCCAGGTATGCAGCCGCCGGAACAATAAACTGCACCGAATGCAAATGAGCGGTATTCCGGAAAAACACATTGGGAGTAATTGCGAAGAGCGTGGCAAACGTGGCGCTGGCAAGATGTCTTATCTGAAGTGACCGGAAAAAAAGAGCGGCGAATGCACCAGCCATCGCGATAGTCAGCAGCCAATAGAGATTGACCGACAGAAAGGGATTGCGAGTGATAACCGTCAGAATTTTTATGATAGCAAGATCGAGCGTGCAGCCGTAGGGAAAGTCGACTGCGTCCAGTCCGAATGGCGCACCCAGGCGCGCGATATGGTAATTCCATGCACCTTCGGTGAGAGCTTTTGCCAGAACGTTGACATAAAGACCGTCGCCCCAATAGACAGCCGGTATATTCAGATCAAACCGCCATAAATGCATCACAAGGAAGGTCAATAGCACGCTCAGTAATCCGGCAGCCAAGGCTGTCAGCGAATTGCTGCGGGCCAGAGTCATCTGAAGCCAGCGATTACCACTCATGTAAGAGTCCCTCCTCAGAGCAAAATGACCAGAAACTGCCGTTGTGCTTTTGAAGAGGGCACAGCAAACATTGCTCTTCTTTAGTTGGCAAGCGCGATCATCGCGTGGCTCGTAATCGAGGCCTGGTTTGATCCACTTCAGTTCACCGTGCTTGCTGGCGCTGATTCGCTTACGTTCAGCATGGCACAAAAGGGCTTGCCGATGCCTTTCGCTACAAGAAAATTGAGCGAATGTGCTTTGGCAACACGCTCTTGTTGTCATGCTATTTCGTGAGTAGAACAGTAGATATGCCGCGATGAATTTCTGTTCCTTTGCCACCAAAGACTCCCTGAACCTCGTTGATGACAAGAGGCTGTCGCGCGCGAAGCCCGTGCTGTTCCTGCACATTCCAAAAACAGGCGGCAGCTCGTTTCTGACGGTCTTAGGGAACGTATTCGGTGAGCGTCGGGTCAGGCGGCTGCTCGGCACCGAGGAGATGGCGCAGGCGCACATCGATCGGATCGTCTCAGATGAAATTCAGGATATCGACTGCTTAGCCGGACACTTTCCCATTCATGCGTTTGCCAAGTGTTTGGACATGTTTCGTCCTTTTACCATTCTGCGCGACCCGGTGGACAGGGTAATGTCGCTGTTCCGGTTCCTTAAGCGCGCGCCTCAAAGTGAAACAGAGCGGTTGGAGCTACGAGAGGGGTTTGGGTTCGACGATTTTATCGAAAGCCGGGTACCAGAAAATTATGCCCAGACTCGCAACTCGATGTGCCGCATGCTGTGCGGCGACGCGGAAATGAGCGATCCGTCGGCTGCTGCTTTCTGGCAACCGCGTGACCCGGGCTCCTTGGTAGATCAAGCGTTGGCTACGTTGCGAGCGATCGACTTCGGTCTGGTTGAAGACATGCAATCCACTCTGGCCTTGCTGCAGAGCGCTTGGGCTACCAAGTTCAACTTGGGTGAATACCGCAAGAACGCTAGCAACGCACCCGGTGCCGAGTGGACGGCACACAACATACAGCGGATCGTCGATCTCAATACGTCGGACGTCGCGTTATATCATGAAGCCAAGGCACTGTTTTACACGCGTGTCCGGAACGTCTCCGCATTGGAGCGAATGTCGGCCGATGGCACCCCTTTGCTGTCTGTGCTGCGCGTTCAACCGGGACAGAAGATAAGTGTCAATGATATTCCGGGCCGGCGAGGATTTCATGAATTCGAACCGGGGGGTGGCTTCGCGTGGTTGGCCGCGAACCAGACGGTTCTGATCGGATTCCTTGCACCGCCAAGGATGCTGCGGCTGCGAATGACGCTTTATTGCGTCACCGATCGCTTTCCAGCCGAAGAGATCGAGGTGACCTTGAACGGCACTCGTCTGACTCATCGAGTAAAGCCCATCGAGGGCAATTGGGTTTCACTGGAGACTGAATCGTTTCGCCCGAACGAAGAGCTCAACATTTTAACATTGAGCCCCCCTTACGTAATTCCAGTTCGGTTCCTACACCCGGGGTCGAAGGATGACCGCTATCTATCGGTAGCTCTGGCAAAGCTGGTGTTTCTGGAGTGAGGGCGGCCTGCCTGCTGAAGACGATAGCCGCCATATTCATGGATCGTAGGCGGACCCTGGCACCTGATATTGACCCTGGAGAGACCTGCCCTTTTCGCTCTCTTCGCGAAGCGTGGAGCTTACCTTGCGAGCGATCAATCTGGCCTTACCCGTCTTTGAGCTCCCTGAGCTTCCGTTTAGCAAGCTCGCAATGCGCCGTTCGAAGATTGCGCCTGATCTCCTTGCCTTCGCGTTTGATGCGGGCATAATAGACTACGTTTGATGAATAGCAGTAAAGACATTTGCCGGCCGCCTGAAACGTTCCACCCTGAGGCTGTGTTGATCTCACACGCTCAGCTCACGGTGGACGTGCCAAGGAAATTTGTCGGCGCTCTTTTACCCTATTTTTCATAGGTAAAGCGGGCTGTGGCTCAGCTTGGTAGAGCGCCTGGTTCGGGACCAGGAGGCCGTGGGTTCAAATCCCACCAGCCCGATTAAACTTTTAGCGCAGACTCGTGAAAGGTGTGGCGGTGCTTGTATCAGGCGCCGAAATCAACTAGAAAGGCGTTCGCCACAGCGAACGCCTCTACACCATGGCTGTCCAAAATCCAAATTTTTCTGTCGCAATTGTTGGTGCGCTAATCGGCATCATAATTCTATTATTTGGTCGAAAGTTGTTCTGGCTGTGCGTCGCCGCAATCGGATTCGCAGCAGGCGTCGAGATTGCGCCGCACCTTGTGAATCAGCCGTCCCCGCTGTTGGCACTAACCATTGCGCTGGTGCTTGGTTTAGTTGGGGCGTTGCTCGCGCTGTTCCTTCAGAAAATTGCGATTGCTGTTCTCGGCTTTCTGGCGGGCGGCAAACTTGCCGGAGCGATCGCTGCTGCGTTCCTTGTTCAATATGCGCAACATTCCACCATCATTTTTCTGGCTGGGGGCGTTATCGGGGCGATTCTCCTGCTCGTTTTGTTCGATTGGGCACTGATCGTTGTCTCCTCCATGATCGGGGCCCACCTGATTCAAAGCACGATTGTGCTTCCGCCATCCGGATCGACCATTGTGTTCATCGGCCTGGTGATCCTCGGCATCCTTGTGCAAGCGACGTCGCTGCGGAGAAGCCAGGTATAGGCTCGTATTTTTGCTGACAAATCAAAACGCACCTACAAGGATCATCTCATGAACTCTCAAAAAACTGGATTGCGCGTCGCGAGCATCATTTTTGCAATTTTTGCAATTGGTCACCTGCTCAGATTGATCAACCACACCACAGTATTAGTGGGAAGTCATCAGGTGCCCATGGGAGTAAGCTGGGTGGCCCTCATCATCGCAGTCGTCCTGTGTATCTGGCTTTGGCGACTGTCCTCAAGTCCGGTGATAACAGTTACTCAGTTCCCCTCGTGAATGGGCTCTCACGCAGCAGGCCAGTCGGCCGGCACGTCAACATAGGATCGATCCAACTCAGCGACTGACGCACAGCCGAGTAACTTGAGAGTCCGAACCAGATCAGCGCGCAAGATTTCAATTGCTCGCGCAACACCGGCGCCACCCGCGGCGCCGAGCCCATACGCATAAGCGCGCCCGACCATTACTGCGCGAGCACCCAGGCAAAGCGCTTTGACGATATCGCTGCCGCGACGGAGGCCGCTATCGAGCAGAACCTCGATACGACCGCCAACGCTAGCCACAACTTCAGGCAAGACGCGCAGAGTCGGTGCGACACTGTCGAGCTGGCGGCCGCCATGGTTGGAAACAACTAACGCGTTCGCGCCCGCATCTACCGCGCGGCGGGCATCGTCTGCGGTGTGAATCCCCTTTATCACAATGGGGCCGCCCCATGCCTTACGGATCCATTCGAGATCATCCCAAGTCACGACTGCGTCTTCAAGAGCAGCGGTGACGTCGGCATACAGCATCGGTCCTTCACCAGGGATAACGACATTCTGAAATTTCATTAGCCCGCCATCAGCTAGAAATCGAGCAAGCCAGCGAGGTTTTATCAGTAACTGCCTAATGAACGGGAGCTTCGATCCAAAATTACCGCTCAGGAGTTCTTTAACGCCATTTCGGAGGTCGCGTTCCCGCATGCCGGCCACTGCTGTATCGATTGTAACAACCAAAGCCGAAAAACCAGCGGCTTTCGCGCGTTCGATCGCCGAAAGCGCGCAATCACGTCCACCCACAAGGTACAGCTGATACCAAAGCGGTCCTTTCGACGCCGCCGCAACATCCTCCAAGGGACATCCGGAGAGCGTCGAAAGCGCGTAGGCGATTCCGGCAGCGCCCGCAGCGCCGGCCGCAGATTCCTCGCCGCGGGGATAGATGAGACGGCTGCTGCCTACAGGGGCAAGGATCAACGGCATGGACAGAGGCGCACCAAGGACAGACACGCGCAGGTCGCATGCCGGCGTCGCGACAGCACACCGCGGGCGGAATGTCACTTGTTCAAACGCGCGACGATTAGCCCGCAATGTCCATTCGTCCTCCGCTCCGCCATCGATGTAGTCAAATACAATTCGAGGAAGGCGGCGTTTTGCCGCGCGTCGCAAATCTTCGATGTTAACGGCGCGCGGTGGGGCAACTGAACGGGACATATGGTTCATCGCTAAGGCGTATCGCGATTGTCAGTAACACCGAGCTCCAGCCCGGTGCAACGCGTAAAAGCAGGGAGAAACGGTTTCAACGGTTTCGTCCTGATGAAAAGCCGTTACAAACGGCCAGTGCCTGGAGCTTTTATGCCACCCGGCCGAAGCCGGGTGCTAATGAAACAAGAAAGCCGTAGTCGCTCATCGGACCCGTAATCGCTCAGGCAACCTGGACCAATCCGTCTCAATGCCGAAAATGCCGCACACCAGTGAAGACCATGGCCATGTTGCGCTCGTTCGCGGCGACGATCACTTCTTCGTCACGGACTGAACCACCCGGTTGAATGGCGCATGTTGCGCCAGCCTCGGCTGCCGCAATCAAGCCATCGGGGAATGGGAAAAACGCGTCGCTGGCGACGGCGCTGCCTTTGAGCAAGAGCCCGGCCTCTTTCGCTTTCCAGATCGCAATGCGCGAAGCATCGATTCGCGACATTTGTCCCGCGCCGATGCCAAGTGTCCGGTCCCCCTTGGCATAAACAATCGCGTTTGATTTTACATGCTTAACCACTCGCCAGCCAAATAACATTGCTTTCAGTTCCGGTTTGGTCGGTCGCCTCGTTGTGACGATTTTTTGCTCGATCTCGCCCCTGGTGTCCGCGTCCTGAACCAGCACGCCGCCGCAGACCGAACGAATATCAACCGTAGGTCTTGCACTTGTCGCTGATGTCACCAGTCGAATCAGGCGCAGGTTCTTTTTCTTCTGTAAAACGCTTCGCGCTTCGGGCTCAAAATCCGGCGCAATAATTACCTCGCTGAAAATTTCGCTGATCACTTTTGCCATAGCTTCCGTCAATGGGCGGTTGCAGATGATAATTCCTCCAAAGGGCGCCTGTTTGTCCGTGGCAAACGCCTTATTCCACGCCTTGCGGAGATCAACGTCCGAGCCAACACCACACGGGTTGGTATGCTTCAGAATCGCGACGGTCGGCTCTTCAAATTCGGCGATCAAATTCGTCGCCGCACTGATGTCCAGAATGTTGTTAAAGGAAAGTTCCTTGCCGTGGAGTTTTTCGAAGCACTTATCGAAGTCGCCGTAGAGCGCGGCCGTTTGATGCGGATTTTCCCCGTAACGCAACCGCATCACCAGCGGAAGCGAAAGCGAAAAAGATGCGTCCGTCGTCTGCTCCCTGTTCAGGAAGTTGCCGATTGTGCGATCATATTCACCGGTCCGGATAAAGGCTTTTATAGCGAGGCGCTCGCGCAATTTGAGTGTCGTTCCTCCATTGTTATCGCGCATGTTTTCGAGCACCGGGTCGTAATCTGCCGGATCGACCACCACCGTGACCGATTCATAGTTTTTCGCCGCGCTGCGAATCATCGATGGACCGCCGATGTCGATATTCTCAATCGCTTCCGCGAGGGTGACGTCTGGCTTCGCAATGGTCGCTTCAAACGGATAAAGGTTAACCACCACCAGATCGATTGGCTCGAACCCACATTCGCGCGCTTCGGCCTCGTGTTTCTCGTTACCGCGTTTGTAAAGAAGACCCCCATGGACGCGCGGATGCAAAGTCTTCACACGTCCTTCCAGCACCTCCGGAAATGCGGTAAAACTTGAGATTTCGCGCACTGGAATCTTTTCTTTCCTCAGCAGGTCAGCCGTTCCCCCCGTGGAAATAATGTCCACCCCCTGCCGCTCCAGTTCGCGGGCAAACGGGGCGATACCGGTTTTGTCGGAAACGGAAATGAGTGCGCGGGTGATTTTCAAAACAGTTAAGAGGTTAAAAGGTTAAAAAGTCAAAACGGCGTCGGACTCTCCACGTTTTAACTTTTCAACGGTTCAACTTTTTAACGGTCAAGAATGACATTCTTGGCCGCCGGATAAAGCACCGGGCAGCAGCCGATCGTTTCGCAAAATGCTTTGCTAAAATGACTCAAGCTCGAGTATCCGACTTCGGTCGCGGCCTCGGTAACGTTGTAACGTCCCGTGCGCAACAGTTCGGCTGCGCGTTCCATTCGCAGGTTACGCAGATATTGCGGAATGGTCAGACCCACTTCGCGCGAAAAAATTCGACTCAGATAGAAGGGACTGCAGCCCACTTCCTGTCCGATCATTTCCAGTGTAGGCGGATTAGCCAGATCGCGCGCCAGAAGCTCTTTCGTGCGCTCGACCCGTTCGCGAGCCACCCGTTTGTGCCGCATACAGAAAAACTCCGGGTCTTTCGGCGCGAAGAGAAAATGAGCCATCAGCTCCAGGGCTTTGCCTTGATACCAAAGGATCTGGGCTGCCTTTGCCACCGGAGGCTCCGCCAAACTGGCGACGACGCTACGCTGCTGCATCGTCATTGGGCGCGCGGGCGCAACTACATTTTCCTCTTTGTCTCCAAACACGATCCGGCGAATCTCGGGTTCAAGATCGGCCTCGTTCCGCACAAATTGTTTTTGCAAATGTTCCCGCGAAAATTCGAGTGTCACAAACTGGTGATGATCGTGGGCGCGACGCGACGCTGGTAGCGGTTCGCCAGCGATCGCATAATAACCGCAGTTACCCGGAACAAAGTCGCTCCGCGCGCGACGTTCGGCGCCTACCGCTCCGTGGCCATCGAGATTCAAACAGAACTCAAGGCTATTCGGATGAAAAGTCCGTCCCCAGTTAAAGGGACGCTCGGTGCGAAAATCGTGCCACTCCACGGCGACCCCTGTTTTGTCCACGTCGCCATACAGAGGGCGCCATCCATCTTTCACTTCACGCCAGGCGTGTTGCTCGGCCGCGCAACCGGGGTTCATCTCGCCTAATTACGAACGGTGGGAAGCCGAATGCAAGGCTGGTTTCTTTTCTTCCAGTGCGGCGCGGTCCCACTTCCCCAGCTTCGAGGCGGCGTCGTAGGCGCTCTGCGCGAAGTCGAGGAGGACTTGATCCGGCTTTTCAGCGGTGCGCACCACGTCGTACGGCAGGATAAATTCGCGCAGTTTCGCCTCGTAGAAGGCGGCGGCTGGCTGAACTTTTGCCTCTGCGAATCCGGGCGGTTCGGGATAGGCATACGAATAGAAAAGCGGGGTCGGCGCAGCCGCATTGCCGGGCCAAAAACCAAGGCTGCTAACTTCCTGCGAATAGGCCTCGCGCGTGATCTCGTCCGGCAAATGCGGGACGCCGCCGGGATGGGGCGGTGCCGGCCTCCCGGAGAAACGCGTCACCGCCAGATCAAAACTACCCCAGAAAAAATGGACCGGACTGCATTTGCCGCAGAAACGCGACCGGAATTCCTTAAATACGCGATCGCTCTGCACGAGCACGTGCCAGAACCGGTTGGCATATTCGCGATCATACGTGCGATGCTCTTCATCCTGATCGAATGGAATCGGGTTCTCAATCTCGTTGGGCAACATGTTGATCTTAACCGGCAGTTCCAAATCACTCAGCGCCTTCATGACAGCCTTATAGAACGTCGCGACTGATTGTGATTGTAACTTCAGTATTCGGGTTGCGCCGTCGCTTTTTAGAATGCGCAATTCGTGATCGATAAAATCGAAACGTATCTCGAAGGTGTGAGGACCGTGCGGAATGGGTGAAGTCGTTAGGCCGCGCGATGTGACATAGAGCGTGACGTGCCAGGAGTGGTTCGTCCATGGGCTGAGCGTCAGTCGAATCTTGCCCACGATCTGTGTCCACATGTGCAGGGTACCGGCGGTATCTTTCCACTCTGCAAAAGGCAGAGAGGGCCACTGACTGGAGGCGCCATTCATGTTTGGTTTTTCCTCTGGCAGACAGCTGTAACGGTGTCCCTGTAGGACACGCGGCGCGCGCGACGCAAACATCCTGCGGCCACGCTTCGCACAGCGAAGCGGCTACAAGGACTCGTCCGCAACGCACCCAAAGTTCGGAATCGCGCTCTTTTCACAGGAATTATTCACCGCTACCCGCGGTTGATGAAGTCGGTAAACGAGCGCCTCACCCTCTCAAACATGTCTCGCGCTTCCTCCTGTGTCCGGTGAAAAGTGTCCTTGATACGCCTTTTGACGCCGCTGAAAGGGCCGCTTTCCTCGTCGCTGTCGTAATCGTTCTCCACATCTTCCATTGTTGTGCCGGCAAACATTCCTTCCGTTCGCTTCACCGTGCCGCGCATCGCTCCGATATGAATCGTGCCCACCGGACGGGATGATCGACTCAAAAGAGTGACGATCCACACCGGTTCGCCTTGCTCATCAGTGCGCAACGTATAATCGACCGTTGCAAAATTAGCGTGGGATACGTCCGCCGTGTGGCTCGCCACTTCATACGCTCCGCTCGAATCCAGGTTCAAACGCGAGGTGTCGATCGTCGCGCCTTCGGTGGAACCTGCAACTGAGCGTCCGGGCCGGTGCTCGGAATCAATTTTGCCATCGGCGACGTCCACTTCGCGCGCGCCGCGACCATCAGGATCTTCCAAAACAATTTTCCATTTTTCCGGCTGCGGGTCGCCTTTCACGCCAGTAATCGACACCAAATGATTCAGAGCGCCGCGTCCCAATTCAGAGCCAACCACGCGCAGTGCTTCGTATGCGGTGGCGTTCTCCTGTGCGAGCGCGGGGGTAACGAACAGCAAAAGCGCAGCAAACAATCTCCACATATTGCAAAATTGAACAGCGGTTTGGGCGAGTGTCCATCACGTTTTGTGTGCGGCGACATGTTCGCGTATTCCCCAAAAAAGCTTCTGAGTTGAATGAGCGCCGGGAATCTGCTCAGATTTCAGGGCGGTTAATGAACAAACAGACAGTCGAGTTTAGCAGCCACACAGCCAACCTGGCCCTGATGCGCAACTGCGTGCGCAAGTTTCTTAACGGTTATCCGTTTTCCGAAAGAGAACGCCTGTTAATGGTGCTCGGTGTGGATGAGGCATGCACGAACGTCATCCGTTACGCTTACCGGCTGCGTGACGATCAACTGATCTCCTTGCACATGGAAGGCCTGTCCAAATGCGTGCGTATGCGATTACGCGACTATGGCGAGCAGGTTTTGCCCAACCAAATGAAGGGGCGCTCTCATGAGATGATCAAACCGGGTGGGCTCGGATTATTTCTCATTCGCAATGCTTTTGATGAAGTTGATTACATACACAAACGTCGCGGCACGGAGCTGGTGCTGACCAAAAACCTGGGAAGCTAGTCTGTGTTGAGCTTGCATTGCTTCCCGGCGCTTGACACAAGCGCCGCCACAACATTCGCTTCAACGTTTGAACGTTGTAACGTTTCGACGGGCACCGAATGAAACCACCGGAACCAGATGCCGCGTTTGAGATTTCGCTGCGGCCGCCGGCGTTTAGCGAGTTCACCGGGCAGGTGAAAGTGCGCGAGCGGCTTGAGTTGATGGTGGAAGCCGCAACGAAACGCGGCGATGTACTCGAACACATTCTGTTAAGCGGCCCTTCGGGTCTTGGCAAGACGACACTGGCTTACATCATCGCGAACGCGATGGATGTAAACATCAAGAATACCAGTGGGCCTGTGATCGAGAAGGCCGGCGAGCTGGCCGGTCTTTTAACAAGTCTCGAAAAAGGCGATGTGCTTTTCATCGATGAGATCCATCGGCTTCAACCGACCATCGAGGAATATCTTTATCCTGCGATGGAAGATTACCGGCTCGACATCATCATCGACCAGGGGCCTCAGGCCCGCAGCCTGCGCCTGAATCTGCCCAAGTTCACCCTGATCGGCGCTACCACGCGCGCCGGAATGGTCAGCGCCCCGCTGCGGTCGCGTTTCGGAATGACAGCGCGCCTCGATTATTATCACGCCGAAGAAATGCAGAAAATCATCTTGCGCAGCGCCCGGTTGCTTGGCGTCGAGATTGATTCAGCCGGCGCCGCCGAGGTTGCAGCGCGCACGCGCGGCACCCCACGCACGGCAAATAATCTTTTGCGCTGGGTACGCGATTATGTGCAGGTGAAAGCGGACGGAAAGATCACCGCCGACCTGGCCGATCGTGCCCTCGCCATGCTCGAGATCGATCGCGATGGATTCGATCAATGGGATAAGCGGATCATCGAAACGTTAATTCACAAATTTAATGGTGGTCCGGTCGGTTTGAACTCGCTCGCAGTCGCGGTTGGCGAAGAAGCTGGGACAATCGAAGAAGTAAATGAGCCGTATCTGATCATGGAAGGTTACATCAAACGCACGGCCCAGGGTCGCGTGGCTACGCCCAACGCGTATCGCAAGCTCGGACTCAAACCGCCAGCCAGCGCCCAAGCGGAGCTGCTGTAGCCGCCTCGATATGTCGAGGCGTTGATCCGTGCCAATCCGGACACGGCGACGCAGCGCCGTGGCTACTACACCTTACTTTCTGCAATTGAGCGTTGGACGTTGGGCGTTGGAGGTTGGACGTTTTCTCCGATGCAGCTCCGCGCCGACTTCTTCCCACAGACGGCAAAAGTTTTTACTGTTGGAGAGCTAACCCGACAAATCCGCAGCACACTTGAAACAAGGTTCCGCGCAGTATGGGTCCAGGGCGAAATTTCGAATTACAAGCTGCACCCGAGCGGTCATCAATATTTCACACTGAAAGACCAGCGAGCTCAGATCTCGTGCGTGATCTGGCGCGACACCGTCGCACCGCCACGACAACCTCTCGTCGATGGCACTCAGGTGCAGGTTTACGGCACGGTCACGGTTTTCGAGGCTCGCGGGCAATATCAACTCAATGTTCAGATTCTTCAGCCGCACGGGGTCGGTTTACTGCAGGCGAAATTCGACGCGCTTAAACGCAAACTGGAAGCAGAAGGATTGTTTGCGCCGGAACGCAAAAGACCTTTGCCGAAATTTCCGCAGCGC
This sequence comes from Candidatus Udaeobacter sp., assembly GCA_035651975.1. GTDB lineage: Bacteria > Verrucomicrobiota > Verrucomicrobiia > Chthoniobacterales > UBA10450 > Udaeobacter. The sequence continues at coordinate 15,584 of DASREQ010000021.1, forward strand.
GTCGGAATCGTGTCCTCGCCAAGCGGCGCAGCGATTCGGGATATGTTGAACGTATTCTGCCGTCGCGCGCCGTGGTTGCAAATTTTGATCAATCCCGCCCGCGTCCAGGGGGCCGGCGCAGCACAAGAGATCGCTGTCGCCATCCGTGAACTCGCTTTGCCTAACGAGGCGTTTGCGCCTCTCGACCTGATCGTGGTCACCCGCGGGGGTGGGAGTATCGAGGATCTATGGGAGTTCAACGAAGAGATTGTCGCTCGAGCAATATTCAATTCCGGAGTGCCAGTTGTCTCCGCGGTCGGTCACGAAATCGATTTTACCATCTGCGATTTCGTCGCCGACCTGCGAGCGCCCACCCCAAGTGCCGCCGCGGAATTGATCGTGCCCGATATCGTCGACCTTCAACGACGGCTTGATGGTTGCATGCGTGCGCTCTCGCGCCAGTTGCTAAGCCGGGCTCGAGACGTACAACAGCGCCTCGATCACGCGCACGAAATGTTGCAGCGTTGCCTGGCGCACAAGATCGACAGCTACAAACGTAGCCTTCTTCATATTATGCGCGCGTTGCAGGCACGCGGCCCCGCGCGCGAACTGATAATGCGGCGCAGTCGTTTCGCGGACTTGCAGCGGCGTCTGGTTACTTCTCCGGCACGGCTGCTGGAGAACGCGAGACACCGTTTCCTGCGCATCGAAGGAATCCTGCGCGTGCTGGGCCCGGAAGCGACCTTGCGGCGAGGCTATAGCATCACGATGAACGAGCGTGGAAAAATCATCCGCACGATTTCGGTAGTCCGGCCAAAAATGAAAATTCGCACCCGAGTAAGCGACGGCGAATTCGGCTCGCAGATACAGTAGCGCGAGGAAGCGATCATACTTCCTTCCGCAGCATCGAATTAAAAGTGACTTCCGATGTCGTTGCTCGAACCAGGAGTATAAATTGGCCTGTCGTACACTGGAGTTTCGGGCAGCCCTCTTTGTTGAGTGTGCTTGTTGGTATCAATCACCGTCTCCGAATAGGGCGTATTGGCGGCGCAACCGCAGAGTAATCCGGCCAGCAGTAAATCGAGCAGTAGACGCGCCTTCATCGCTTGATTCCTCGTCACTGTATAATTTAGCGTGAGACGACAATCAAGCGAAGGGCTGCTGAAACACCCGGACGCAGCCTCTTCAGTGGAGAAGTATTACTTTTGCGCCCTGACTTTGCGTTACCAGGCGAACGAGCCACATACAGCTTTCGCGTGTACGTTAACATAAATAGCTTTAGGCAAATCCGCACCATGCGCGCGAGATGAGGAGAAAAGTTCATATTATTCTCAATGGGAAATTCATCGGCAATGATGCGCTGCGGGATGCAGTTGCTCGGCAAAGAGAAATTGGGCATCGCATCGAAGTACGAATGACCCGGGAGAAAGGAGACGCCCAGCGGTTCGTGTCGGAAGCAGGCCAGGTGGATTTGCTCATTGCTGCCGGCGGCGACGGTACATTGAACGAGGTGGTTCACGGTTTAATGAATTTGCCTGTGAACGCACGGCCTGTTTTGGGAGCGGTGCCTCTGGGGACGGCGAATGACTTTGCCATCGGCTGCGGGATTCCTCGCGATCCGGAGAAAGCGTTGGCGCTCTGCATGCAGGGTAAGGCAGTGTCAATCGACGTCGGGAAGGCCAATGCGCATTGGTTCCTGAATGCAGCCAGTGCTGGTTTCGGCGCCGAGGTGACAGCGACCACTTCGCCCGAACTCAAACGCCTGCTTGGCCCTGCCGCTTACACAGCGATGGGTGCAATTCTGGCAATGAATGTTCATCAATATCACGGAAAGCTTATCTTGCCGGACCGCGAAATCACTGGCAGCGGCCCCGTGGCGATTATCGGGAATGGGCGGCAAACGGGCGGCGGTTTCCAAGCCGCTCCCCGCGCGTGTATTGACGACGGTTTGCTCGATGTGCTTGTCGTACGTTATATCCCGCCGATCGCTCTGCTCACTGCGGCACGGGAACTACAACAGCTTTCGCCGGACGGCGAGTATATCTCCTACTGGCAAACCCCCTGGGCAGAAGTCCATTCCGAAGAAGTAATTCCGGTCAATCTGGATGGTGAGCCGGTACGGTTTTCGAGCGCGCGATACGAAGCGGTGCCGAAGGCGATTCGGCTGATTGTTCCGTCGAATTGTCCATTACTCGTCCGCAACCAGGAAGGAGAGCTCTAGGTCACTTTCCCACTTTAAACGCCAGCGTCGCCAGTGGCGGCAGGTGAATGAGAATTGAATATTCTCGACCCATCCAGGGAACATCCTGGGTCTGAACACCGCCGAAGTTTCCTACATTACTACCGCCGTACGTTTCGGCGTCGGTGTTGATGACCTCACGGTAGAAACCGGACCCAGGCACGCCCAGGCGATAATCGTAGCGCACCAGCGGGGTCGCATTCACGATAAACACCACAACGTCGCCATCGCGCGATTTTCTCAGAAATGAGACCACGCTGTTATCGGCGTCGTGAAAATCGATCCAGTCGAATCCTTCGTAGGTATCGTCGAGCTGCCAAAGCGCCGGTTCGCTCTTGTACATGTAATTAAGATGTTGGACCAGCCGGCGCAGACCGTCATGCGAAGGCAGACTAACAAGTTGCCAGTCAAGACTCGTATCGTGGTTCCATTCGTTCCATTGGCCGAATTCGCCGCCCATGAAAAGCAGCTTCTTACCCGGATGCCCGTACATCCACGCGAGAAACATTCGAAGATTGGCAAACTTTTGCCATTCGTCACCCGGCATCTTGGATAGCAGCGAGCGCTTGCCGTACACCACTTCATCGTGACTGAGCACAAGGATGAAATTCTCCTGGAATGCGTAAAGCAGCGAAAACGTGATGTTACCATGATGATAACGTCGAAAAATCGGGTCGAGGCTCGTGTATTGCAGGAAATCGTGCATCCAGCCCATGTTCCATTTGAAGCCGAACCCGAGCCCGCCCAGATAAGTCGGACGTGATACGCCGGGCCACGCTGTCGATTCCTCGGCAATGGTCATGATTCCGGGGAACCGTTCGTAACAAACTTCATTGAACCGTTTCAGGAAATAGACGGCGTCGAGATTCTCGCGACCGCCGTAAACATTCGGGATCCATTGGCCGGGTTCCCGGGAATAATCGAGGTAAAGCATCGATGCCACAGCGTCCACGCGCAGGCCATCGATGTGATATTTGTCGAGCCAGAAAAGCGCATTGCCGATTAGGAAATTGCGCACTTCGTTGCGGCCAAAATTGAAAATGAGTGTGCCCCAATCCTGATGCTCGCCCTGGCGCGGATCCATGTGCTCGTAGAGATCGGTGCCATCAAACTCAGCCAGCGCGTAAGCATCCTTTGGAAAATGCGCAGGCACCCAATCCATGATCACACCGATTCCCGCCTGATGACATTTGTCGATAAAATAACGGAATTCATCGGGCGCGCCGAACCGGCTGGTGGGCGCGTAATAATTGGTGACCTGGTAACCCCACGAACCTTCGAAGGGATGCTCGGCGACTGGCAACAACTCGATATGCGTGTAACCCATCTCCAACACGTAGGGCAGCAACGTCTCGGCAAGCTCGAGGTAACTGAGATGACGATTTCCTTCTTCAGTCTTGCGTCGCCACGACCCAAGGTGCACTTCGTAAATGCTAACAGGGCTTTTCGGCCAGTTGCGGGTCCGGCGCGATTCCATCCACGCACGATCATTCCAGGCGTAACGTTCCAGATCGTACACCAGCGATGCGGTCGATTTCCCGTGCTGATTGAAAAATGCGAATGGATCGCTCTTAAGAAGCAGTGCTCCGGTCTGAGTGCGGATCTCGAACTTGTAGTGCGCGCCTTGTTTGATGCCCGGCAAAAATAACTCCCACACGCCGCTGCCGATGAGTCTGCGCGTGGGATTGACCCGGCCATCCCATCCGTTGAAATCGCCAACCACGCTGACACGTTGTGCGTTAGGCGCCCATACGGCGAAATAAACGCCACTGGCATCCCCGATGGTCTGCACATGCGCGCCGAACTTGTCGTAGATCTTCCAGTGCTGTCCTTCGGCGAAAAGATGCAGATCGACTTCGCCCATGATCGGCCCGTACTGATAAGGATCGCGTGTCAGATCATGCGATCCGCCCCACGCAGTGACTCGCAGGCGGTAGGGAATATCCCGTGTTGCGTTCCGGACAGTCGCGCAAAAAAAACCGTCCTGCTGAATTTTCTGCGCTGTGATCGGTTCCTCCGGATGTTGGTCCAACACGATTTCAATCTTGCGCGCATCGGGACGAAAGGCGCGAATCTCCAAATCATCCCCAACCCGATGCGGACCCAACACTCGAAATGGGTCGGAATGCTCCCCGCCAACAAAGCGGCTCACTTCGTCAGGCGGCAATCCAGCAATCTCGAAAGTTTCCATGGCGTATTCGTTGAAGCTTGAACCGTTACATCCATCAGGTGCTCAATCGTTTCAACCCTTCATCGCGTCACGCTTCAACGTACTTCTTCATCGCTTCAATCGATCATCGTTTCAATGAAACGTTTTGACCGTGCTCTTCGACGTTCCCTGAAAGACACGCAACTCTCGCGTCATCTGCGATAAATCAGGGAAGGAGAATAATCGCCATGGCTAAAGTCGTTAAAGTCATCGAACTGTTGTCACAATCGCCGAAAAGCTGGGAGGATGCTGCTCAAGGCGCAGCCAAGGAAGCCAACAAAACACTGCGGAACATTCGCTCGATTTACATCAAGGAATTCACCGCTGAAGTAGACAACGGCAAAATCACAAATTATCGCGTCAACGCCAAAGTCACCTTTGATCTCGAGCGCGAATGAGGGCTTCGCCTCGTTAAATCATTAAAAGGCTAAAAATAGTAGAGGTGCGACCCGTCCCCTCTTGTAACTATTGTAGCCGGTTACATTGGGTCACACTGTATTCTATAGCCGCTTCGCTGTGCGAAGCGCAACCGACGATGTGTTAATCTCGCCGAATCCCGTCGCTCACAGAGCGACGGCTACAGTTTCTTCGGTCGCAGCAACGGAAACAGAATTACGTCGCGGATGGATTCCGCGTCTGTCAAAAGCATGGTGAGGCGGTCCATTCCTATGCCTATCCCGCCGGCGGGAGGCATGCCGTGTTCGAGGGCGAGAAGAAATTCTTCGTCGATTTTTTGTCTCTCTTCACCTGCCTGTTCAAGCAGACGATGGCGCTGCACAAGAGGATCGTTCAACTCACTGTAGCCCGGCGCGATCTCCGCTCCGTTAATGATCAGTTCGAAAACATCGACCAGCGCGTTGTCCGCGGTGTTTTGCTTTGCCAGCGGTACTAACTCTTTCGGGCAGTGCGTGACAAACAGCGGGTCGATCGTCTTCTCTTCGATCAGTTTTTCGAACACGTGTTGCGTCACTTCGAAATCGGCCAGTTGCGGCAGGATGTCCAATTTGAACTTATTCGTCGCGCGATCGCGCCGTTGGTCGCTCGAGAGATCGAACCAATCCTTTCCGGCAACTTCACGAACGACGTCGTGATACCGAACCCGGCGCCAGGGCCGTTTCAAATTGATAGTGCGAACGATTTTTTCCTCACAGTCGCGATGCTCGATCGTCAGCGAACCACAGATTTTCTCTGCGAGATAACAAATCAGTTCTTCAGTGAGATTTGCCATCTTTTCAAAATCGGCATACGCCCAATAGGCTTCGAGCATCGTGAATTCGGGATTATGTTTCCGGGAGATGCCCTCATTGCGAAAGTTGCGGCTGATTTCAAAGACCTTGTAGAACCCACCCACCAGCAAACGTTTGAGATAAAGCTCCAGCGCAATGCGCAAATAGAGATCGATGCCGAGCGCGTTGTGATGCGTTTTGAACGGTTCGGCCGCAGCGCCGCCGGGGATAGTTTGCAAAATCGGCGTCTCTACTTCCAGAAAGCCGCGCTCCTCAAAAAAGCGCCTCGTTTCTCGGACAATCGCGATGCGTTTTTCGAAAATTTCGCGAGAACGTTCGTTGGTAAGAAGATCGAGATACCGTTGCCGGTACCGGGCTTCGATGTCCTGTAACCCGTGCCATTTCTCAGGAAGCGGCCGTAACGCCTTGGCCAGCACCTGGAATTTGTGCACTTTCAATGTGGGTTCGCCGCTTTTGGTGACAAAGCACGTCCCTTCTACGCCGATGAAATCACCGAGATCTAGCAACCGAAAAAGGTCGATCAATTCCGCCCCGACTTCGTTCGCGTGAATGTAGATTTGAATGCGCCCCGTCGCATCGCGCAGATCGAGGAAATGACTTTTGCCCATGTCGCGATGCGCGGTGATGCGACCCGCTGCGCGAAGGGTCTCGCCTTCCTTAAACTTTGCACGCACCTCCGCAACCGATCCGGTTACCTCAAAGCCGCCGCCGAATGGTTCGATGCCTTTCGCACGAAGCGCGTCCAGTTTTTTGCGCCGTAGCGCGATTAACTCATTCTCTTCATCCATCGAAGCCGAACCTAAGCGTAGCGAAGTTTGGAACTAAAGCCTCTCCTTGTTTTCAAGCTGAACCCGCTTCAATCATCGTGGGGTGAGCCGGTTGGTACAGGCCGATCTCGCCGCCGCTAGGCAGCCGAATACTCGTGCTGACTCCCCACTCGGCTTCCACCGGCTTCGAACAGGCCACACCCTTGCTTTTCAGCAATCCGATGACGCTGCTCAGATCGTCACACGTCAAATAGAGAAGGCCTCCAAGCATGGGATGTTCTGCATGCATCTGCACGAGTTCGCCATTACCGGGATGGACCGCCAGTTCGGCAGGCGGCAAGGCGAATATCAGCCAGCCATCGCCGAGATCGACCGAGGGGAATTCCAGCACCGTTTTGAAGAACGCACGATCGGCTTCAGGGTCGTTGCTATAGAGAAGAAAATGCGCTCCGGCAATCATTGCGGCACTATATTGATGTCGTGCGAAATGAACAGGCTCAATAAAAGCGTTTCAGTGTTAAAGCGTAGCAATGTTAAAAAAGTCAAAACAGTGGCGAACTCATACGGTTAATCCTCGCGGTTTTAACTTTGTAACGTCTAACGAATTACGTTTGGGGCTACCGCCCCAATATTGGTTTGCCAATGAAAGACCGGAAATGAGATAGTTTGTCCGGCGCGCCTTGGGCTGTTCCAGCAGGCGTCGCCAGCGAAATGACTGCGAATTTACCGGAAACAACTTCGAAAATGGAGGGGCCGCTGGTCAAACAGTTCTCTGTTTTTCTTCCCAACAAGGTGGGTGCGATGCTCGATGTGGTGAAACTGCTCAGCGCCCAGAGCACTCACGCCGTGGCGCTCAGCGTATCCGAATCGACTGATTCGGCCATCGCCCGGATTATCGCAAGCGATCCAGCGCGCGTGGAGAAATTGTTCCGGGACAAAAACGTGCCGTTCGGCGTTTGTGAAGTGGTAGTCGTAGAAATTCGAGAAGTGGCCACACAACTGGTGAAACTGCTTGCCGCACTGGTCATGGCAGAGGTCAATGTCCATTTCGCTTATCCCCTGCTCATCCGGCCACGTGGCTTCGCCGCGATCGCTCTGCACGTAGACGATACCGAATGCGCGTCCACGGTGTTGATGGGCGAGGGATTCAAAATACTCAGCCAGGACGATATCTCGCGTTAGTGACATTCGTGATTCGTTGAACCGTTAAAGCGGAATAGGTGGAATGCGTTGTTCCCTACGCGTTGGTTCGGGCCCGCTGGGATCGGCTTGGGGACAAGCCGATCCACCTTTAATGGTTCAAGGATTTAACGCCTTACGGTTTTACCGGGCGGAAGCCCCCAGTTGACAGCTTGGCGAGGGCGCGCTTACAGAATTGGGGTTTATTTGCCGCATGCGGACTCTTCTTTCACGGGCTACGCAGGTCGATCCAAGCTTTAACGTCGGGCTCGGCTTGGTTGTGATTATAGCGGTTGCGGAAATCTTCGCTGCTACCTCTTATTACGTCGGTAGGATCCGACCCGCGCGGACCTCGGCACAGGCGGTCGCCACGGCCGTCACCCGACCCGCGGCGCCTCCTGTTTCGAGGCCGGCAATGGCACCACCGGTGACGAAAGCAGCTCCTTCACCCGAAGCAGTGGTCCGGACGCCTCCTCCGTCTTTGGTTGACCAACTATTGCGAGAAGGCACCGAGCTGCGTGACCGTGGTGATACAACAAACGCGCTCGCCCGCTTTGAGGAAGCGTTGGACAGCGAGCCCAGCAACGTCAAAGTGCTCGAGGAAATAGCGAAGACATATGATTCCATGCAGATTTATGACAAGTCGAACGACGTGTGGCGCAAGCTGCACGACATGGGTCCCTCGGCTGGAGAAGCATATGAGTTGGCCGATCAGCGTCTGAAGCTGGGAGTATCAACACCGGCCACGACCGACGCTGGCACGGCAAGCGTCTCACTCGATGCCGCGGCGCACAGGGATGTGGGCGGCAATCCGGAAGGTCCTGTCATGGGTATTACGGAAGTCAAAGCTGCCGAGACACCCGATCCGGACGCTGAGACCAACCTCGCACTAAGGATCGGCATAAAAAAACAGCCAGGTACAACGATCGATCACACCAAGGTAAAGATCCTGGTGGAGTTTTATGACACGGTTGGTGACAAGGATGTGAAGCTCACCGACGCCGACGTGAATTATGAATGGCTTACTCCAAAGCACGATTGGTCGGACACGAATCCCGAGGTGCTGTCAGTCAGTTATCTCCGCCCGAAAACCGAGGTCGGGCCCCCGGAGTCATCCCTTTCTGAAACGGCGGCCACAGTGCGACCCGGGCAAAAAGGTAGAGTCAAGAGTTCCACCGCAGATAGTGGAAAGCGAAAATATCTCGGATACAGGATCCGAATTTATTACGACGACAAATTGCAGGCCGTTCAGGCTGAGCCCTCGCGGCTTTTACAGCTTTTTCCTGCGGCGGAAACCAGCTCGGTACAATGAAGTCATGGCCGATCGTCCCCCAAATGACGAAGCACCACTAATGACGAAATTCTCATCGTCGGTTGGCTACGGCGCGCCAGGCGAATGACGAAGACCCCGGCTGAGTTCAAAATGTTATTTCGAAATTCGTCATTAGGCCGTGTGGTCCGATGTGTCGTCGGCGTCGCGTGCATTTTCATTGTCGCTGCGAAAGCGGAAGGCCAGATTCAGGTGGACCTGAAATTCAAGCGATTGCAGTACATCGCTTACGAACCAATTGTAGCGACACTCAGCATCACCAATCTGGCGGGACGCGACATCGACCTTCACAATGCCGACGGGCAATCATGGCTTGGCTTTGAGATCACTGGAAACGAAGGCGAGCCCGTTGCGCCAATGAGCGCCGAAAGCGGCCAGCCTCCATTGAAGGTCGGAGCAGGACAGAGAGTCACGCATCAGATCAATCTGACTCCACTTTATCCAGTGCACGATTTCGGCACTTACCATGTGCGGACGAATGTTTATTTTGCCGACCTCGGAAAGTTTTTTTATTCCCCCACGCGAGTTTTTGAAGTAACCGACACACGGCCAATCTGGCAGCAAACAGTTGGCATCCCGGACGGCGTCGCGGCGCCTGGCAACGTGCGCACGTACTCGCTTCTCACCAACCGCTTTCCAGACCACACTTCTTTGTACGTGCGCGTGCAGGACAAAGACAGTGGAATTGTGTATGCCACTTATTCGTTAGGCCGCGCCATCGCCTTTGAGGAACCACAGGCGGAGATCGATCACGCGAATCAATTGCATGTTCTGCACTGCTCCGCCCCACGCGCCTGGGCGTATTCGCGTGTGGGGTTGAATGGCGAACTACTGGCGCACTCGTCCTTCATGGAAACCAAAACCCGGCCACGCCTCGTCCGTGCCGCAAACGGCGACGTGGCCGTGCGCGGGGGCATGCTCGAATCGCCGGCCGCGCAAAGCTCCCGTGGCACGGCACCCAAACTATCGGCACGCCCGCCTGAACTACCGAAGGACGATTAGCAATGCCGACGAATCTCTACCGACTCCGTTTGCTTGCTGCCAGTTTGCTAATTGGATTTCTGGAATGCATCGCTCTCTCCACGGCTCAGGCGAGGCGCGCTCCTAAAGACAGCGGCTCGCCCATTACTGTGGTAATCGATGCGGGCCATGGCGGCTATGACCGCGGCGGCATTCCAGGCCAGACGGTTTCAGAAAAGGACATGACCCTGGACGTCGCGCAACGACTGAAAAAAACGCTGGCGGCAAGCGGATACCGAGTCGTGATGACCCGCGACAGCGACGTGTTCGTTCCCCTCGGAATGCGCGTTGCGATCGCGAACTCTTATGCCAACGCCATTTTCGTATCCGTCCATTTCAACTCTGCCAAGCGCAGCGGCGCCAGCGGGATCGAAACTTATTTTTACGACCGGGCAAGCCTCCCGCTGGCCTCGGCTATTCATTATTTTGTAGCGGGCGGGGCGCCTTCTTCAAATCGCAACGTGCGACGCCGGGGTTACTACGTTCTGCGAAAAAACAAGAACCCTGCAGTCCTGGTGGAGTGCGGTTTTCTTACCAATCCGAACGAAGCAGCGTTGGCGCAAAACGCTTCTTACCGTCAAAAGCTCGCAGAAGAAATTGCGGCCGGCGTCCGCGGCCGCAATTCCGTGACGAGCGCGAGGACTACGACGCGGGTAGCGACGAGCGAAAGCATCCCGTTACAATCGTACATCGATCAAACCAAGGTGGCGAAGTCTAAACGCCACAAATCCAAGCGTTCGCACAAAAAGAGCGCGCGGCGAAAGAAGCGCTCTTCGAAACGATCCGGGTCAGAGGCAAAGGCCGCGGCGTCAAAAGATCGGGAGGGATAATTGGACCTGCCAATCCTGACTTCGGTGCAGATGCGAGCTGCGGAACAAGCTGCTTTCGCACGGGGAATAGCTGTTGAAACCCTAATGGACAAGGCAGGCGCTGGCGTCGCGCAAGCGGTCACCAGATTTTTCCAGAGGCCCGGCAACTGCATTGTGTTTGCCGGAAAAGGTCATAATGCGGGGGACGCGCTGGTTGCTGCTGATTGTTTGCGGAGTCTCGGATGGAAAATTGAAGTACGACTTGCTTTTCATGAAACCGATTGCAGCGGATTGATGCGCAAAAAACTCGAGAGTTTGCGCCGAAGACCGCCCGAGATTTTAGCCGAGACGCCAATCCGCGGGGGCAGGAGCGATCTCGGCATCACGCTTGTCGAACTTTGGGTCGAAGGCGCTGAAAAGCTGTCGGCCGCTCAGGACGCGCTTGTGGCGGAGGCGTACGTGGGCACGGCAGGTCCGCTGATAATTCTTGACGGCTTACTGGGGCTCGGCGCAAAGCCGCCGCTGCGCGACCCGATCCGCGCGGCTTGTCGTTCCATCAATCAGTCGCGGACGGATAAGGGTGCCTACGTGTTTGCTGTTGATCTTCCGACCGGTCTCGACGGCGATTCGGGTAAAGCCGATCGCGACTGTGTTATTGCGGATTTCACGGTGACAATCGGATTCGCAAAGCCAGGGTTGCTGGCCGACGGCGCGCTGAACTTCGTCGGCAGACTGGAAGTCGTACACTTAGACGAACTGTGCGCTCCGGAAAAAAAGGCGAACGAAGTCGTCGCTGCCCTGCCGGCCCTTCATGAATTGCTACCGAGGCGTAAATTCAGCACTTATAAAAACCAATGTGGACGCATTGGAGTTGTTGCCGGTTCCAAAGGATTCATCGGCGCAGCCTTGATGACTTCGCAGGGCGCGTTACGTGCCGGCGCGGGGCTGGTGGAGGTTTTTGTTCCAGAAGAAATTTACGAGATTGTCGCTGGCGCGGCGCCAATGGAATCGATGGTCAAACCGCTCAAGTCTTATCGCGATTTGTTGAAGGAAAAGGCCGACGTCTGGGCAGTGGGACCTGGCCTTGGAAAATCCCGCGCCGCCGAAATTCTTGAGCTGATCGAAAAAGCGAAGCAACCAATGGTGATTGACGCCGACGGACTGAATATTTTGGCAGAAAAAACTTCGACGCTCAGACATTGCAAAGGCAAACGATTGCTCACGCCGCATCCCGGCGAGATGAAACGACTCTCGCCTGGTGAAAAAGAAGCACGCGCCGAAACGGCAACGAAATTCTCCCGGCGTTTTCCCGTAACGCTTTTGTTGAAGGGCAGCCGAACGATCGTAGCTGAACGCGATCGCCCGCTAAGCTATAACACCACCGGCAATCCGGGAATGGCCACGGGCGGAATGGGCGACATTCTCACCGGAGTTTGCGCAGGATTGGCGGGGCAGGGTTTGTCTCTTTACGATGCCGCGCGACTCGGCGCGTGGCTATGCGGCCGCGCCGCCGAAATCGCAATTTTTAATGGCAACCAAAGCGAGCAATCATTGTTGCCGCGCGACGTCCTCGATCACCTTGGCGCGGCATTCAAGGAGTTAACTTGTTAGAAGATAAACTGTTACAAGGTCACAATGGTTACCTTGCTGCTCTCCCCAGGGCCGCTTTAATGTTTTAATCTTTAATTCCTGTAACCTGGCGAAGTCGTGAATCTCCAAACCGAACAAACGCAGTACGAGGCACCGAAAACAGAGACGGCTTGGAGCCGAGTGAAAAAGGCACTCGCGCCGCTCGCGGTAATTGGCGTCATGATCGCGAAATTTTTCGCGAAGCTGAAGTTTGTTCTACTCCCGCTGCTGAAATTTCTACCAATCCTGCTGAAATCAGGCGGGACCATGCTGTTGATGGTCTGGGTCTATACCCAGATGTGGGGCTGGCAATTCGCGCTCGGATTTGTCCTGCTTTTGTTGGTTCATGAGACCGGACATTTGCTTGTCGCTAAAAAGTTCGGACTCAAAGTCGGCGCCCCCGTGTTTATTCCGTTCATGGGGGCGTTCATCGCCCTGAAGGAAGCGCCACGCAATGCGTGGATGGAAGCATGCGTCGGGATCGGCGGCCCGATGCTGGGAAGCCTGGGCGCGTTGGCTTGCAACTTCCTGGGCGAAGTGTTCGCAGCGCCGCTATTTATCGCGCTCGCCTGGTTTGGCTATTTTCTCAATCTTTTTAATCTGACTCCGGTCGGAATGCTCGACGGCGGGCGCATCGTGACGGCACTTTCGCGCTGGCTGTGGCTGCCGGGATTCGCATTGCTGCTCTGGTTCGGGTGGAAATATCCAAATTTTATCATCTGGTTAATTGTGCTGTTGTCACTGCCGCGGATCTATTCGCTTTTCCGCAAGCGAACCGAGGAAGAACAGCGTTATTTTGAAGTTACGCCATCGCAGCGTTTGACGATGTCGATACTCTATTTCGGTCTGATTGCGGTCCTGCTGTTTGGAATGCACCTGGCGCAGCAAGACCTAAACAAATATGGTGTGCGCTCTCACGGCCACGGCCGGGACACCATTATTCAATGATCACGCAGCTGTAGCCGCGAAAACTTTCTCAGGTTCGAGCCCGATTCTTTCAAGAATTGATCTGAAACGTTTGTCGGAACGAAGCGGCACAAATTCGGGAGCGATTCCAACGCCGTGCAAGGATGACGAGCGCTGCTCGCACGCGCGTTCCAGTTCGCGAATTGCGTCATCATGCGCGCCAAGCGTTACTTGCACGTGTGCAATGGCATCACCGGGCCGATAGCCCCAGCCTGTAATCGCTGCTTCAAGTGTTTGCAGCGCCTCCTCGCGCCGGTTCATGCGGGCGTAAGTGATCGCCAGACCAAACCCGGGCCTGCCGGTGAACGTTCGTGCCTTTTCGTAGAGCGCAATTGCCTCGTCAAAGCGCCCCATCTCGCGATACAACGCTGCGAGTGCTGGCTCGCCATAATGAGCAAATGTTGGATCGAGCTGAAGCGCGCGTTCTCCGGCGGCGATCGCTTCATCATAAAGACCGAAATAGCGGTAGAGCTCGCAGGCGAAATTGCTCACCCAAAGCGAGGCCGGGTCGATCTTTGAAGTGCGCTGCAAGTACGCCAGCGCTTTGTCGCGATTACCTCGAGCGGCGTGTAGCGCGGCGATAAAATAGTTGGATGGCGTCGAATTCGGGTCAATCTCAACTGCGCGATTGAATTCCACCTCCGCACCATCGAGGTCCCAATCCAATATGCGTTTGGTCTCAGCGAGATACACGTGTGCCTCCGCCTCCTCGTCATCGAGTTGCAAAGCCCGAATCGCCGCATCACGCACTTTCGGATAGGCTTCCAGCGGCGCAACGTAAGCGTCGGCCAGCCATAGCCACGCTTTGGCCATTCCAGTCCACGCCCGACTAAACGTGGGATCTTTCGTGAGCGCCTCCTGAAAAAATTCCAGGCTTTTGCGTAACTCGTTCTCGGTGCTCTTGTCCGAATAAAAGAGACCCTGCAAATACGCATCGTAAGCCTCGGTGCTGCGCGATGCGGGCGGCGGCGAGATATCCAGATTCAGCTTAAGGGCATCGACGATGGAATGCGTGATCTCATCTTGCAGCGCAAAGATCCCACGCATTTCGCGCTCGTACGTTTCCGACCAAAGCGTAAATCCGTCGGACGCGTCGATCAGTTCCGCTGTCACCCGAACCCGATTGCCATCGCGCCGAACGCTTCCTTCCAGCACGTGACCAACGTTCAACTTCGATGCGATCTCGCCGAGCTCGGCTTGCTTATCCTTGAACCAAAACGAAGAGCGGCGGGCGGCCACCCGCAATCCATCGACCTTGGCCAGTGCTCCCAGAAGCTCCTCCGCAATGCCATCGCTAAAGTAATCGTGATCCCTGGCCGGGCTTAGGTCATTGAAAGGCAAAACAGCAATCGACTTCTCGGTCGACTCCGCTCGGCCAGAATCAGCCATGGGACGCGCCACGTCGATACGTTGAGCATCGAGATCGGGCGTCCGGACAATGCCGTATCGAGTGAGATCAAAAAACCACGAGAGAACTAAAGCGATCGGAAAACCGACGGCGATCAGTGATACTGTGAGACGCACCACCCAAGTTGGAATATCAAACACTGGAAAAACTTGCGCGATACCCTGTGCCAGAGCCCAGCCAGCGACCACATATGCAATGGCAACACTGTAAACTCTTCGTCGCTTTAGTTCGGAAAAAAATCTTTTCGAATTCACTGCTCGATCGGCAGGTCAAGCCTCATATTTTGTCCACGATTAGCAATCGACAAGTTGAGTGTCCGCTTGAAACGCAGCGACGCGTGGAACGGCAATACTTTAGCGAAGGAGTCACTTCGCTGGTTGTTCGAGCAGCTTTTGAAAGCGCGGATCAGTTCGAATTGGGTCCCATTCCCAGCGATGTTTCAGGTCGTTAACCGTGATGCTGTAATCCACGCTGTCCACTGCGCCCGGCGTCTTGAGAAGACGCTCAATCAACGGAATGGCCCGATCCTTTTCCCCGACACGCGCATAGATCAACGCGAGATAACAGTTCATCAGGGCGCCGTCGACCGCGTCTTTCGACTCCGGTTTGAGTTCGACGGCACGTTGCCCCTCCCGGATGGCGTCTTCTTTTCGCCCCATAAAGCCGTATAGCCAACCAAGGTTCGCATGCCGATAAGCGCTCGTCGGTGCCTCCTTCACAGCCGCTTCAAAAGCCGGCTTCGCAAGTTCGAATGCCTTTTGAGCATTTTCATCATCGCCCTGTGCGAGATAAATGCAGCCTTCGAAAAAACTTTTCGGCGTCGAGCCGGCATTCGTGTACGAGAGCTCATCAAGTGACGAGCTTTGCAGAACATTTTTGGCCTCGGAATAATCGCGTTTCAGCATGGCGACTTCCCATCGGCAGGCGGTGACAGCGCCATCTGGATCGTTAACGGCCGGGACGCTTTCCAGAAGTGACTTGAGCAATTGGACATCTCCTCTCCACCAAAAATTAACGTAGCCACTCTGAATTTTCGCAACGACCGACGTCGGCGCCATTGCTCTCATTCGTTCTGCCCACAGGGCTGCTTCTGGCCAGCGCCGCATCGCAGTGTTGATAAAGATGAGTTCGCGCAGGGTATTCGGGTTTTGCGGGTCTAGCCGGGCAACTCGTTCGTACTCTTCGAGCGCCTGTTCCCACTTCCCCTGCCGGCGTTCGATTGCCGCAATCAAACGGGCGATGTCTCCGTTGCTCGGCGATAAACGAGCAGCGGTCTCGAATTGTTCGAGAGCGCCGCTGTAATCCTGATCCATCCAGTAAATACATTGGCCAAGGGCAAAATGCGCTTCTGCCAGGTGGGGTTCGAGACGTAGAGCAATTTGCGCTTCGGTGTGAGCTTTGGTTTTCCATTCCTCGGTCGGCTCGTAATAATGGAAAACCTCAGCGCAAACAGACGAAAGCCGCGCGTGAGCAAGCGCAAAATCCGGATCGAGCGCGATCGCCTGCATGTAAAGTTGCTCCGCCGTCTTATAATCCTCCAGCACCGTGTCGGGGTTTCGCGAGATTTGATTCGCCCGTAAATAAAACACGTATGCATCCGGATTCTGCGTTGGCTTGGCTGTTACTCGCGCCTGCTCATCCGTACTGAGGGTAGCGCGCAGAGCGTCGGCGATTTCGCTGGCCAATTCGCCTTGCAATCCCAGAGAATCAGCCAGGGTACGGTCGTAACGGTTCGCCCAGATTTGCCGGGCGCTCTGCGCATCGACCAATTGCACGTTGACCACGACTCGATCGCCTTCTCGCCGCACACTGCCCTCAAGAACATTCGCTACGCCAAGCGTCTTAGCAATCTGGCGAAGGTTCTGCGCTGCGACGTCGCGAAACTTCATTACAGAGGAACGGCTAATGACTCTGAGATCTTTGATCTTTGCCAGACTGGTGAGGATGTCGTCCTGAACGCCGTCTGCGAAAAATGCATTATTCTTGTCCGGGCTAAAGTTTTGAAACGGCAACACAGCGATGGTTTTCTCCGGCGCGAACGACGTTAGTGCCGCTTCTCTTGAATAAATCCAGACGCTGAAGGCAGCGACGGCGATCAACAGAGCGCCGGCCGCGATCAAGACACCTTTGCGTTGAAAGACCGACGGAGCACCCATTACTGCCTCCGCAGCTTGCTCCGCTTGCCATTGTTTAACCTTCTCCGGCAATTGCGCCCTTCCAATTTCGTCGGTGTAGAGATTCACGATGAAGATGGAGACACCATGCTTTACCGCGCACTCGCCCAGGTCATGTAAATACGGTCGCCATTGGCGAGAGTGCGCCAGATCCTCCGCAACGCGTTTAGACAGGAGAATGTGACCTGCGTCGCCGCAATCCATCACCCGCTGCGCAATATTGATCCCCGCGCCCGCAACATTTGTGCGATCATTTACGTCCCGAACTTCATTGACCGGCCCGCTGTGGATTCCCATCCGAAGTTTCAGACTTGGATATTGCTTTAACTGTTTGCTGATCTCGATCGCGCAATGCACCGGCGCCTCGGGACTGTTGAAAAAAACCAGCGCCATTCCATCTCCAGTCGGCAGTCGGATTAATTTGTTTGTAGCCTCCGCTGCGCGAACTTGCTCGGTGTTGCGGACGATTTCAGTCAGGCGCTGCAACTGCTCGCGCTGCTCGTCCAGCAGTAACTTGGAGTAACCGACCAAGTCCATGAACAAGACATGACCGATTTCCAGCCGCGCGCCGGGCCCCGTGCTAATGGACATACTTGTTCCAAACTGCCAGGCAGTTTTTGAAATTCATAACCGCTTTTTTACGGACTCTTCTATTATGCGTCACCGCGTTGCCAATGCCGCCGCTAACGACTGCGTCAAGGCGGGCGCGGCGGCGCGTAATTTCGCGTCGTCGGTCACGAGCCGAACACCGAGTTGCCGGGCCAGCGCCAGAAAACGTGCATCATACGCAGTTGTGCGATAGCGAAGCGCGGCATCCAGCGCAGCTTGATGACTCACACGAAACAAGTGCGGCTGGAGAAACGCGGCTGCGCGATTCAGGCAATCGCGCGCAGTCGCCGCGGTGATATAGCGCGCCCGCTCGTACGTAATCAGCACGTTGCCTAGTTCGATCAGCGCCAGAGGCTCGGTTCGCCAGACGGCGTCGCGCGCGAACAGCTCTGCTACCGCCCGGCTACGCGCGCTTCGCACGTAGAGGGGCGCAATGATGTTCGTGTCCACAAGGAGCATGCGAACTGCGCGATCATTCGCGCCCCCACGCAATTGCCGCCTCGATGTCTTCCGTCGTCGGCGTGAACCCGCCGCGCAGTTTTACTGGTTTGGGCGCTTTCGCCGGTCGAGTCCTGCTCGCAGCAATCCCTTTGCGCAGCAACTCCGCGATTGTGTCTTTCAGTTTTTTGTGTTCATGCACGGCGCGAATTTTCACGGCGCGCATCAAATCGTCGGGCAAATCGAGCGTCGTTTTCACGAACCCATATTTCCAGAAAGCTGGTTTTCTGTCAAACCGCAGGGCGCTTCGGCCTGCGGCGAAAACCGCTTGATGCAAAATCGGAGGCGCATTTAACATCGTCCCACTTGTCGCGAAGAAAATGATGACACGCCGCCAATCGTTGAAGCGCTTGCTAGGTGTTGCCGCGGCGACATTTACCGGGCCGATGATCAACCGCGGCCGGTTCCAGCTTTTCGCTGAAAGCACAACCAAATACTCAGCCCGCGCCATCGAGCTGCTTCAACACACCACCGTAGTGGACATGCTTAACCCGTTTACGCTGCTTGGAGTGCTGGCTCCACTGAAGGGAGACAAGCGCCCCACCTGGTTCACCAATCCCGAGACATTTACTGCCGCTGATTTTCAGCGCTTCAAGGATTCAAGAATCGACGTCATGCACATCGGAGTAGGAACAGCCGGACCAAATGCGTACGACCAGGTGATGTGGTTTCTCGGTCTGTGGAATGGATTTATCGCGCATCACGGGGAGCACCTCATGCGCGTGGACGACGCAGCAGGCATCGATGCCGCGAAGAGCTCCGGCAAAGTCGGCATTATTCTGGGGCTGCAAAACTCCGAGCATTTTCGGACTCCAGACGACGTCGATCGTTTCTATCAACTCGGGCAACGCGTCTCGTTGCTCACCTACAACAGCCGCAACCTGATTGGTAACGGGAGCACGGAGCGGCGCGATGACGGCATTAGCGATTTCGGCGTTACCATCATCCAGCGGATGAATAAGGTGCGAATGGCCGTTGACGTCGCTCATTGCGGCGACCGCACCACGCTCGATGCTTTCGAAATCTCGAAGGCACCTGTCCTCATCACTCATTCCAATTGCCGCGCCCTCAACGCCGATCAGCCGCGGTGCAAAACCGACGAAGCGATCCGCAAGATGGCGGCCAGGGGTGGAGTCATGGGTATCACGGGCGTCCGCAATTTCGTCTCTCCCAAGGAACCAACCACAATCGAGAACGTCCTCGACCATTACGACCATGTCGCCAAGCTCGTCGGGGTCGAATATGTGGGCGTCGGCAGTGACATCGATCTCGATGGCTACGACGCGCTTCCCGAGGATTACAGGGAATGGTTAAGAGGCCTCTACAAGTCCAGTTACGGCTTCCGCGATAAAATGGATGTTGAAGGCGTGAATCATTACAAACGAATGTACGACATCACCGACGGTCTCATTCGTCGGGGTTATTCCGACGCACACATCGAATTGATTCTCGGCGGGAACTTTCGCAGGGTCCTGGAACGAATCTGGAGCGCTTAGAACTGCTCATTGCCACCCGACCACTGGGAATTATCAGCAGTCGCTGCTAGATTGTCGAATGCCGTTTCAGCTGGAATCGAACTACAAACCGCGCGGCGACCAGGGCCAGGCGATTGCAAAGCTGATTAAGTCCATTGAATCTGGAAACCGTCATCAGACGCTGCTGGGTGTCACAGGCTCGGGCAAAACGTTCACGGTCGCCAATGTGATCCGGGAGTTGGATCGGCCTACGCTTGTTATTTCGCACAATAAAACGCTCGCCGCCCAGCTTTACTCCGAGTTCAAGCAATTCTTCCCGCGTAACGCAGTCGAATATTTCGTCAGCTATTTCGATTATTACCAGCCGGAAGCTTATATCCCCCGCTCCGATACCTACATCGAGAAGGATTCCTCCATCAATGAAGAGATTGAGCGCTTGCGGCTTGCAGCAACAAGCGCGCTGCTTTCCCGCCGCGACACAATCGTCGTCGCCAGCGTCTCCTGCATCTACGGCATTACTTCGCCGGAAGATTATTTGGAGATGCTCCTCACCGTAAAACGCGGACAGCACATCTCGCGCGAAGCCGTGCTCGGTCGTCTGGTCGATATGTTGTACGAGCGCAACGACGTTAACTTCGCGCGCGGCAGGTTTCGCGTCCGAGGCGATGTCGTCGAAGTTTATCCCGGATCGGCTGATGAAGAAGGGATCCGGATCGAGTTCTTCGGTGACGAAATTGAGGCGATTGCCCGGTTTGATCCTTTGACCGGGCACGCGCACGAATCGCTGTCTGTGATCACCTTTTTTCCAGCCAAACAATTCGTGACACCCTCGGACAAACTCAATCGCGCGTTGCGCACGATCCGTGAAGAACTGGAAGAAAGAATCAAAGAACTGGAGTCACAAAACAAACTTCTCGAAGCGCAACGCCTCCGAATGCGCACCGAATACGATTTGGAAATGTTGCAGGAAATGGGGTTCTGCAACGGGATCGAAAATTACTCGCGTCACTTGTCCGGTCGACCGCCGGGTTCCAAGCCGTACACAATCATCGACTTTTTCCCGAAAGATTTTCTGGTAGTCATAGACGAATCGCACGCCACCATTCCGCAGATCGGTGGAATGTACGAAGGCGACCGCTCACGCAAGACCGTCCTTGTGAATTATGGCTTTCGTTTGCCCAGCGCGCTCGATAACAGGCCGCTCAATTTCGACGAGTTCATGAAGATGACGAACCAGATCGTCTACGTCAGTGCGACGCCGGCAGAATTCGAAATTCAGAACAGCGTGGTCGGAAACAAAGGATATTTCCCGCACCGGCGACAACGAATCGGGGAAAACGAACTTGTTCCATTTGTATTGCCCGGCGGAAAACGCTCGACGCCAAATTCAGAAGTTCAGGTTTCGCGCACCGATGAGCCTCCGGAAAAATTCGATGTGCACATGCCGGGCGCTCCCCTCGTCGTCGAGCAGATCATCCGGCCTACCGGCCTTCTCGATCCAAAGATCACCCTTAAGCCGCTTAAGAATCAGATCGATGAGACGATTGAGCTTTGTCGTCAGCGTGTGGAAAAGGGCGAGCGAGTTTTGGTGACGACATTGACCAAGCGAACAGCGGAAGACCTGGCCGATTATCTGCGCGATGTCGGATTGAAAGTGCGGTACCTGCATAGCGACATCGACGCAATCGAGCGAGTCGAAATCCTGCGTGGATTACGTGCGGCCGATTTCGACATTCTGGTTGGCATCAATCTGCTCCGCGAAGGCCTCGATCTTCCCGAGGTTTCGCTCGTGTGCATTTTGGACGCGGACAAAGAAGGATTTCTCCGCAGCCAAACTTCCCTGATTCAAACCGCTGGGCGCGCCGCGCGCCATGTGAACGGCGAAGTCGTGCTCTTCGCAGATCAGGTAACTCAAAGCATGGAAGCATTGATATCGATTTCTGAATACCGGCGCACGAAGCAGAAGGAATACAACGAGAAGCACGGTGTCACCCCACAGACGGTTCGGCGCGCCGTGCAGGAGAGTCTGCACACCATTCTTCGCGGACGCGAAATCGCCGCCTCGGTTATTCAAGAGGCCGGCGGCGATTTCAATGTGACCGAATTGCTACGCGAATTGGAAGAAGAGATGCAGGAAGCCTCGGCGAACCTCGAATTCGAACGCGCTGCGCTTTTGCGCGATCAGATCATGGAAGTGAAAAGTGGCACCGGACTCGCAAAGATCGAACCAAAACGAAGACCAGTGAAATATTCACGCAACGCAGGTCGCCGCCGCTCACGCGTTTAGAACCCGTCTCATAAATAACGAATGAGTGCGCCAAGCTCCGGCGGCGACTGGCAAGCGCGACGAAGGAGCATAGTCGAAGCGCTCTGCGACTGAGGAGCAATGCTACCAGCAACCCGCCAGAGCTTAGCCCGCAGGCTTTTAAATCAGATCGTTTCGCACGCGCACGTCCACAGTTCCGGATCGAGCGCTGCTTTGGCGCGGTTCGCCACAGAATCGGCATCTGCTTGCATCACCGCGAACAATGTCGAACCGGAACCAGACATGAGCGCAGCGCCGACTTCTGACTGACCGAGCAGCCACATTTTCAATCGCGCAAGAAAGACAAATTTTTCGAAGACCGGTCGCTCCAGATCATTCACGAAAGTCTGATCCCTGAATTCCTGCGCTTCGTAACGAATTCCGGGAATTTCTCGAGAACCTTGCCAGCGCGAGTATGCCCATTCGCTAGAGACGGCAAAGTCCGGTTTCAATAACAGGATCGAAAACTTTCTCTTCAATTTAGTCGGTGTGACCATTTCGCCATGGCCCCTGCATAGGGCTGCCGATTGAAAAAGAAAAAAGGGGACGTCTGAACCAATCGGCGTTGCCATTTCGGCCAGCGCTTCCGTTGATAATTTTGCGTCGAAGAATTCGTTGAGCGCGAGCAGTACGGAAGCAGCGTCGCTGCTCCCGCCGCCCAATCCGGCACCATGCGGGATTTTCTTCTGGAGTTCGATCGAAACCGAGGGCTCGATCTCCGTCGTTTCAAAGAATGCCTTTGCTGCACGAATAACCAAATTATCGTCGCCTTGCGGGAGCGATGGATCGCAGCAGCGAAATTCGATGCCCTTTCCCGGGCGGCCTTTATCGAGTCTGATCTCGTCGTAAAGCGAAATTGGCGCGATGAGAGTCTCGAGCTCGTGGAAACCATCGTTCCGCCGCCCGATGATTTTCAGCGAAAGATTAATTTTCGCAGGAGCGAAGAGTTGCATATCGTCATATCGAGCGTAGTCGAGACATCCCGTGTTGCCAGTCAAAGGTAACGCGGCGGGATTCCTCGACTTTGCTCGGAATGACAAAAGAAAAAATCATCGTGGCGCTGGATGTACCGACAAAGAGAGAAGCTCTTGATCTCGTTGAAAAGCTGCGCGGCCAAATCTCGTTTTTCAAAATCGGGCTGCAACTTTATACCGCGGAAGGCCCTGAAATAGTGCGCGCAGTTTCGTCTGCGGGCTCCAAGGTTTGGCTCGACCTCAAGCTGCACGACATTCCAAACACCGTCGCTCGAGCCGTCGACTCCGCGAATCGCCTTGGCGTCCAGATGCTCACCGTTCACTTGAGCGGCGGCAGCGAGATGATCCGCGCCGCGGCCACGGCACGAGCACACACGAGTATCTTGCTCCTCGGTGTGACTGTTCTAACGAGCTCGACCGAGGAGACACTGCGCGAAATTGGAATTCACAGCAAGGTTGATGATCAGGTGTTGCGTCTGGCGAAACTAGGTGTTGCCCAGGGAATCGATGGAGTCGTTGCCAGCGCCCACGAAATCAAATCTCTTCGCCGTGAATTTGGTAACAAGATCAAGATCGTTGTCCCCGGGATTCGTCCAGACTGCTCGAAACCGGGCGACCAAAAGCGAACGATGACTCCGCGTCAGGCGCTGGAAGCCGGCGCGGACTACCTTGTCATAGGTCGACCGATCACAGCGGATCCAAACCCACAAGAAGCTGTCGCGAAGATTTTGGAAGAGCTCCGTGCGTAAGTGCCATGTCGAGCGAAAGTCTTGCCCTGAGTGGAGCCGAACGGGTGGAGATATCCCGTGTTATGGGTTTCAAGACCGTTCCACGGGACTACTAGACCTTGCTCGCAATGAGGATTTTTGCTGCGCTCGATATCTATCAAGACCACACGGCTCGCAGCGCGGCAATGAACATGGCAATCGATGAAGCGATCCTCGAATATGCCACGGTCCCCGCTATTCGTTTTTATCGCTGGCAATCCCCTGCTCTCTCGTTTGGATACTTTGGTCGATTTGCCGATGTCGCCAGCTACCAGCGCGAGCGTGATTTGGTCCGGCGTTGGACGGGCGGCGGCATTGTTTTTCACGGAGATGATCTGACATATTCCGTTGTAATTCCCGTCAGCGATGCGGCTTTTTCTGAATCATCGATGTCGATTTACGAGAAAATTCATCGCGCCTTGCGCGAAGTACTTGTCGCGAAAAAACTGAACGCCGTTGTAGTCGGGACCGATGACCGCGGCCTGGGCAGCGCCATGATTCAGCCTGTGCGGACCGGGATCACCGATGCCGGCTACAGTTGTTTCGCGAACCCCGTGCGCGCGGACGTCATCGTGGATGGCCGAAAAGTTGCGGGGGCTGCCCAGCGGCGCACGCGCCGCGGGTTGCTACAACAGGGCAGTATCCAGGGGGTCGATTCTGGCAATCGTTTGGCTGAACGATTTGCGCAGGCTTTGTCCACGAATTGTCATCAACGCGAAGTCGATAGTGCGGTTTTGAATCGGGCAGGAATAATCGCCGGGCAAAAATACGGAAATAAAAATTGGCTGCGGAAGCGGTAATGTAGGACGGCGGTGTCAGTCCGCCGCTTCGTCTAGCGCCTCACAGAAATAAT
Organism: Candidatus Udaeobacter sp.; assembly: GCA_035651975.1. GTDB lineage: Bacteria > Verrucomicrobiota > Verrucomicrobiia > Chthoniobacterales > UBA10450 > Udaeobacter. Next base: position 40,021 of record DASREQ010000021.1, read on the forward strand.
TAAATTTACGCTCGTGTTGCTTTGACAACACACAACCCGCCCCTCTATTCTCGCCTCGTGGAACTCTTCGCGCGTTCACGGCCGAGCTCGCCACCGGACGATCCCGTCCGATTGGCGGACCTGACAGGGACTGCAGCGGCCGCTTCTCCTGCCGGGTCGCTGGCTAAAGTGGCGAAGTTAGTCCAGAGGCATATGGAAGAAGTCGAAGCGCACATTGCGCAGCAGGCGGCCGCTTTTGATCCGGCAATCGAGGGCTACGTCATGTACGCGGTGGGCAGTCGGGGGAAACGTTTACGGCCACTGCTGACACTCCTGGCCGGCGGCGCAACCGGAGAGATCAACCCGGGACACGTCGATCTTGCCGTGATCGTGGAACTCATCCACATCGCGACGCTGGTACACGACGACGTGATGGACGAAGCGGAGCGCCGTCGCGCGCAGCCTACTGCGAACGCGCGCTGGGGAAATTCACTGAGCGTTTTGCTGGGCGATTGCCTCTTTGCACATGCGCTCACATTATCGACAAATTTCGAGAACGCGGACATCGGTCGTGCGATTGCGCGGACGGCTGCGACCGTTTGCTCGGGCGAAATGATCCAGACACAGCGCAAATTTGATCTGAACCTCAGCGTTCAGGATTACTTGCGAATAGTACAAATGAAGACTGGCTCGCTATTCTCGGTAGCGGCGGAATTAGCTGCAGTAATCAGCGAGGCAACCCCTGATGTGATCGAACGATTCAAGAATTTCGGGTTTCAAATTGGGACCGCTTATCAGATCTACGATGATTGTGTCGATCTTGCCGGGAACGAAGGAGCAACCGGTAAAACCCTCGGGACCGACCTCCGGAAGGGCAAGTTCACCCTGCCGGTTTTGATTTTCCTGCGTTCAGCATCGGAGTTCGAGCGGGAACGCTGTTGCCAGCTTGTGCTTGAAGAGCGAGTCGAAGAAATGATCGAGCTCTTAAAGAATGGCGCGACGAACGGAGCGCTTAATGAATCGATCGCCGCTGGCACCGACTTGATTCGCAAAGCACAAGGCGGGCTGGATGGAATCGAGCCGAACCCTTATGGTGAGGCGCTGTTCTTCCTGGGTGACGTGTTGTGTGAGATGTTTGATCAACTTCGCGTCTGATGTCGCGACATTGAAGCGGCGCCCACGTTAAATGTCGCAGTTGAAAATCCGCGAAATGCCGCAGGATGAGCGGCCGCGGGAAAAACTCGCCGCTCACGGAGCGGCAATTTTAAGCGACCCGGAATTAATCGCGATTTTGTTGCGCACGGGAATTCCAGGCGCCAATGCGATCGAAGTCGCACGCAAATTATTGAAGGATTACGGCTCGCTCAGCGGACTAAGCCGTTGCACAGTTGATGAGCTGTCCAAAATGCGTGGCATCGGTTTTGCCAAAGCCGTGCAACTGGTCGCGGCTTTTGGGCTCGGCCAACGGCTGGCGCGCGAAACCTTATCAAAGCAAAAAATCGATTCACCCGAACTGGTCAACGAACTGGTAGGGTCCGAGATGCGGCGACTCCGTAAAGAATCGCTGCGCGTGATCCTTCTCGATACACGTTATCATTTGATTCGAGTTGAGGAAGTGTCGATCGGAAGTGTGAATGAAAGCATCGCGCATCCACGCGATGTCTTTCGGCCCGCCCTTGTCGCTTCGGCTTACGCCGTTATCGTCGTGCACAATCATCCCTCCGGCGATGCTTCACCCAGCCAGACAGACCACGGTTTAACGAGACGCTTGGCTGAAGCCGCCGAATTGTTGCAAATCAGACTGCTCGATCACATCATCATCGGCGCACCATCCGAAGGGAATCCAGGTTATTTCAGTTTCAAGGAAGCAGGCGTTTTGTAGGACGGAAAAATCAAAATTCGAATATCGAAATCCGAAACCAGATGCGCAGTGCAAAGATTCATCCAACCGCGCTTATTGATCCGGACACGAAAATCGGCGCCCATGCGGAGATCGGGCCGTTTTCGATTATTGGACCGCAGGTGACGATCGGTGAAAAAACGATCGTGCAATCGCACGTAGTCATGGAAGGAGATGTCACGATCGGCTCCGGCAATTTTATCGGCCACGGCGCGGTGATCGGCGCTCCTCCCCAGGATGTTTCGTTCTCACCAGAACGAAAAACGAAGGTCGAGATCGGAAACAACAACATTATTCGCGAGTATTGCACCATTCATCGCGGCACAGTTGAAGGAAGCTCGACCAAAATCGGCGATAAGAATTTTCTGATGGCCGGAGCGCACATCGGCCACAATTGCGAGATCGGAAACAACGTTATCATTGCGAACAATTGTTTGCTTGCCGGCTACGTGCTTGTGGATGACGGCGCGTTTCTCGGCGGCGGCTCAACGTTTCACCAGTTCATGCACATTGGACGATTGGTGATGGTGCAAGGCAGTTCCGCCTTTGGCAAAGATCTCCCGCCATTCGTGGTCGCAGCCGAGCGCAACTACGTCTTCGGCTTAAATGTCATCGGACTTCGCCGCTCCGGATTCAGCGCAAACAACCGTGACGAAATCAAGGCGGCCTTCAAACTTGTTTACCTGAACGGGCTGAACATCGCGCAGGCACTCGAAAAAGCAGCAACGATGAATTTTGGCGCCGCGGCGCGCGAATTCCTTGACTTCGTCGCAAACGCGAAGAAACGCGGGATTTGCCCTCTCAAACGCGGCGCCAGGGGCGACGTGTAAATCTAACGAGACCTAAGATCAAAGGCCCCGTCCAGAAACGCGCGTGACGGCAAGCTGGGCAAACTAACTAGCACGAAGCCAGGCCTGGGAGTGAGACACCATCCCTCACATCGCCCAGTTAGATGCTCTCGCCCTCTGGAGTCTGTTCCCCAGCTGCCGCACGAACAATGACAGGACCATTCCTGCTTAAGGCGAAAAACAGCTCGGCCATTCTTCTCGACGCACACAAGGTCTGGGTAGCAGCCCTTCGGGCCAGGCCTGCCGGCGACTAGCGTGGAGTCTTGATGCGCCAAGCGTGGCTCGCCGCCCAACGTCACCGAAAAGGACAGTATCGCTGAGGAAAGGATAATCACGGCGAAAGCCGTGGTCTCATGCGCCTAACGAGACCAAGATGAGCCGCCGCAAGCGGATGCGGCCCATGAACTGCGACTTGAAGGATTGAACTCATTCTGAAACTGGATCGTACGACGGCTCCCGTTCAGCTCCATCGCCTGGTTTGGCCTTGGTGCCATGCGGGTTGCGGTAGGATATGACGCGCTCAATACAGAATAACTGTTCGCAGTGCGAGCGCATTACGGCACCCGTCTGCAGGTTTCTGCAGCAGCATGGCTGGGCATTCTGTAGTGGACTCACTAAGGTACACGGCCGTCTCGCGGTTCCTCCCGGTTCTGCCCCACCGGGATCAGAGGGTTCGGGCCGATCCGCTTGGTGTTGGGATGTTTCGATGCAAATACTGCAATCAGGTTGAACGGCTTACTTCCTGCGTTGATGAATGTGTGCGGTACTCCCGCCGGCACCTTTGCCACGTAAGGGCCGTGGACGGTAAACGTTTTATCACCGATCCAGTATTGAGCGGTGCCTTCAAGTAGCACATGTGCCGCTTCGGTATCATGCACGTGAAGTCCAGGGCCCCCACCGGGGTGCGTCTCGCTGATGATGAACGAGAGCGACTCGAAGCCATACTCATCACCTGTCAGCCGGTGTGAACTCGCCCGGCACCCTGTAGTAATAGTCCAACTGGTCGAAATTGAAGAAGTACGCGGTTGGGTCGTGCGGCTTCTCCGGCGAATGTGTGAACTCTTTGTCGGGCAACTTCGCGTGCGCCGTGGGCGTGGGCACGTCGCCCAACTTTTGCGGGGGTTCAGCACGGCAGAAGATCACGACAACTACCAAAATCGTAAGGACTACTGCGCAGATTAGAAGTCTTTGGCTAGCCGCGTTCATTTCATTCGTGTTTCTCATCGCCGAACAATAGCTTATTTATGGGTCGCCCCATTCCATTTGAGCCGTTTAATGAGAATTAGACGAATATTCGTAACCGGAGACGAACATTTTTTGTCTAATTCGCAATCGTCGGATTGAGTCCAAGCAAAGCGAGCATGCGACCGGTTTTTCCTTTTTCAGCGCGGTAGGAGTAGTAACGGTCCAAATCGCAGGCAGTGCAGACACAGGAATCGTGAATTTGCTTCACACCCAGAGCGCGACATTCCCCGACGATTTTCACCGCGAAATCGACTTCGTAATGCGGCGGGCGAATGCAGGGGCTAAGCTGCACGATCATGTTCGCAGGATCTGACCCGAAGCAGTCGATCATTTGCTTGATCGCATTCCTTACGATCTCGAGCTCGGTGCCTTTGCGACCGGAATGAACCAGACCGATCGCCGGCGTTTTTGGATCGATAACGTAAACCGCGCAGCAGTCGGCGACGTAAACGCCAAGCATGATTCGACGTCGATTCGTGATGATGCCGTCGCAGCCGGGGAATTCACGGCCCACAGCGCCGTGGCTACGGCTATCGACCACCGCAATTTTGTTTCCGTGAATTTGTTGCGCAGTGAACAGCGGCCAATCGACTACGCCAATTGCATTGCGAATTTCGCGATGCGCAGCATCCAGTCTCTTCAGAACTTCGGTTTTATCATGCGAGACGTCGATGCCGGGAATTCTCTGTGTGAATGCGTGCCTACAGATTTCGATCCCGCTCAGCGCGGGAAATTGTTCGAAGGGCAGTTTCACGATTTTAACTCCGAATCGCAAACTGGCCATAATACAGCCAGAGCAAAAACGATGAAAGCGATACGGGGACGGATCACACTCCAAGGCACTTCGTGCGAAATGCCACCGAGGTTTGGCCTATTTCAGACCCCGCACTCGCGGGACTTTCGGAGCACGTGCGCTTCCGCGCCTCGCTTTTGTTTGAAATCCGGATCTGAGCCTCACTTGGAAAGCGATGTTCGGGACCTTCCAGCCGAAGTTCGCAGCGTGCTATCGTCTGCTTTTTTGCGTTTTCCTTCGGCATCCACGCCGCTACCGGTGTAATACGTCTTGGTTTTCGTCGCATGCGGCGTGAGATCAGCGAACATTTCGGTGTAGGTACTTTGCGCGCCGGTGGCCCGGTCAAACTCCGCCAGCGAAGAATTATACCCAAAGAGTGCCTGTAATCGCGTTGACTGTGCCGTGAGCAGTTGGACCTGAGCGTTTAACACATCCAACTGGGTTCCCGCGCCTGCGTCGAGGCGCGCTTTGGCCAGGCGCAACGCCTCCTCGGCTTGCTCGACGTTTTTCTCCTGGCTTTGAATCAGTTCGCTGTTCTGCTGCAAATTTGAGTACGCCTGCTGAATCTCCAACTCAACCTGCCGAACATCATCGTCGTAGGTGTTCTTTACTTCGAAAAGAAGCGCACGTTGTTGAAGGACCTGACCAGCAATCGCGCCGCCGTCCCAGATTGGCAAGCTACCCTGCACCTGGGCGATCCAGCCTTTTGAGATATCGTGCCAACTGGAGTTCACCGGTGAACTCACCCATTCGCCGCCACCGGTGGTGGTAATGGTTGGCAGCCATTGTCCCGCTGCCGCGCGCAGTTGCTCTTTCTGATTCAGCACGTTTGCCCGGGCCTGCTTGAGAAATGGACGTCGTTCTTTTCCCATCTCGATCGCATCCGCCAACCCGATGGTTCGGGGGATGTATGGCATTTCACCCACCACCTCTAATGGCGGGTTTTCGCCGCGCCTTGGCTGGAAATCGAGGCCGAGTGTCTTGGCAAGAACAATCTTGGAAATGCGTAAGTTGTTCTGGGCCGTAATCAGCAGCGGGAGCTGATTGTAGAGCGCGACCTCGGCCTGCAACACGTTGAATCGCGGAACTGTTCCCGCTTCAAAACGGTTTTGCTGGTCTTTTAACTGAGCTTCCAAAAGATGCACGGATTGCTCGTTTACCTTGACCAGTTCTCGATTGACCACGATCTGGTAGAACTGTGTTTTCACAGTTGCAATGAGCTGGTCCAAAACATTGCGGAAGGCGAAGTAAGCGCTGTCGCGTTGAAAGAAAGTCCCCCGGATCTCGGGCCAGCTCGTGCCGTTGAAAATCAGTTGCTTGCCGAGAACGGAGATACTGTAGGACACGTCGCTGAACTCAGTCCCGGATGGCGTTGGGGATGGGTCCGCGATCTGCGATCGCGGTGATTCAACAAGGGGTGAAGCAGCAGCCGCGCCTGTCCCGCCCGTCGGGCCCCCGGTCCTCGTACCGCCAGTCGACGTGCCTGTTGTTCCAAGTATGCGGGCGCCCTGCAAATTCGGATCAGTCCATTCAAAATTCGCGTTGGCCGAGACCTGCGGCAGAACCTGCGCGCGCACCTGGATGATCACGCCTCTGGTTCGTTTGATCTCCTGTTCAGCGTTCAGAAGAGTTGGGTTGCGTTGCAGCGCCATCAGAATCGCCTGGTCCAGTGTAAAAGTGGGCACCTTACCAGCCGATCTTGTCTCGCTCCTGGAGCTCGTTTCGCTGCCGGCAAAACTGGACGGGCCGAGGACGCTGAACATTGCAAAAATTCCCAGGGAAAGAAAAATTTTTCTCATAGTGGTTCGGCGATTAGACGAGCGACAACCACCGTGCGGATCCAACGCTCGCTATTTGATCGCAATCAGATAGCACTGCGGTCTGATAAATGAAAATCATTTCGATTGGCAGTAGTCGTAAATTTTACCGTAAATCTGCAGCCAGGCCTTTTGTTCGTCGGGGGTGAGGTGTTCCAAAACCTTCATCAGATTGCCAACCATTTCCTCTCGAATTCGCCGGACCAGCGCAGAGCCCTTCGGTGTAATACAGACCATTACTTTGCGGCGGTCATCTCGCGCAACGGAACGCACCACGTAACCGAGGTTCTCGAGCCGCGCCACCAAACCGCTCGCCGCTGCCGTGGTGTGCCCCATTTTCTTCGCAATCGCTGACATGGTGAGAACTTCCTTTTGATCGAGGAACGCGAGAAGAAAAAACTGCACAAAGGAAACGTTCCCGGGCGCGAGTTCCTTACAGAGACGCAGCAAGAAACGGCGCTGCATCTCCAGAACGATGTGGGAAAGTCGTTCCGCATCGGCACGAATTTGATCCGTCTGACTTCGTGCAAACGCGGTCAAGGCTCCCGTATTCAACGCGACTAAGCTAAAAATGCGCGCATGGCCTGTCAATCCCGCTAACCCGGGATTCGGCATTCCTAAATCTGCTTTGCCAAGGGTGAGGAAAAGCTATTCCTCGTCTGCGGAGTGAGCGCACCTCGCTAATCCCAAGTTTGGACATCCACAATCGCATCGGCCTTCAACGACTCGCCCGCTGCGATCCGCAGCAAAGCATTTGACTGACTCAAACCGAAAAGCGCGTGCGATTCCTGGCGGCCGATGGGCATGAACATTCCTTTGTCGATTCTGCCGCGCATGTAATGCGTACGATCGCCCTCATTTGCGAGATCGACAGTCAATCTTACCTGGCTTTTCGGCAGATCGAGATCGTTCGCGCCCATCATTTTCAGAATCGCTGGGCGCACAAACTGCAGAAACGTCACGAATGCCGACACTGGATTGCCCGGCAAACCAAACACAGCGCATCCGTCAGCTTCGCCGCAGAGAAATGGTTTACCCGGCTTAATCGCCACACGCCATACGTCGATCCTGGCTCCAAGCGAGCGTAGCGTTGCCTGGACCAGGTCGTGCTCTCCGACCGAGACCCCACCGGTGATGACAAGAATATGACCTTTCATCCCGCGCTGGATCGCTTCCGCCAATCGCTCGGGTTGATCAGGGCAATGTTCGGCTGATGCCACAGACGCGCCGCACCGCTGCATCAGCGCCTGAAGCAACATCAAATTGCTGTCGTAGATTTGCCCCTGATCAAGTTTCCTGCCTGGCATGATGATCTCGTCACCGGTGGAAACGATTGCCGCGTTTACCTGGCCGCCGATCGCCACCTCGGTGAAACCCTGTGACGCCAGGAGGGCGATCGTTGCCGGATGAATACGCTCGCCGCGCCCAAGTATTTTCTGCCCTTCCGCTAAGTCGCAACCGCGCTGTCGAATGAATTCGCCAGGATCGACATTCACATTCACCACGACCCCGTCGCGTTCGCGCGTCGTGTCCTCTTGCATCACAACTGCGTCAGCACCGGCAGGTATCGGCGCCCCGGTAAAAATCCGGACGGCTTGACCAGGAGAAACACGCAGCCGCCGATCAACGCCAGCCGGCTGCTCGCCGATTACTTGCAATCGCGTGCCTTTTTTGGATGAGCTTGCCACGACGGCGTAGCCGTCCATGGCAGAATTATCGAAAATCGGCAGTGGTAATCGCGCGACAACATTACACGCGCTGAAACAACCCAGTGCGTCCGGAAGAGGGACCGTTTGTTCCGGTCTGGGGCTGACCGCTTGCAGAATTCGATTACGCGCCTCTTCCTCGCTGATCATCGCCAACCACTTCAACCCCGAAAGGCTTCCGGGGTCAATTAGCAATCGAGAATTAGCGACTCCGATGAAATCGCGAGCACGCGACAAAGGTCGGTGTTGGCAATCAGCAATTCTTCGCGATATTCTCGCTGCCAGTGCCAGTCCGGCTCCGGACCTTTTGGTGAGGTGGCTGAGTGGTTGAAAGCAGCGCTTTGCTAAAGCGCCGTAGCCCAAAAGGCTACCGAGGGTTCGAATCCCTCCCTCACCGATCTTGCGTCGCGGATCACCATTAAGGGATAGGCGCGTGAGACCAATGCGGCTTAGGCGTATGCCTTGGCGTGGGAGTCGCAGTCGGCGTCGGAGTAGCTGTTGCTGTAGCCGACGGCGTCGACGTCGGTGTGGGCGTTGAGGTTGGCGTCGGAGTAGCTGTTGCTGTAGCCGACGGCGTTGACGTCGGTGTGGGCGTTGAGGTTGGCGTTGACGTCGCAGTCGCTGTAGCCGTGGCCGTAGGCGTCGATGTCGGCTGCGGCGTAGGAGTCGCGGTTGCTGTAGGTGATGGCGTCACCGTTGCGCTTGGAGTGGGGCTAGGCTCGGGTGGGTCGGTCACGAGAGGATGCGGGTAAGCAAAAGGCGTGTATCCCGGCATGGGCGTATTGTTGAAGTAATGCTCATCGAGCCTGACCGTTGCTGAACCCACATCGAAGTTTACACGATGCGATTCAGAATTGTTGTTCCACGAGTAACACGGCTCAGTCATCTGATCGTTCCACGGAGGCGGACGCACAGGCGGGTTTCCTGTGATGAAAGAGCCGCCCGCCCTGCCACTCCCATCCAAAACTTGCATCACCCTGCGAATCTCTAACGTGTCGCCAGCGCAGAACCTCATCGTTCCAGGCGAGGGATACCCCCCGTTGTCCGTGTATGTGATGCTGTTTGCGGTGTTGCCTTTGATCTCGCCAAAATTGAGCGTCCCAGAGCCGCAGTTGTCGCTTGTGCGGCGCAGCACGTAGCCGACCCATTGATTCGGTGGCCAGTTCGCTCCCGACACCGTGACTGTCGTACCAGAACTGTTAGCGGCTGCCATGCCGGTGAAATAAGTGGTAGCGCTGTTTACGTCCCATGCGTTCGTTCCATCTGCTCCGCTCCAAGGTGCGAAGGTCATGTGCGTCCTGTAGTTTTCCAACGAGAAGGTCGTCAGACCGTCCCAATAGCCGCTTATAGAATTCTCGTGCATAAGCACGACGCCAGAACGGGAACCGCCAATGAACTTATTGAGGTTCGTCCCGATGAAATTGTTATTGTAAATTTCCATTGCCCTGCAACCGCGTCCTCGACCTGTGCTCTCGGTTCCGTGGTTGGTAACAACGCCGTCGTGAACCTCGTTATATCTGAAAATGAATCTTGCTCCATTGTAGGCGTCAGTAACACCCTTTTGCGCGGGCGGAGGATTGTCGGTAGTAAAAACGTTGTCCTCGATGAACAGAAACTGCGATGAACCGAATCCCGTCGGAGCAGCCCACGAACCGTCACCGTTGTCCTGCCCGTCCCAACGCGTGCCGTAAATATCGAGAGGCGGGCTTAGTCTGTCGATCACAAACGTATTGTGATCGACCACGCCGATCACGGTATCGTTTACAAACTGGCCGTTAACATTGTTGAGCTTGTTATGATCAAAACGAAATGTGGAACCGTTCATGTTTGACCCGTCAATGTGAATGATGCCCCCCGGAGCGTTTTTCTGAGAGCCGCCACCATCCTGAAATTCAATGCCGGTAATTCTGGACGGGTAGTTCGCAGCGAGTGTCCATTGAATGAGTTGGCCGGATTGCACGCCGTCCCTGACAACGGTGCTGCCCACGCCTGCTCCTTCCAGCGTGATCGCCTTGTTGATGTTGACTCGCGTCGCCCACGTGAACGTTCCTGCTGGTAACACAATCGTGTCGCCGTTTTGGGCAAGCGTGTCGTGGATGTATTGCACGTTTGTGGATGACCCATCAGAATCATAAACCGCTGCCAGCGCGGAAAAGCTGCTCCAGCTCAACGTAATCGCGGCACTCGCCCATCCGACCAGAGATTTGAACATGTCTCCCCTCAGTCTAATTAGTCTCAGCCTGGCGTCGATAGACGCTGATGACATCAAACGACGACAGATGTGTCAAGGGTAAATCTTTGAGGACTTTTTGGCCTTTTTACGCTAAAGGCCAGGCGTCCAGGGCTCGACAAATTCCCCACTGCCTGCAAAATATTAGGAACCTTCGCCCTCCAGTTTCCGTAGATTTAAGTATGTGGAACGTTGAACGGTTCCCAAGCCGGCTAAGATGAAAAAGGATGCCCGCCTAACGATTCGAATTCCGAAGGAACTAAAGGTTAGAATTGACGAGATTCATCGCGTCTACGGCGTCGCGTTGCCAAAGATAGCAAATGAGTCCCTCAAAGCGTTTTGCGAATACGTCGAGGAAAAGAAACAAACGCCGACTTTTCCACTGAGCGTTGGGCCCCATTTGCCTACGGGTGAAAAGTCAGCTCGCGCTTTGGCTCGCGGTCGCCGAGACATTAACAACCGCGGGCGACACAGAATATAAACCTCACTCTCTCGCGCACCGGGCCCGATTCGAGGCCCACGACCAAAGGACAGGCAAACAGGCAGTTTTCCTGACCGACAAGACGAACGACAGATCGTTATGCCCGGCAGTCGGCGACAATCTGGGGATAGACCTTCAGCACCCGCAGGGCCGTAGCCTTTCGACTCGCAGGACCTTCACGCGAAGGTTGGTTGGCGAAGGCTGGTTGAGCATCTAAGCTCTTGCGTGCGCACCGAATCTCTTCACATCCAGAACTTCATCGAGGGCGAATTCGTCGAGCCAAAAAGCGGGGAATACCTCGACAATATTGAGCCCGCGACTGGCAGACACTATTCGTTAGTCGCGAACAGCGACGCGCGCGATGTCGATGCTGCGGTCGCCGCCGCAGAGAAGGCGTTCACTGAATGGTCGAAAATACCGGTATCCCGGCGTTCGAAGATCCTGCTGCGCATCGCTGAATTGATCGAACGGGATCTGGAAAAGCTCGCGCGCGCCGAATCGATCGACACTGGCAAGCCGCTCTCACTGGCCCGCACCCTGGATATTCCGCGCGCCGCAAGCAATTTCCGCTTTTTTGCGACCGCGATTCTGCACACCGAGTCCGAAGCGCATACCACGGATAATGTCGCCTTCAACTATACGCTGCGGCAGCCACGTGGTATCGCTGGATTGATCTCGCCGTGGAATCTTCCTCTTTATTTGTTGAGCTGGAAAATTGCGCCGGCCATTGCGGTCGGAAATACGGCGATCGCGAAGCCGAGCGAACTGACGCCAATGACTGCTTACATGCTTTGCGAGATCGTACGCGAAGCCGGTCTGCCGAATGGGGTCCTGAACGTTGTGCACGGCACCGGCCCAAATGTCGGTGCAGCAATCACCGCGCATCCGAAAATCAACACCATATCGTTTACCGGCGGTACCGTGACCGGTCGCAAAGTCGCCGAAGCATGTGCGCCACTATTCAAGAAAGTCTCGCTCGAGTTGGGTGGGAAAAACCCGAACATTGTTTTTGCGGATGCTGATCTGGAAGCGGCAATCGCTGGAAGCGTACGCTCTTCGTTCGCAAACCAGGGTCAGGTTTGCTTGTGCGGATCGCGTGTGTTTGTCGAGCGTTCCGCTTACAGGGATTTTGTGGAACGCTTCATCGAGAAGGCTTCGCAACTGAAAATGGGCGATCCCCTCGACGAGAAGACCGACCAGGGCGCGATCGCGAGCAAGACCCAGCTTGAGAAGATCAAGTTCTACGTCGATTTGGCGCAGAAAGAAGGTGGCAAGGTAGCGCTCGGTGGTAAAGCGCCGGAATCGATCAACGAACGTTGCCGTGAGGGTTATTTTTTTCGGCCGACTGTGATTACGGGTCTGCCAGTCTCATGCCGGACAAATCGCGAAGAAATCTTCGGGCCTGTTGTCACTATCACACCCTTCGACAACGAAGACGAGGTAATCAATTACGCCAACGATTGCGACTACGGTTTGGCGTCGAGCATCTGGACACAAAACCTAAGTCGCGCCCATCGCGTCGCTGAACGGATTAACACAGGTACTGTTTGGGTGAATTGCTGGCTTGTGCGCGACCTGCGTGTTCCCTTTGGCGGCATGAAACAGAGCGGCGTCGGTCGCGAAGGCGGCGAAGAAGCATTGCGCTTTTTCACCGAACCAAAGAACGTCTGTATCGCGAAATGACGCCCGATGAGCGAAGACACTTGGGACGAAATTCGGGAAGCACGCGACAAGGGCTTTGCTGCAGGCATCGCGACACAGGCGCCTACTTACACGCGGACTTGGGTTGTAAAAATTCCTCGACGAGCACGCCAAGCACAAAACGCAGTTGGCCAAATCCTCAGCCCAAAAAATCGGGATCGTCGACGTGATCACCGGCCAATGAACAACTGAGTTGATCGTTGATCGACAATTGCCGATGGTCGGATATGTGCCGAGCTATCAAGACACTTCACAACTTCAACCCACCGGCGACAGAGGATGAGATTCGCGCTTCGTCGCTTCAGTTCGTACGCAAGCTGAGCGGTTTCACGAAACCTTCCAAGGCAAACGAGGCAGCTTTCAATCGCGCCGTCGATGACGTCGCTCATGTCGCGCGACATTTGCTCGATTCTCTTGTGACCGCCGCGCCGCCGCGCGATCGCGCAGTGGAAGCGATCAAAGCGCGCGCGCGATCGGTGAAACGTTTCAACTCTGCACAGGCCATCACGATGGGTCATAATCATGGTTGAGAAAACGGCTGCGCTATCTCGTCTCCGTGATGGAATTCGGTTTATCCGTTATATCTGCAATCCCGATAAATGAGCGAAAACATCGAAAGTTCGCGGGCGCCCGAACCGGTAGGCGCATTTCCGCATGCGAAACGCGTGGGGAACCTGTTGTTTCTCTCTGGAATCGGTCCGCGCAAGCGTGGCAGCAAGGAAATTCCCGGCGTGATGCTCGACTCAGCTGGCAACATCGTCAGTTACGATATCGAAACGCAATGCCGCGCTGTGTTTGAAAATGTGCGCCTAGTGCTCCAAGACGCCGGCGCGAGTTGGAACGACATCGTCGATGTCACGGTCTTCCTCACGAACATGAAAAAGGATTTCCCGATCTACAACAAACTTTACGCCCAATATTTTTCCGGTGAGGGCAAACCAAACCCTACACGCACGACGATTGAGGTCGGCGCGTTGCCGACGCCGATTGCGGTCGAGCTGAAGGTGATAGCGGCGGTGGGGTAGGAACGGCGCGCTGCGCTCCGGATGTCGCAGCGCCATGTCACTACGTGTTTCAATTCGATGTTGGATGTTGAGCGTTGGGCGTTGAACGTTTGGTTTCGATCATGAGCACAAGCAACAACGAATTCCGCATTCTTGGCGCCGACCACACCGGCATCACTGTTTCGAATCTTGAGCGCTCACTGGGATTTTGGCGCGACGTGCTAGGCTTCGAGCTCTCACATACTGCGCATCAAACCGGTGAAATGGCCAGTGAGATCACTGGCGTTTCAGGCGCTGAGATCAAGCTCGCAGTCCTGAAAGCACCGGGTGGCCATAAGATCGAACTGCTCGAATATCTCGCGCCGCCCGAGCGTAAACGGCATGTCGACCTTCAACCGTGCGACGTCGGCCTCGTGCACGTCGCACTTATCGTCGATGACCTCGAAACGATCTTGCGCGCGATCAACGCCTCCGGTTGGAAGGCCGCCGGCAAGCCTCAAACTCTTCAGGCGGGACCGAACGCCGGTAAGCGCGTCGTGTACGTTCGCGATCCTGATGGCACGACAATTGAATTCATGGAAGTGGCCCGCTAGCCTGAGGAGGCACGGCGCGCTTCGGTCGCCGGGGCAACACATCGTAGCGCGATGTCCCTACCCGTGAAATTGAGCGTTGGACGTTAGGCGTTCGACATTGGACGTTTGATGCCGTCTTATGACCTTTTCTACTGACGAAAGTTTCGCGCGGCAACTCGATGCTGAGGATCCACTGCGCTCTTTCCGGGACAAATTCTATCTTCCGCCCGGCAAAGATGGCAAACCTCTGATTTATTTTGCCGGCAATTCGTTAGGCCTGATGCCAAAGGCGGCCCGGGCCATTGTCGAAGAGGAATTGGACAACTGGGCGAAGTTTGGTGTCGACGCGCACCACGCAGCCGACACGCCGTGGTACACCTATCACCAGGCATTGCGCGAACCGACTGCGCAGCTTGTCGGCGCGAAACCGCTGGAAGTGATCTGCATGAACAGCCTCACGGTGAATCTCCATCTCATGATGGCGACTTTTTATCGACCGACGAAATCGCGCTTCAAGATTTTGATGGAGGAGCCGGCGTTTCCTTCCGACACGTACGCGATCAAAACGCAAATCAGGCATCATGGGCTCGATCCTAACGATTCGCTTATTCTCGCGCGACCGCGTAAGAATGAGTTTACAATCAGAACCGAAGACATAATCGATTTGATCGAAAAGCACGCCGATCAACTCGCAGCGGTGATGTTTGCCGGTGTGAATTTTTTCACGGGTCAATTGTTCGACATCGAGAGAATCACTGCTGCAGCGCAAGCACACGGCATTGTCGTTGGGTTCGATCTTGCCCACGCCGTCGGAAACGTGCCGCTTTCACTCCACGACTGGAATGTCGATTTTGCTGTCTGGTGTTCGTATAAATATCTGAACGCAGGTCCCGGCGCGGTCGCCGCCGCGTTCGTGCACGAGCGTCACGCCACTAATACCAAGCTGCCGCGGCTCGCCGGATGGTTCGGCAACGATCCGAACACGCGATTCCGATTGCACCTGGAACCGGAATTTATCCCGGTGGCGTCGGCCGACGGCTGGCAAATCAGCAATCCGCCGATATTCTCAATGGCGCCATTGCGCGCGTCACTTGCGATCTTCGACGACGCAGGCGGAATGGAACCGCTGCGCGCAAAGTCAGTCAGGCTTACCAGCTATCTTGAATTTCTGTTAAAAGAGATCGGATCGAAAAAGTTTACCGTCATCACGCCGCGCGAGCCCGAAGCTCGGGGTTGCCAATTGTCGATCCTGGCGAACGAGCATCCAAAGGAATTATTCAGCAAACTTCAAGCCGCGGGCGTGAAATGCGATTTTCGGGAACCGAACGTGATCCGAGTCGCCCCTACACCGCTCTACAACACGTTCCAGGACGTCTGGCGTTTTTCGCGAATACTCGCCGAGGAATGAAGGTGCTCATTGTCGGGCGCGCTTGTACTTGGAACAACAACTATCGCCACAGCGGAGAATCGCACAGCCGGATACGTTCTCAACGGTGACGTTCTCAAGAATCAGCAATGGGTTTCACCGAGCGTGAATTCAACCGCGGACGGCAGCCTGTATTTCACCGTCGAAGATCTCGCAAAATGGGACGAAAAATTGGAGGCCGGTCGGGCGCAAGCGCTGGATACATCGCAAAGCAAATCGCCGGTTCGAATGCCGCTCGTGTTTAGCCAGGATTGTGATACGATGCGACTAGTCGTGCCAGGCGCGACACTCGTTGCTCTTGGTTTTCATATGGTCTTCTCCAGCTTTTTTGTGAGCACTCTTGGGATTCGCGAAAAATGAATCTGTGTTAGCTGACCCGGCGTGCGGTTATCGTTGCAATTGCATTCAAGAGATGCGAAAACCCTGACCAGGAATGAACATGCCGAAAATGATACGCCCCGTTATGTGGGTTGCCGTGTTCCTTGTCCTGATTCATCCGACGTGGGCCGGAGACGAGCGATCGATAAAGGATTTGGCTAAGGCGCTCACGAAGCTTGCGCCCGACGTCGATCCCGGCGAGGCCGAACAAATATCGTTGAGCGCTCATACCACGGCACGCCGCCTCGCCCGCGAATATCACGTCGTCCTAAACCCGGAGTTACAAGCTTTCCTGGTCAACGTTGGCCTGCGAAAACGCGGCTGGTGCGGCCATTGGGCGGCCGATATTGGAGCGCGATTAAAAGAACTCAAGCCCAAGACGCTCGTGCTCCACTGGGGCGTAGCCTACGACCATACTTCGAGCGAGAACAATTGCCTGGTCATAACGGCACGTAATCAACCCTTCCATGACGGAATCATTATCGATGGCTGGCGGAGAGCTGGCCGGTTATTCTGGTGCCCAGTCGTAAAAGATGACGAGTACGAAGTGGAACAGCATTACGGCCATTCCGGAATCACTGCATGGCGAGAAAACATGCAATGGAGCGCGTGGTTACAGGATTACGAACCAGCCAAGCCGAAGTCCAAGAGAGCGGCGGCGGCCAGCAAAGTAAATGAAGTGAAATCGGCCCGGAATGAGCAGCGTAGTAACGACCTTTCGAGCCAGCCGATAGTGCCGTAGATGTGCGGCGGGGCGATCTGGACGAACTCACGCCAGTCCCTGTCCGTCGGTTAAGATTTCCTGGATGGCAGCTAAATTTGTTCTCATTGGCAGCGGCCTTGCCGGCGGATTACTGGCAGCATATCTGGGACGCCGCGGCTATGATGTCGATCTCTACGAGCGACGGGCCGATCCCCGGGAAGGCAACATTGTTGGCGGACGCTCGATCAATCTGGCGATTTCGACGCGTGGCATTCACGCCCTCGAACAAATCGGAATCGCTGACGAAGCGCTGCGCCACGCGATCCCGATGCGCGGCCGGATGATTCATGACAAATCCGGCACACTGCATTTCGCGCCTTATGATGTCGATCCCAGGAAGTGCATCAATTCGATTGGGCGCGCTTCGCTTAACACCACGGTCATCGAAGCGGCACAGCGTTCGAATGTGCGAGTTTATTTCAATCACAAATGTACTGACGTCGATCTGAACGAGGCCGTATGCCAGTTGGAAACAGAGGCCGGCAAATTGACCGTGCGTGGCGATGCAGTGGTCGGAGTGGATGGCGCTTTCTCCGCGGTGCGGGCCTCCATGCAGCGAAACATCGAGAATTTCCAATACAACGAGAGCTATCTCGCGCATGGATATAAAGAGCTGACGATCCCGCCTGCGCAGGATGGAGCATGGCGAATCGAGAAAAACGCACTTCACATTTGGCCGCGCAAAAGTTTCATGATGATCGCGCTGCCGAACCCGGACGGCTCGTTCACCTGTACGCTCTTTTGGGAATTTGAAGGCCCGCGCAGTTTCGCCACAACGAAAACAGATGACGATATTCGACGCTTCTTCGATGAAGAGTTTCCTGACGCTGTTCCCCTCATGCCGACGCTGCTCGAAGATTTCAAAAACAACCCAACCGGCTCACTTGTGACGATTCGTTGTGCGCCGTGGTATCACCGTGACAGGGTCTGTCTGCTCGGCGATGCCGCCCATGCCGTGGTTCCGTTCTACGGGCAGGGAATGAACGCTGCATTCGAAGATTGCGTCGTGCTCGACGAATGTCTGGAAAAATTCGGCAATGATCGCGAACGCGGATTCGCGGAATATTTTTCACGGCGAAAAGAGAATGCCAACGCACTCGCCGATCTGGCGATCGGAAATTTTATTGAGATGCGCGATAAAACCGCCTCCAGGACATTTCGCGCGAAAAAGAAACTCGACCATCTGCTCGAAGGCGCATTGCCTGGCGTGTATCTGCCCCTATATACGATGGTCACCTTCACCCGTATCCCGTACGCGCAAGCGGCGCGACGTGCCCGTCTGCAAGATCGAATTCTTTACACCGCTCTCGTCACTCTTGTCTTGTTGGGAATCCTGGCACTCTCAGTTTTGCTCGGCCGGTCTACGCGACAATGAAATCCTGAATTTAATTTGTCGCTTCAGAAAAACCTGACGGCTTTAAAGCCGTCGAGTTTAACGAGCTGCTTTCTTGCGCTTGAGACTCGCTCGAGGCCCTCTTGAGTCAACACGCCGATGTGCTTCCTGTTCCAGGGCAGCGATGACCTCGTTGAAACCCTTGATATCGACGGCGCTAACGCGATGGATAACAGAGCGTTCCAATGCGGATAAATGACGCTCGACGCGCTGAGCCAGTTTTCGCCCTTTTGCAGTTAGGCTCACGACGAACGTGCGGCGATCTGTTTTGCCGACTGCGCGCGTGATGAACCCTCGCCTTGCCAGCCGATCCAGAATGCTGGTTAAAGTCGATCTCTTGTGCGCGAGGCCGCGGTGGAGATCACCCACGTTGGCGCGACCGGAATGAGCAAGCAACCCTAATATATGCGCTTCTCCCTGCGTCAACCCGCGTTCCCTCAGGTCATCAAGATAAAGACCGATTCGGTGCGTCGCACGGTGGACTGGGTGTACAAGTCGCAGTGGCATCGATTGAAAGCGGCTTCAGATCCGGTTCCACCCATGAGGTTCGCGCTTCATCACTGAAAAGCCGTTCTGCCGAATAGTAGGCGAGCGGAAAATCCTTTTCCAGCAATTGCGGATTAGCATGCACGATCTTTTCCAGGCGTTCTCCGCAACCGGCCGCGCGTACGCGTGCGAGAAAATTCACCCAAAATAATGTGATGGTCTCATGATATTTTTCCGGTTTGCCGCCGGCCGCGGCGAATCGGCGCAGCGCCTGGCGCATCTTATTGGCAGCCTGCTGCACCGATGAGGATTCGCCGAGATAGACCCACGCTACGTGCAGGTGCGAAACATGATGGAAATCTCTGTTGGCGATTTCACCGCGTTCAAGCGACCGTGTTAATTCCACGTCAGTCATGAATGCCGTCCTTCGCCAGCGCTTCGTTGATGGCCGTTTCCCAATGCATCCGCTGTTCTTCTGCCCAGTGTGCGTCCAGCTTGGCAACCTCCTCATTTCCCTCCAAAGCCAACGCGGAACGCCGATACGTGATTGTTGCTTTGCAATGCTGCTCGCCGTCGGGAACGACGTGAATCTTGATCTCGTTAGCCGTCAACGCAGGTGTGATAACCACATATTCCACCCTTCCGTTCGTAACGTCGTAGGTAGTCAGCAGCCAGAGCCGATCCTTTCCGTGGCCGCTTGCCGTTGTGAAAACGACACCCTCGCGCTGTATGCCCTGCGCCGGGTGAATGAAACGCGGCGCCCAATCTGGTGCCCACTCTGCCTCAAGCACCGGTCCAAAAAGGGGCGTCACATCGGCGACCGCACCGTGTAATGCGATTGTGAAGGATTGTGTCCGTTGTTCGGGCACTGTTGTTCTCGCTTCTCCGGCCGATGCCACTTGAACCAGCGCAAGGCCACAGGCACACATGGTAAAACAGATCTTCATATAATATCACGATATCGTAATATCCGATATCGTCAATAATAAAGGTAGTTATTGGACTTTGGCGAGACGAATGCGTGGGCGACCGACAAAACGATGGACGAAACAGCTCGGCCAAAAATGGAGCGCCATCATCTGCTGCTCGAGGGGGCTAGTCCATGGCCCGCAGTTAGTTCATTTGAATTGTAAACACCCGGGCGGGCTTGGTATTTTTCTGTGATGCACCCACAAACGCGCCTGTTTTCTGTTTTCACCATCAGCTGCCTGCTTTTCACCCCGCTTCTTCGCGCACAGGACAATCCGCAAAACGATCCTGATTTGAAGGAGATGTTAAAGGAGGCGGAGGAAATGCAGAAGGAAGCAAAACAGCTTCAGAAAGACAACCCGACGTCGCCAGACACAAAGAAAAAACTCGCGGACATGCTTTCCCAAGCGAAAGAAGAAGAAGCCCGGCAGGAGGAGCAGGAAAAACGTGAAAAGGAAAAACTGCAGGCGGCGCTGAAGAAGCAACTCGAAGCGCCGGGACCGGTCGTATTACCCGATTGGACACCAGCTACTCCCGAATTCAAGGCTGCTGGAGCGCCAACGAGAAAAATCGTCGATGACCAGGTAAAAATCGTTCAGACAGGCACGTCACCGCTTACTCCAGAGAAAATAGCGGACAGCTGGCAGGCGGCAGCAACTCGGGCGAACAATCTCAATCAGAGCCTTAACAAGATCAGTGTTAACGACAAGATCACGAGAATCTTGTTTCTCAGCACGCGCACCGATCCCAAGCAGGACGTGGAACTCGAGGCCAGCCGTGAGCCAGACAGCAAAGTTACACAGGTCGAAATTTCCTCGCCTTTACCAAAGCCGGATATCCAGAGCGATTGAAGGTCCTCTGCAAAGCGAAGATTTCATCAACTCGTCCCATAAGTCGCACTGTCATGTTGAGTGAAGGGAAAATGTCTGTGACTTATTGGCTTAACTGGAGCCCTCCGAAAAAGATGATCCTAGATTCCTCGCTTCGCTCAGAATGACATTATAACAGATCTCGCGGCGAAAGAGAACGCTCTCCGCGCGACGATAACTTGCAATTCGCGTGAGCCAGGATTAACAAAATCATACTATGGCCGACACATTTGTTCCAATGATCAGCTCCGGCGTTGCCGGGCCACTTGGGGTTCTTCATCTTCCCCGACTCTGGCTAAAGGTCTCGCTTGAATCACAGGGTAAACTCGCGCCTGGTTATCCGGGCATCGGCAGAGGATTTGATGCGATGACTTGTGCCGCGCTCGGACTCGAAGAGCAGGCAGTTAAAGATTACATCAAACAGAATAAACCGACCTATCCGGAGTTCGAAGCGTGGGTGAAGAAAAACGCGAAGTCGCTCAATCGGGACGCGGTTGAAAAGCATAACGCCGCAGTGCGCGGTTACATTCACGATGATGAAACGCGCAAGCGGGTCCTGGGGGCCTGCGGCCTGGCTGATGACGCGGCCGCCCCTAAAGACGCAGTGAATCTCAATAATCTGGACGATTGGTACGAGTTTCATCGAGCGGTGCTCGCATAAGCTCGAAGAAAACACCGTACATCCCGCTCGACGCTCGATATCGAGTCGCGTGGCAACGACCGCGGTACTCGATGCTAGGCGCTTGATGGGATCATCCGGATTCAAGTTTTGTCATCCAGTATCCAGCATCTAGAATCCAGAATCGATGCCTCAAACACAAACAAAAGCAGCATCCGGATTTCGCAAGACGATTGAGACGTTCGAAGCTGGCGGCAAGAGCTTGTCGCAACGATATTTTGTTTCCTGCGAGATTTTTGCAGAGGAGCGAAAGAAGATCTTCTCCGAACAATGGGTGCTCGTTGGCCATCAAAGTCAGATCGCAAGACCCGGCGATTATCTCATCTCAGAAGTCGCTGGTGAAAGCCTGGTCATTGTCCGGGATAAACGCGAAGGGATACGTGGGTTTTACAACGTCTGCCGGCATCGCGGAAGCCGACTAATCGAAAACACGAACGGCCAGGCCGCGGCAATTCAATGTCCTTATCACGCGTGGACCTATGCGCTTGATGGAAGGTTGATCGGTGCTCCGCACATGGATGATGTTCCCGGCTTTGACAAAACTGACTATTCACTATGTCCGGTGCATCTCGGTTTGTGGGAAGGATTCATCTTCGTAAATCTGGCAGATTCCCCTGCTCCGCTGGAAGAATGGTTCATCCCATTAGCGGGAAAATTTGCGCGCTGGAATTTGCCTGCGCTTCGCTCGGCGAAACGGATCGAGTATGATGTACGAGCCAATTGGAAATTGATCTTCGAAAATTATTCGGAGTGCTATCACTGCCTTGGAGTGCATCCGGAGCTTTCGAAAATCTCGCCGTCTGATTCGGCGGAGAATGATCTGACCAAAGGACCGTTCCTCGGCGGATTCATGCGAATCAATAAGAACAAGAGCCTGACGATGAGCGGGAATGCCTGCGCCGTGCCGGTGGGCGACTTTGGCGACGAAGATTTCCGGCTAGTTTTCTATTATTCGATTTTCCCGAACATGCTGCTGAGCCTGCATCCGGATTATGTGATGGTGCATCAACTTCGGCCGCAATCAGCGCAGCGGACGCTGCTCTTCTGTGATTGGTTGTTCAATCCGGAAGCATTCAAACGCAGCGATTTTGAACCCGATGATGCGGTTGAATTTTGGGACACGATCAACAAGCAGGACTGGCATGTGTGCGAGTTGAGCCAGCAAGGCATCGCATCCCGCGCGTATGAACCCGGACCGTACTCTGCGCGGGAAAGCATTCCGGCGGCATGGGACCGTTATTATCTTCGCTTCATAAATTGAAGCACAGAAGCAATACTGGATTCTCGATCCTGGATTCTGGATTAGGACGGAAAAGAATCAGGTTTTGTAATGGGAGGATCCAGCGCGGCTTCGCCTCGTTAAAGCGTTAAATCGTTGAAACGGTAAAGCGTTGCGGCGAGCATGCACTCATGCCTTCGCTTACGTACGCCAGTTACCTCGATCTGGAAAACCTGCTTGCCCTTCAGAAACCGCGCTCAAGCCCCCCGGAACATGATGAGATGCTCTTCATCATCATTCATCAGACCTATGAGCTTTGGTTTAAGCAGTTGCTCCATGAGTTCGAGAAAATAAAAAGAAATTTTTCGGCGGGCGATCTCTTCGGCGCCATACACACATTTAAACGTGTACGGACAATTATGAAGGTCTTGGTTGCACAGATAGACATCCTTGAAACGATGACGCCTTCGTCGTTCTCAAGTTTTCGCGACCGGCTCGAGACGGCATCGGGATTTCAATCGGTGCAGTTCCGGGAAGTTGAGTTCATGCTCGGATACAAGCGCGCTTCAACAGTGAAGTATCTAAAACCGGATTTCCCGGGCTATGATCGGCTTCAACAGTTGCTGGATGAACGGAGTGTGGTGGATCATTTCTACGATTTCTTGGAAACGCGCGGCGCACAGGTCCCGGCGGACTTAAAGAACCGTGACCTGACGCGACCAAATGCGCCCGATGAGCGGGTGCAGACCGAAATTCTTCGGCTGTACAAGAATTCGCCGGAATGCTCGATTCTATTCGAACTAATGACCGATTTCGATGAGGGCATCCAGGAGTGGCGCTATCGGCACGTCAAACTAGTCGAGCGAACTATCGGCGCGAAGAAAGGCACGGGCGGATCGCCCGGCGTCCCGTTTTTGAAGGAGTCGCTGTTCAGGCCGGTATTTCACGACTTGTGGGCCATCAGGCACGAAATGTAACGGCACCGGGCAAACGCCGAACGCTCGAGGCCCAACATCCAACATCGAAGTCAAAGGCCAAGAAATTCGCGGGCAGTGCCTGAAAGCAGTTGCGTTTTCTCTTCGGCTGAAAAGTTCGTCGATTCGATGAGGCTGCCAGCGCATTTTTCGCCTAGCGGAAAAGGATAATCCGAACCGAGCGCGACACGTTGCGCACCAAAGAGTGTGATAAGCGTTCTGAGCGCGCCGGCGTCGTGGACCAGTGAATCGACATAAAATCGCGCAGACGTTTTAGCATTGGCCAAATAACTCCGCGGACTGATTTTGTTATCAATCGCGACCAGATCGGGGCGAACATAAAACGCGTGCTCAATGCGACCAATGGTAAACGGAAATGCACCGCCGCCGTGGGCAAAGGCGACACGCAACTTCGGGAACCGCTCGAAAACGCCGCCGAAGATCATGGAACAAATCGCGAGACACGTTTCCGCCGGCATGCCAACAAGCCAGGGCAGCCAGTACTTGGGCATGCGTTCCTTGCCCATCATATCCCACGGATGAACAAAGATGGCGGCGTTGAATTGCTCCGCGGTTTTCCAGACTACGTCGAGCGAACCATGATCCAGGTTCCGGCAATCTGCGCCGTGACAATGTTCATTTGGATCGACATGTGTGCCGATCTCGACGCCACGCAAACCCAGCTGGTTTACGCAACGTTCGAGTTCCTGAGCGGCCAGATCGACATCCTGCAAGGGGACCGTTCCCAGGCCGACGAACCTATTTGGATTTTTCCTGACGACTTCTGCGATATGATCATTTAACAATCTCGAAAGATCGAGGGCATCCTTTGGCCTCGCCCAATAACTAAACATCACCGGCACGGTGGAGAGTACCTGCATTGAAACGCCGGCAGCGTCCATCTCTTCGATCCGGCGCCTTGGATCCCAAACGTTGTCCGTGATCTCGCGGAAGACGCGGTCCCCGATCATCATGCGAGCGCAGCAAGACTTGTAATGATCAAGCCTTATGAATCCGCTGTAACCGTATTTCGCGTCGAGGTCCGGCCAATCGCGCGGCAGAATGTGAGTATGGAGGTCGATTTTCATTCAAACGAGCAAACGTCCAACGCTCAACATCGAAAACAGAAAGGGCCGCACCTTTATCCCTCCTCCTGCTCTTGCTCTTGACCGAGTTTCTATAGCGATTCCACCGGCTGCGCTTTTTCGACTTTCTTGCCGCATTTCTTGCAGGTGCGACGCGCATCGTCATTCCAGAAATCGAGCATTGCCTGGCTGAAATGCTCAACGATGTCTGCACAGTCGAAATGGATATCTTCAACCAATGCGTCGCAATTCTCACAGTAAAAAATAACGTGCTCTTTTTCTCCCGGCGGCCGGCGGCGCTCGACCACGACACCAATCGTATCGGGCGGACGCTGCGGGGAGTGCGGCACATTCGGCGGGATGAAAAATGTTTCTCCTTCTCTGACGATATGGTCCACGATGCGGTCGTCTTCGCGGACACGCACCTTGATGTCGCCCTTTAGTTGATAGAAATATTCCTCCGAATCGACGAGGTGGAAATCGTTACGCGCGTTGGGTCCTTTGATCACCATAACGAAAAAATCGCGGCCGTCGTAGAGATAGCGATTGCTCACCGGTGGCTTGAATTTTTCGCGGTTCTCCTCGATCCAATCCTCCAAATTAATCGGCGGCTGCACAGTGGTCATAAGAGTCACCGTATTTCTGTCAGCCTGAGGCGTCAAACCGGCCTTGACCCGCCGTCGTCGATCTTTTCCGCCGATTCCCGCCGGCAATGTCGTCCGTATGGAAAAGAGTTTGCCTCTGCGCGTCACTTAGCTACCTGCCTTGCCCAGGCGCGCCGGTCGTCGTTTTCGACCCAAGTCTGCCGCGCCTCCGGACATTCCCGGTTGCCACATAATTTAAGTTGAAGCGGCCTAACTAAACGCGGATAAATATCCGCCTTCATGAACCCTGGTTGTTTCCTCCGCATTGCAGGCGCAGGCCTGATCGCCGCGATCATTTGCGGTTGCGAGACTGTTCCAGAAGGTCCTTTCCCTCGCGCGACTGAAGTGGGTTGGTGGAACGACGAAGGCGCTTCCGGGCCAGCGAAGATCGTCGTTCATATCGGCGAACAGAAGGCTTACTTTTACAAGGGCAAACGTTTGGTTGGCGAATCCACTGTTTCCACCGGAAAGCCAGGGTTTTCTACACCGCCGGGCCACTACACAGTCTTGTCAAAAGATGCAGGTCATGTCTCAACTGTATTCGGGGATTATGTGGATGATTACGGCAACGTCGTGAGATCAAACATTGACTGTCGAAAGGATCGCAAGCCGCCCGGTGCACATTTCGACGGCGCCCGAATGCCGTATGCGATGTTTTTCCGAGGCGGTTACGCAATGCATCAGGGTTACGTTCCCCCATTCGCTGCCTCGCACGGTTGCATTCGCCTGCCAGGGCAGATGGCGATCAGATTTTTCGAGAACGCTCCGGTAGGTACGTCCGTAACGGTAACGGAGTAGAGCTGCGGAAGGGATTGGCTCCTTCTGCTTCAGAGTTACCGCGATAGATTGTGCTAAAGTATCGCCTGCATATGAATCGGAGCATCATTGATGACGAGCGCAGCAGCGCGATGCGGTTGGACGTTGAGGAATTGCAACGCTACTCGCGCCATCTCATCATGCCCGAGGTTACATCCGAGGGACAAAATCGACTCAAAGCTGCTCGCGTGTTGTGCATCGGTGCCGGAGGACTTGGATCGCCGGCCGCTCTTTATCTGGCAGCCGCTGGCGTTGGAACCATCGGGATTGTCGATTTCGACAACGTCGATCTGTCCAATCTTCAGCGCCAAATTCTTCACGGAACAAAGGACATCGGTCGTGGCAAACTGGAATCGGCGAGGGATCGCTTGCACGACGTCAATCCGCAGATCGAGATCGAATTACACAAGTGTCGTTTCTCCAGTGAAAACGCGTCCCAACTTGTAACCAGGTACGATGTGGTCGTTGATGGATCGGATAATTTCCCGACGCGATATTTGTCAAATGACGTCTGTGCTTTCGAGCAAAAGCCCAATGTGTACGGCTCCGTATTCCGTTTTGAGGGACAGACAACGGTGTTCGCGCCCCATTTGGGCGGACCCTGCTATCGCTGCCTCTTTCCCGAGCCGCCACCGCCGGAGTCCGTTCCGAACTGCGCGCAAGCGGGAGTGCTTGGCGTTTTGCCGGGGATTATCGGCATGCTGCAGGCAATTGAGACGTTGAAACTAATTTTGGGCATCGGCGAGCCACTCGTTGGACGTCTTCTTCATTTCGATGCGCTTAAGGTAAAATTTCGCGAACTCAATCTGCAGCGCGATCCGCAATGTCCGGTCTGCGGCGAGAAACCGACAATCTTCTCGCCTGTAGACTACGAACAGTTTTGCGGAGTGCGAGACGAGGGAACGATACCGGAGATGTCCCCGCACGAACTAAAACGAAGGATGGATGCGGGAGAACGATTCGAATTAATCGATGTGCGCGAACCGTTTGAATACGAAATTGCCCGGATCGAGGGCGCGAAATTGATCCCCCTGGGAGAAATTACCGAACGGTTGGACGAGCTGGGCGGCGAGCAGCCGATCATAGTTCACTGCCATAGTGGAAAGCGGAGCGCGCAGGCTGCGCGATTGCTGCAGCAACGCGGTTTTGCAAATGTTTACAACCTTGAAGGTGGAATCGATGCGTGGTCGGACCAAATCGATCCGAGCGTGCCGAAATACTAAGGGAGGATTTCAGTTGACCACTACTTTAAGGCGACGGCCAATTGATCCGCACTCGGCACTCCACGCCATAGGGCTATCAATTCGCCATTTCGTCCGAACACGAAAACGCGGAAATCCGTTGCTCCCTCCGGTTCGCCAAGCTGCGACGATATTGAGCCGTCAAAATCAGTTGCAACGAAAATGTCTTTTCGCGCCTCGCGCACAATCTTCTTTTCGTCATATCGGGTCTGCAGCCGTTTTGCTTCTTGGTTAACCTGGTGCCGGATGAACGCAGTGGCGATTTTTCGCCCTACCACGGTGTGTCTTCTCGCAAAACGAATAACAGTGATCATCCTGTAATCTGGGTTGCCGAGGCAATATTCCGGAACACGGTCACCCACGGTGCGCGCCTTTTCCCTATCTGCAGGCGTCGTCAGCACGATTACAGTCAGATGCCCATCAGCTGTAGAATGTTTGTTTCCATCAATATCGACAAAACTGAGCGGGTAAGTTGCTCCGACCGAAAGGGCCCCGCGCAGGGGCGCAAGCAAAATCAATGTTCCGATGCAGAAAAAGAATTGAAGTGCGCGTGGGGTCACAAGTAAGCAAATTGGCGACAATGTGGTGCCGTGACAAGATTCTGCCTGCGTGCTCGATTTTTCCATTGTCTGGGATGATCCGTGGGGCCCGTGTTTGGCTACCTACTCTTCTTATGTTTGGCTTAACTGCCTGCGATCGCATAGGCGCTTCGCGCCAGGCGCAGTTGGTCCAGGACGCAGACACTAAATCGGAGCAGGGAGACTTTGCGCGCGCGATCAACTTGTATGAGGCGGCACTCGATGATTCCGAAGGCATTCGGAATGCTGAAGTTCACTACAAACTGGCTCTTCTTTATGACGACAAGTTAAACGACCCCGTGAGTGCCCTGCATCATTTCAGGCGTTACCTCGAATTAAGCCCGACCGGCGCACATGCCGCTGACGTCAAGAGCTCAATAAAACACGATGAAATTGCTGCACTGACCGCATTGTCCGGCGATTCCGTTATCACTCGAGCCGAGGCGGCACGATTGCGAAATGAGAACCTTAATCTGCACAAGGAACTTGAAGCACGCGCGGTTCCGGTGCGAACTACTACCGACAAATCGGCACAGGCAAGCGACACAAGCTCAAAAAAGACCGTTTCCAGGAAAGGAGACCGAAGCTACGTCGTGCAATCAGGCGATACGCTCTTCTCCATTTCACGAAAGTTTTATAAATCACCCAGGCGCTGGAAAGAGATCCTGAACGCAAACAGGAAAAGCATTCGCGATCCCAAAAAGCTCACGGTGGGCCAGACCCTGGTTATTCCCTAGGAACGGGACCCCGGCAGGATTACCCGAAGCGTTAGTCCTGAGAACGGCGCTGCCCGAAGATTCGCGAAGCAAAAAATTCCTCTTGACACCTACGACCGCTTTCTGACACAAGGCTCGCTCAACGTGCCCCCTAGAATGAAAGCGTCGGAGCGTCGGAGCGTCGGAGTTTTGCCGCACCAGCCGGTGGGAGGGCAAGCTTTTTTCTTGTCAACCTAAGAGGCGCCTCGAATTCATCCGGCCGCCGTTCATCTGTAGCCGCCTCGCTGTGTCGAGGCGTACCACCCGTTTTATCCGGCATCAAGGATCAAGCTGGCGGTGCATCCAGCATCATTTTACCCAATCAACCGCATGAAAGGAACAAACATATGAAAACAATGTTGTTTAACATCCTGCCAGCCATCTGCCTCTGGCTTGGTATCTGTTGCATGGCCACTGCCCAGGAAGCGCCCGTGGCCCAGTCCGATCAGATCACTCAGGATGGTGTCATTATTCAGGGTGACGGAAGCGACACAGGAAGCTTCGAAACTGTCACCGTGGACGCCGGGACGGAGTCCAGTGTGACCTTGCAGTTCCCTGTAAGCATGGCTGGGAAGCCGGTCGCGGTTGAAGCGCTTGATGGCGGTACGGTCACCAGCGATGGCGGCACGCCTACCGTTGCTGTGGACGGGTCCCTGGCATTTTCGTTTTCTGTCACTACCCAACCCGGCGTGCACCGGGTAATTGTGGTCGATCCCAACGCCGACGCGGACTCACCACACATCATCGCGCTGGTGCGATTCGAAGTGCCCCCACCTGGGCAATAGAAGGACAAACGTATGAAATCCCTCGCTTCCTCCAAAACGCGCAACCTCCAACGTCCAACGCTCAATACTCACCGCTGCGCAGTCGCAACCATTGGGGCCTTGCTCTTAGCTCTTAGCGCCCCCTCGCTCCACGCCCAGGTAG
>DASREQ010000022.1:0-3356 GCA_035651975.1 Candidatus Udaeobacter sp.
CACGGCCCAGAAAAATATAGAGCGGATAACCGGGCGGATGCGGCTGATGTTTCCAAAGGTTAAACTCACGCAAGCCCAGCGCGAATTGCACGGAGTCCCACTCGTCCAGGGCGGGCGAGCGCGAGACCAGGTAAAGGACAAACGCGGCGATGAAAATCAGAGCGAGTTTAGCCTGCATCTCGAAGCTCGAGCTGCCGTTGGCGGATGTATTGCAGATCGCTGTACTCAAGAAACCAGTTGCATTTCCACTTCGCATTCTGCCCGGTCCGTAGACCGCTGGATTAGTTTCGTCGGGCAGGGGGGAACTTCGAACCAGCCGGTCTCATCAAAAAACAACAAGCGACGTTCCAGTTTGACGAAGAGGAGGCTCTCTGGAGAAAACATTTGCAGGGGGACTGTAAACTCGCCTGCGAATCTGACCCCTCGATATTGCGCCAGACACACCGGTTCGCCTCGACGACAGTCAAACACTGCAACCGTTGAGGAACGCCGGGGGATCGACATGCGCAGACAGCAAATTCGCCCACCCTCTTCGCGACCCAAGATGAAGAGCGTCGGATTTGGAACCGGCGCGAATTTCGGTGATGAGACAAACCGGAAGTGGAGGGTGTCGGATTGTCGGGAAACCGATTGAACTGGCTTTTCGAGAAAGGATGTCTCGTGTGGCACGACTCGAAGCAGGCGTTCCGGCCGCAGCGCATACGCCAAAAACCTTCGGCGAGACAGCTTCAGTTGCGTCTTATGGCAACCGATTGCGTCTTTCTTCGCGACGCTTTCTGCATCGCGTTGTGAAAGCTCGTGCGCTCGGGCGGCAAAAGCTTTGCTTTGTCCGTGGACAAGGTAAGCCCAAACTGACATCGCAGGTCGCATCTCCCACAATTGCGCGAGAACGAGACGCAACATTACACCCAGCGCGCTATGGTCGGGATGTGTGTCGTGGACTGTTGGCACCAGGAGGTCCGTTGGATTCCAGTCGATTATTGTGGCGGCCAGTTTTTCGAGAGCGGACTCACAACCGGTGACCAGCAGCCTGGTCAGTCCTTGATCGGGAAAACCAAGGAAACGAGCGCCAGAATCATCAACCCCAAGCGTCCGCAGCGCAGCGATTGCCTCCGTACGCCGCAGGACGGCCCAGCTCTTTCGATCAACCGAGTCTAATCGCCATTTGCGTTCCAGGACGCGCTGCGGCCAGGGATTGTCTTCACCGTCCGTAGCGTAAACAACCTGGATAGCCGCGCCAGCCGCAACGGCCCGCTGGAGCGGAACGCTACAGGCCAGGGCTTCATCATCTGGATGCGGCGCGATGAGCAGTAATCTCGAACGTGCGTGGAACACGGGAGCAGCCGTGGGGTCAATCAGGCGCGGGGAGTCAACCATGTCGTCGAGAAGGATGCGCCATTGGAATAAAATGTCGATCCGCCGCTTGCGCCCAAAGAAGGATCAAGTCGTCCGCGTTCACTGTTGATTCAAACCTGTGCAGCCCAACGCCGAGAAACCGCGCCCCTCGGTATGGGATGCCATCAAGCGTGCCTGACACGGGTTTCTCCCGGGAAATGATTTTGTAGCTGGCCGGAATCGTTACGACGAAATCGTAGCGGTGACCGCTCTCAGAGAGAGCCTTCAATGGTTTGCCGGCCACCCGCAAATTGCTCGTCACCGCGAGGTAGTTTCGCTTCACAAAGCGACGTGTCTCTGGCGGGAGTCTTCTGATCAACGTCGTAGCCACAGCGCATGTGCCCGTTTGAACACATTCCCTGGGCGTGTCGTCCGCTATCAAGCCGCGCTGAATGGCGGATGTAGTAATCGTTTCAAACACCAATCGCACGCAGCGTCGGCGAAAAACCGTTTCGCCTTTGCAGTCAAGAACGTAATCTTCTGGTTTCAAAAGGGCCAGGACGTTGCGCAGCAAATCGGTTTCCTGTCGCGTTCGGTCTTTCCAGACTGGTTGGCTTACAACAAGAAGAATCAGTTCGCCAACCGCTACAAGCGCTGGCAACGGTGTCAGAGCAAAGATCCGTCGCCAACCACGGCCGATGCGCACGCTTTGTCGGCCCAGAGCCAGGAGCGCGCCACTCACCAGGACGGCCGCAAGCGGGTAAAATGGCAAATAGTAACTGCGGTTGCTTACGGGCCATAAAACTTTGACCGTCAAAAAATACACGGCGCATAGAATGAGCACGAACACACGCCGGAAAGCTCGGCCCGCATCTTCGACGTTGCGTGTTAATTTCCAAGCCAGGCCGCCAATGATCAGAATCGCCAGGGTGAGCGTGAACGCGGGATGACTCTTATACACGGAACTCGTGTCGCCCGCGCCGCGCGCCAGGAAATTGAAATCGAAGACGCAATATCGAAAATCGCGCCACAAGCCTTTGAACGCGAAGAATACGATTATCGCAAGCGGTACAATCGCCACAGAGAAAAGGAAGCCGCCGCTACACCGCATCAGATAGCTCCAGGAATATCCCAGCCGGCTCCGACCGATGAGCAGCAACGCGGTCGGCGCAGCCATCGCAATCGCGAGCAGTAAGAGCGACGACTTCATTGAGACGCCAAAGCAAAGTCCCAGCAAAAGACCAGCTCGGACTGCGCTTTGGGGCGTCAACGCCTCATTGAGCAGCACTGTGACGCTGAGCAGCCAGAGCAACGCCCAAACATTGTCGGTCCGGAATTCCAGTGAAACAAAATGGTAACGATAATAAAGGCCGACAAGAATCACGGCCCAAATACCGGCCCTCTTGGAAAATAACGATGCTCCAATTCGATAAGTGCAAAAGGCCGCGACGAGATAAACCGGCAGTAAAAGGAAGCGCATCTGGTAAAGGATGGTGGCCTGCTCGCCGATCAAGCCAACAAAGGGCGCGAGCATGAGGTAAAACAGGGGCATGTGATTGTCGAACAGGTCCCGATACGGAATTAATCCGTGTGTCCATCCCCAAATGACATGCAGATATTGCGGCTCATCGCTGTCGAAATTGTGTCGCAAAATATGCGCGACTCGAAGTCCCATCATGAAGAGCACGAGAACTGCCGAAATCGTCAGTTCCCAAACGCTGCACATTTCGAAATAGGCAGCGGCTTTTCGTGCAAGCGATATGGGTGATTTTTCTTTCGGAAACAGCATGAAGTCGCCCCTGGCCTCGTCTTGAGGCAGGTTGAAATTTCCGCGATGTGACATGAGACATTAAGCGGCGCAACCAGCCAAACGGGATATAATCACACCCTTGCCTCCAACTCTACAACGCTGGGTCAATGTTACACTGAGCCGGGGCGCGCCTCGCGATTATCGCGAACGCCGCGCTCGCGGTTTGTTCCAGGGCACCGCCTCCGCCTTGGTGGCGCGAGCGTTGGCCATT
>DASREQ010000023.1:0-3059 GCA_035651975.1 Candidatus Udaeobacter sp.
ACGCACGATCCTGGCCGATGTGGCGCCCGAAAATGTCGTTCTCCTGGAGATCGAGCCGGAAAAACAAAAGACCCGCGTCGATTTCGCCGCCACGGAACGATTGCTCGGTGTGCGCCCGGTTTGCGTAACCAAAATCACCAAACGCGGCCGGCATTTGTTCTACGAGCGCGACGGACGCCACGTGCGCATCGAGCGCATTTATAACCGCGTCATTTTCGATGAACTGATGCGCCGGCCCGATTTGAAGCTGTCATTCCAGTTTCAGGACGATCTCGATGTCACCTGGGTGGGGCATCCCAACTGGTATTTTCGCGTCAGCAAACATTCGCTGCCGTTTTTGAAAACCGAATTCACTTCACCAGCGTTCTTTGCGGACAAGTTTCCGGCCAGTGAAAACATTGAAAATTATGTGCTGAAACCGCTCTACTCATTCGCCGGGCATGGCGTGGACATGGGACCGACGCGAGAAAAAATCGCTGGATTGCGAAATCCACACGAATGGATTCTGCAGAAGAAAATCGAATACGCGGCGTTTGTGCCGACCGTGGATGGTCACAAATCGAAGGCTGAAATCCGGATGATGTTTGTGTGGCCGGAGAACGACAGCGATCCGACGCTCGTGAACAACCTCGTCCGGATGAGCCAGGGCAAAATGATGGGCGTTGATTTCAACATCGACAAAACCTGGGTCGGCGCCAGCATCGCTCTGCACGAATGCTGAACAGCGACTTCGTTTGTGACTGGGCGCGGTAACCGCTCCAATTCGCATGTGCGATGCCAGTTTACCTGAATCCGCTAGTGTATAATGAGAAATAAGCTTTGATCTGCGCATCGCTCTGATACGCTCGACTCTATCTACAAAAGCATGAAAACATTTCTCGCTGCTGCCACGATTGGCATGTCCCTCCTTTCCATTTCGCTTTTGGCCAAGACATGGGAACTGCAATTCGACAATGAAAAGGTTAGCTCGATTGTTTTCCCCGATTCGTGGGAGACAGATCAACGCGGCGAATTTATCGACAGCTGGAGTCCAGGACGGCAGGCGCATGTTGTCGTTTCGGTCTTCCCCATGCGTTTGCAAAAAAGTGGGAACAAATCACGCGACCGAATTGCCCCAGAGGGAACGAACATTGATGAAGTCTTCCGCGAGCTCGATACCGACAAGGAACGCGACGCGCTGCTGGAAAGCGCAGTTAACTACTTCAAAGATGATGAGGTGTCGGTAGAAACAAACAGTAAAAAAGTGCAGAACTTCACCGGCAAAGGTGAAATTGAAAAGATCAAACGAGTGACGTTAGATGGACAGCGCAAGGGCCAGCTGGTGACGGCAATCGCCGGAATCATCAGCTTGAGAACGCAAAAAAAGTACATCGAGTTCCACTACTGGTTCCCGAAAGCCCAGGAAAGCGAGCTTCAACCGCAGATCGGCGGCATTATCCACAGCATCACACCGCGCGAAGCAAAACGGGACCACAGACCGAACTCGGATGAGCTCCCGGAAAACCCGTACGACGAGGGAAACAAGGACCGTTGAGCTTCCGAATAGCAGTTGCCCTTGCGCGCTACGGATGCCCGTAAGGCTGGGCGATCGATTCCGGGTGGTTGATTTGAAAGGCCTTCGCCTGGCCCTGGCGCACGAATTCCCGAACCATCTGCCCTGTTACATGCTGCCCAGGCGCCTGCTGCTGGGCCGCGGCGAGCCCGGATTGCAGATTTGAAGCGTTACTTTGCCCGAGAGTATTGCCTAACGCGGCTGCCCGCCGGTAGGCATTAAGGGCGGCATCAAAACTACCACGCTCTTGTTCGGCCACGCCCAAGTTGTTCCAGGCATCGCCGTACTGGGAATTCAGCTCTAACGATTTCTGGTAGGCGCTGATCGCATCCGTCAACCGCCCCAAGGCAGCGAAGTCATTACCCATGTTATACCAGTCGAGAGCGGTCGCCGAAGATCCGACGGCATTGCGTCGCTTCTCGAGCACGGAAACAGCCTGCGACAGTTTGTTCGCCTCGGCGTAGGCATAGGCCACATTGTGCCAGTAATTAGACTTCGCCGGTGCCTGTTCGACACAACGCTGGAAAGCTGAGGCGGCCTCGGCATAGCGTTTCAGGTCGAGGTAAGTGAAACCGAGCGCATTCCAGGCTTCCGGCCATTGTGGCTTCAGCGTTACCGCCCTCTCAAATGCGCGAACTGCATTCGCCGGATCGCGCAGCCCAACCCCGTAGGCGTTTCCCAGATAATACCAGGCCAGCTCCGACCGCGGATCGCTTGCTGTAAACTTGGTTGCATACTGAACCAAACCGCTCCAATCCTTGTTGCGCACGTACCCGTTTGCCGCCTGCACAGAAAAAGATTCCTGTGCCCGGATCTGGCTTGCTGCAAGAGCGGCCATCACCATCAATGTGATTGATCTGCATGGCTTCATCATTGGAAACTTCCTTTCAAATTAAGCTCGCGTTAGTGCCGTGAAATCAAATTCATGAAATACGAGGACGTTGTTGTCCAGCTTAATGTCAGTGGCAGATTATTTCTTTCCATTGAATAGCCACTGCCATTGTTGATCATCGTTGGGAGCTCATTCTGACTCGAGACTCACGAACTGGCGACGCGGAAATTCGAGGCGATCAGCCGTTCGACAATGACGACATCAAGCCAGCGGCCATCGAGGGGCGCATGTTTCTCGTACACGCCGACCTCGCGGAAGCCGTGTTTGCGGCAGAGCGCCCGGCTGGCCTCGTTGAACAGAAAAATGCGCGACAGCAGTTTTTAGAATCCCAGTCGTTCGGCTTCTCTGATGAGCGCCGCCATCAGCAGATCGCCCACGCCCCGGCTTCGCCAGTCGCGACGGACATAGATCGAGAATTCGCCAATGCCGCGATAACAATGTCGCGCAGAGTACCGACTGGCGCCGGCCCACCCGACAATATCGCCATTGATTTCGGCAACAACCGCCGGGTAACGACCGGCGATGGACTGAAGCCAGGCGCGCTGATCCGCCGCGGTCCGCAGATCGGTCTCAAACGTGCCGACCCGGTCCTCGATGCCTTGATTGTAGATTCCC
>DASREQ010000024.1:0-61950 GCA_035651975.1 Candidatus Udaeobacter sp.
CATCGGATCGGAAAATCCTTCGACATGGCCGGACGCGTTCAGCACGGCTGGGTGCGTCAAAATCGATCCGTCCATACCGACGACATCGTCCCGCTCGTGCACGGTCACGTGCCACCAGTAATTTTTGAGGTTTCGCTTTAACTCAACACCGAGCGGCCCGTAATCCCAAAGGCCATTCAACCCGCCATAAATTTCGCTCGACTGGAAAATGAAACCGCGCCTTTTGCACAAGCTGACGATTTTTTCCATGAGTTGAGAGTCGGACGACTGGCTCATTATCTGCGCCACAGATTACACGATCCGGAATGCTTGTAGAGGCGTTTGTGCCAAACGCCTTTTTTGCCTGTGATTGGTCGCTGACATCCCGACGAGCCGGGAGTACAACGAAGCGGTTTACGTCTGCGTTTCGACTGTGACTTCGGTCTTCACCGAATTGGCAATGAAGCATTGCTCGTGGGCAGCATGATTCATTTCCTTGATCTCTTCTGCGGTGGGTTGTTTTTCGCCCGAGAATTTCAACCGCTGGTTTAGAGTAACACGCGTAATGGCAAGTCTGCCTTCCGCATTTTTTTCCATGTGACCGACCGCATCGTCAATATACTCGTCGAGCACGAACTTTTTTTTGGCTGCGATCGCGAGAAAGGTGAGCATGTGACAGCTGGAAAGCGACGCCACAAACGCTTCCTCTGGATCGACAAGCTTCGGGTTTCCAAGATAAGCGGGAGCCGCCGACGCCTGCATTTCGTGGCCGCCGTCAAATTTCCAGGTATGATCGCGTGAATATTTCTGATACTCGAACGGCGTGTCGCCGCGTCTCCAGGTGAGAGTAATTTTATGTTCGGACATTCTTTTAGATAGAATGCGACGCCCTGGAGAGCAAGCGCGGCGGACAGCAATATGCGCGATGCTGGTATCGAACCAGCGACCCCTTGCGTGTGAAGCAAGTGCTCTACCACTGAGCTAATCGCGCGTATGGAGACAGCAATTAGAAACAAGGAATTGGAAATTACAAGTCCGGCAGATCCAACGGAAAATGTCCCGAGCGGTTCGCCCGCGGCGACAAGTCAGCGGTTCGCGCTCCGTAGCGCCACCATTGTTTTTATTTGCTTACAAGGGAAATAACCTGCAGAAGTAACACTCTTATGGGCCTGGTGCAGCAAGTTCTCGAAATTGTCAAAAAGCGCAACCCTAACGAGCCGGAGTTTCTTCAGGCGGTGACCGAAGTGCTGGAATCAATCCGGCCGGTCATCCAGCGCAGCAAGAAGTGCCGAGACGCCAAAATTTTGGAACGTCTGGTTGAACCGGAACGGATGATTCAATTTCGTGTTCCCTGGATCGACGACAAAGGCCAGATCCAGGTCAACCGCGGTTTCCGCGTCCAGATGAACAGCGCCCTTGGACCTTACAAGGGTGGCCTGCGTTTTCATCCCACTGTCTGTGCCAGCATCATTAAGTTCCTCGCGTTCGAGCAAGTTTTTAAGAACTCCCTTACGGGTCTGCCAATGGGCGGCGGGAAGGGCGGAGCAGACTTCGATCCAAAAGGGAAAACCGACACCGAAGTCATGCGTTTTTGCCAATCGTTCATGACCGAACTGTTCCGGCACGTCGGTCCGCACACCGATGTGCCTGCGGGCGACATCGGCGTGGGCGGTCGCGAGATCGGGTATCTCTTCGGACAATACAAACGGCTGGCGAACGAATTCACAGGTGTGCTAACCGGAAAAGGACTTAGCTGGGGCGGCTCGCTGATTCGCCCAGAGGCCACTGGCTACGGCGCTGTCTATTTCGCGCAGGAAATGCTTAAAACGCGCGACGAAACAATCGAAGGTAAAGTTTGCACCGTCTCGGGTGCTGGCAACGCTGCCCAATTTACCGTGGAAAAATTGATCGAGTGCGGCGCAAAGCCAGTCACCATGTCCGACTCCAGCGGCTTCATTTACGACAAGAACGGGATCACGGAGGAAAAATTGGCCTGGGTCAAAAGCATCAAGAACATCCGGCGCGGGCGCATCGCGGAATACGCGAAGAAATTTCGCGCGAAGTACGTATCCGGCCAGCGCCCCTGGAAGATTAAATGCGATTGCGCGTTTCCCTGCGCTACGCAAAACGAAATCACCGTCGAAGACGCCAAGAAATTGGTCGAGAACGGCTGCTATCTGGTTTCCGAAGCGGCAAACATGCCGACCGTGCCGGCGGGTGTCGATCTTTTCCTGGCCAAGAAAATACTCTTCGGTCCCGGCAAGGCGGCCAATGCGGGTGGCGTGGCGACTTCTGGTCTGGAGATGAGCCAAAACTCGATGCGTTTACCATGGCCGCGCGAAGAAGTTGATTCACGTTTGCGCCACATCATGTCCACGATTTTCAAAAACTCATGGGAAACAGCCGAGGAATATGGGCATCCGGGCAATCTTGTAGTTGGCGCGAACATCGCCGGCTTTGTGAAAGTGGCTGACGCAATGCTCGATCAAGGCGTTGTTTAAATTCTCAGCGACAGCACGACGTTTGGCCGTGGAATTGCAGGCGCGTAAAATTCTGCCGAAACCGAATATGAATATATGAAGATGAGCACTGTTTATCTCGGAAAGGCAAATGAGAATGAAAAGGAAACTAAATCGAGACGACTGATTCTGTTGGTTCTTTTGCTTTCGGCCCTGTTCTCCACAGGAGGCTGCGAAGGCTATTACTCCGCGTCTCCGGGCTATTACGGACCTAACTACGGCCCCGGACCATATTACGGCGGAAGCTCAGTCGTGGTCGCAGTGGGCGATCGTCCGTACTATCGCGGCCCCGGTTACTGGTACCGACGTACGTATTATGTCTGGAAGCCTGGTCATTGGGCATGGCGGCATGGGCAGCAAGTGTGGATTCGTGGTCATTACGTTGTGCGAGGATACTAAGCCGCTTCTTTCGCTGCGGCGACGCCAGGCCAGCGGGCTAATAAGCCGTGATCAGTCCACCTAGCAACCCGAGGGAGGTGCCGACGAGCGTTTCCAGAAGATCATGGCGCTTTAGATAAAGGCGCGACCAGAAAACGAGGAGAGCCAGCGCCAAGGCAACCGCGCCGGCGATGGGATTGACTACAAATAGAATCACCGCGCTATAGAAAGCAAAAAGCGCGTGCAGTGACAGCTTGATCCGAAAATTGATTAGCGCAGCGATAATCAGCAGGAACAACGTCATCGTGGCGCCGCGCAATGCGAAAGGCGGCGCGCTCAATAGCAAAAGCACCATCACCGCCACGGCCGAAATTGAAATCGCCGGTGGATAAAATCGGACGCGTTCAGCATGAACGGAAACATCCGGATCGCTCCACCGGCCTGATTGGAACCCGCGAAAAAGCAAAAGCGCCATCGGCAGAATCACCGTTACCAACAGAGTCAGCAAAAGCGTCAGACCGGCGGGATTGGCGAGGCGCAAGGCAATGATAATGCCCACGGAAAGACTGATGAAAACCAACGGATGTCCGATCCAGGAAACCCATCGCGCAAAAACAACAGTCGGCTTGAGGTCGATCTTGTCACGGCTCACTTGTCACTTGTTACTTCCAATAATACACCCGCTTACTTCGCCAAAACCGACTCGATAACTGTCGCCCTGGCACCAGCCGGTGATGGTCAGTCGATCTCCGTCTTCGAGCCATTTGCGCGTATCGCCACTCGGTAGCTTTAACGGATTCGCGCCGCGCCAGGTCAGCTCTAACATGCAACCGCGCGATTCTTCAGTTGCTCCACTGATTGTTCCGCTGGCTAGCAGATCGCCGGGCTGCAGATTGCAGCCGTTCACTGTGTGATGGGAGAGTTGCTGGGCAATGCTCCAGTAAAGATTTTGAAAGTTGGTCCGCGTGATGATGTGCGCCGCATTCATGGATGAAGTTTGCAAGCTCGCTTCCAGTTGAATGTCGAAGGTGAAATCGTCCTTTGCTCTCAGGTATGGCATTGGTTCGGGATCCTGCGTCGGGAGCGGTTTTCGGAAAGGCTCAAGCGCCTCCAGTGTCACCACCCATGGTGAGATGCTGGTGCAAAAATTCTTCGCCAGGAACGGGCCGAGAGGCTGGTACTCCCATGCCTGAATATCGCGCGCGCTCCAATCGTTCATCAAAACCAAGCCGAAGATATGATCGACCGCGCGATCAATCGGCACCGGTTCGCCTAACGAATTTCCCGGGCCAATCAGAAACGCCATTTCAAGTTCGTAATCGAGGCTCTTTGTTGGACCGAAAGTTGGTACCGAGGCATCGGGTGGCTTGACCTGTCCTTGCGGTCGACGCACGTCGGTGCCGCTGATCACAACTGAACTGGCGCGTCCGTGATAGGCGACAGGCAGCCATTTCCAATTTGGCATCAACGCGTTTTCCGGCCCGCGCAACATCGTGCCCACGTTGTGCGCATGTTGATAGGACGAATAGAAATCGGTGTAATTCGCAATGCGCACGGGCAGTCTCATGGTGACGCTCTTTTGCGCGTGAAAGACCCGTGCCCGCAGCCTCGCGTTGTCACGCAGAATCGGCGTTTTGGACGAGAGAAGACGTTGAAGCACTGCGCGTGCCTTGCGCCATGCCGGACGGCCAAGCGCAAGGAACGCATTTAACGAGTCTTCTGAGAAAGGTTTGCGGCCTTGAAATTCCGGCGAACGGAAATGACCGAGTTCTTCCAGAGCAGAAAGATCGACGATCAAATCGCCGATGGCGACTCCGGCGCGCGGTTTGCCTCCTTTCGGTTGAAAGATTCCGAACGGAAGGTTTTGGATGGGAAAATGCGAATCAGGCGAAACGTCGATGAATGATTTCGGTGACATTCGTGGAATTGTAGAACCTTTCTGTGAAACGCCAACCAATGGCGTCTGACACGCGCTCTATAGCAAATTCAGAACGCGCAAATCCTCGCGCGGCTCATCGAAGCTGCAACTGCCAAATGAGACGACGAATCGGCGGCGGTATTCCAGCCGTTTGATCTCGATCCGCCATTCGCGCCACGCAAAAAAATCATCGGTGAACGAAAACGAGTCCACATTTTCGTCTTCAAGCATCATCGCGGTTTGATTCATATCCCACCGATGCTCAGCGGCCAACACCGCCGCACCCAGAACATTCACAAAACCGTGCATCTTTGTCTGGACTTCCTCCCGGTATTGCCGCAGCGGGTGATGCAAGCCGGCCGTGAACTTGATCGGCAGTTGATGCGTAGCCGGAGTCACGAGCGCTTTAGCGATCTGCATCGAACTCGGAAATGAATCCGCAGTGACCCCACCGGTGCGCAGTTTGTAACCGAAAGTCGCTGAGTCAGCATCGGAGTTGAACTCGGCGAGCAATCTGATGGTTTGCTCCGCTCTGTCCGGCGGCGCTTCCCAAAAAACCGGCAGATCGCCGAGGATCGATTTCGCCTCCTTCAGCGACGCGACATCCACCTGGTGCGGCAGAAACATCTCAAGATGACTGATTGATACCAGATCGACATTGTGCCGCGACAACGAGCGGATCGCGGCATCCGCGTCATCAAGCGCTTCAAGAAAAGTATCCGCGCTCGACGTCTTTGGTCCCAGCGCAGCAACGCGCAGTGGACGTTGAGCGTCAAAATGAGAAAGGAGTTGTCTGGTGGTATCGAATTGTTGAGTTGGGAGAACGAATGCCCCAAGCATCCATGCGTCCTGAGAACGAACATATTCAGCCTGATTTCCTAATGCGGGTTCGAGCCCAAGGCTACAGGGCGGAAACATTCCCGCATAATCGATTGAGTGCGAGAGCAACGTGCGAAGTGAAGCAGTTGTCATGATGAATCTGAACGTGAGAGGTGAAAGGTGAAACGCCGTTCTGTAATTCGTTGAGTTGTTAAATCGTGATTCGGATCACGAGTCCGCGGTACGCATTACGAATCAGTTAATCATAAGAGGCAAGATCGGCAGTCATATTGAACGAAGCGCGCAAACTGCCGCCTGGGGCAATAACTTGAATCCCTTCCTTGTTCTCAAAGGCGCGCTGTTGATGATGATCAGTGAGTCCCCAGCATGGTTCGATGCACAGGAACGGTCCGCCGTCGGACCACAACGTCAGGTACGGCACGCTCGTTAGATCGAGGATAACCCAACGGCCGCTGGGCGGATCGACATAGGAAAATCGGGGCCTGGGAACATCGAGAAGTTCCAGAATAACGGAGCCGGGCAATTCCGTTTTAGAAAACGGCATTTCACCACCGGCGAACTCGATATCACGCGTCTGCCCCGAAAGATAATTTCCGGACGAAAAGTGCCGGCGGTAAAGACCGCGAGGCATTTGAAGATGAAAAGCTTCAAAGGAGGTCGCGGCAAATCCAGGATGCAATCCGAAAGAAACATGTGCATCCAGTTCAGGCTCCTCGTTTCGGAACTCGAAAAGCAGGCCCACTTTATTCGCGTCGATACTGTACGTGAGATTCACGCTGACTTTCAGCGGGTATTCATTTGCTGAGAAATCATTGGCCGTGATGCGATATTGCAATGACGCGCCACTCCCCTCAAGAGAAGTTCCCGTCAGGCGCCAGGTCTTGGAACGAAGGAAACCGTGATTGCCGCCTTTAATTTCGCGGCCCCGGTAGAAACTACGTCCATCTTTAAGCCGATGGAGATAGTAACCCATCACCGTTGCATGATTCGCCCAGCCCCGAGGCGGCATTGATAGCTCGTTATCGCGATAAAGAAAGCCGGTCCATTCCCCCTCTTCGTTGACTCTCGCAAGACTGACTAACTCCGCGCCTAGACGGGAGACAACGATCCGCAAGCCGTTCTCCTCATCGGTCAGGACGTCGAGATGGTTTCCCTCGCGGTCTTCTTCGCTGTGCGAAAACTTCATTATGGTTGTATAAACATGCACGGGCTGTAGCCACGGCGCCGTGCGCCGTCTGGGACGCTCCGCTCCTGAACAATGCAACGTCCCACAGGGGCGCGGTTACCACAAAGACTCACGGAAACAGGCCGCGCATCTTTTTGGCCTTGAGAACGCGCTCGACCCCAATGGCCATGGCCGCAGTGC
The DNA here is from genome assembly GCA_035651975.1 of Candidatus Udaeobacter sp. GTDB lineage: Bacteria > Verrucomicrobiota > Verrucomicrobiia > Chthoniobacterales > UBA10450 > Udaeobacter. The sequence continues at coordinate 7,001 of DASREQ010000024.1, forward strand.
GATGAGAAATTTTATGCGCTTTGGCGCGTCTGATCACCTGCGCAAACGAGTGTTCCAGAATCCGGAAAAGCTTGTCGGTCACTTCCATCTCCGTCCAGAGGTAGGATTGCAGGCCCTGCACCCACTCGAAGTAAGAAACAATCACGCCTCCCGCGTTACACAAAATGTCCGGGATCACAAAGATTTCGTCCCAGCGTTTTTCCAAAATGAGATCCGCTTCCGGTGTGGTCGGCCCATTGGCGGCTTCGGCGAGGATACGACATTTAAGCTGTCCGGCGTTCTTTCCGTTAATTACGCGATCGACCGCTGCCGGCACCAGAATATCGCAGGGCATGATGAGGAGTTCGTTCGGATCGACATGGTTGTCTTGGGCGAATGCCCGCAGGGTCCCCTTCTTCAAAACGTGCTGTTCGGCGGCTTGGATATCTATTCCTTTCGGATTGTAGATCGCCGCATGTGCGTCGCTAATCCCAACTACTTTGACACCGCTTTTGTAGGCGAGCGAAAGAGCCGCCACTGAACCCACGTTGCCGAATCCCTGCACAATCGCCGTACATTTTTCCGGGTCCATTTTCAACATGTTCATGGCGCGCTCGACCAGGTACACGACACCGCGCCCGGTTGCCTCCCGACGGCCCTCCGTTCCGCCGATGGCTACCGGTTTGCCCGTGACGATTTCACTGACGGAATAACCTTGATGTACTGAATAAGTATCCATGAACCACGCCATGACCTGTTCGTTCGTCCCCATATCAGGACCCATGATGTCGGTGTGTGGCCCGACAAACGGAATCATCTCCTGCATGTATCGGCGCGAAACCCGCTCCAACTCTGTCCGTGACAATTTGGCAGGGTCCACGGTCACTCCGCCTTTGGCTCCGCCGTACGGCAAATTAGACAGCGCACATTTCCAGCTCATCCACATGGCTAGTGCCGCGGTTTCGCCCATGGACAGAGATGGAGCAAACCGCGTCCCGCCCTTTGTGGGACCCAGAGTCAAGTGATGCTGAACCCGGTAGCCTTGGAACGTTCGTGTGCCGCCATCATCCATATGCACAGGCAGCGTCACGGCGATGGCGCGCTTCGGGTACAACAGGCGCTCCCGATCGTTCGTATTGATGCTCAGGTAATCGGCGATGACCTGAAATTGGTCACATGCCATTCGAAACACGTCGTCGTCGTAGATACTCATGAAATAAACTCGCCAGGCAGGACCGGTCGGTCGCCAAACGCAGTTGCTATTTGCGCTGGGCAAATGGAGCCGTCAACTCCGGAAGCTTTCCCGAGCCCCACGAAACCGTTCGTGAGTTACCCCGAGAGCCGCAACAGCATAAGTTCGACAACCGCATTTGCAACCCGTAGCGTCCGTTCGAAAAATCAACCACAATGAAAATTGAAACGCTAGCTGTCCATGCGGGCCACACCATCGATCCTGCGACGGGCGCGGTTTCGTTGCCGATTCATCTTTCAACCACGTTCGAGCGCGACGTCGAGGGCACGTATTCGCGCGGGTTCATGTATACCCGCAACAACAATCCAAACCGCCAGGCACTCGAACAGGGAATTAGCGCACTGGAAGGCGGCACAGCCGCGGCAGCTTTCGCCTCAGGGACGGGCGCAAGCATGTCCATTTTTCAAGCGCTGGCTCCGGGCGATCACGTCCTCGCGCACGTGGATGCGTACTATGGAACATCGCGATTGCTGCGAGAAATTTTCGGGCGTTGGGGACTCGACATCAGCTTCGTCGATATGAGCGATCTGAGCGCCGTGGAAAAAGCGCTGCGTGCCACGACAAAGCTCGCCTGGATGGAAACCCCATCCAATCCACTGCTAAAAATTGTCGACCTCGCCGCTGTCGCGAACATTGTCCACGGAGCGAGGGCGATCTGCGTTTGTGATAACACCTGGGCGCCGACGCTGCAGCGCCCGTTCGATCTGGGTGCCGACCTAATCCTCCATTCGACGACAAAGTATTTCGGCGGTCATTGTGACGTTCTCGGAGGAGTTGTTGTCGCAAAAGCTGAAAGCGATTTTTTCAAACGTATCAGGAGCATCCAATATGAAGGCGGCGCAGTCCCCTCGCCTTTTGATTGTTGGCTGATCTTGCGTGGCATGCGCACCCTTCCCTGGCGGATGCGCGCACATTCGGATAACGCGATGAAAGTCGCCGATTTTCTTTCCGGGCACCCAAAAGTTGGCCGCGTTCATTACCCCGGATTGAAATCGCATCCAGGACATGAGATTGCTGCAAAGCAGATGTCGATCTTTGGCGGGATGCTCTCCTTTGAAGCCAGGGACGGCCGTGACGCAGCGATGTCAGTCGCCGCTAAAACGAAAATCTTTACTCGCGCGACCAGTCTCGGCGGAGTGGAAAGCCTGATTGAACATCGGGCGTCGATTGAGGGGGCAGGAACAACTTCGTCTGAAGGACTCCTGCGATTGTCGATTGGGCTCGAGAACGCTGACGATCTCATCGAGGACCTCGCCCAGGCGCTGGACTAATTTGGAGGGCGTCCCTACGAAAACGCCCCCCCAGGCGGCGTCTGACACAGGCGGGCTTACAATTCGCTCTTAGCAAAGCGCCGGCGAAAAATATCAACGATATCTTGAACTTCGCCCACGCGTAGCAAAAAAGCGCAGCCAAAGAATGCCGCAGCACCAAACGTGATTGCAACCAGCAGTTTGCATAACTTTGAGAAAAATCGCAGCTGAGCCCACGCATCAAGCCACCAAAAATTTGCCGCCCAGCAAACCAACGCCAGAACCGCGCCGGCCAGACACATCTTTCCCAGGCCGATTAGCAGTTGCCGCGTTTCCAGCCTGCCCACGTGATGTCGCATCAACGCGTAAAGCGACAGGAAATTGATCGTCGCAATGAGGCTGGTCGAAAACGCCAGGCCGCGATGTCGCCACCCCAGCCGAAATGTAAAAAGCCAGTTCAGAAAAAGATTCGCGCCGATCGCAATGAAACTGATGATCATGGGCGTGTTGCGCTTGCCGATCGCGTAAAACGCAGGTGTTAATACCCTCAGCGCTGCATAGGAAACGAGTCCGACTGCGTAAAATTCCAGTGCGCCGGCGGTCTCGCGCGTCATTTCCGCATTAAACCGTCCGTGCTGATAGATCACGCTGATGATGGGTGACGCAAACATTGCCAGTCCAATCGCCGATGGAATGGTGAGCAAGAATGCGAGCCGTATCCCCCGGGCGAGAATCGCGCGGAATTCGTGCATGTTTCCAACGGCCGCGCTTCTCGATACCAATGGAAGCGTAACGGTTCCAATTGCCACCCCGAAAAGCCCCAGCGGCAACTGCATCAGGCGAAACGCAATGTTCAGCCAACTGACCGGACCGTTACCAAGGCTCGCCGCAAATCCGCTGTTGATAAGGACGTTGACTTGCACGGCGCTGGCGGCGATCACGGCAGGCCCCATGAGTGTGAGCACAGTGCGCACGCCTTCGTCGCGCCATCGAAAATCGGCGTGGTACTTATAGCCGACACGCCAAAGAGAAGGGAATTGTCCAGCCAATTGCCAGGCTCCGCCGACCAGCGTTCCAATCGCCAGTCCCACGAGCGACCGCGCACCAAAATGCGGATCCAGCCACCAACCAATTGCTACACCACCAATAATGGAACCGAGATTAAAATAGCTCGACGCCATGGCTGGCGGGCCGAAGACATGTTTCGCGTTGAGCATGCCCATCACCAGCGCCGCGAGCGACACGAGCAGCATGAACGGCCACATGATGCGGGTGAGCAAGATGGTCAGCGCGGTCTTGTCCGGGGACCAGCTTCCCCAGGTTAGAAGCTCCACAAGCTGCGGCGCGAACACGATGCCAAGCAACGTGACCGCGCTCATGAAAACCGCAGTGAGCGTGGCAACTTTGTTCGCCAATCGCCACGCGGATTCATCGCCGTCTACCGCGATCTTCTTTGAAAACGTTGTGATGAATGCCGTCGACAGCGCGCCTTCAGCAAACAAATCGCGCAGCAGATTCGGCAACCGAAAGGCCATCAAGAACGCATCGAGATTTCTCCCGGCGCCGAAAAGACCGGCGAACACCGTCTCGCGAATCAGCCCGAGGATACGGCTCGAAAGAATCGCCACGCCGACGATTCCTGCCGCCCGCGTGCTCCCTCGCCGATCTTCTGCCGCAGTCATCGGCGAACAAAGAACAGCGTCCGAAGATTTACGAAAGCAAAAAATTCGGCCGGGTCGTCGCGGCGACAGGGCGGCGCAGCGCACCCTCCCTACCGGTCACAGTTGTTCGATTTGATAGCGGCGCGCTCGGAGCATCGCGAGAAGACCCTCTGGCCCGCCGATATGTCCGGCGCCGACGACGACGAAATACGTTTTGCCACTACGCAGATAGCCTTCGATCTTCGGCATCCAGTTGCGGTTTCGGACATTAATGAGACGCCTGCCCAACGATGGAAAATCGCGAAACTCTTCTCGAAGCATGCGGTTGAGCGCGTCAGGATCGCCGCGACGCCACGCATTGATCAGGCTACCACCATCTGTCTCCCCCTGGCCGGCATTGATAAATAGGATTAAAAGAAGTGCCTCTGCCTCACGATCGTTCAGATCTACGAAAAAAGAGTTGTGCTCTTTTGGCGATTCCAAACCGGATATCGACTTAGAGCCCTTGGCTCGACGTTGGAGATACTGTTCGACGCCCAACTGCCAGTTCCGACTGGAAGGCGAGGAAAGCATAATGTTGATTAGCCATGGTCGGTATTGCCCGAACTTGGCTTCGGGAACATTTACCAGCCCAAAGAATCGCCGGACGTAATTGTAGGTGCGGGGGTCGACATGGTTTCTCAACGTGTCGCCCTTTGGGTAAGTGCCGGCACGCAATAAGGCTTTTGCCTCCGCCGCTGAAGCCTTTGGATCGTCTTCAAACACAAGATGCGAGGATGCGTCAAAAGCACGGCTGTAGGCCACTGGCAACGGATAATCGGTGCTGCGCAGCGCATGAACTGAGCCACCGAGGTACAGAATAGCGCCGTTCGGACCGGTGACTTTCCACACGCAAGATAAAGCAACAGCCGCACGCGGGAGAGAACAGGCCATCGCTAAGACGAGAAATGGAACAAACCTGCTAGCGGACGATTTCAATGGAACCGTTTCTCTTAGCAGTTGGCGCAGAAGCAGGCAAGAATCTTTTTACTTGGATTTCGTGTCACGTTCTTTTTACACTGCGCGCCGTGAAATTGGCAATCCGACTTCTACAGGTCTGTTGCGTGCTCGGTTTTTCTCTGGGCACATCTTTCGCCGCTGAAGATGCGTCCATTGATCGTCTGCTTAAGAAACTTCCGCCGCCGGAAAAACTCATCAAGCGATCTCCGCCGCAAGCATCGCAGCGGCCAGATCCCGCTCTGAAGGATCCTCTATTAACGTACACGGTTACGGCGGCAATGATGCGGAATTGGTCACAAGCGCGATTCTACTCGCTTAAGCTGTCTGAAAAATATCCGCATAGCGGCGTTGCGGCGATTCTGTGGGGGAACTGTGCGTACCACCTGCGGTACTATGCGGAGGCCGCAGGCGCATTTCGGAAGGCACTCGCTTTGGCCCCACGTGATGCCTACACATGGATGGACTTGGCTATAACGGAGAATGCAATGGGTCACGTTGGGGCAGCATTAAACGCGATGGTCAAGGCTGCTCAGCTTTCTCCGAATGACGGGGATCTCGCGGCGGTTCTCGGTTTCAGTTATATCAATCTAAACAGAATTCCGCAGGCGATCCCGCCGTTGCAACGCGCGGCAAAATTGTTGCCCCAAGACTATCTTGTGCAATCGCAGCTCGGCTACTGCTTGTTGGTCACGGGCCAATCCCATGCGGCCATCGGATACTTGCAGAAAGGTGCAACTTTGAATTCCCGTTATGGTCCCGTCTGGGAGCATCTCGGTGTCGCCTACAAAAAACAAGGACGGAGTCGCGATGCCGTAAGTGCACTGGAAAACGCAACTCGGCTTTTGCCATCTTCGTCGTTAGCCTGGCGGCATCTCGCTGAAGCCTATCAAGCAACAGGGCGCAGCGCCGAAGCCCGGCGCGCCGCTGCTCGCGCGCAGAAATTAGGTCCTGCCGCGCCGGGAGCAAACAAGAAAAAGGCATAACGAGTTGAGTCAGACGAGGCGAAGTCTCATTTCAGAAACAGATTCATACTGTCGAGATCGATGATACCATGACAGTTGTAGAGGGTATCCATCCCAAGGATCCCGCTGATTCCGCCGCCGCCTTGCACCAGCGTGAAATTGGGCAATGCCGCAACGCCAAATTTCGCCGGCGGCGTTTTGAAGTCGCCAATCTTAAGATCGTCGATTTGTCCGGCACTAATTTTCCGTGCCGCGCCCCATGTAAAATCCGCAGAGACGCGTGTGGCTTCCACTGGAATGCCGACTGATTTAATGAAAGCCTCGTGAAAGATCGAAATAAAAGATCCCGTATCGACGAGCAGACGAGCAGGTTGCCCATGGATCGAACACGGCACAGTTAAGGCGCCGTTTCTCTCCCGTCGCAAAGGGACTCTCGTGAATTTTGCCGCCGCGGCGACGGAACTGAGGTTCATTTGCCGTGTTTGATCGACTTTTAGGAAAATAAGCTTTGTCCTGCAATTGATTACGGCTTTGTGCCGGGTGAGAAGATCCAGGCCCAGAATGCCATCGACGCTGTCCTCTCCAGCACCTGGCCGATTTGAATTGCGCAGCGCCACAAGAAGGCTCCCAACTCATGCTGCCAGCGGTGAGATTTTGCGCAAAACCCACGGGGAGTTGCTGACCGTTGACTTGAGCAAACCGGATGTATCCCAGGCTACCTTGCGACGGTCTTATGCCGAACGAAGCAGCTGCGGCGGCGTTCACGATGATCTGGTTGGAGCCGGTATCCACAAGCAAACTTGCGCGCTGCCCATTGATGCGAACAGGCATTATCATTTTGTTTAAAGGCCTGTAGTGAACTCGAACAGCCTTGTATCCATTTAGCGGTGTCGGCCCGCCTTTGACCGAAGCCACGGTCGAAGACGGAATGATGAGAGCAAGGGCGATGCTAAAATGTCGAACCCTCTCCGACATTATTTCGTCATTCGTCATTCGTGCTTCGTCATTTTCACCCGCTACATTCCCGTTGGGCAATCGATGAAGGCCCATGGAACTTTAAATCGTTTGGATAAATGCGTGGCCAGCGCTTTTACGCCGAAGACCTCGGTGGCGTAATGTCCACCGAGCAGCAGATTCATCCCCAGTTCGCCAGCCGCCACTGCCGCCCAATGAGGCGCTTCCCCGGTGATGAATGTGTCAATCCCCTCTTGCGCAACCCTGTAGATCTCCGAGCCGGCGCCACCGGTGATGACCCCGATGGTTCCACTTTTCTTTGGACCGAACATGAAAGCTTTTACCGGTCCGCTTAGCACTTTTTGTAATTTGCGATTGAGCTCATCGCGCGGCAACGATGCGCGCGCCTTCAGTCCAATCATTTGACCTTTTTCTTCGAAAAACGGTCGATTTGATGTAAGTCCGAGCATTGCTGCGAGCTGCGCGTTATTGCCAAGTTGGGGATGGAGATCAAGCGGCAGATGTGCACTGTAAAGCGCAATGTTGTCTTCAAAGGCGAGTTTCAGTTGCCGACGCAACACGCCAGTTATCGGTTGCAGACCCGGCCAAAACAAACCGTGATGCACTATCAGAAGATCGACATTCTGTTTCGCTGCGGCTGTCAGGACGCGTGTCGAGGCGTCAACGCTCGCTCCGATTTTAGTGACGCCTCCGGAGTTTTCGATCTGCAGACCATTGAGTGCGTTGTCCCAATCGCCTATTTCACGAATACGCAGAAAATCATTTGTATGGTTAACAATGTCAGAAAGCGACGCCATGATTAGATTTCGTATCGCACAGTGAAGATCGATAATCGCCCGTCGATTCCACGGACTTCCTGCGGTGGCAGTTCCTCGAAGTCGAACGAATCGCCTGAACGATCTCGCACCGTCGCCGTAACCAGCAGCGGTCTTCCGGTCGTTTTGGTCAGCCCTTGCATGCGCGAAGCGATGTTCACGGTGTTCCCAATGGCGGTGAACTCAAGTCTTTGAGGCGAGCCGATGCTACCCACAATCGCCGGCCCGGAATGAATTCCGATTCCGATTTGAATCGGCGCGCGACCTTTTGTCGCAAGATCGTCATTTAGCTGTCTTACCGCGGAGAGAATTTCCCGGCCGGCAGCAACCGCGTCGCCGGCGTGATTGGAACGGGAGTCGCCCACGCCGAAAATCGCCATGAATCCGTCTCCCAAATATTTGTTCACCATTCCGCGATGTTTTTCCTCTACGACGCGGACGGTTACCCGGAAAAAATCGTTCATTATTTCGACCACCTCGTTCGGTGCGGACACGCTCGTTCGTGCGGTCCAGGACCGCATGTCCACAAACATGACGGTGATCTCCTCCTCGACACCGCTCAATCCGGGGTCGTGCGCCAGAATCTGTTCGGCCGCGCGTTTGCCGATATGTAAGCCAAATGTCTGCCGCAATTTCTCCTTGTCTCTGAGCTCGCGGACCATGTTATCGAATTCACCAAGCAACCGCCCAAATTCGTCCGCCCGCGGCACTCCGAGATCGACATCGAACCGGCCACGTGAGACTGCGTCCGCCGCAGCACGCAGCTGATCGATCGGTTTCGCAACCAGCCAGCTCATCATCAAGGCGGTAAAGATTCCGAACGCGATACCAACCACACCTACAAAAACCGCAAACCACCCCGCGTTAATCGTCGGTGACCGCGGCGCGAACATAAGCAATAAAAGTGAAGCGATCGGGCAGATCGACGCGGATACCGCCCACAAGATTCCGCGACCGCGCAACGAGAGCGTGAAGACGCCCGGGATCAGATCGGCCCGTTCGCCTCTAAAGAAGACCGGAAACAATCCCCAGTAGCTGGCCAGTTCGACCAAAAAGAATGAATGCGTGACCGCAATGAAGCCGGAAACGCAAAATGAAATCGGCAAATGCCAGAGCAAGCGTGGATCAAGTGGATTTTGGACCTGCAGGAGAGCGCCAATAAAAACCGGAATACACAAAAACCAGGCAAAACCGCAAATCGCGGCCGCGAACCATGGCAGATGAATTAACCGGGGGCGCGCTGTCGCCAGCAACGTAGAATCGACAGCTGATCCCGCACAAAGACGGCGAAACAATCCACGAAACGAGAAAATTCGCCTGACCCACAGGACAACGCCGATGGGATAGGCTGCGACGTTGTAAATAATGATCGTCTCGAAGAAACGTTGCTTTAAGGCGGGAGAAACGAGTAACGGCTGAATAACGGTGGCGTTGTACCAGATGTTGAACGCACTTCCGAGAATTTGCGGAACTACTGGCGCCAACGCAGTCAGTAACAGGCCGTAGCGTTCGCGCGTGGTAGTTATTTTTTCGGCAGCGTCCATGGTTGGAAATAATCGAGCAGAATCAAGCGACCGCGATTTGTTTGTTCGCAATCGCGCCGTACCCGCGAGAAATCGGTAAGCGGGGCGAATTGAAATCCGGCATCCAACGGTCGAAAAAAATTGTCCTGATGACTGGGCAAGAAGTAGCGTGGCTGTAAACGTTCGAGTACGTCATACAGTCGCGCGCGCGAATCTGGCAGGGCCATCCCCAGAATTGCAAGGTCGACATGCTCGTGCGGCGGCAATTGCGCAGGTGTTCCACCTGAATCGATGTAAATGCGCTGGCCACCAACTTCGATGAGAAACGCCAGTGCTTCGCCACAAATCCAGTCGGCCGGATGCTGCGGCGGGCCAGAACCACGCATTTCACGCCGGTCGAAAGGTACCTTCCCAAAAAAGCGATCATGCGTAGCTGGCAACACGCGAATTTTCCATGGCCCAATTCGCCGTACACTTCCGGCGGTTACCGCATCACCGGAAGAAGCGCCCGATCGTTTCGCGAGCTCGACAGCTGAGGTTGAAGCAATGAGACGAGCATGTGTTCTGGACATGACAATCGGGACGTCGAGCAAATGATCGAAATGCCCGTGAGTGACCAGGATCGCGTCGGCCTTGGGTGCGAGGTGTCGCATTCCCTGTGTAACGCGCAACCTGTCCGGTTGAAGACGCGAACCAAGTGCAATACTTAAAAGATCAACGCGTGAAAAATAGGGATCGACCAGCAGAGCGTGGCCGTCGAACTCAAATTGGTAACCGTTTGTACCGAGGTAAGTCACGCGCACTCCGTTCCGCGGCGATGTTCCAGAGTCCCTGGCGATCAGCGCAGCATACGAATTCAGCCCCGCGCCTAAAAGTTGCGCAGAGAATCCGAGGAAAAGAAGCAATGCGACTTTCAATCCTTTGCAGCCGAGTTTACCGAAGCGCTGTATCTCGGCCAACTGCAAGTTTGCTTGACGAATTCCACGCCTCTGAGTTCAATGACTAAAATGAGTGTAGAGTACACTGACGCACCTACTGCTCCCGCCGAACCAGCCGCGGGAGATAAGATGCTCTGTCCATACTGCGGGCATCTCCTGCCGAAAGATGCCAAACACTGCGACCGATGTGATTGGACACAGGGCGCGACTGAAACAGCGGAAGGCAAGGCGAGCGACGCCATGGCAGTTATCTTTAGTATCATTCCCGGCCTGGGACATATTTACAAGGGACACAAGCTTGCGGGGTTTCTATGGATGTTTGGTGCTATTCCAGTTGGGATCTTCGTATTGCTTGCAGCGTTCGCTTCTGCCGGCTGGGGTCTCGGTCTCTTCTTCTTTTATCTTATCGCCGTAATGCTTCACGCGTACGCAGTGGACGATCGTGTCGTGCGAGCGAAAGAAGACGAGGGCGAAGAATATTGAGAGCGTGACATCGTTGATTCGTTATATCGTGAATCGTTTTTCGAATCACGATTACCCAATAATCCACGTCACATCGCCACCTGGGGGATTAACTCTGGAAGCTGGAAATCGCGGATCACCTTCGAGCACGCGCTCGATTAAATCAGCCTTTTTTGACGCGCCGACCAGGAAACATACATGTCGCGCGTGATTGATAAGCGGGAAAGTGAATGTCAATCGCCAGGCATCTAACATTGGGACAAAGTTCGCGACCACTCGCCTTATCGTTTCGTCTAACGCAACAGTTCCAGGGAAAAGCGAAGCCGTGTGGCCATCGTCCCCCAGACCGAGAAGGATCAGGTCGTGCCGGTAAATCGGTTCACCTCGCTGCGTCGCCATCAGGTCCAGTTGATCCTGGTATTCCTGCGCCGCGATTTGCGGGTCGATCTCACCCCGCATACGCAAAATTGATTTTTCAGGAACCGCGACAGGCGCGAGAAGGGTTTCCCGCACCATTCTGAAGTTGCTCTCTCCGTCATCCGGAGGGACGCACCGCTCGTCTCCGAACGTAATTCGGGTCAATTCCCACGGCAGATCATGCCCTATTGTGGCGAGCCGCGCATAAATTGGGATGGGAGTATGCCCACCAGAGAGCGCTATCCGGAATTCGTTGCGCTCACCGAGGGCGTTGTGCGCCTGGGAAAGGATGAAGTGGGCGGCATCGACCGGGAAATTCCTGGTTTGAATTACGTGGCGACCCATTCGGGATTGAAATCAGATCGCGCAATGTGACTTCCCGCGCTTTTGCAGATAACGCTGATGATATTCCTCCGCGCGCCAGAACTTCGGCGCGGGTTCAATTTGCGTTACCACTGGCCGGCCAAAACGCCCGCTTAGGTCGATTTCTTTTCTGGACTCCTCCGCCGCCGACTTTTGCTCGGGCGAATGATAAAAAATCACTGAACGATACTGCGTTCCAACATCCGGCCCTTGCCGGTTCAGCGTTGTGGGATTGTGGTTCGACCAGAAAATATCCAAAAGTTCATTGTAGGTGATTTGTGATGGATCGAATTCCACTTCCACGACCTCGGCGTGACCGGTCTTGTCCGTGCAAACATCTTCGTAGGTCGGATTCTCTTTTATCCCACCGGCGTAGCCGACCGTCGTGGATAAAACGCCTTTCAAATTACGGAAAGTTTCTTCGACGCCCCAAAAACAACCTGCACCAAACATTGCTTTCTCCGTTCTCATCAGAGACAAAATGGAATGATTGTGAGAAGAGTGCAACCATCCGAGATTACCTCCTGTCCTCACAGTGTTGATATTGTCCTAAAGTCTTAGTAGCCAATGGTTCCCGAATCTGGCAGAACAACAACAATTCTTTTCAGGAATGAATTCCTTCAACACGACCCTTGATCAAACTCGCCCGATCCTACCCGTGCGGCTTCTCAATGGCTGTGGCAGTTTGCTGGACAAAACTCGAATTCCGCGCATTCCGATTCGAGCAGTTGATTTGATCGAGACGGCAAAGCGCCGTTGCGGCCTGGACGATTTTGGCGATGGCGACTTTTTGGCCGGCCTGTCGCGATTGCTCGATTCCTGCCAGCGCGAGGCGCAACTCAACCTGGTCGGAAGAATTGTCCTGCGGGCCGATCTGATACGGACATTGTGTTCGCGTTTGTTTATGCAACGGGACCGGAAGGTTTACCCAAACATTGCCCGGCAAGAAATTCGCGAACCGCTCTTCATCGTCGGTTTGCCGCGCAGCGGCACGACCCTGTTGCATACCCTGCTCGCCTTGGACCTCGGGCACCGAGTTCCTCTCACGTGGGAAGTCATGACGCCATCTCCACCTAATCGTGATAATGAGAAGCGGCGAATTCAACGGGCAATTAGCAGTTGTAATTGCTTCAACTGGCTGGCGCCCACATTTCACCACGTGCATCCAGTTGGCGCAGAGCTTCCGCAAGAGTGTGTCAGTCTCATGGCACCGACGTTCATGAGTGATCAGTTCGATTCGATGTACTATGTTCCTTCGTATCGAACCTGGTTTTTTCGCCAGGATATGCGGCCTGCATACGAATATCACCATCGTTTTCTTCAGCATCTGCAGGTTCGGCGGAGCGCGCCGCGTTGGGTGCTCAAGGCGCCCACGCACATGTTTGCCCTGCCCACTCTGCTGGCTGCCTACCCAGATGCACTTTTCGTGCAAACCCACCGAGCGCCGCTCGATGCCATGGCTTCAGTATCGAGTTTGATAACGATCCTCCGTCGCGTGTTTAGCGACGCGGTCGATCCGCTCACCGTTTGCCGCGAGGCGATCGATTACTGGTCGAAAACTCTGGAAAGATTCCTGCCAGAACGAGATCGCTTAGCCGAGGATCGCATTTGCGACGTGAGTTATATAGAGATTCGGCGCGATCCTCTCGCGGTGGTGCGACGTATTTACTCGCACTTCGGCTGGTCCCTCTCTCGGGAAGCAGAACAACGAATGCGCCGAGCGCTGGCAAGCCAGCCGAAGGAACGATATAGACGTCATCGGTACGATCTTTCACAGTTTGGGGTGCAAGAAACAGAGAGCGCCGCTCGATTTGCGGCGTATTGCGATCGATTTGGCCTGGCGGTGAGCAGGCAGCGCGCATCTGGCGCACGAGCGGAAAAGCTGGTCGGAAGATAAGATCAACGAATTCGCTCCGATTTGTCAGGCATTGGCACATTGGAATACGATTATGACAGTCCGACTGGAATGGGTTGAGTTGCTGGGTCTGCTCGCATGAGGAAACTTCGATGACATGACCTTTGAGGTGCGCCGCGCGATTACGGCCGATCATCCCAGTTTGCCAGGACATTTTCCGGACACACCTCTCGTGCCAGGCGTATTGATCCTCGACGAAGTTCTTGCGGCACTGCGTGATTGGCGCGAAGAGTGTGAGGTTACAGCGATCCGGGCAGTCAAGTTTCTGCAACCACTAAAGCCCGATCAGCCATTTACGATCTGCCTTTCCGCGGGCAACGATGACTCGAGCGAAGTCAATTTTTGCTGCCACATCCAGGGCCGTATGATAGTTGAAGGCCAACTTAAAGTTAATTCCAGAACAAAGGTGACTTCGTGAACGCGCCACTTTCCGACGCGCAAACGTTTAAGGTAGAGGCAAGCGATCCGCGGCTGGCTGAATACCTGAAGGAATATCCAGCGCCGGTGTTCAGTGAACGACTGTATCAAAGCATTGAACTACTGGAGCGTTATAGCGTCGAATTAGCCATCGATCTGGCGCACCGGTTGAACGTGGTCGATCACCTCAGCCAATGGCGATCGGTCGATGACCTCTGCGGTCTCCTTTCGTTTCAGCCATCTTTCAAGTTCGCCGTGCATTGGATCCTGGAGCGTCTGGTCGAAGTCGATTGCGCCGAGGCGCAGACCGAGGGGAACACCCGCCTGTACCATTTCCGGAACGCGCTGCGGCAGTCCGATCTCAAGAGCCTGCGCGCAGCAGGTCTGCAAATCGATTCCGCGAACGCGGCCACGTTGGATTTGCTGGACCACGCCGCCAGCCTTTATCCAGCGGTGGCCGATGGCCGGCAAAGCGGTGATCGCAATTTGCTCGGTCCGCAAGGCGTGCCGCTGTGGCTGAATTATTTTCGCAACGACAATTTAACCTATGCTGTGAATAACTGGGTGGGGGCGTCACTTGCCGCTAAGCGCATTTCCAATCGGCGCGCGGTCCAGATCTTGGAAGTAGGCGCCGGCCCCGGCAGCGCCAGCGAAATTCTGCTACGCGTGCTCGGTGAGCGCGGACTGTTGCCACGGATAAAGCGTTATCTCATTACAGAGCCAAACGCGTTCTTTCTGCGGTATGGGCAACGCAAGATCGCGAAGCAATATCCTGATCTTCCGCTGGAATGGGGCGCGCTCAATCTCGATTCGCCCTGGCACACTCAAGGTATCAAACCGGGTGAATTCGATCTCGTATACGCCGTTAACGTCATGCATATCTCCAAGGATCTCGTGTTTAGCCTGAATGAAGCACGCCGGGCTTTAGCCAACGACGGCTGGCTCGTGATCGGTGAATGCCTGCGACCCTATTTTAATCAGCCAATCTATCCCGAGTTGATGTTTCAAATTCTTGAGAGTTTTACAAATGTCCAGACAGATCCAGAGATTCGCCCAAATCCAGGCTTTCTGACTGCAGAGCACTGGCGGCTAGCGTTTGCTCGCGCAGGCCTCCAGCGTGCCGAAGTCGCGCCGGACATCGACCGCATTCGTGAGATCTACCCACATTTTTTCACCGGCGCGATTTGCGGACAAAACGTCGTTTCCGAAAAATGACTTCGAACGTTCTCGAGACGAAAGCCTCGGAAGGAGTGCGTTGGACGAGCTTGCCGGAACGCGGCACGATGACCTCGCTGCGATCTCTCGCGTGGATCGCGACGCACATGGGGCGTTGGGCAGCAAGGCTTCTGTTATATCCGATCACATTTTATTTTGTAGTTACTGCAGGCGCAGCCCGTCGGACCTCGTACAAATACTTAAAGCAAATCCGCGGGCGTCCAGCCCACTGGTGGCATGTGTTTCGTCATTTTCATTGCTTCGCGGCCACAATTCTGGATCGCGTTTACCTGTTGCGCGGTGAGTTCCACCGCTTCGATGTGAAGCTTCATGGCAAAGAAATCCTGCACCGCCGAATGGAAAGCGGAAAAGGCTGCATTCTTTTAGGCTCACATTTGGGCAGTTTCGAGGTATTGCGAGCTCTTGGGGTGGTGCAGCGAAACTTTCCGCTCAAAGTTTTAATGGATCCCACTCACAACCAGAATATCACCCGTCTTCTGGATGCACTGAACCCGGTAGTCGCCGGGACGGTAATTGCGCCGGACCGGGTGGATACTTTGCTGACAGTTAAGGAGAATTTGGACGCGGGCTTCTTCGTGGGCACGCTGGGCGACCGCGTGTCGAAGGGTGATAAGACAACCCGCTGCCATTTCCTCGGCGGCCGAGCCGCGTTCCCGGTCGGGCCAATTGTGCTTGCTGCGATGACGCATTGTCCCGTGATTTTGTTTTTCGGTCTGTACCGTGGCGGGAATCGTTACGAAATTTACTTCGAACACTTTGCCGACCAGATCACATTGGATCGCGACCGTAGGGCTGAGGACATTCAGTTATGGATGCAGCGCTACGCTGAGCGCCTGGAGCATTACACGCGCATTGCGCCTTACAACTGGTTTAACTTTTACCCGTTTTGGGATTAAGGCTTCGCCAGGCGGGGACTCTTAATCACGCTCGCACTCATGCTTGGAAGGAGCATGAGCAAAAGTAAGAAAGAAACACAGGCAAATGCCTCCGAACACGTCGATCAACAAAGCAGAAATTCGCATCTTGATCCCTCACTCCGGTCTGATGTGTTTAGTGGAGGAGGTAACTCGGTGGGATGATCGATCGATCACATGCATAAGTAACACGCATCGTGACCCTGCTAATCCATTGCGCCGCGACGGACGTTTATCCGCCGTGCACGCTTTCGAATACGGCGCCCAATCGGCGGCAATCCATGGCGGGTTGCGGGCGCGCTCAGCAGGTGCAATCGCCCCACCCGGTTATTTGGCTGCACTGCGGGACGCCCGTCTGCACGTGGCATTTCTGGATGACATTAAATCTCCGCTGCAGATTTGCGCGAAACATCTCTTTGGCGATGGAGCGAACACAATTTACGAGTGCCGTATTTCAGCCGGGGACAGTGCAATAGCCGAGGGTCGGATCACTATAATGCAGCGCGATCTGCGGCGTTCCGGGTAGCGGACGCGTCTCGCGCGTTGGAAGCGCGCCCTCGCGATCGCGAACTTTTCCTGGACGCCGAACAGGTCGCGAGATCGCTGCCCAGAGAAAGTTCGTTTCGGCGCGACCCCGAAAGTCCGAGCCGGACTTGCATTAGCACGCGAGGCGCATGCGCTACCCTCACATCACAATCCCGCCGTCGACACACAAAACCTGGCCGGTGATGTAACCGGCTTCAGAAGACGCGAGAAATGCCACGGCGTTGGCGATGTCTTCGGGCGTACCTGTTTTAGCGAGCGGAATTTTTGATTGAATGGAATTCTTAACTTCATCGGAAAGTCCGGCAGTCATGTCAGTCATGATGAATCCCGGCGCCACGGCGTTTACGGTGATGTTGCGGCTTGCCAGCTCGCGGGCAAGCGACTTGGTAAGACCGATCAAGCCTGCTTTGCTGGCCGCATAATTTGTCTGCCCTGCATTTCCCATCAAACCGATCACCGAACTGATATTGATGATGCGACCGCTGCGCTGCTTGATCATGGTGCGAATGGTTGCCTGCGCAAAACTAAACGCGCCTCGCAAATTGGTGTTAACCACCGAATCCCAATCCTCGAGCAACATTCGCATGGCGAGCCCGTCACGAGTCACGCCGGCATTGTTAACCAGAATGTCGACCCTGCCAAAGTCGTTAAGAATTCGGGCGCCGATTTTCTGCACTGCTGCGTGGTCCGCGACATCGACCGTGTAGGGCCTTGCCGTGTCAGCGCGAATTGCGTTGATCTGATCGGTGACGTTTCCTGCGTTTGCTTCCGTACGGCTCACGCACGCGACACGCGCTCCTTCATTTGCCAGTCGCAAAGCGATAGCTTGCCCAATTCCCCGACCCGCTCCGGTAACGATCGCAACTTGATTCTCAAATCTCATAGTCTTTGGATTTCTAAAATAACTTCTGACATTCCGCGATGTCGAGGTGCGGCTTGGGCGGATGCGCGCTTTCTAACCCTCGCTACACCACGACTCCATAGCGGCGTTGGCGGCGCCCAAATTCTTCCACGGCAGCAACGAGATCTTTTTTGCTAAAATCAGGCCACAGTTTAGGCGTGATGTACATCTCCGTGTAAGATGTTTGCCAAAGAAGGAAGTTGGACAGACGCATTTCGCCTGAAGTGCGAATAAGCAGGTCCGGATCGGGATAGTACCGTGTATAAAGATGCTTGCTGAACATCTCCACATCGATCATTGCCTTATCGATGTGACCGAGTTCGATGGCGCGAAGCAAACTCTTGATGCCATCGATGATTTCGAGACGGCCGCCATAACTCAGGGCGAGGATGAGAGTTAAACCCGTATTTCCAGCAGTTTGCTCGATGGTTCTATGAAGTTGCTGCTGCGAACTCACCGGTAAATCAGTCAGGCGGCCGATGGCCTGAAGACGAACATTTTTCTCCACCAGTTCCGGCGTCTTTTCCTTCAAGAATCTTTCGAGCAGGCGCATGAGCGCGAGGACTTCAGTCTTGGGTCGCTGCCAGTTTTCAGCGGAGAAAGCGTAAAGCGTAAGATATTCCACTTTTAATTCGCCACATCCTTCTACACACTCGCGAACAGCCTGCGCGCCGGCTTCGTGTCCTTTGATGCGCGGGAGACCGCGCGCCTTAGCCCATCGGCCGTTGCCATCCATGATAATTGCGATGTGACGAGGAACGCTCTTCACGCTCGGAGGCATAGCTACAAAATGATCGTCTCACCCCGTGCCGGCCCGACGCTAATCATGGATAATTTTGCTCCGGTTAATTCGGAAATGTACCTGACGTATTTCCTCGCCGCGGGAGGAAGTTGCGAAAAAGTTTTAGCAGAATGAGTAGGCTTATTCCAGCCCCTCACGTCAGCATAGATTGGTTCACAGTTTGCCAACTGCCTTGCATCAGAGGGCGGAACACCGATACGCTTGCCGTTTAGCCGATACGCTACGCAAACGCGGATTGGATCAACTTGATCCAGACCGTCAAGGTTGGTAATGGCGAGTTCGTCGATCCCGTTGATCATCGTGGCGTAGTGGGTTGCCACGGCATCGAACCAACCACAACGGCGTTTGCGACCGGTAGTAGCGCCGAATTCGCGCCCCAGGTTGTGAAGCATCTGCGTCAATTGGATATCTTCCGTTGGCAAAGCCCCCTCGCCTACCCGAGTTGTGTAGGCCTTCATCACGCCTACTACGCGGTCGATCCGATGAGGTGGCACGCCGGTGCCCGTGCACGCGCCACCCGCGGTTGTATTTGAGGAAGTCACATACGGATACGTCCCATGATCGATATCGAGGAAGGTTCCCTGGGCTCCTTCGAAAAGAATCTTTTTGCCCCGCTCCATCGCCCGGTGGAGATACACGACCGTGTTGCCAACAAACGGTCGCAATTTTTCACCTGCCGCCAGATAACTTTCATTGACCTCCCGAAAGCTGACAGGCTTCGCGCCGAGCGCCTGGAGAATTCTGTTGTTCTCGATCACCTTGGCGTGCAATTTTTTTGAGAACACAATGGACTGCATCAAATCGGACATGCGCAGACCTGTCCGTGCTGCTTTATCGCCATAAGCCGGTCCAATCCCGCGTTTGGTAGTACCAATTCGGGTATGGCCTCGACGCAGTTCACGTTGCTCATCGAGCAGGCGGTGATAAGGAAGGACCAGATGGGCACAATCGCTGATGAGCAAATTCCTGCCGATCTTGACCCCCAGCTTGCGCAAACCATCGATCTCGCCAAGCAGTGCGATGGGGTCGATGACGACACCGTTTCCAATTACGCACACCTTGCCACGTCGCAGAATTCCGGAGGGGATTAGATGCAGAATATATTTCACACCACGATGGAAAACGGTGTGCCCGGCGTTGTTGCCGCCCTGGCTGCGAACAACGATGTCGGCTTTCGCGGTAAGCACATCAATAATCTTGCCCTTACCTTCGTCGCCCCACTGCGCTCCAATTAAAATTGTATTGGCCATTGCAATCAGAAATGGGCAAAAAATTTTCCCGATGCATCCGGCGGGACACAGTCGGGACTGCCTACGAATAATAGGTTGGCAGCATCCACGCGCAAGAAAATTTGCATTCCGCTCCCATCTTGCTCTTGCTCAGAAGGGGGAACTGAAAAGCAAGAGCATAAGGAAGAGAAGGAGGAACGCTGCGGCAGCCCTTGTTTCTAAAAGGGGTTTTGTAATTAGGGCGCGGGTGTTTGCTCTCTTGACGAAGGAGCGGCACCTGGCTGCTCTCTTCCGGATTCCATAAACGTCGGTCGCACGACGCCACTCGCGTCCGGCTTCGTAGCTCGTGAATTTGGCCGACGCGATGTGCTCGTTTGTTCGGAATGAGCTTCCTTTCTTGACGGCCTTGGAGTTTCCGGGACTGCCGGGCTTGGTGCTGGGGCAGCCTCGGAGTCTGATCGGCCAGATCTCCTCGTTTGTGATGGGCTCGGGTTGGTCAGCCGCTCGGCGGCAAGGGCTCCCGCCATTCGCATTTCCTCAAGGGTCGGTTCTGCAGATGCAGATCTTTTGCTGCGTGGCCTGGGCTTGGGTCGCTCCGGCTCGGGGGTTGCCGACTCTGAGGGAGTTTGCTCTGGAGGTGGAGCTGCTTGCTTGGAAGCTTCCGGTTTTGTTTCACGAGCAACGATCACCTCCTGCGTGTGGGCCTGGCCGACGAGAATGAAGCTGCAGCCGAACACCATGAAAAATCCCATGGGCAGAAATCGCCGTGATAGACAACTCCAACCCGTTCGCAAGTCCCGATTCACAAGACGTCGCTTATCCAGTCGGCCGCACAACCTTGATCACAGGCAGCGGAAAACGCATCCGCAATTCGTTCTCCAGGTAAATCTCCACGTGATGCATTCCGTATTGCTGGAATTGCACTCCGCCAAAATAATGGACGTTGGTTGCGTGGCCTTCCATTTCCTTCAAAACAAATTCCACTTCCGCCTGGGCGATGACCTGTTGTTCGTCAACGCCGACGATGCGGGATTTTTGCCGAAATTTTCCTGCTCCGCTGCACCAACGCGTCCAGATGCAAAGCCGGATATAATTGATCGGTAAGGCAGGCGCGGGCACGACACTCAGGACCCCGACAAGCGTTTGCATACCGTTGATTTCGCACCGGACGTCCTCGCAAAGAACAGCACTTTGCAGATCCGGTAGAATAACGTCGGTCCCCATCAGTAGATGATTACATGATCCCGCGTGCCAGCAGCGTCAATAATCCGATGCCAAGCACAATCCGATAGACGGCAAACGGCACAAACCCGCGTGCGCGCACCCAATTCATAAACCAGGCGACCACCGCCAGCGCCACGAAAAATGAAACGACAAATCCGACGGCGAGCACGATCCATTCATGCGAATTCATTGCCAGCGGTGCAATATCTCTTTCGTGATGGTGTGGCATCACTGTCTTCAGAAAATCAAATCCCGTAGCCACCACCATCGTTGGCATCGATAAGAAAAACGAAAACTCGAGTGCGGCTGGACGCGACAAACCTGCGACCTGGCCGGCGGCGATTGTGGACATCGAGCGGGAGGTGCCCGGGAAAATGGCGGAAAGAATTTGCGCTGCCCCGATCCAGACCGCCTGCGGCAGGCTCATTTGCTCCATGTGCATCGTGCGCGGCCGCGTGAACACGGTGTCAACGATCCACATCACAATTCCACCGATGAGAAGCGCGAGGGCCATTACCCAGAGATTTTCCAGGTTTTTGCCAATTTGTTTCGTAAGTGCCCAGGCTGGAAGTGCGGTTACAACAAACGCTATTAATGTAAGACTCAGCGGATGTGTCAAAATGGTGCGATCGCCACGCTCGCCTCTTGGGAAGGTGCGAACAAATCCCAGGAGGCGGTGCCAAAAATAAACCGGCAACGCCAGAATGGCGCCGAGCTGGATAACGATCGTGTACATTTTCCAAAAGCCGTCGTGAAGATCGATATGCAGCAACGCTTCGCAGATACGCAAATGGGCAGTTGAGCTGACCGGAAGAAATTCAGTCAGCCCTTCGACCACTCCGAGAAAGACCGACAACAGATATTCGTGCATGGTTGTTTCCGTTAAAGCGTTGAAGCATTGGGAACTTATTCTGTCGAATCATTGTATTGCCGGGTCGCGTCAACTCGTCAACGGAGCAACATTTTACTGTGAGGCATCTCGCGCCTCAAAGTGCCTCCGTTCCTCGTTCACCCGTCCGAATGCGCACCGCTTCTTCCACTTCGGTTACAAAGATTTTCCCATCGCCAATCTTGCCCGTTTTGGCCGCCCCCAATATTGCCTCGACAGCCCGCTGTGCGCGGTCGTCGGGAACAACCATCTCGAATTTTATTTTCGGAAGAAAATCCACGGTGTACTCCGTGCCGCGATAAATTTCGCTGTGCCCCTTCTGCCGGCCAAATCCTTTTACCTCGCTAAGGGACATTCCTTCTACACCTGCCGCCATCAGGGCTTCCTTCACCGGCTCCGCTTTAAAAGGCTTGATGACTGCCTCGATCTTTTTCACCGCGCCAAACTAGAACTGGCGCACCAAATGGCAAGCAATCCAATTCAAAAGACAACAATCCACGTAAACCGTTTTACTGGATTATGCTTGCAAGATGAACTGATGATTGGTCGCTTTGTATTCCAATTCTTCATGCGATCATCTCATAACTCGCTCGCTCGTTATCGGTGTCTTTTACTTTCTCTTCGCCTTCGGTTTCTCCTGGCTCATGTTCCTGACCGGTCCTCTGACGAACTACGGAGTTTTGAGTTTGAGCCCCTCCATCATGCGTTTGTTAAGCATCCGGCCTGCTGGGACCCATCTTTTCCGGGTTCTCCCATTGTGCTCGGAAGCTACGTGAATCTGACGATAACCTCATGCGCATTAGCGTTGGTGGTTGTCGTCGCTACGCGCGGACGAATGGGCTAACGCAAGGACGCCGATACGGTGTCTGGCCAGATTCCCTCGGCCACGCAATGGCAAGCAAGATCGCGTTTGCACCGTCGGATTCCCAGCGCATAACTTCCGCCAATGAAGTTCGTTTTTTGCATTTTCACGATTACCGCAATCGCGACGTTCGCGCTCGCGCAGGAGGAAGCCACGCCGCCGCAGGAGAAAACAACGCCGCCGCCTCGCGTTTATCCCGTCGCGTTGCCGAATTATGATGAGGAAACCGCGACGCGGTTACAAATTTTTTTGGACAACAGTGACTTCGGACCTGGGAAAATCGACGGAAAGATGGGCGAATTCTTCCGCAAAGCGCTCATCTCATACAAGCATGCGCACGCCATGCCAAAGACCGGCGCAGTCGATCAATGGATGCTCGATCAGGTGCCTGAGGCTTATACGACCTACACGATCAGAGACGAGGACCTGAAGTTGGTTGGCAATGTGCCAGGCAGCCATGCCGAGCAGGCGAAATTAAAATGGCTGCCTTATACCTCCCTGCTCGAGTTCGTCGCCGAGCGTTTTCATTCGGCCGAGTCTTACATTCAGAAACTTAACCCTGGAAAGAATTGGGAACATCTTCAGCCCGGTGAAACCTTGAAGGTGCCGAACGTATTGCCTTTTGAAGTGGAAAAATTCACCGAAGGGAAAGTTCCTGAGAATCCAGCGTTTGCTTCCCGTAAGATCTTTGTCGATACGCACGAGCACCTTCTGGAGGTTTTCGATCAGGATCAGCTCGTCTGCGTGTTTCCGATTACGCCGGGATCGAAAACGTTACCAGCGCCCGCAGGCACCTGGAAGATTCTCGGCGCAAACGTTTGGCCATGGTTCCGCTACGATGAAGGCATGCTTAATTACGGTGTGCGCACCGAAAGCTATTACAACCTTCCCCCTGGTCCGAACAATCTCGTCGGGGTTCTATGGATGGGCTTGAACAAGCCCGGCATCGGCATTCACGGCACGAATAATCCCGAGACAATCGGACGCGCCGCCAGCCACGGCTGCATTCGTCTGGCCAACTGGGACGCCGCGCGGGTAAAAGACCTGGTTAGCGTCGGCAATACCGTCCTCATTTTCTGACACGCCCGCGTGTCATCCCGAACGGATGTGAGGGACCTCGCAATCGGAGCTTAGGCCGCGCATCCGCTTATGTGTAAACGACGAGTCTGTGTGAGATCCCTCGGCTGCGTCCCGGGCTGACACTTCAGCGAGGCAACTCTGTGCTGATTTCCTGACTCTAGCCCCCCCGCCCTGTGGGCGGTCTTCTGGTGCTCTAAGAACGGTGCACAGCACCATGGCTACAGATTTTTCCTGAAAAAAATTCGTGCCGAATCGTACCTACGGACGTCTAGGCTTTAGATCGACCCAATGGATCTCAGTGAACGCGAACGATACCGAGCGGCCATTCACGGCGATCGAGAGGCATTTGAAATGATCATTCGTGCATATAGCCGGACACTTTTCGCCATCGCTTACGGTATTCTCCAAAGTCGCGAGGAGGCATAGGATGTCGTACAGGACTCACTGGTTAAAGCATGGAAAACACGCTGGCGGGTCCGCGATCCTGAAAAATTTCCTGCATGGCTCGCAACTATCGCGCGACACAACGCGCACGACGTTTTTCGCAAACGCCGCACTGTTCCTTTGCCGAAAAAGCTGACCGAACCAATCGAACCAGAGCTAGCAAACACGAGTGCTTTAGATCAACGGTTACATTCCGCGCTCGCAGCGTTGCCGGAACTCCATCGAGCCGCGCTCACGTTGCGGTATTTCGAAGAGATGGATTATCGCAGCATCGAAAACACCCTGGGCCTAACTAATGGCTCATTGCGCGGAATTCTGGGCCGCGCTCTGGCTCTAATGCGCAAACAACTTCGCCCGGCTGTCGCTTCAATGGATTAAACATATGGCAACGATTCATGACGAAATCGACACCTGGCTGACCTCCGATCTGCACGGCGAGCTTTCTGAAAGCGAACGGAGCGCGCTTCATGCGCACTTGGTCGATTGCGCTGCATGTCGAAAAACCCACCAGGAAATTAAAACTATGAACAAAATTCTGGAAGAAACCCTCGCACAGGAAAGACCCGATCCAGTTTTCGAACAGCGCCTGCTGGCGGGTTTTCGCAGTCGCGTCCCTGAACGAAGCGGACTCTTAAAGCTACTCGCAGATCTAATGCGTCTCCGCGCCGTCCAAATCACGGCAGCGGCGGCCCTGTTGCTGGGGTTTGTACAGATCGGACGACTGATCACCGGCGAACCTTTAAGTGTGCCGCGCACTCGTGAGCGCTATGCGAAGGTAGAAACGGCCGCACCGCAACCGCTGGTATCACGCCCCAGCCAAGCCGGAGCGCTGGCCAGATCAGATGAGGTCGCCGCCGGACGGCCACAAGACCTGGCACTTAAGGCGCCACCACCACCAACTGCTGGAGCAACGGCCAAAACCGAAAGCTTCGCTCAAGCCGAATCAACAATCGCGACCGGATCGAATATTCCAACCGCTGAAGAGCCGGCAGTTAGGCCAGTCGAGACGCCTTCTCCTGAGTTGGCTGATCGGAAACTTATCCGAAACGCAACGGTCGAACTGGAGATTGTTAGCTTTGATAACGCTGTTCAAAAGATCACTGCATTTACGAACGAAGAACACGGGTACGTCGCCACGACAGATTCTGAGAAACAGGCAAATGGAAAACTAAGGGGGCAAGTCGTGGTCAAGGTATTGCCGGAAAACCTCGATCGGTTTCTGCAAAGGATTCGGAGCCTTGGTGAGTTAAAGAATCAAACACTGGGCGCTGAAGACGTGACCAAGGCGTATTTCGATACCGATGCACGCCTGAAGAACGCCCACGTAATGGAGCAACGTTTGATTGACATGTTGAAAACGAAGACCGGCAAAGTCTCAGATTTGCTCCAGGTAGAGAAGGAACTTGGTCGTGTGCGGGAAGAGATCGAGAAGATGCAGGGCGAACTAAAATACTGGGATTCGCAGGTGCAATTCGCCACGGTGACGATTTCGCTGGCGGAAAAGGACATGGAAGCGCCGGCGGCCTTCCTGCTCAGGGAGCGCGCCCAGCTGGCACTCTACGCGCCCGATGTGGAGAAGATTTACAACGAGATCAAGAGCCTCGCCTCGCCAAAGGTGCAGATCACCAACGCGCAATTAAATCGCGATTATTCGGGACGCGTTTCAGCGCAACTGAGTATGTTGATCGCTCCGGAAGAGAGCGACGGCGTCATCGGCCGTGTCAAAGGACTGGGGCGCGTAGAAAATTTCCAAACCCAGACCCAACGCGTCGCGCAAGGTGGCAGTCCGGCAGCGGCCGCATCGGAAAATGCCAGGACCAAACGTGACAAGGTTGAGCTCAACATCGCCATCTCTCGCGAAGAACAGGAGCAGGCTTTCCAGCAAACCAGCCTGAGCATTCGCACGTCATCGGTGGATGAAAAGGCAAAGGAGCTTCGCGGTCTTGCAGAGAAACAAGGCGGACGCGTTCGCAGCTCCACATTTAGTCGCGATCCGGATGGCCGTGCAGTTGCAAATGTATCACTGCGCGTGCCGATGAAAAATTACCCGGCGCTCATGCAATCGCTCGACTCGTTAGGCAGAGTCGAAAATGTAAGTGTGCAGCGTCAGGACCGCACGGACGCGCACTTCGATGAAGCCAACGCACCGGCGGACGTTTCGATCCAGGTTTACAGCCAGGGCAATATTGTGTCGCAGGAGAGCGGCTTGATTGCCACACTGCGACGTACACTTGCGCAAAGCGCAGGCGCAATCATGTGGAGCTTGCGCATGATTGGCGTGGCGATCGCCTTTCTCGCGCCATGGGCGCTTGCAATTGTTGGCGTTATTTGGGTCGCGCGACGCGTGTTGCGCGCAAGGCGATAGGTGGAACGCGTTCTCTTTTCTTGTCATCCTGAGTCGCGAAGACGACGAAGGACCTCCCAATCGAAGTGCGTGCGTTTAGGGAGATTTGTGTAATCAACCAGTCTGTGCGAGGTCCCTCGCTCTACTCGGGATGACACGCCACAACGGAATCATTCTTGCTCGCTCTGCAAACGAGTCATAAGTTATTTATGTTTCCGGAGGTTGCCGATGAAATCTCAAGGCGGTATCAGCTATAGCAATGCAGCAGTCGCTGCTTGTCCTAAACATTTACTCCAATTCGCCGTCGATCAGCGATACGACGACTACACATCGGTCGATCACGCAGTCTGGCGGTTCATCATGCGCCAGAACATTTTTTTCCTGAAGGAGTACGCCCACAAAGTTTATTTTCAGGGTCTCCTCAACACAGGCATTTCATTCGAGCGCATCCCGCGCATCGAAGAGATGAACGATATCCTGGCAAAGATCGACTGGGGCGCGGTAGCGGTGGACGGTTTCATTCCGCCGGCGGCATTCATGGAATTTCAAGCCTACAAGGTGCTGGTGATCGCCTGCGACATGCGCCAAATCCATCACATCGAATACACGCCTGCGCCCGATATCGTGCACGAGGCCGCCGGTCACGCGCCGATCATTGTCGATCGAGAATATTCAAATTATTTGCAGCGCTTTGGCGAAGTGGGTGCGAAGGCCATGTCATCCAAGAAGGATTTTGAGCTGTACCAAGCGATCCGGCACTTATCGATCTTAAAGGAGCGCCCGAACGCCGATCCCAAAGAAGTCGAGGAGGCAACAAAGCTAGTGGAACACCGCCAGAAAAATCTCGGCGAGCCCTCCGAAATGGCGCTGCTCTCACGTTTGCATTGGTGGACGGTCGAATACGGACTCATCGGCACACTCGAGAATCCAAAAATTTACGGTGCTGGATTGCTTTCATCGATTGGTGAATCGGTGTCATGCCTCGAACCTGAGGTAAAGAAAATTTCCTACTCCATCGACGCTCAGAACTACGCGTTCGACATCACTACGAAGCAACCCCAGCTCTTTGTCTGTCGCGATTTTCAGCATCTCAGAGACGTGCTTGAAGAATTTGCCAGTAAGATGGCGTTTATGGTCGGCGGACTCGGGGGCATCAATAAAGCCATCGAATGTAATAACACGGCGACTTGTGAGTATTCGTCCGGCCTCCAAGTCAGCGGGATCTTCTCCGAGGTCATCGCGGACGAAAACAATTCCCCGATTTATCTGCGCACAACCGGTAAGACCGCGCTCGCGTTCAGAGACAAAGAGCTCGAAGGCCATGGGATCGATTATCACAAGGACGGCTTTGGTTCGCCGGTCGGCGCATGGAAACAAACGTCAACAGCGCCAGAGCTGCTCACCAACGACCAACTGCATGCGCTTGGAATCGTCGAGGGTAAGAAAGCCAAGATCGAGTTTGTCAGCGGCGTCGGTGTCTCAGGGAGGGTTGAGAAAATTCTGCGCCGCGACGGGAAGCTGTTGTTGATCACATTCTCAAACTGCAACGCGAAATACCGTGAGCGTGTCTTGTTCCAGCCTGACTGGGGCGTTTACGACATGGCGGTTGGCGAACGAATCAGTTCGGTCTTTAACGGCGCAGCGGATAAGGACGCCTATAATCAGGTGGCGCTGGTTCCAAAGGAACGCACCATCAAGGTGCCATCCACGCCGAAGCGCGAGCGACTCGAGAATCTTTATGCTCAGGTGCGCAAGATCCGCGAGAGCAAAACCGGTTATGAGCGGCTTGGCGAAATTTGGGAGACGCAGCAGGCCGAACACCCGGAAGACTGGCTGTTATCGATGGAGATTTTCGAAATCCTCGACACAACCGGGCAACAGCTGGAATTAAACGCCCGGGTCGAGAAGTTTCTTAATGATAAGAAAGCCAAGACCAAAGATCTCGCGACACTAATCAGCTGGGGATTTCGCCTGGTCGAATATCACAAAAAGCCGGAATACCAGGCCGCGCTGCACGCATCCCCAAAATAATTCGGGCAGCACAACTAGGGTTTGTCGTTTCGAGCGAAGTCGAGGAATCCCGCGATGGGGCCTTTAAGGTGCCTCGCAATTTTTTCCACGGCGCTGCACTCAGGATGACGGCTGAGTCGATCCCAGCTTCGGTTTGACGATGACACTCGATCCGTAGGTGCTTGAAAGCTGACCATGTTGCGCAAAGTCACGCATCATGGCGAAGTAGCCGGGCGCATAGCGTGTCGAGAGTCGTTCGCCGTTTGGAGCGACTTCGTACTCGGTCATCCCGTGTTCGGCATGAGGAAATAGCGCAAGGGTAATTGGTTTCCCTTCCGCGATCAGCACCTTGATACGGCGAGATGTTTCAGCGCTGGGCGCCTCAAGGTCGTCTTCTCCGAGAATCCACAACTGCGGGACTTTGACAGCACGAAGTGTCGGCATTGGGTCATAGCGGAATGGAGTGCCAGGCAGAGAATCTTCAAACTTCTCGCGCGCTTCGGCCGCCGTGTACGGCAAAATGAAATGTGTGTAATTGCCGTGCAGATCTTTGTACCAAGGCTCATTGCGGTACCTGGCCCTGACAGCATCGAAACGTTCGAAGTTGTTGGTGAAATTGCTCTCGAATACCGCTCCAACCGCGGATGCCACCTCCAGCGCTTTGGAAATTTCTTCCTGGGTATGTCCCATGACGCGCATCTCAAGCGCAACCTCCTCCTGGTCTTCGTCAATGACCGAAACGGCTAGCCCGAAGCAGACGATAACGAAATCGACGGGCGCGCGCGTCGCGGCGATCGGTGCGACCCATCCTCCCTGACTCCCGCCCTGATAGCCAATCCTGCGGCAGCGCGTGCCAGCAATTCGTTTCGCTTCCCGCATTGCAGCGACAGCATCATCTGCAAGCGTACCGAAATCCTGCGTGTATTTGCCGCCCGACCCACCGGTTCCGCGTTTGTCGTAAACGAAGGCGCCCTTTCGACTTTGCCCGAGATAGCCCTCAAAATGTCTCGTCTTTGAAGTGACGTTTGCCCTTTAGCGCCTTCGCGTACTCGCCTTTGCTCAAGATATTCTCGTCCAGTTGCATGTCGGTACGAAGAAAGTTTCGGAACCACGTTTCGAGTCGTTGTCGATCTTTCAGTGCTTCCTCAGTGATGTAATTCGCGTCGATGTTGATGCAGATCGCGCCAACGATTCCAAATTCCTTTCGGTTGATTGGGATCGTTGTGCATTTGAACTTTCGCGCACCGATGTTCAGCTCGTAATTCAATTTATCTTCATTGAGGAGCTGCCGGCGTTTGAGATCAATCAGCAGATTCGTTGTGCCATCGCGCAAATGCCGGCCCGTCACGTTGTTTTCGAGAGTGATGAGCGAGTGCGCGGGATCGGCCAGGTTGTGCAGCAAAATCTCGATTCCGGTGTTCGGAAAGGATTTTCCGATCAGGCGCACAATCCGCTCATAGTTTTCGAGGAATTCTTGCGTGTCGTCGGCGATTGTTTTGCCGCCATATTTCTCGAATAATTGCGCGTAAACCTTTTGCTCTGTCGGTTCAAGTTGCGCGCGCACATTATTTTGCTCGCCGATAAAAATGAGCTGTCGCGCGGCTGTATGATCTTCGTTCTTGAGGAAGTAATGCATCCCTAGTCGAAAATCTTTCAGACTGAACTCGCCAAAGTTTTCGCGCGTGACCGTGAATGGATAGAAATCGTACTCCTCCAAGTTTCTGCCAAACTTGCGGCGTCGTTCCTTGTAATTGCCCCAGAGAAAACCCGCTACCAACGAGAGCAGCGACACGATGATAGACGCGATAACGTTGACGCTGAGCTCGCTCTGCAGAACTTTGGTCATAGGACAAACATTTCTTCTGCTCTAGCCACGGCTCTTCGGCTGATGCCTTTCGGGAACGCAGACCTTAGCAAAACGACTCATAGAGCCGTGGCTACAACGTTCTGGTCACGCGAAGATTACCGGATTAGAGATTTCCAGCCAAGCCGGAAATACTGATATTCTCCAACGCCACGTTCGCTGGCCGAGAGAGCGCGTACTGCACCCTGCTGGCGACATCCTTCGGCGAGATCATTTTGTGGCGCGGCCATTCGCCCTCAATCTGACTCCAGATGTTGGTGTCCGTAGCAGTAGGATAAACGTTGATCACGCGAATTTTGCGCTGGCGCAATTCTTCTCGCACGCATTGCGACAATCCTTCCAGCGCGAACTTGCTCATGCAATAAGCGCTCCAGTTGGCAAAGCCGGTTTTCGCCGCGATGGAAAGAATGTTGACGATGCTGGATCCGGGCGGCATCTCGGGGGCAAAATGCTGCATTTAACATAAACGGCGCGGTAATATTGACCCCCACAGTTTGCTCCCACTCAACCGGTGTGATTTCACAAAAGGGCTTTACGATTGCGATGCCCGCGTTATTCACGAGCAAATCAAGCGATTTCTTTCCAACGTGATCGATGAGATCGGAAACACCGGACGGCACAGCCAGGTCATGGATCAGGCGGACCACGTGCCCGCAATTGTGCTTCACTGCCTTGCAAACTTCCGCTAAGGCAACGGTATCGCGTCCGTGGAGGAGCAATTCAACATCCGGATCCGCCAGTTTCTCGGCAATCGCGCGACCAATTCCGCGGCTCGCACCGGTGATAAGATAGCGTTTCATCTATTGTGACAGAAAACGTCGAACGTGCTGCGTCCAACGTCCAACACAGAGTTACTGTAGCGGCAGTCTGTGACCGCCATTTTCTATTTGGATGTCAGCGCTCATCGAGCGGCGCTACAGTCGCCGCAGAGTAAACCGGTTATTTGCCGTTTCCCATAAGCGCAGCCTAACGAGTTGTTGATTCACGCGATTGTCGATCTTCGGCCAGAGAGCGCGGACGATATTTTCTCCCGTCGAAGGCGCGTTGCGGAAATCCTCTGTTTCCAGGTCGAGATGTCGATCCCGCCACGGTTCCAACGATTCCTGGATGGCTTTCCTCAATGCAACAAAGTCGTAGAGCGTTCCGGTCCGCTCGTCGTAGTCGCCGCCGATTGTAGTTTCCGTCACATAGCCATGGCCGTGACCCAGCGGATTATTGCACTTGCCGTAGAGCTTTGCGTTTTCGGTGTCGGAAAGCGTCGCGGCGCACAAACGGTGTGCTGCATAAAATGCCATGCGCATTCCAAGAAAGACGGCGTCATTCTTCCATATCTCGGCAAAAAAATCTGTGCGCTCGTGGAGCCGTACACGATCCAGGGGCGTCATCGAGCTGGCGCGTCGGTGGATGTAACCCGCCAAACTTTCCGTGGTGATGGGACGATTGGCCAAACCGGCAACATCTTCATTGAGATAGCAATGATCGAGTTCATGATACAGAGCGCGCAAACAAGAATCGACAGCATCATAACGAACAAGCGGCAGGCCCTGGGCACTGAATGTTTTGGGTGATCGGTAGGTCAGTCGAACGCGATAATTATGCCCGTGAATCGAAGTGGCCGACCCAAACAAACGCGCGTTTTCTTCATCACTCAAGTGAGGCGACGTTGTCTTGCGAGCAGCTGAAAATTCAAACCAATAATTCGCCTCGCAAACGCCGTTGGAGTAAAAAGTCGCGCTGCGCTCGGGGGACTCAGTCAGATGACAGGCAACAAGCCTTGCAACATCGCCACAAAATGAAGGCGCGAGATCGGCGTAAAGTTGCAGCGCAATATTTTCGGCGGTCGGCGGAATGTCCCGGAAGGAACGATTGTCCTCGTTCAGGAACTTGTGATCAAACCGCTGTCGCACAATCTTGCCTGCGCGCTCCTTGATCTCGCTGATGTTAATCAGCATTCCCGTATTGGGATCGACCGGACCGGTGAAAACAAAATAGGCAGCGTAATTGCGGCCGCTTCCATGCCGCGCATTGGTTTCGGGACCAAAGACCGCCACATTTTCGTCGGCGCTCCAGTTGGCGACATGCAGGCGACGAGAAGCCGAAAATTCGAGTCGCTTGCTGACGGTCAAAAACATAACCTTATCCCCTCCTCCGCAAATAGCGACCCTCGATACACAACATGGGACCAGAATTAGTCAAACATTCTTTTGACTTACTCGGAATCCTCATGATCTTTAATTAATGAAACATATAGGCTGGCGGGAGCGGTTGTTCAAAAGCACCAGGGGAAAAATTCTCGACCTTCTGCGAACGCGAGAACGAACAGTGAACGAACTTGCGGCGGAGCTGCACCTGACTGATAACGCTGTGCGAGCGCATCTTGCCAGTCTCGAGCGTGACAGACTCGTGTCCCAGTCCGGCATGAAACCAGGCGTTCGCAAACCACATACTACGTACGCTCTTGGACCGGAAGCAGAACAATTGTTTCCGAAGGCATACGGGCGACTGGTCTCACTTCTCATGTCAATATTCTCCCGGCAGATTAAGCCAAGAAATTTGCGTGCCGGAATGCGCGCCGCCGGGCGAGCCGTAGCCCAGGAACATGTGCGGGAGTTCAAGGGGAAAACCCGCCGGCAAAGAATTGATGCTGCACTGCGCATTCTCAAGGAACTGGGTGGTGCGGCAACTTTTCGGGAAGAAAATGGGAAACACTTCATCTATGGCAACGGGTGTCCAATCGCTGCCGCCACAGCGAATCATCCCGAAGCATGTTTGCTGGCGGAATCGCTGCTTACGAATGTGATCGGCTCGCCCGTAAAAGAGTGTTGCGTCCGGGGACCGGCGCCTTCCTGCCGCTTTCAGGTGAAATAGGCTCTCTTCTCAGAGCCAGGTGGGGTTTGAACGTCATAACAGAACAGGAGCACACTTTCATAAATAAAAAGTCAAATAAGTTATTGACTTATTATGATGACACGGAGAAATTGCCCGCTATGAACACAACGATCGATGAATTACACGGCTCGGCCAGCACGGCCGCGGGGAATACTGCGAGCT
The DNA here is from genome assembly GCA_035651975.1 of Candidatus Udaeobacter sp. Classification (GTDB taxonomy): domain Bacteria; phylum Verrucomicrobiota; class Verrucomicrobiia; order Chthoniobacterales; family UBA10450; genus Udaeobacter. Next base: position 40,325 of record DASREQ010000024.1, read on the forward strand.
CGCCGGCTCATCAGGCGTATCGCATTCTTCATTTTGGATTCACAGTCGCGCCCATTCTGGCCGGCTTGGACAAGTTCTTTCACCTCCTGACCAACTGGGACCAGTATCTGCCTGGAGTTGTGGCGAGAATTTCCCCCCTGCCCTCGCATACGCTTATGCTTGTGGTTGGCGTGATTGAGATTGTGGCCGGAATTGGAGTCGCGCTCAGACCGCGGATCTTCGCTTACGTAGTCGCCGCGTGGCTCGCGCTGATCATAATCAATCTGTTACTGATTCCTGGCTATTTCGACGTGGCGCTCCGCGATTTTGGGCTGCTCCTGGCCGCTCTGGCGCTGGCTCGTTTGAGCCACCAGTTCTCCCGCAAGTAAGCGATCCAAAAATTATTCACTAAACAGCGCAAGCGAGATCATGAATCTCACGTGCGCATAAAGAATTTGACGAACGAAGCGCGCGTTCGCCTTATCATGGGGTTGAGTCGCCATCGGTCGCCGCGGCGGCTACGGCGCGTCGAGGAACAACGCATTCCAGTTAGTCTTTCAAGAGCGAGAGGAATTCGGAACGTGTTCGCGCGTCGTCTTTGAAAGTGCCCAGAAGGCAGGAGGTCTTCATAACGGAATTTTGTTTCTCAACGCCTCGCATCATCATGCAAAGATGCTTCGCTTCTACGACCACGGCAACGCCCGAGGGTTGCAGGCAACTCATGAGCGACTCGGCGATTTGGGTTGTAAGATTCTCCTGGATCTGCAGGCGCCGCGCGAATACATCGACAATGCGCGCCACCTTGGAAAGCCCAATCACTTTTCCGTTTGGAAGATAGGCCACATGCGCGCGACCGATAAAGGGCAGCAAGTGGTGCTCGCACAGCGAATAAAGCTCGATGTCTTTGACCAGGATGATCTCACTCGCATTTGATTCGAAAACGGCTCCGTTAATGATTTCATCGAGATTCTGCCGATAACCTTGTGTGAGAAACTCCATCGCGCGCGCGGCCCGATCTGGGGTTCGTTGGAGCCCCTCTCGATCAATATCCTCCCCAATAGCTTGAAGCAGTTCGCGGTATACGTTTGCAATTCTGTCGAGGTCTCTCTCCGGCAGACGATTGTTCTCGCGCGTGAACCTTTCCTCAACATCAAGATCGGAATTACGGCGTTGAATCATGGGTCGTGTTTGGAATTACGTTAGCACACTTTTATCGCGCCATGTCGAGCATCTCGCTTCGCTGGGAATGGTACTATTGACTAATCGAGCCAGCTCTGAGGATATTTCGGATCGTCTAACGCGAGCGATTCCTCAGTGAGATCGAGCGTGTGCGCCGTGTCAAACATCACGGCGAGCTCTTCGGTGCGGGCGGCGTTTTTGCTCGCCATGATCGTCCCCGGATGTGGCCCGTGCGGGATCCCGCGAGGATGCAGCGTAATCGATCCGCTTTCGATCCCGCGACGTGAACCAAAATTCCCGCGCACGTAAAATAGAACCTCGTCAGCCTCGACGTTGTCGTGTACCCACGGAATTTTTACGGCTTCCGGATGCGTATCCAATACGCGGGGGGCAAAGGTGCAGACCACATATCCGCGAATCTCGAATGTCTGATGGATGGGTGGCGGTTGATGAACCGTGCCGGTAATCGGCTCGAAATCCTGCGCGTTAAATGTGAATGGATAGAGATAACCATCCCAGCCCACCGCATCGAACGGGTGATGTGCCAGCGTCACCCGCGTGAGTCGCGGTCCATCCTTTACGAGAATGTCGACATCTTCCTCCCTATCGATTGTAAGTATCTCGCTAGGACCATGGAGATCCCGCTCCGAGTATGGCGCGCCCATTTTGATTTGCCCCTCGTGATTCAGGTAACGTTGCGGAATCCGAACAGGCCCGACCGATTCCAGAATGAGGTAATCTTCCTCCTCAACATTGTGGGGCACGAGCCGATAGGTGATCCCGCGCGGAATCACAATGTAATCTTCAGCGCGATAAGGCAGCTTGCCGAAAACGGATTCCAGCACGCCGCCGCCGTGAAATACAAAGATGATTTCATCGGCGCCGCCATTCTTGTAATATTGGAATCGATCATACGCTTTTGCCGGCCTTGCCCGGTAGGCAATGACGTCCTGGTTAAACAACATCGGGACGCGCCCCGTGTAGAGATCGCCACGCCGCGGGATATCCGCCGTCTTCAAATGATGATGCCGTAGCGGACTGTCGGTCACCTTCTTCGGTTCCCAATGTTTGATTAATTCGACATTGCGCACGCGGGTGGGCGGACGCAGGTGATACATGATCGAGTACGCCTCATCAAATCCTTGCGTGGTGAAGACGTGCTCATAGGCGATGCCTTCGTTCTTGTACGTCGGCGTCGAACCGTTGCGATGAAACCAGATGTGATGTTTCCGCGGGACGTCTCCCAGTCTTTGGTAATATGGCATTGTCGTCTCCTCCCGGTTTTACAAATTGCCTCTTGCCTCTTGTTCGCGTTCGATGGCTTCGAAAAGGGCCTTGAAATTGCCTTTGCCAAAGCTCTTCGCGCCTTTGCGCTGAATAATTTCGAAAAACAGCGTCGGCCGGTCTTCTACCGGCTTGGTAAATATTTGCAGCAAATAACCTTCATCATCGCGGTCGACGAGGATACCCAGGCGCTTCAACGCATTGAGCTCTTCATCGATGTGACCGACGCGATCGAGCAGGGTGTCGTAGTACGCGGAAGGAACCTGCAAGAATTCGACCCCGCGCTTTTGCAGGTCGGTCACGGTCTCGATGATATTGTTTGTGGCCATGGCGATATGCTGCACCCCTTCGCCGTCGTAAAACTCAAGATATTCTTCCACCTGCGATTTCTTTTTACCTTCGGCGGGCTCGTTGATGGGAAACTTCACGAAGCCATTACCATTGCTCATTACCTTGCTCATCAGCGCGGAGTACTCGGTGGAAATATCTTTATCATCGAAGGTGAGAATGTTCCGAAACCCCATGACGTCTTCGTAAAACTTTACGCACGGATTCATCCGGCCCCAGCCAACGTTGCCCACGCAATGATCGACATGTTGTAATCCAGTTTCAGAAGGGTTGTAGGCGGATTCCCATGTCCGGAACCCAGGCAGGAACGGCCCCCGATAATTGTCGCGCTCGACGAACAAGTGCACCACATCGCCGTAAGTATGAATGCCACTTACGACCACTTCGCCATGCTCATCTGAGAGCGTCTTTGGCTCCAGGTAACTTTTCCCACCACGCTTTGTGGTTTCGTTCCAGGCCGAGGTAGCGTCATCCACTCGCAACGCCAGCGCCTTCACCCCGTCTCCATGTTTGTAAATGTGATCCGCAATTGGGTTCTTCGCTCGAATCGGCGTCGTTAACACAAACGTGATCTTGTTCTGTCGAATCGCATAGCTCGCCCGATCTCTCACGCCGGTCTCGGGACCAGAGTATGCGAGGCTCTGAAATCCAAAAGCTGCTTTGTAAAAATTCGCCGCCTGCTTGGCGTTGCCGACGTAAAACTCAACATAGTCGGTGCCTTGCAGTGGCAGAAAATCTTCCTGCACTACGGGTGTTTTTTTGCCTTCTGGAGCGGCAATTGTCGTTGGCATAATGACCTCCTAAATCTCTCGCGCTGATTGCGCCTTTTAAATATAAGATCGAGGATCACGCCCTGCAAGGTTGCCCGGCGCGGAGTTTGCAGCAGCACGCGAACGCGTGCGCTACTGGAATTCATCGCGCAGCGCGCGCAGCTTTAAGCGCAGCGCATTTAACCGAATAAATCCGGCAGCATCCGCCTGATCATAGCCTGATGTGTCGCCTTCCATCGTTGCGATCTTCGGGTCGTAGAGGCTCCTGGGACTTTTGCGGCCTGCCACGATGATATTGCCTTTGTAAAGCTTTAGCCTGACGACTCCGCTCACGTCGCGTTGCGTTTCGGACACCAGAGCCTGTAGCGCCTCACGTTCGGGCGAGAACCAGAAACCGTTGTAGACAAGCTCGCTATATTTTGGAATCAGGCTGTCGCGTAAGTGCATGACCTCGCGGTCCATCGTGAGCGTTTCGATTTGTCTATGGGCAAAATACAGAATCGCGCCGCCCGGCGTCTCGTAAACTCCGCGGCTTTTCATTCCGACAAAACGGTTCTCGACGATGTCCACGCGGCCGATTCCATGTTTGCCGCCGAGTTTGTTGAGCGCGTGCACCACCTCCAACGGAGAAGAGGATTTTCCATTCACAACGATGCAATTCCCACGATCGAATTCTAGTTCCACGTATTCCGGTTCGTCAGGCGCGTCTTCCGGCGCCACGCTGAGCTTGTACATGTCGCGCATTTCCTTTGAACTGGCGTCAAACCACGGGTCTTCCAGCACGCCGCTCTCATAACTGCCATGGAGCAGGTTGCGATCCATCGAATACGGTTTCTGCGCAGTCGCTTCGACCGCAATTCCTTTCGCTTTTGCGAACGCAATCATCTCGCTGCGTCCGGCAAATTGTTTACGGAACCGTTCGTCGCGCCACGGCGCAATGACACATAATTCAGACGCAAGCGCTGCGGCGGTTAATTCGAAACGAACCTGATCATTCCCTTTTCCTGTCGCCCCGTGAGCAATGGCGTCGGCATTTTCCACGCGAGCGATCTCAACCATTCGTTTCGCGATCAGCGGACGGGCAATACTTGTGCCAAGCAGATATTGTCCTTCGTAAATCGCTCCGGCCTGAAACATCGGGAATATGAAATCGCGCGCGAATTCCTCCCGCAGATCCTCGATGATGCATTTAGATGCGCCTGTCTTCAGCGCTTTTGTCTCTAACCCGTCGAGTTCTTCTTCCTGGCCGATGTCCGCACAGAAGGCGATGATCTCGGCTTTATAATTTTCCTTGAGCCATCGCAGGATTACCGATGTGTCAAGACCGCCGGAGTATGCTAGGACGATTTTCACGGAGGTTGATGTTCGATCTTTGATGTCTAATTGCAATCCCTCACCTCAATCCTCTCCCTGTTGCAAAGGGAGAAGCGGATGGGAAGCCTGGCGCGTAAACGAAATGCGCATGACGTGCCTGCTCCTCTCTCTTCCGCGAAGGAGAGGAGTCGATCGCGGAACAAATCAATCGCCGAAGGAAATGTCCACGGCACGCGCGGTTTGAACCATTTCGCCATTAGGCGGAACGAGCTTGAGCCGATTGACGGCTTCCGCAATCGGCACCTGGCGCACCTGATAATTCTGGTAGCTGACCATCGAACCAAAATGTCCTTCGTTGGCTAGCTGGACAGCTTTCACGCCGAATCGCGTGCCTAAAATTCTATCGAGCGTCGTGGGCGCGCCTCCGCGTTGCAGATGGCCGAGAACGCAACAGCGCGTTTCTTTGCCGGTGCGTTTTGCAATTTCGCGCGCAACGATTTCGCCGATTCCGCCGAGACGAAATTCGCCGCTTTCCACGTCACGCTTGACTTGCTCGCCATGTCTTGGCCGTGCGCCTTCTGCGACGACAACGACTGTTCCGAGATAACCAGCCGCCTCACGCTCCCTGACCGCGCTCCCAATCTTGTCGAAATCGAATGGAATCTCCGGAATCAAAATGATGTCGGCGCCACCAGCGATGCCGCCGTGCAAAGCGATCCAGCCCGCATGGCGACCCATTACTTCAACCACCATGACTCGTCTGTGACTAGTGGCCGTCGTGTGCACCCGATCAAGCGCGTCCATTACGACCGCCACAGCAGAATCGAATCCGAATGTTGTCGCAGTGGCCTCGAGATCGTTGTCGATGGTCTTGGGGACGCCGATGCAATTGATGCCAGTTTCCTGCAATTGCTGCGCCGTCGCCATCGAGCCATCGCCGCCGACAATGATCAACGCCTTTACCTGAAGCTGCTCGAGGATCTTCTTCGCGCCTGCAATGATATTCGCAGGCACAACGGTCCGATTACCAGCGCCGACCTTGGCAACAAAATGACCGCGATTCGTTGTACCTATGATCGTGCCGCCCAGGGCCATGATCCCGGTGATGTTTTGGCGATCGAGAATGATATGATTGCCGGGCGGAAGAAGTCCTTCGAATCCGTCGCGAAAACCAACTACTTCCCAGCCGAGTTTCTCTGCCGCGAGTACCACTGCGCGGAGGACCGCGTTAAGTCCGGGGCAATCGCCACCGCTGGTCAGGACACCAATCCGCGGTTTCATTTTTGCAATCGAAGCATCAACTCCGAAAGCTTTCGCGAGTTAAAGCATTTTCTTCGAATCGGAGAGACGACCGCCGGCGGCCCATTGGTCGTATAACTGCCAGCCGCGTTGCAGAAGCGCTGTGCCTTCACCGAATCGATTCGTGCTGCCCAGGAGCACCACCATTAAATGACGCGGGTACACTGTTTCCATCTGGCCCTGGCGAACAACCTCCGCCTGCCGATTGGCATACAGGATCAGACAATCACCTGATCGCGAGGTGCGACCGGTTTTGACTCCGTCGATGCCCATTTTCCCCAGGAGCTCGTTTGTGTTGCGAAGCACGTAATTCAATCGGCGCCCGCCTCGATCGAACGAAATCTGCCGCTCCTTTTGCGACACATAAAAGCGGAAACTGGCTTTATTCATTGCATACCGAGTGAGACGCGCCATGTCTTCGGCTGTCGAATATGGCAGCGGCCTGACTTTGTAATCGACGCCGTGCGGATTGACAAAGCGGGTGCGGTCCATCTTCAATTGTTTAGCCAGCGCATTCATCTGGGCGACGAACGCATCGACGGGCGTGTATTTGGAGCCCGCCCCGCCGGGCGCGAGCGACTCGACCTTCGTGCCGACGTAGTAAGCGAGCGTGTAGGCGGCGATGTTATCCGACTGGACAAGCGCAGCATAAAGAAGATCTCTCAGGGTAATGCTGTCGCCTGGCTGAAAACCAACATTGTTTTCAAGAGTGCCGACAAACGCCTCCTGCGGGATTGTGACTGCCTGATTGAGATCGCCCGATCTTCGTTCCGCCCAATCGAGCACCACACTTGCAGTCGCGATTTTCGTCAGACTGCCGACTTGCAGCTTTTTCCTCGCTTCCTGCTCCTCCAAAATGTACCCCGTTTGCGCATCGGCGATGAGATATGCCTCGGCGGCAATAGCTGAACGGAGGAGGGCCGCGCTGGTGAGAAAAACGAAAGAACCGACAAGAAATCTACGTGGTAAATGCATAAGGTTCCTCGAACCGCAGCACCTTAATCGACGCGTCTTGATTCGCAAACGGGTGTTGTAGCCGAGGGCGTTGACCTCGGTTGCCTAAATTTGCACACACATGGCAGCCGCGGCCGCCCCCCGCGGCTGCAGGCACGCTCACGCGCTCTTCTGAGGCGTCCGAGCGCGACTCAGCAGCAACCGCATCACAAAATATATGATGATTGCGGAAGGAACCGCGAGGAACAGGGACCCAACAAACGCAGGCCAGAATGTTGGCCAGACAACTTGCGAAAATACGTGCCAGTGCATGTAATGGCGCAGTCCAAATTGGCGAAAATGGACACGATGGGCTGCCGGCCAACGCAAACTCCAGCACCCCACTTGATACTCGGCCAGGTAAATCGCAGGCATGGCCCAGATCAGCACGTCGTGCAACGTGACCGCAATCGCCGCAGCGATTTTGTTGCACCGGCAAAGCCATGCCAGAGCGATCGACAATAATGTCTTAAGCGGGTACAACGGCGTAAAGCCAAAAAAAATTCCGATGGCCGATCCGAGTGCGATGGAGTGCGGGGTATCGGCGATGGCCATCAATGTCATGTGATGCCTGGTAAGCCATTGCTTGAGGTTGGCCAGCGACTTGGGCAAGCCAGGACCGTAGCTGGATGTGACAGAGAGATCTCGATCCTGCACGAAATGAATTCTAGTCTAGAACAACTCCGGTGTCTGTGCCGGTGTATTGACAATTTGACCCAGCGCCTTGCGCAAGCGAAGCGCGGCGCGCGGCGCGTAATCAAGATTGTTGTTGTTAAAAATCACGTGCAACTCGCGCGCTTCGCGCGCCAGTTTGCTGCTGCGCTGTGCCACTTCTGCGATTTCATTATCGCTGTAATCGTAATCGAAACGCGCGGCTACAGTCTTGCCGGTGATGTAACCTTTTGCGTTGCGTCCATGCAGCCGCAGATATGCGACATCCGAATTCGTCACCTCATCGACGTCGGACGGCATAACCATGAAATGATCCGACGCAGGCGCATCCACGTTCACGAAAATCGCATGATGCTTTTGCAAGAAATCAATCGTCGATTGCAACTGATCGCCGGTTGCCCAATTACGGTTTCGAAACTCAATCGCCAGATCGTAATCGCTCAGCATTTCCATCAATCGTTCCAGCTCGCTTAGTCCATGTTTCCGTGGAGAAAATCCGGGTGAAAGCTGCAAAAGAAACACGCCAAACTTGCCCGCATCGCGAAAAATCGACGTCGAGCGCAGAAAGATTTCGAGCAGCGCTTCCCGTAAATCCGGAGTCGATTTCACGTTTCCCCTGGCGTCTGTTTCTGCGCGGCTTTGTAAATCCGGCGGCAACAACTTTGCCTTTGTCGAGTGGAACGAAAACAACTGGTGCAGCTTTACGTCGAACGTGAAATCAGCCGGCGTTGCCGTGCACCAACGTTCCACCATTCTCGGTTCCGGCACGGAATAAAACGTCGAGTTTACCTCGACCATTTGGAAATGTTGCGCGTACCATTGAAGCCGCTGGCCAGCCGGCATCTTTTTCGGATACCAGCGCTCGACAAACCCGGGATCGGACCAACTGGCTGTGCCGACAAGAATTTTTCCGATTTCTGACGATTGTTGGGTCACGCGCCAACGAAGCCGCGCGCGGCGGGAACGCAAATGAGATCGCTATTTCGGCGTCACTTCTGACTTTTCGATTTGCACAACGTCGATATCGAAATTATTCTGCGTGTGCGGGGTGGAGCAGCCTGGTAGCTCGTCAGGCTCATAACCTGAAGGCCGCGGGTTCAAATCCCGCCCCCGCAACCAAATTTTCCCGCCGAATGCCGGCAACTTACTGCGTTTACATCCTCCAGAATCGCGAAGGAAGATTTTACATCGGCCTGTCCCATAACGTTCCGCGAAGGGTGGAACAACACAATGCTGGCGAATCGCGTTGGACCAAGAACTGCGGTCCTTGGAAAATTGTTTGGCAAAGTGAGGAGTTGTCGCTAACTGACGCAAGGAAATTGGAGAATCGGCTGAAACGACAAGGACGCGGCAAAGGTTTCTATGCGATCACTGGTTTGTATCGACGCAGCTCATAATCCGGCAGCTGCCGGACCGCGGGTTCAAATCCCGCCCCCGCAACCAAATTCTTCAAATTCGTCGGATTCCCCCGATTGGCACTTGCCGCCCGAGTTTGAGCACGCAAGGTATACGCCCGCACTCAACCGCAGCACGAAAATCGATCCAGCGTAGCTCAGTGGTAGAGCGGTCGGCTGTTAACCGATTGGTCGTAGGTTCGAATCCTACCGCTGGAGCCAAATAGAAGAACAAAAAACTTGCTTCGAAGAAAACTCTCGTAACCGTTTCGGGTCGAGCAGCGGTCTTCGTTTGGGGTATCAAATGGTCATCCGGGCATTCTTTGGGCAATTGTTTGCGAGCAGATTTGCCCGGTACGTTCTGCTTGGATTGTTCATCGTCGCGCTTTTCCTGGGCGGGATTCAATTACGCCGCTGGGTTGGGAGCAGCACCAGGCACGTGCGTTATCAGCACGACATCGTGAATGCTTTTTACTGGGGCAGCGAAGTCCTGAAGGAGGCGCGTCGTTTATCGCCCGATGAAGCCTCTGCTAATTCACTGACGGGTTTCTACCGCGGTTACCTGGCACTCTACGACCGCGTGAAACACAAGGCTTACAACAAGGATTACGGCCTCGACTATCCCCCGATGCGACTGCTGCTGATGGCAATCTGGGCGAAGCAGGTGCGCAACCAATTCCCCGGCGTCGATGATGAACATCCAAAGCTGGTCAACCCGCTATTAAAGATCAATCTCCTGTGTGAACTACTTTCCGCGGTGGCGATCTTTCTTCTGGTTCGCTTGTGCGTGCAGCGGTCACACGCAACGCGGTCCCCCTTGCTTCAGAGGTTGCCGCTGCAACATCGCGCTTCGATCTGCGGCCTTGCAGCTGCCAGTGCGGCGTGGCTCGAGCCGTCCATGATTCTCGACGCTCATGGCTGGCCGCAATGGGACGTACGGATCCTGCCGTTTTATTTGTTTGCTGTACTTACAGCCCTGAAAAATCGCTGGTTCTCATGCGGCTGTCTTTTGGCCGCAGGCGCAATGTTCAAAGGCCAACTGCTATTAGTAGCTCCCTTTTTCATCTTTTGGCCCCTGTGCCAAAAACGGTGGATCCCCGCGGTGCGCGTGCTTGCCGGCTTCACAGCAACCGCAGCGCTGGTCGTTTCACCGTGGCTTTTGCGCACCAAGGCGGCCTGGATCGCTGTTTTCATCATCGCCGGTCTCAGTTTACTATTGCTTGTTCGATATAAATTTCCGCATCGAAGGGAGTGGCTCGCCGGAATTCTCGGTTTCGCCATATTCGTAATCGGCGCCTTCGCGGGTGGAAGCTTCGCCTGGCTCCGAGTGGGTTTTCTGTATGGCAGCGAGCATTATCCCTACCTTGTCATCAGTTCCTGCTACAACCTTCCCTCGCTTCTCTCCAAGCTTGGCTGGTCATTGAAGGATCCATTTTGGTCGGTTCATTTTGGTTTTCTGGATTTTCACCTCACACTGCAATGGACGTTGCGGCTGTTGTATCTTGGCGCACTGGTAGCATGCGCGTACGGGGCGGCCCGACAGATTCGTGATCGCGACTCTCGTGTCCTGATCGCGATCAGCGCCCCGTGGCTGCTGATGTTTGTGTTGCTGGGGCAGATGCATGAGCGATACCTCATGTGGGGCGCAGTAGTTAGCGCCGTTGCCTTGGGAGTCAGCCTCAGATTGAGCATTATTCATTTCATTATCTCGGCAGCGAGCACAGCGATGATTGTGCATGTGATGTTGATTGATAAGAAGCTCGACCCAACGCTCCGCGCGATTGATGTGCTGGACAATGTTCGACCTTACGCATCTGGCGTAGTGCTCGCCTGCGTGGCTCTCTATCTATGGAATGCACTTTCAACAAGGAAGCCGGTTTTTCAGGGTCGAGTGGCTCGCACGACAGATGCACCTTCGCTTTCGTTGGGACCGGAGCCGGGGTAAGCTGACTCTTGCGTAAATGCCGGCTCGCGCTAGCCCATTCGGCTGCGCACCAAAACGAAGTACAACACCAGGACAATGGCGAGCGTGTAAGTCAGCCAGCTGATTTCGCGGCCGCGGCCGCTGAAGGCCTTAATGATTGCATAGCTGATAAAGCCAAGTGCGAGACCGTCGGCAATTGAATATGACAGCGGTATGCCGATGATAATCAGGAACGCGGGGATCGATTCGGTGTGATCCTTCCATTCAATCTTGGTCACGTTCTGCATCATCATTGCGCCAACAATTGTGAGTGCAGGAGCAGTGATGGGCGGATATCCACCGATCATTGCAATTAGCGGACTGAAAAACAGCGCGAACAAGAAAAGCACAGCAACGGTCAGGCTGGTGAGACCCGTTCGCCCTCCAGCTTCGACGCCAGCAGCGCTTTCAATGAAACTGGTGACTGTGCTCGTACCCAACCCAGCGCCCGCCACCGTGCCGATCGCATCCGAGACCATCGCCTGTTTGGCGCGAGGCAATTTGTTGTCGCGCATGAAACCGGCTTGCTCGCACACGCCGATCAATGTGCCGATGGCGTCAAACGTAAGCATGAACAGAAAGACAAAAACAAACGGCGACATTTTTGCCGACAACGCGCGCGCGACGTCCATTTTCATGAAGGTGGGGCCAAGCGACGGCGGCAAAGCCATCAATGCTTTTGCGAATTCAAAGCGCGTGTTGAGCATGGACTGAGTAATATCCCCGGAGATGGCTGAGGGTATTTGCGGCAACGTAACTTTCAGCACACAGGCCAATACCGTGGCGGCGATGATGCCCCAGAGAATTGAGCCGTGCACGCGGCGCACATGTAAGACCGCCGTGGTGAGTAAACCAAGGAAGAACACAATTGAATCCGGGGATGCAAAGTGAGTGTTCAATTTCACCGCCGAAGCCGGGTCTTTGATAATGATCCCGGCCTGCTGCAATCCGATAAACGCAATAAAGAGCCCGATCCCCGCCGCGATGCCATTCTTCATGCTTGGGCTGACAGAATTGAAAATTAGCTCGCGCAATCCAATCAGTGAGAGAACCAGAAATAACAGGCCGGAAATGAACACCACGCCCAGCGCAACCTGCCATCCATTGGCGAATCCGGCTGCCGTCGCGGCCGGTAGGGCGGAAAAAACGAAAAAGAAATTTTCGCCCATTCCGGGCGCTTGAGCGATGGGATAACGCGCGTAGATCCCCATCACCGCTGTGGCCAGTGCAGCCGAGAGACATGTTGCCGTCGTAACCGCTCCGAAATCCATGCCCGTGTCCGTGCCGAACATTTTCCCAGAGAGCACTGCAGGCTGGACGAAAATGATGTAAGCCATCGTGAGAAACGTCGTCGCGCCGGCCAATATTTCTGTACGGACGGTAGTCTTGTTCTCAGAGAGTTTGAATAGGCGCTCGATCATGGGACGCGATTCGGGCGTCAATACTACTGATTCAGTCAACTTGAGCCGAGTTCCACAAGCCATCTCGCAAATGGAGAGAACGGCCTGAGGGCAGGCCGTCTCCCCGCGTCAGGCGGGTTGATCGTTGATGCCTCGTGATGGAGCCGGGCGCCTTCGGTCCGCGAGGATAAGTAACATAACCAGGCTATTGCTCCGCGTTAACTTTCCAAAGAATGAACTGAGTCTGGGGTAAACCCGATTTTAAGTTTAGTTAAGCGGCGGCTTATTGCCGCGCCAGCCGCCGGAACAAAAGCAAACCAAGTATGATGAAAAGAACATTTGGAAACCAGACGAGCAGCTCGGGGTGGGCGTGTGGATTTCCACGCAGCGTATCGCCGATGATAACAAAAAGAAAATACGTGGTAGCTACAATCAAACCCATGGCGAACCCTATTGAAGTCTCCCGACGATGTGCCGTGACACCCAAAGGGACCCCGATGATTGCGAACGCAACGCACGCAAACGGAAATGAAAACCTTTTATTGATTTCGGTGCGGCTGGCGCTGCGTTCGCGTTTATTTTCGCTTTTTAATTGTTCCAGCAATTGTTCGATCGACAATGCAGACCGGCTTGGCCGTTTTTTCTCTTTCTCGTAAAGCTCCTCGAGGCTGATGGGCAATGTGCCTTCCACCATGTTGATCCCGTCGCGTATCTTGCGCGGATTGGTAGGATCCTTTGGGTCGCGCTCCTGATACCGCGCCTGATAGAGGTGCATGAGAATCTGCTTGTTAGCCAAATCGGCCTCCAGCATCCCAGTGCGCGCGTAAGTCACTTTCACGGGCAATGAGTTCTGGTTCAACTCGAAGACGGTGATGTTCTCGAGCTTATTTCCCTCTTTTTTTCCCACATAGATTTTTCGCCCGGGAAACTGATCGATCACCTGATCGCTGCCAAAGAGTGCCATGGGATTGCGCGTCGCGAGATCGAAAATCGTGCTTCGCAGTTTTTCCTGCGCTGCCGGCGCAACCTGCACGTTGAGCCAGAGGCAGATCACAGTGCAGATGATGGCAATGCCCCAAAGCGAAATGCACACGCGAGGAACACTCACCCCGTTCGCACGCAACGCGATCAGTTCGTTGTCCGCGGAAAGCCGTCCGAAAACGAGCAGGATCGCCGTCAATAACCCCCACGGAATCGTGAAGATGAGCGAGAACGGCAGCACGTAGGCGATGAAAGTGATCAGATATTCCATCGGTACGTCGTGATTCACCAGCAACGGCAGAAGCTTGCGGAAAATATTTCCCACCACGAGCACAAGGCTCAGCACGGCGATGGCGAACAACACGTTCACGATCAGCTCGCGGCTAACGAATCGATCGATCAACTTCATCTTCTGGCGTAGAAGTTAGCACAAGTCGGGTAGAGACGCTGACTCTCTACCAGACCGGGCTGTCCCTACCAAAATCCGGACAATTTGCTATCATCGAGGAACGATGAACCCGGGGAAGTACGATTTCGCACTCATCAGAGGCGGGCCCGTCGGCGGGATAACAGCAACCTTACTGGTGGTTACCGTGTTGTGCGTAACAAGCTGCGCAACTATTTCACATCACGAATTTTCAGAGCCGCGAGCTGGATGGCAAACAAGGAGCGGTCAATTGATGTATCGAACACCAAATACGACGCTCATTGGCGAGACGCTGGTTCGCTTTTCTGAAACTGGCGACTTTGAACTGACGGTCTCGAAAGGCCCCGGAATCACGCTGCTGTCATTGCGGCAGGACGCCACCTTCGCTGAAGTCCAAGGAGGATTGGCCCGCCAGGGATGGTCTGGCCCTGTGGGACAAGCGCCGTCCCAATTGCGCGGCTGGCTCGGGTTGCGAGATCAATTTCTCCACGCCCCGAACAGAAAGAGCATGCGATACGCGTCCGGCAACGAGACGTTTCTATTTCGGTTCTAATTAACACCGCCATTCAGGCCGGTGCGGATCACACCGCCAACGTGACCGGCCGTTTCGACGGCTGACACGGTCACCGGCCTAACAGTCCGATGTTAATGAGAAGCTTGCTCAGCGATTGTAAAGCCGCCGCGATTACAGAACACTACCGCCATTCATGCGCACCAGTGATTTCATCGCCCGAACGATAACCCACCGGCCGGCGCTGATGTGGGGGAGCATGGCTTTGCTGACCGTCGCCTGCATCACAGTTCTTGCGACATCGTTACAACTTGATTCCGAAATCTTCAACGTTTTGCCGGGCAAGTTTTCGTCTGTGAAAGGTCTCAAGATTTACGATCGCGATTTTGAGCAAACTCGCGAGCTCACGTTCGCCCTTCAGTGCAATCCGAACGACGTGGATAAACTGGACGAGTTCGCCCCAGTGTTTGTGGAAAGATTGAAACAGCAGCCGTGGTGCACGCGCGTGCTTGCCGGTTCCCCAATGTCCACGCCTGATGGAATCCGCGATCTTCAATCAATCGCGGTGCCGTTGCTTCTCAATTTGGAACCACGTTCCTTCCGCGAGACCCTCTCGATTCTGCAACCGGAGAAAATTCGCGATCGTCTCCATCGTTTGCGCCAACAGATCGAAGCGGGCTCACCGCGTCCGGAATTCGAGCTTTCGTTTGATCCCCTCGGTCTGATCGCGCCGGCGCTGAAGCCATTTGCAGAAAGCACGATCATTGAGCAGGAGCAACCGCTCACGTCGCCGGATCGCACGATGCGCGTTTTCCTGGTGGTGACCAACCAGGACTCAATCAGCGCTTTCGAATGCCAGCGATTGATGCGCGAAGTAAACAAGTTTCGCGTAATCGCCGCCGAGGGATGGAATGGCGGCCCGTTGCGAGTCCTGGTCACCGGGCGCTCGGCTTTTGCAGCAGAAATCTCGCTGAGCATGCGTTACGACGTCGTGGCCACGCTACTTGGCTCGGTGCTTCTGGTAGGCACAATTTTTTTTGTGGGTTTTCGCCGTTGGCTTCCGCTTTTGGGCATGGCTATTTGCCTTCTGCTCTCCTGCCTGGTTGCTCTGACTCTCGGGCAACTCCTTTTCGGGCGACTCAGCATGATCAGCGTCGGTTTCTGCGCGATTCTGGTCGGGCTGGGAGTCGACTTTGCGATTCTCACGATCGGGCGCTATCACCAGGCGCGCTCCGATGGAGAGGCGCACGGTCAAGCAATCGCAACATCGATAGCAAAACTTGGACGCGCGGTTTTCTTCGGTGCGCTTACCACCGCAGTTGGTTTCCTTGCCCTGGCCCTGAGTGGCTCCATGGCTTTCTCCCAGCTGGGCGTGCTAATCGCGATCGGCATTTTCGTGGCTGGACTCTTTATGTGTTCGATTTTATTTCTCTTTGTCCGCGAGCGACAGGCGGCAATTCCTCACGATTGGCTTTTCGACAGCGTAAGAAAGTATGTGCGCTGGACCGTGCAAAAGCCCCTGCCGATGCTGATTTTCTCAACGGCGCTTTTGTTAGTCCTGACTGCCATCGGCTTTTCCCCAATTCCCCCGCTTCATTTTGAAGCCAGCGCACGCTCGTTGGAGCCCAAGAATATTCGCGCGAGTCAGGCCCTTGAGGCGATCATGCACGAAATGCCAGTACGCTGGGAGCCGGTATTGGCGATTGTGCGCTCGGCAAATCCACAGGAGCTGCATGATTACTGGCAGAAGATTGTCGCCCATTGGCGACAACTCCAGGTAGCCGGAAAGATCAACGGCTTCTCCACTCCTGCTGCGCTTTGTCTTTCACCAGATTGGATGGAGACAAACCGGCGTCAGTTGAGCGCGATCAATTTTTCCGCAACACGCCAGACGCTGGAGCAGACTCTCGACTCTGAAGGATTCGCCCGCGATTCGTTCGCGCCGGCGTTCACGCTGCTTAACGACTTACAACGCCTTACCGATTCCAACGTCCCTCTGCCAAACTGGCGCGACCAGCTACCCAAATCATCCAGCTGGTGGTTCGTGGTTGACCGCTACTTTGGTCACGATCCCGCATTGACCACAGGGTTCATTACAACCAAGCAGCCGATCTTACTCCACGTTCAAAGCAAAGACCTGGAACGCGATCTGCCAGTAGCCGGAATTCCGATGATTCTCTCAGGCTGGAGTTATACGCTCGCCGATCTGCTTCCGTGGTCGCATCATCAACTCCTGATCATCAGCGCGCTGATGGCGATCTTCGACATCTCGTTGCTGGCCCTTTTATATCGGAATTTTCGTTTATGGATGATCCAGGTGATCACGCTGGCTTTTGGGATTGGAGCAATGATCGCTTCCATGAAGCTGCTTCACATCAATTTGAATCTCCTCAATGTGCTCTCGTTCCGTCTTGTTCTGGCGATCGGCGTGGACTACGGGATTTATGTTGTAATGGTGTGGCAAAAGACGCGCGATATTGAACATGACGTTGCCGGTGTGGTGAAGCCCGTCTTGCTCGCGGGCTTGACCGCGGTAAGCGGATTCGGGTCGCTCGTCCTCGCCAAAAACCCCGCGCTCACCGGTCTCGGTATTGCGTGTGCGATTGGAATTTTTTGGAGCCTGATCGCCACGATTTTCTTCACTCTGCCGGCCATGGCAGCTATTCGCCCAAAAACGTGACACGCGAACCGCTCGGACTTACATCTCTCCTGCAAAAACTTTCCGACTGGTGAAACGCTGCTAAACTGGGAGCAAAATGCGCTTCCGCGGGTTGCTGTGGTTTAACGCAGTACTTTCAATCATGCCCGTTGCGCTTTTGGCGAGCGCTGCCGTGGAGGGACGGGTAGAACTTCCGAAATCGCATTCGGCGCCGGTTCAGGCTAAGAGATACGAGATCGTCACCAAAGGTGGCGTACTTTCCACACAACCGCCGCTGGCGGTAGTCTATCTCGAAGGTGTTTTTCCGCGTCCAGCTCCGCTGCCAACAAAACAGGTCGCGCAAAAGGATTTGACGTTCGTTCCAGCGCTTCTCTCGATACGAGTTGGAACGAAGGTTGAGTTCCCGAATCTTGACGACACGTATCACAACATCTTTTCCTATTCGCCTGCCAAACGATTTGACCTTGGCCGTTACCGCCCGGAGGAACGTCCCATACCGGCAGAAGTGTTTGATAAGCCGGGTCTGGTCACGCTTCGGTGCGATATTCACGAACACATGCGCGGATTGATCCTGGTTTTGAATACGCCGTATTTCGTAATGACAGATACGGAGGGACGTTTTCGATTAAACGGACTTCCTGCAGGTCATTACACGCTTAAGGCTTGGATCGACAGCAGGACCACGCGCGAAAAACCGGTGGAACTGAAAAACGGCCAGACCCTGCACATTGATTTCCCATGAGATCGGCGGTTGAAGCCAGAGACGAAGGTGTGGCAAGCTTTCGAACCCGGCTGTTCACCGCCATAATGGTCATCGTTGCAACACTGACTGCTCTCGGTTTTTACCTCGCACAACGCAAAGTCACAGCCGACGCGGAACGAAATCTGCAGGAGAGTTTCCAGGCCGAGATTTCCTTGCTGCACAAGCTTGAAGAATTACGCCACGCCGCCCTCGCGGAGCGTTGTGATGTACTTGCCGCCAAGCCACGGATCCATGCAGCCATTGAAGATAATGCAATCGACCTGCTCTATCCGAGCGCAAAGGACGAACTGCGCGATCTAATGGAAGGCGACGAACCGCCGCCCGAGCAGGCGGTGCAATCGCTGCATGCGAAATTTTATCGTTTTCTCGACAGTAGCGGCGCGGTTATTAAGCCGCCAAATCCGTACGACGTAGGTGATCTGGATGCGAAAACGGAAGCGCAACTGGCCTTGAGCAGATTGCCCGATACGCAACAAATCGGTTACATCCGGGAAAATACGGAAGCCGGCGGAACCATCGACGAAGTGATTGCTGTGCCGATCTTTTCCAGCTACACGGGCGATGTTATCTCCGCGCTGGTGATCGGGTTCAAACCGCTTGAACTTGAAGAGAAGAACCCCGAGGTGGGACTGAAAAGCGGAGTCTGGGTTAATGGGCAGTTGCATTTTCCATCGCTCCCGAAATCGGCGCAAGCATCGCTCAACGAAAAGATTACCAGTGCGGTCCGGCAGCTGCCGGATCGCGAGCAAGACAACTTTCGCGTCAATCTCGACGACGCGCCTCAGCTCTCGTTTTACAAGCGACTTAATTCTGGTTCACTTTTTCCACCCGCTTACGAAATTTGCGTTTATCCCCTCGCCTATTCGATGGCGGAGTTGCATCGGCTCCGCTGGCAGATTGGCGGCGCAGGCGCGTTGCTCTTGTTAGGCGGTTTTGTCGCAAGCCACGTAGTAGCACTCAGATTTTCAGCGCCAGTGAAGAAACTCGCGCTGGATTCGGAGGAGAATCGCGCACAACGAAAGCGCGCCGAAACCGCGCTTGCTTCGACCGCGCAGGAGTTGGAAAGGTCGACACGATATTCTGCCGATGCTTCCCATCAGTTGAAAAGCCCGGTCACGGTTCTTCGCGTTGGTCTGGAGACATTGCTGACACGCGAAGGTTTCAAGCCGGAAGTTTACGAGGAGTTATCCGCGCTCCTCCATCAAACGCATCGTTTGACTGGCGTGATCGACGATCTGCTTCTGTTGTCGCGCATGGACGCCGGGCATCTTCAAATTGCGTCTACACCCGTGAATCTCAGTGCGCTCGTCGATGAGTGGCTTGATGATCTTAGCGCGCTACCCGATTCGCCTGATGTGAAAATCGAAAAGGAATTTACCGCCGGTTTATTCGTGGCCGGCGAAAAACGGTACACCTCGCTCATTGTGCAGAATCTGCTGGAAAACGCGCGAAAGTACAACCGGCCTGGAGGACTGATCCGCGTCAGCGCACAAAGGAATGCCAGGAATGTTGTGCTGAGGATTGGAAACACAGGCTGCGCAATTCCGGACGGCAAAAACATCTTCGAGCGGTTCCATCACCGGTCGACGCCGTCGCCTGTATCGGGTCACGGAATTGGTTTGAATTTGGCGCGTGAGCTGGCCCGACTACACGGCGGCGATTTATGCCTGGTTCGCTCGCAAAACGATTGGACTGAATTTGAAGTGCGCTTTCCTGCCGTGGACAGTGTTAATGCAGTTGCATGAAACTGCGCGTCCTCAGTCTGTGCATTTTTGCCTGCACGGCATGGGCATTCGACAGCGACGATTTCTTCGACCAGCTTGACACAGCGCTGACCATCTCAGCATTTCAGGATAATCTGCGGGTGCGGTTGAGCGGCACTCTCGATTTGGAACTCTATCATTTCGAGCAACCGGCACCGGGTCTCATCGACAGCAGGATCGACACGCTTTTTAATCCGCGGTTGACGCTCTTCCTCGACGCGCAAATCGGCTCCCACATTTATTTCTTTTCGCAATCGCGGCTCGATCGCGGCTTTGACCCGAGCGATAACGGCGCCCAGGCTCGGCTCGATGAGTACGCACTGCGTATCACGCCCTGGGATGACGGCCGCTTAACCGTGCAGATCGGTAAGTTCGCCACGGTGGTCGGTAATTGGGTGCCGCGGCATCTCTCCTGGGAGAATCCATTCATCAACGCGCCGATAGTTTATGAAAACCTGACGCCGATCCGGGACAAGTCCGCGCCTTTTTCCGTGTTCGACTTTGTCTACGGACCTTACCACTACCAAAAGTACGCGTTTAACCCGGTAATCTGGGGACCCAGTTACGCGAGTGGCATTTCCGTGTCCGGCCAGCTGAATCGATTTGATTACGCGGTGGAAATGAAGAATACATCGTTATCGTCGCGCCCAGAATCATGGAACGTTACAGAAAGCGGTTTCGAGCATCCGACCTTCAGTGGACGTGCTGGTTTTCGGCCTAACGAGGCATGGAATTTTGGTTTGTCAGCGAGTGAGGGCCCGTATTTTCGCCGTGAAGCCGAACCTACGCTGCCGCCTGGGCGCGACATCAGTGACTACCGGGAATTTGTCCTCGGGCAGGACGCCGCCTTTGCCTGGCACCACTTACAGGTATGGGTCGAGTTTTATGAAGCGCGTTTTGAAGTACCCCGAGCGGGAAACGCAGATACCTTTGCCTACTACATCGAAGCAAAATACAAGTTCACGCCGCAACTGTTCGGGGCGATTCGCTGGAACCAGCAGCTCTTCGGCGAGGTCAGTAATCCGCTGGACGGGAGCATTCCCTGGAGTGAAGATCTCGCGCGCATTGACCTGGCAGCGGGTTTCCGCTTTACATCACATACTCAATTGAAGGTTCAATATAGCTATCAACACGAAACCACTGGCCCGGGTGACGACAATCACCTGGTCGCGGCTCAACTTACAACGCGGTTTTAAGATTCGTCACGTCTTGGAACGATATGCGTATTCTGGTTGTTGAAGATGATGTTGGATTAGCCCGGCAGATTGCATCGGCGCTAACGGAAGCCGGACACGACCCAATCGTCGTCCACGATGGTGAAAAAGCTCTGAATAAAACAAAGGGAACTGTATTCGATTTGATTGTGCTGGATGTTATTCTGCCCGGAATGGACGGCTTTGCAGTCCTCCGGCATCTGCGTGCGCAACACCTTGCCAGTCGCGTGCTGATGCTGACCGCGCGCGGCGAGGTGAAAGACCGTGTTACCGGACTACAACTCGGCGCCGATGATTACCTGCCAAAGCCGTTCGCCATGGGGGAATTGGTGGCACGGGTCAATGCGCTTGGACGACGGTACCCGGAAGAACCCAGACTCAAGCTTCATGTTGGTGACTTGACGCTTGATCTGGCGAGTCATGAGGTGCATCGAGGCTTGCGCCACATTCATTTATCAGCGCGCGAGCTGATGCTGCTAAAGGTGCTCATGCGGGAGCCCGGTCGCGTGTTCACACGTACTGAGTTATGCGAACGGGTATGGGAACATCCGCATGAATATGACACCAAGCTGGTTGAGGTTTTCATCGGACGCCTGCGAAGAAAAATCAGCGATCCTCCGCTCATTCATACGGTGCGGCACGTGGGCTATACAATCCGCGACGAAAGTTAAGCTTCCAACTTCTTTAACGGTGTTGTAGCCGCCTCGCTGCGC
>DASREQ010000025.1:0-27383 GCA_035651975.1 Candidatus Udaeobacter sp.
CCGTCTCCAACGGTTAGGAAAGCGGCGAGGATTTCTGAAATTGCAGGTTGTTTCCAAGCGCGTCCCATTCCAACGTGAGAGAGATCATAAAGGGTAAGAAGGAGGGCATGGATGACTGACGAGCACATCGAGAAAACCAGAGCAGCAATTGAGTCTGCTGAAAATATCCCGGCTGACAGGAAAGCCGAGTTACTGGATCTGCTGTCGAAGCTCAAGCCAGCCATCGCCAAGGTTTCGGAGACGCATCACGAACATGCTCAGAGCATCGCTCGTCTGGTGGAGGCTTCGGCCAAGGAAACGATTCGCGCCGAAAAAAAACCCGAACAGCACAACAAACTCCTGCACGAACTGAAACAATCCGCGCAAAACTTTGAGGCGACCCATCCGCACTTGGCCGCTTTTGTGACTCAATACAGCACAGTGTTGTCCGCGTTAGGCATTTGATCGCTCGCGGAAGGTGGAACAGAAGCCCGTTGATAGTTGGCGGGTGAGAGTTCGAAAGCCACGAAAGAGAAGCAAACGCCGAACGCTCAACTCTGAAAGCCTTCGCGAGCAGGCAGTCCAACGCCCAACATTCAATTAAGACACGAGCCGAGCGGGCCTTCAGCGGGACAAAGGATCTCACCAGCGCTTGTGAGATTCTGGGAAAGGCGAAATTCATGAATCCGGCCGAATCGGTGAAAGATCGAACCGCCTGCGGAATCTATTCGGAAAAGAGTTCGATCGCGTCGATCAAGGATTCCGCGATCGACTCTTTGGAAATCCAACGTTGCAAACCGTCCGCCGCATTCTCATGCTGACCGGGCGCCATCAGGAAGGCTTCCGTGCCGTCAAGCCGTATCTTGGTCAGAATCTCGAAGACGGATGTGTCCGCGCTGATGATGGCGTAATTCCGGGATGCGATCTCCGCGATGCTGGTCTGTGGCCGCGGGCGACGGACGGCTTCCACGGCCGCGGCGATGCTGATGACCCCCGCGATTTTTTTTCCATCCATCGCCACAAAACAGGCGTCCGCTGGATAAGAAGGCAGGGTAATCGCCAGCTCCGGCAGGGTCATGTCGGCCGGCAGCCTGACGATGCCGGCATGGTTCAACTCGCGGGCCGGCTTCATGTACTGGATATTTGCCTGCATCGCGCTCGGCATGCGGTGACCGCGACGCGTCAGCTTCAGCGTGTAGATGCTTTCGTTGGAAATCATTTTCCGCACGCCGTAGGCGATTGCGACCGTGGTCGTCATGGGCACGATGACCCCGTAGTCGAGCGTCATTTCAAAAATCATCACGATTGCGGTGATGGCCGCACCAGTGGTTCCGCCGACGATGCCCGCCATTCCGACTACGGCGAAGGCAGCCGGGCTAATCGAGATGCCGGGGAAAATATGCTGGAGGAAAATGCCATAGGCGCCGCCCAACGTCGCGCCGAGGAAAAGTGCGGGAGAAAAAACGCCGCCCGATGCGCCGGAGCCCAGGGTGAGCGAGGTGGCGAAAAGTTTGAGCGCAAAAAGGAGCAGAAGCAGCCAGAAAGACTTAAGCGTGCCGGAAAGGACGTCCTGGATCGTGGCGTAGCCCACACCTTCAATCTGGTAGGCTCCGGTCTGCCGGAGGAGCACATACATCATGATCCCAAGCAGAAGCATCCCGCTCGTATGGCGCAGGTAGGGATTGCGAATTTTCTCGTCGAAAAAATCCTCGAAGGCGTAGATAGACCGGATGTAAACGACTGAGACCAGACCGATCATCAGACCCAGCCCTACGTAGGCGATGAGGACAAGCGGATGAGTGAGATGGAAGTAGCTGATCCGTAATTCTGGAATGGCAAAGGCCGGGTTCGGCCCAAAGAAGAAGCGGCCCACGTAGCTGGCGCTGGCGGTCGCGATCGCCACCGGCACGAGAGTCCAGACGCTGACCTCGTGAAGCAAAAGTTCCGCTGCGAAAAGTATGCCGCCAATCGGCGTGTTGAAGGTCGCGGCGATGCCTGCGCCGGCGCCGGCGGCGATCAACGTTGTCCGTTGCCACGCTGGAATACGCAGCCATTGGCCGACGGTCGAACCAAAAGCCGAACCGATCTGGATGATCGGACCTTCGCGGCCGACCGATCCGCCGCTGCCAATCGAGAGCGCAGAGGCGAGCGATTTGATCACGGCGACGACGGGTCGAATGATGCTTTTGTTGTAATAGATTGCGTCCATCACCTCCGGCACGCCGTGGCCCCGCGCTTCCGGCGCGAAAGTTTGTACCAGCCAGGTCACACCAATGGCGCCGACGACCGGCGCGAAAATAATGAAAGGTCCCCACGGACCGGGCGGAGTGTGGACGTTGGCTTCGTAAAAAAAAGAGATTTTTCCGAGAAAAAACACGTTGTGCAAAAATGCGATCATCCCGCGAAAAACCCACGCGCCACATCCGCCCACCAATCCGATCAGCATGGCGAGCAACCAGAAACGAAGGGGGGAAAGTGCGGCCTTCTTCGGAGGCTTACCTTCCTTTGAGCGAGACAACGGCACCAGAGTTTCCATGCGTTGTTCAGCCACCAAAGAGATTTTTCTTCCACGCCATCTGGCGCGCGCTGTTCAAAACCACGTGCTCATGATAGGGCGAACCGTGGCTCCCTTCAATGAACGAACCCGAGGCGATATAAAACACTCAGAATTTTTGAAACGTAGATCGTTTCCAGGCAAGTCCCATTCAAAATTGGCTGATAATTGATGGTCAAGAGTCGAGAGACGGACAGGAAAAAAAGTGTCTATCAAAAAGGGAGAAATGGCTTAACAATTTCGAGAAGGAGTGAGATCACATGATTGCGAAATACTCGGGGATCGATGGATACGTTGGGAACACGCCGTTGATTCGGCTACGGCGTCTGTCCGAACTGACTGGTTGTGAGATTCTCGGAAAGGCGGAATTCTTGAATCCGGCCGGATCGGTGAAAGATCGCGCCGCGTACGGAATCATCACTGACGCGGAACGAGCGGGTCGGCTCAAGCCAGGCGCGACGATCGTTGAGGGCACCGCCGGTAACACCGGCATTGGTCTCGCCGTGATCGGCCGCGCCAGAGGGTATCGTACAGTTATTGTGATTCCGAATAATCAGTCACCGGAGAAAATGCATTTGCTCCGTACGCTCGGCGCAGAGGTAAAGGCGGTGCCGGAAAAGCCATACAAGGATCCGGAAAATTACAATCACATCGCGCGTCGCCTCGCGGAGGAGCGCGGCTGGTTCTGGGCGAACCAGTTCGATAACACGGCGAATCGGGACGCGCATTATCGCAGCACCGGCCCTGAAATCTGGAAACAAACCGAAGGCAGTGTGAAGGCGTTTGTTGCAGCCGTCGGCACCGGCGGCACGCTCGCCGGTGTCAGCCGCTACCTGAAGGAACAAAATCCGACGATTGCGGTCGTCTGTGCAGATCCGTACGGCGCGGCAATGTGGTCATGGTTTACAAACGGTAACCTGGAAACGAACGACGGTGATTCCATTGCGGAAGGGATTGGTCAGGGCCGCGTCACAAAGAACATTGAAGGCATCAGGGTCGATCGCGCCTATCGGATTCCAGATCAGACTAGCCTAACGATTGTTTACCAGCTACTACGTGAAGAAGGTTTGTTCCTCGGTTTATCAAGCGGCATCAACGTTGCTGGCGCGGTGCGCTTCGCCAAAGAATCTGGTCCGGGCCAAACCATCGTCACCGTTCTGTGCGACTCCGGCCACAAATATCAATCAACGCTTTTTAACCGCGACTGGCTCGCTTCCAATCATCTTGATCCGGACCTTCCGCTAGGAAACTGTTGAAATACTGGAGCGGGTCGCGCGTAGAAAGCAGGAGCGGACGGCAAAGAGCGAGTGAGGCGCGTCCCCACTCAGCGGGCTGTCACGAGCAAGCGATGCGGCAAGATGATCCTTTCCCCTCGCGGCCTTTAGGGTCGCGTCACTTTTGGCGCTGACCGGCGTTACTCAGTTGGCCGCGATCATGGCGGATATCGACACCGCGCTCGCGCCTTGGCCAGCGCCGAAATCGACAGCAACGCGATCCACTCCGGTAATTCAACAGTCTTCTAAAATCGGTTCTCGAACGGCAGACTCTCACTCAAGGACGGGCCCTGTTTTTGATTCTTTTAGGGAGCCGCGATTGCCTCCGTATCCGATTGTACTAGAAAGGAGCGACGCATATCTTATTAAGCGTCCAGGGAATCGTTGAAAGGACATTCGCCTTCCCAAAACAACAAACAAGAAAGGGAATTACTACGATGAAAAAGTTTCTGTTAATTGCATTGACGGCGTGCGGATTGGCTTTTGTCCCCGTGCAGCGTTCTAACGCTCAGGTGTCAGTTGGAATCGGGTTCGGCTATCCGAGCTACGGTTATCGCTATTATCCGTACAGCTACGGATACGGCTATTACCCCTATGGTTACTACCGACCCTACCGGTACTACGGCTACTATAATGGCCCCAGGTACTACTATGGACATCGCTATTACCGCCACCATCGGCACCATCACTATTATCGCTACTAAGGTGAACGAGCGCTGAATTAGCTGGGCTGGCTCGAAACGATTTCGAGCCAGCTCTTTTTTCATCAGCTCGGAGCATCAAGACGTTCTTTGCGATTCAGCTTCCCAATTTCGAATGATCCGGTAGAACACTCGTTAGACCGTATTTTTTCCACTCAAGTGTGCTGCTTTTGTGGGCGCTGCCTTCGGCGCCTTTGGGCCGCTCCCGCGATCGCCAAACGTTAACCGTTGCTGCGGGGTAATAATAGTCGGGCATGCGCGACCACGCGCCCGTCCGTATCCGATCTTTGATTGAGGGAAGGCCTCAAGCCTGAGGAAATCCCTGGCTGGAGGTCCTGGCCCTCGCAAAACGCAAAATAGGAAGGAAAAATCTTATGAAAAGGCTTCTCTTAATTACAGCGGCGGTAAGCGGGTTGGCGATTCTTGCGGCGCAGCATTCTCAGGCTCAGCCCACCGTTCTGGTTCCCAGAACCGAGGGGATCAGTTTTGGATTTCCGAGCGGCTACTACGGTTCTCCAACCTACCTGAATTATTATCCCTATGGATACTATCGGCACCCGTACGTTCACTACTATCCATATGCCGGGAATCCATATGCATATTATTCCGCTTCCCCAAGCCACAGGTACAGCGGACATCGGACCCACCACCATCACTATCGCCGTCAGCATCACTCCCGTTATTGAGATAATGATTTCGCGCGGATTGATTGCGAGAAGCTCCTCACGCCCCGGGGGACTATGAAGCGAACACTTATACGTGTGGCGATTGTCGCCCTGTGCGCGGCGAGCGCGGTGCGTGCCGATCAAAAGATCGAGTCAGTGCAGCAAGCTTTGAAAGATCAGGGATTTTACTATGGCGATGTTACTGGGAACAAAACTGCGGACACCACTGCCGCGATTCGCCGTTACCAGATTCGCAACGGGTTACAAGTCACTGGTGAGGTCAATCCGGAGACACTTCGCTCGCTGAACCTGAATTCGGCCTCGTCGACTCAAGCTACTACAAAATCTGCCGTCACGCAGCCCAGCGACGTTCGTCCTGATAAATCCGCGCGGCTTGGGCAGACTTCCTTGCCGCCCGCGCCAAGCGGACACGATCGCCGCCTCAAAACGAATGCGGGTTTCCCCCGGGTTCCTTATCCATTGGCCTCACCTCGGAGGAGCAAGCGCATTGTTCTCGCGGAGGTGCAGCGGCAATTGGCAGGTCGCGGATATTATCGAGGGCGGATTGACGGCCGATACGGCCGACGCACCGCCTTGGCCCTGCGCGCGTTCCAATTGGATGGAGGCATTCCGCCTTCTGGCTGGCCCAATCCAGAGACACTCGGTGCGCTCGGGTTATCTGACTGGAACCTGGCGTATCTGAACTCCGCGTCCTGGCCAGGTGGAATGCGCATGCCGGAAAAGACGTTCAAACATGGAAACTGGGAGGAGTATTACCGCGGTGACGACGCCGACGAATACGATAATGACGATCTGTACGGAACCTGGGAGGGAGCGGAGAAAGAATTCGAACCCGGAAAGTGGGAGGAGGAGCAGCGAAAGAACTGGGAGGACGGGAAGAACTGGAACGAAAAGCGGCAGAAGAAATGGAAGAAATGGAAGAAGCATCATGGTAAGGGTCATGAAGACGCTGAAAAGCAGGGAGAAGGTCATGGTCATGACGACTAGCCCACCTCTGGCGGTCGGTGCTTAGATTGCTGGTAACTCGCGTCACAACCAGGTCTGGGCGAAGTCCCCGAAATTTGGGAGGAGATCGCCGGCCGCGTGGATGAGGATCACTGCGAACAGATTTTTCGTTCGGGCCCAGATGACACCGAAAGTGACTCCACTTATTGCCAGGACAACGATCGAATAGGCAATCGCATCCAGCGCGTTTGGATTTGAGCCGAGTCCTTCAACTTCACCAGCATGGCGAAAGATGAAACCGGGTGCGTGGGCCAGTCCAAAAATCAGCGACATCAGTACGACGCCACTTACTTCGGATTTCAAAGCGGCGGCCAGGTGCGATTGGACGAGGGCGCGAAAGAAAAATTCTTCGACTAATCCGGCTTCGATAAAAAGCCAAATGAAACAAAGGGGCAGGCCAACAAACAGTTGATAGGCGGTGAAGTTTCCTTGTCGAAACGCGGCCCCGCCGCCACTGAGGAAATATTGGAAAGCCACGAAAGATCCGCCTACAACAAGAACAACTGGCAAATGAGTGCCGCCGAGCGCACGTAAACCTTCGCGCTGAATTCCGAAATCGCAGATTCGATAACCGAAGCCGAATCGAAAGATCGCGAAAGGAATGGCAACGAAAACGATGAGCTTCTTTGCGAGCGTGATAAAGAACTTAATCCGCTCTGAATCGATCCAAGCGGAAGGAAGATGGTGATCAATCCATTGCGGACCGCCGATGAGGTAAACCGACACGAGAATAATGTAGCCGCTTAAGACGATTAATTGGGATTTGCTCGGCTTGACGGAAACCGAGAGCCGAATAGCGCGGCGAGTCGAGACCAGGCAATAACTGGGAAGACAATTCCGAAAGCGATGAGCACGACAACGGCGTCCGTGGCGTCGAAGCTCTTGTTGCGTAAAAGGACAGCGAAGGCGCAGATATAGAGAATCAGGCCGCCAGCAAGGATGCGATTGTGGGCAAACTGTCTGGAACTGCCTGTAGAGTGACGCATTCTTGCCTGTTGGATGCACTACAGAGTGCGCCTGGATTCAAGCAAATTTGGATAAACGAACGGCATCGCAATCGAGACAGATTTCGGCGTACCGTCAGTTTTTTCCGGGCTAACAAGCGTAAGGCAATCAGTGATGGGCTGGCACGTTCTCGGAAACCTACAGCATTGGCAATGGTTGCCGGGCGTCAGGTGGTGGAAATTCCCTGTCGAGCTCGGCGAAATCTTCGCTGGTCAGTTTGATCTCAATTGATCGCGCGTTCTCGCGGACGTGTTTTTCGTTGCTCGCCTTTGGAATCGCTATAAGTCCTGGCTGACGCAACACCCACGCGAGCGCGATTTGCGACGTGGTCGCGTCATGGCGTCTGGCGATCTTTTTTAGTTTCGTGTTCTCAAGCAGACCGCGCCCGTGACCAACCGGGGAGTAAGCCATTATCAGTAGTTGATTGTTGAGAGTCGATAGTTGATGGAGGAAAGGAAGGAGGCCAGATTCCATCTCGCGGTTTTCCAGATTGTAGAGAACCTGATTTGCGGCGCAGGTCGTGCCTTTGTCGATCGACCAGAGTTGTTCCATGTCCTCGACATCAAAATTCGAGACACCCCAGCGCTTGAGCTTTCCAGCGGCTCGAAGTTTCTCGAACGCCTCCACTGTTTCTGCAAGCTGTGTGTTTCTTTCTCGCCAATGTAATAAGTATAGATCGATTGTGTCGATACGGAGACGCTTGAGACTGCGCTCACATGCTTTTGGCAGCTCCGTCCGTGAAGCGTTGTGCGGATACACCTTGCTGACAACGAAAATGCGATCGTGTTGACCTTCGATTGCGTCGGCCACGACTTTTTCCGCGCCGCCTTCGCCGTACATCTCGGCGGTATCGATCAATGTCATGCCGAGGTCGATTCCGAGTCGTAGCGCGGCGACTTCATCTTTGTGGGCCCGTTTGTTCTCGCCCATGCGCCAAGTGCCCTGACCCAGCACCGGAACACGCTGGCCATCGCGAAGAGAAACCGTTTTCATTTCATGTTCGGGCTCGCCTGCCAACCCGTAAGCCTTAGCGTAGGCTGGCGCTCCTAATCGTAATCGTTTTGGTCCATGGCTTCGGCGGTCGTAGACAGCCGCTACAGCTCTTGCGTTTCTGAGAGAGCAGGACGATTGAAGATTCATGGCGAGGAAAATGCGCGCGGTGCAGGTTCCAAAGGCGAAGGGCCCGTTGGAACTGGTAGAGCGGGAGATTCCGGAACCCAAATCAGGTTGGGTGCGAGTGAAGGTTGAAGCGTGTGGCATTTGTCACAGTGATTCGTTAGTCAAAGATGGCCTCTGGCCCGGCATCCAATATCCAAGAATTCCCGGCCATGAGGTGATCGGTGTCATCGATGCCATCGGGCCCGACGTTCCGGATTGGAAATCGGGTCAGCGAGTCGGCGTTGGGTGGCATGCTTCACATTGTGGACATTGCAACCCCTGTCGACGCGGCGATTTCTTTGCCTGCCAGGTGGAATTGCTCACCACAGGCATCTCGTTCGATGGCGGTTATGCAGAATACATGGTCGCACCGGCAAAAGCGCTGGCGTCTGTGCCGGACGACTTGAACCCGGTTGATGGTGCACCGTTGATGTGCGCAGGAATCACAACGTTTAATGCGTTGCGCAACAGCAACGCGCGACCCGGCGATATTGTGGGTGTACTTGGGATTGGCGGACTCGGTCATCTTGGCGTTCAATTTGCGGCAAAGATGGGCTTTAACACGGTGGCCATCGCGCGCGGAAAAGACAAGGAGCCGTTGGCGAAAAAGCTCGGCGCGCGGCATTACATCGACAGCCAGTCGTCGGACCCGGCGGCGGAGCTGAGCAAGTTAGGTGGCGCCAGAGTTATTATCGCGACGGTAACCCACGGTGGCGCGATGGCGGCTGTGCTAGGCGGTCTCGGACCCAACGGGACCCTCATCGTCATCGGCGCAGCCGACCCGCTCTCCGTCGATCCGCTTCTGCTCATCACCGGTCAGCGTTCCGTGAAAGGCTGGTACTCGGGGACATCGATTGACTCACAGGACACGCTGAAATTCAGCGCGTCGAATGGCGTGCAGTCGATGAACGAAATTTTTCCGCTCGAAAAAGCAACCGAAGCTTACGACCGGATGATAAGTGGGAAAGCCCGGTTTCGCGTCGTGCTACAGATCAGTGGGAAAAGCTGAGATCCCGGACTCGGGAACTTGATTTGTCCCAACACGCGAGTCTTGCCGTAGACTGGAATTGTTGCCGCGGCCGGATACCCCGGTGACTCTGCGAGCGGCTTTAGTCCCGCTTACGAATAATCGTTACCGGTGTTCCCTTGCGGATGAGCAACTCGATCTCGGCAATGTCATCCTTCAGCATGGCAATCCCTTGAGGCGGGCGCTTTGAATCGTGAGCGTCAAGTGTTTCCTCTTTATCGTCGGCTTCGACCGCAATGTCGGAAGTAATGGCATCACTGTCCTCGTCGACACCATAAAGCAGGTAGCCGGTATGCCCCAGATCGATTCGCGGAGTGCCTTCCGCCTGCGCTCCGGGACGCGGTCGAACGGGTCTGCCATTTTCCCAAAATGACTTCGCTGTTACTTTGGTGTGAATGGTAGGCTGTCGCCCCGGTGGCAGTTCTGCCGCGACGATTGGATACTGAGTAAAAAACCCATGACTATCATGCACGACGAGGCGGTCACGGGGAAGGTCGATAGTGATGGTGAAATCGAGCTGCGGGACGAGCAGCTTTTCACCTGGCCGAATCAATGTGGAATCAAGATTGTTCACGCGAACGATCGCTTCGGCACTGGACTTAAGCCTTCGCGCAATCGACGCCAGCGCATCGCCGCGCTTCACCGTGTATTCAGTTTTACGCGGTGAAGGCTCTTTCGAGAAAAAGGTTCGTGTATTGACTTCGCCGAGAAGGTCTCGCAAATCGCGGGTGACAGGCGAGTGTGGCGCGGTTAGCAGCGCTTTCACAAGAATCGCGCGGGCTTCGTCCAGCTTGCCCTGTTGTACCAATTCCCGAGCCCGTTTTAGCTTCTTAACGTTGGGATGCACGTATGTTACCCGGGGGATCGACTTGTACCTGTCCAGTCCTACTGGACGGAAGACTATGCGCGCGAAATAGGTGGCCCCGCCAAGAATCGTCACACTGAGCAAGACGACGATACATTTCTGCCAGAATGACATTCTCATCTAACTCGGAAATTCAATGTCCTCTGATATAAAGACATCGTTCTGGCGCGGCAGTTCAGTCGCATTTCTGCCGCAGCGGCGGCCGCGATAGTTTGCTGAATGTCAGCAATCGCCTGGCAGGCCTCAATCTGAAGTGAAACCAGGATTAGAATCCGCGTGCTGAACCAGTTCGATTCACACGAGCGTCTGAAAAATGAGGAAGCTGATGATGATAGTTTGGACGAGAAAGAAGATGGCGTAGAACTCGTGATAGCGCTCGTTTCGCGTGATCGCAGCCGTCGTTAGGCCAACGAAGTAAAGGGCGTTACTGATAAAATATATCGGTCCTAGTGTTAGGAAGTGCGGAACGCCTTTGAGCAACGAGTCAGCAATATCGACCGGCGTAAATAGAGCGAAAAGAATAAAGAAGGCACGATGGTTGGCGTAGTAGTGCGTCTTGTAATCAATTGCAGAATCGATATCGCCTTCCCGTGGAAAGAGCAGAAGCGACGCCAGATACAAGAGTGTTGGCGAGATTAAGACGAAGACAAACAACAAGAATCTCCACGGCTCCTGATACCGCCATCGGTAGAAGATCCACCAGGCTATCACCAGATATAAAAACAAGTTGATGATCCAGATGGCATGCACCCGGTAGATCCGGCGATGGGAGCGGGCTTGCGGCATTTCACCCACGCCGCCCAGCACACGCGTCATGCCCAGGGCGAGAATGATTGAGATAAGGACGGAAAGATATTCAAATGCAGCCATCGGCTAGAAGGGTTGCCGTCCAATTTTCGATGCATGCATGAATCGGGCGACTGAATCCAAATCACGTCGCGTGAAATTGCAGGGCGAGTGGCTTTTTCTGCCATCGGCTCCGGCGCACGCTCTCTCATTGCCAACGTTCACCTTTGGCTGGCCCTGGTTTTCATTTGACGTTTCGCGTGACGAAAGTGGCGCCGATACTGGCCTGGGGCAATCTTTAGCGCCCGCTGAAAAACGCTGCGCATCGAATTCACATTTCCGAAGCCGCACTCGCTCGCGATTGATTCCATGCTCTTCTGACTTTCTTCCAGCCGCCGGCGAGCTGTCTCGACCCGAAGACGCTCCACGAATTTCGCGGGCGTGGTTTTCATTTCTTTCGTGAATACGCGCGCGAAATTCCGCGGACTCATCGCCACGCGTTGCGCCAGCACCGGCACAGTCAGCGGTTTGCTTAGATTCTCAAGCACCCACGACTCAAGTTCGCGTAATGGCTTTCGGTCGGTCAGTTGCAGTGATAACGCGGCACTGAATTGCGATTGTCCGCCGGGCCGGCGCAAATAGAGCACCAGATTGCGTGCGACCTGCAGCGCCAGTCGCGATCCGTGGTCCTCTTCCACCAACGCCAGGGCCAGATCCATTCCGGCCGTAACACCGGCCGACGTATAGACATTTTGGTCGCGAACAAAGATTGGATCAGGATCGACCTGCGCGCGCGGTGCGCGCCTGATCAAAACCTCACACCAGTTCCAGTGCGTTGTGGCGCGTCGGCCGTCGAGTAAACCGGCGCGCGCCAGCAACATCGCGCCGGTGCAGACGGAGCCGATTCGCCGAATTCGTCCAGCAATGCTTTTCAACCAGCGGATGACTTCAGCAGTTACTTGATCATTCTCAACGGCACTGCCGCCGGCTACGAGCAGGGTGTCGATATTTCCGCGCAACTCGCGAAACGTTTTGTGCGCAGTGATGTGCAAGCCGCAATTCGCGACGAATGAGCGGTGAAGGGACGCGGCCACCACTTCAACGAAATAGATTGGTGATGCGCCCGGGTTTTGTCTGACAAAGATTTCCGACGCGCGAGCAAAGACTTGCAGCGGTCCTGCGAGGTCAAGTATTTCGGTGCCCGGCGCGGCCACGAAAACGATTCGGCGTGCCGTGTGAGACAGACTTTGATTCATCGATTCCTCCCCTTCATTCCCTCCTCGATCGAGGAGGAGAGGGAAAAATCGCGCCGAACCGCCATATCACTCTTCGCCGCCCATCGCTCGTCATAAGGTTTTCTTGTCGGTATTCACAAATTTATCCGGCGCGGCGTCGAACGTTTTCTTATCGTTATCGGAACAGAAATAATAGGTCATGCTTTTGAAAATCGATTTTGGAGCGGTAGCAGGATCGACATCCATTCCGCAGACTGGACAGACAGGATGTTCAGTTGTGGAAATCGGCCTGGCGGCGTAAACCTGATTCGAATCGGGATTCATCCAGCCTTGTCCCTGATATTCCATGTCATAGGCTGTCTGCCGCGCGATCTCGCGACCGAAATAGCGCTCGACCACGCGAAGCGCCAGATCAATACCGGAGGAAAGTCCGCCCGCCGTAGCGAGGTTGCCATCTTCAACAAAGCGAGCGCCACGCTTGAGTTGGATATCCGGAAACTGATTTGAAAACGGAACAAACGCTCCATGGTATGTGGTCGCGGCTTTGCCTGACAAAAGGCCAGTCCTCGCCAACACAAATGCGCCAGTGCAAACCGACATGGTCACGTCGGCAGACTTTGTGGACTTACGGATCCATTCCAGCGTTGCCTCACTTGGTTTACTCTGGGCCGGGATGACAATTACTTTGGGTGCAGGAGCCTTTTCAAAGGTGTAATCAGGAATAATCTTCATTCCACCGCTTGTGCGAATGGGCGACGCCGACTCGGACACAGTGTAAAGAACGAAAGGGTGATCTGTCCGTCCCGGAACCATGACATCTTGAAAAACTTCCCAAGGCCCGGTGAAATCGATCACTTGTGCGCCTTCGGAAATAAGAAATGCAACAGGTATGCTGCCCTGGGCCGGCGGTTTGAGCGGGTTTGCTTTGACCACGGATTGATTGCCTTGAGCGCCGCTTGGAGCGCTTGCTGGGCTGGACCCAAAAAGTTGACCCAAAACTGTAAGTGTAATTGCAGCCAGTAGGCCAAATTCCGGTGCCGCGCTGAGTAATCGTCTCCGACTGATTGTGTTAATTTGCGCATTCATAACCGCAAGGTCTCGATGGGGACGGGTGGCAGCAATGACAATTATCATTATATTTCTGCCAACCGCTAAAATATTTTTTCACCAGCGCACCCTCTGGCGATCAAAACAATAACAGCGTTTGAAATTAGGACGCGGCGACGGTTTAGTCGATCACGAGCATGAGCACGATTAAGATCGAGACTAAATACGATGTCGTGATTCTCGGGGGCGGTCACTCGCCTGCATCAAGGCTGCGGCGTCCCGTGCAACGGCCCCATGGCTGCAATCAACCGCTCCGATGAACGCTCAGTACGACGTGGTCATTTTGGGAGCTGGACATAATGGACTGGTGGCAGCGAGCTATCTTGGTCGCGCAGGCCTGAGCGTTCTACTTCTCGAAAAGAACACCTACGTGGGTGGCGCTACGACTTCGCAGAAAGTGTTTCCAGATTATGATGCGCAGCTGTCGCGATATTCTTATCTCGTCAGTTTGTTCCCGGAGAGAATCATTCGAGAGCTTGGGTTAAATCTCGAATTGCGCCGGCGCGCGACGGCGTCGTTCACGCCCTACCTCAACCACGGGCAACACGATGGTCTGCTCCTGAGCAACATGAATGAAGGAGTCAGTCGCCAGTCGATGTTGGAGCTGACCGGAAACAAGATGGAATTTGAGCAGATGAAGGCGTTTTACAATCTCTCCCGCGTTTTTGCCGAGAAGGTGTGGGACACGATGTTGGAACCCTTGATTGCGAAAGAGGAATTCCGGCGTCGCTTCGATACCGACGATGTTTCTCGGGAAGCTTGGCGTAGTTTGGTGAACGAACCGCTCGGAACCGCGATCGAGCGATATCTGAGGAACGATCTGGTGCGCGGACTCATCTTCACTGATGCAAAGATCGGTGTTCTTACGCATCCGCACGATCCATCGCTCCTGCAGAACCGTTGTTTCATCTGGCATCTTATCGGCAACAAGACGGGTGAATGGAAGGTGCCTGTCGGCGGTATGGGAGCCGTAGTACGCGAACTGGAACAGGCGGCGCGGAAAGCAGGTGCGGAAATTTTGACAAATGTCGATCTTCGCGCGCTGGGCCTGGCCGGAAGGCCGCGGACAGTTGAATTTTATAAAGACGGAGAACAACAAACCGTCGAAGCGCGATATCTTCTGGTAAACTTCGGTCGCAACGTGTTGGCAAAGTACACGGGTAAACTCTTCCAACCCGATGCCGCGGACGAAGGCTCGGTGTTCAAGATCAACATGCTCCTGCGACGATTGCCGAAGTTAAAGTCGAAAAGGTACCAATCCGAGCAGGCTTGGTGCGGGACGGTTCACAGCGACGAAGGCTACGAGCAAATGAATGCCAGCTACGACCAGGTATGCAGCGGTCGGCTGCCAATCAAACCCCCATGCGAAGTTTATTGCCACACATTGACCGATGACAGCATTCTCGCGCCCGAGCTCCGAGAGAAAGGTTTCCATACGATGACGTTGTTCGGACTGGACGCGCCATGGAACCTGTTTGTGCGCGATAACAGGACCATGCGAAAGCATGCCGAAAAAAGATTCATCGAGAGCATTAACCAGTGGCTGGACGAGCCGCTGCAGGATTGCCTGGCGGTGGCCCGCGACGGCAGCCTCTGTATCGAAAGCAAAAGCCCAGTCGATATTGAGGACGCGCTGGGGATGTTCCAAGGGAACATTTTTCAGAACGCGCCAACGTTTCCTTTTGCCGAGCGCAAAGAGCAGGTCGGGACCTGGGGCGTCGAAACCGATTACGAAAATGTGTTTTTCTGCGGATCAAGCGCCTATCGCGGCGGCGCCGTGAGTGGGATTCCCGGACACAACGCCGCGATGAAGGTACTCGAGATGAGTCGGAAAACGTCCAACGCTTAACGCTAAACCTACAATGTCGAAGTCAGAAGCTAATTGGCCTGATGTCGTGTCGATCGACGCGATTGTCAGGGCTGCTTACGATGGGATTTCAGGCCCCGCTGGCAAGAAACGTGATTGGGACCGGGAACGATCCTTGTTTTACCCAGGTGCGCGGTTAATTCCGACTGCCAAGCCGGGAGTGACCGATGGTCTCGCGCCGCAAATTCTGGACGTGGATGGTTTCATCGCCCGTGTGGAACCATACTTTGCCGAGCACGGATTTTTCGAAAAGGAAATCGCCCGGCACACCGAACAATTCGGACACATCGCTCACGTATGGAGTACGTACGAATCGCGTCATGACGAGGAGGATCTCGAACCGTTCATGCGCGGAATCAACAGCATCCAGCTGTTTTACGACGGCCATCGCTGGTGGATCATAAATATCTATTGGCAACAGGAAAGCGACGAAGATCCAATTCCGAAAAAATATTTGTAGCGAGGCCAAATCCTCGGAGTTCCAACTTGGACGAAGGCCCTGAACTAACGGTGGCGACATCGCGGTGCGATGCCCGGACGCCCGCAGCGCGGCGCCGTTACCTGGCAAATGCGCGCACTTCTTTCGCGAATGTGTCGACAACTGCGCCGGTCGGTTCGGCCGCATAGCGCAGCGCTATGTACGTATCTGAAATCTGGCGAATGCGTTCTGATTCGTCAGGCAACAATTGCTCGGCGCGTCTTGAGAAATCCGAGGGGCCTTCACATGGATCGCGGCGCACACCCAGGCGGGCAGCTTTTTGACAAAAGCGTTCATACAACGCCTTTACCCGATCCGCGCGCGAGCGCGTCCGAAATTGCATCCAGCCGAAATAGATTACCAGCAGGGCGATTGCGACAATCAGAATTTCTATGATGAGAACGAACGGCCCGCGGTTCGCGAGTCCCATTGAGTCCAGAGATACCTCCTGAACATCTGCGTCGTAGGCTAGAATCCGGGTGTCCCACTCGTAACTGAGCGTCTCGAAGGCGAGGCGGGTGTCGGTGAATAATGCGGACCGGGCTAGCCGCGTGAGCAACGCACTTCGGTGAGTTCCGATTTGGCCTGAAGCGATGCCTCTTTCCAAAAACGAAGTCAGATCGAGAGTCGCTCGTCCGGGCGCGACTGCGGTGGTTGGATCTACTCGTGTCCATCCGCTCTGTGGAAGCCAGACTTCGCACCACGCATGCGTGTCTGCTTGTCGCACCAGAACGAAATGGCCCAGGTCGTTATACTCACCCCCCAAATATCCGACAACGACCCGGGCAGGGATTCCTGCCAGTCGCATTAAAGTAGCGAAACTAGCTGCGTAATGCTCGCAAAAGCCAACCCGTCGATGAAAGAGAAATTGTTCCAGACCGTTCTTTCCGTATTCGCCCGGCGTCACCGAATAGCGAAAACCCGACTGGAAAAACCGGAGCGCGCTATTCACTATGGCGCGCGGATTGGAGTTCTGGGTAGTCCAGGATTGTGCCAGCTCGCGTACAGCAGGACTAATCGATGGCGGAACCTCGAGTGCTTCCCGCCGTTCGCCTGGTGTCAATTCTTTTCCAGCGGCCCCCACAGACGAAACGACTTCATATCGGCGCGCCCTTCGAATCGGCTGAACGCTCCAGAGATAACTGCCGCGCGCAAG
This sequence comes from Candidatus Udaeobacter sp., assembly GCA_035651975.1. Taxonomy (GTDB): domain Bacteria; phylum Verrucomicrobiota; class Verrucomicrobiia; order Chthoniobacterales; family UBA10450; genus Udaeobacter. Next base: position 16,884 of record DASREQ010000025.1, read on the forward strand.
GATCGCGCCAGGTGGGGTTTCAAACGGCCTATCAAGCGCAAACATCCAGCGCGCGCCATGCGGCGCGAGCGTAATCCGCTGGCGAATCTTATTTCCTTTGGGCGATGGCCTGGTTGAATTAGAGATTGGTACCGGCACGTACGGGGCGCGCCATTCCATGCCGTCGCAATGCCACATGACTGCGCCACGCCAATACATCGACCCAGGCGGCGTCGCCGTGCTGCCAGGAAACTCAGCGCGAAAGGCAACGGCCGAAGAATTTGCGAGCGCTGCGATGCTGCCCGGGGAGAGTCGATCGGAAAACCCGGTGCTAGGCAAACCGATGCCGCGAAAATCAAAACGCAAGCCGGTGTTGGTTCGCGGAAAAAGAATGAATAAGAGAACGACCAGCGGCGCTGCTTGAATCAGAATTTTGCACGTCGTTGCCAAGGGGGGCCAGAACGCGCCGGGTGACGATCCGCGATAAAACTGGATCAACGCCACGAGTAGTAACGCGAATGCTGTCAGGATGGAAAGCGCAATCGCGAAGTCCTGGGAAAGAAAAAACCCACAAAGGCAGAGCACCCATCCCATTAGCACCATCACTTGGAACTCGCGCGCCGTGTGAGCTTCCAGAATCTTAAGAGCGACGAGAACAACAAGGAGAGATATGCCTGGCTCAACGCCCTTCAGGGATCCATAACTGAAGAAGATGGCCAGGAGCGCCGCGGCGGCCAATATCAACTTCAGCGTTGCCAAGCGGAGCCGGTAGCCTCGTGGCTCCATCCAGAATTTCATTGCCAGCGCGAGCAGAAAAACAAACGGAACCCAGCTCACAAGAGAACCGAACATGGAAGGCAGTGTGAAGACTAATGCGGTTGCCAGCCAAAGCAGCGGTCGACGTGGAATACTCCTGTCCCTCCGACTCTCACTCTTATTCATGCTTACCTGGTACGCCGTAGCTTCTGCGAAGGCGGGCGCTCCTGCTCTTTGAACCCGACCAAACTGACCGCCCGCATGCACTGATGAAAATGCAATTGCCCGATAGCCGGGGGAATTTTGACGCCTGGAAGACGGAGACCGTAAGGACGCCGCGCACGCTCTGCCTCAATCACCCAAAGCGCTAACTGCGACAGTCTTTCTTCCACGTCGGCAAGGTGGAGAGCAGAAAAGTCAAAATACACGACGCCTTCCTCCTCAACCGTAAATTGTTTCGTCATCAGCGACTGCCCGCGGGCGACCGCTCTCCAATCGATATGGCGCTGAGATTCGCCTTGAACGTACGCGCGTGTTCCGGCGAAATCATCGCCTTCATCAAGCTCTGTTAGAGGCCGTCCGTCATGCGACCGTACGAAGCTTGATGGAAGCCGTACGTCGCCCGCCGGCTTGGGATAGACAATGTAGGTTTGGGAAGAGGAAAATTTCTTCAACAAGCGAATGAATCCGAGCGGGTAAACACTCGTTAGGCACAATATATCGACCTTATGTTCGCCGCGCTGCCCCGCAGGAAACCGCAATGTAATACGGGCCCCCTTCAGGGCCGGGATACAGTCGATGCGCTGGCGTTCTCTGTTCGAGCCCGGCATGGCGAGCTCAATTGCGTGACGCGTTGCACGAGAGTCGTTCATGATCTCAAGCGGCAGAGAGACCTCCTGGCCGACAAATGTGGGCTGCACGGATTCGAGTGTTACCGTTAGGCCTGCGAGATTGACCAGAGTGTGTGGAATCGAAATCAGAAATACCCCCGTTAATGCGAAAAAGAGCAGGTAAACTGCCGTATTATTCTGGCTCGAGGCCGCATACCACATCGCACTCAGGACAAACAGCAGCCCGACAAAACCTGCAGTTGGGTAAATAAGAGTAAGTTTTCTTGCTTTCACGGGACCGGCACACTGTGAAGCAGATTATCAGCGAGCGTGCGCCCGCTTTGGCCGGGTTGTTCAATATCGTGTCCCAAGCGATGCGCCATGACAGCGATCCCCACAGCTTGAATATCTTCGGGAAGAACCATATCGCGTCCGTGCATTAATGCCCAGGCCTGGGACGCATGCAGCAGGGCCAGACCTGCGCGAGGCGACAGACCAGTGCTGTGACGTTGCCGTGATGCATCAAGCAAATCCTGCAGATAATCGAGCAGGGCAGGGGACGTGTGCACCTTGCGCACATTACCTTGAACCTCGATCAAAGTTGGCGGGTTAATCACCGGCTTTAACTCCTTAAGCATGTCGCGCCGATCCATTCCCAGAAGCATCGCGCGTTCGTTGGCGCGATCCGGCACGCCCAGTTCGATCCGCATCAGAAACCGGTCGAGTTGCGATTCAGGCAATGGAAAAGTGCCGACCGCGTGTTGCGGATTCTGTGTCGCGATCACAAAGAACGGCTCGGGCAATTCATAGGTCACGCCGTCGATGGAAACACGGTGTTCTTCCATTGCTTCCAGCAACGCGCTTTGCGTTTTGGCGGTCGCGCGGTTGACCTCGTCGATCAGCACCATCTGCGAAAAAAGCGGGCCGCGATGAAACACGAAACGTTGCTTGCCCTGATCAAAGATGGAATTCCCGAGAATATCGGCCGGCAGCAGGTCACTGGTAAATTGGATGCGGTGAAATGCGAGTGCCAGCGAACGCGCCAACGCTTGGGAGAGCGTTGTCTTGCCAACGCCGGGGATGTCTTCGATCAAAAGATGACCGCGTGCCAGCAAACAGGCGACGGCGAGCTTAACCGCCTGGTCCTTGCCTACGATAACTTCACAAATCTGCTTTGTGAAAGCGTCGACGGGGTCCGTCACCCTGAAATGATCTGCGGGAACGCTGCCCTTCGCAAACGGGTTATGGGGAGCGGGTCCGCCCTCCCATCCTTGCTCATGTTCCGACACTGGATCGGATGACTCGACTTTGTCGGTTCGCGTACGCTTTAGCAACCTTGTAAACGTTCATCATCGCAGCACCGTCTTTTCAACCAACAGCGCAAAACCAGTGTCCTCAGGTGGCAGAGGATAGTCGTGGTCTTGTCGCCATCGATCGGCAGCGTCAAGGTAATCCTTGCCCTCTTCTGGGTTGATATTAGGAGCGTGTTTAACGTGCTTCAAAAAAGGCAGCCAGTCTTTTTCTGGTACGTATCCTGGAGATATTCCTTCAAATGGGTGATCGTATCCAGCTCCTTGGATTAGATCGCAAACTTCCGCAACTTCCTTGTTAGATTCCAATCTGTGTCCCTCCGCACGGGATAAGGCGTGAAAGGGCAGTAAGACCGAGTGGTGTTGTTTTAGGATTGCAGCGCTCCGCTCAAAGCAGGTCTGGACCGCTTTGGCGCGTTCTTCTTTCTTCGCGTCAGTCAGGGAATCTACCCTCCGTCGAACCTGCATATAAATTGGATAGGAAGAGACGAACCACCGAACGAGAAATACGCTCGCTCCAGTTAGTAACGGTACCAGACCTAGAACAAACGCGCTCATTCGATCCGAGATATGGTGGTGAAACCACCCCGGAAAAAACCAAATTAGAACCGCCAGTGTCACTCCAATAATGAGAGATACCGACCCGCAAACTGTGCCCGTCCCTTTTGATGCCCATTTACATCTTTCTGAGAGGTAAGTGAAAAAGCTTCGCATTTAGAAATATGGCGCCATTAATCTTGCGCCAATTTGCATGCGACACAAGAAAAGCACGTCTGCGAAGTGCACCCCGCAAAGCTAAACGCGGCTTTGATCTAATTTCAGATGCTCTGCGATTCAGCGGGCTGCGCTACGCTGAACCGGATGCAATCGGATACCCCAAGTTCTGTAGCCGTTTGCATGTTGCTGTGATTCACGTTTACGATCCAGTGAGCGGCGTGATTGATCGTGTCGGCTTATTTGGTATCCGCCGCATTTCGGACGTGTGTTACTTGTTTGCGTTTGCGCACCATCGACATGAGCTGTTCTTTGATGGCGGCGGAAGCTTTCACCGAGCGCAAGCTAAGCGCGAATGCTTCATGTAATGCGTAACATTGGGTGACAAAGTCTTCGGCCTTTTTACCGGACCTTTTGCGCTCTGTCTCAAACTCTTCCAATTCCCCAGGGTCCAGCGCGCCAATGACATAAAGTCGCGATTGGTTTTGAAATTCCTCAAAATTCATCTTTCAGCTCGTTCAAACGGTCATGGATTTTCGAGCACGATTCCGGCCACGCTTTGACGGTGCCCAACAGGTATTCGTTTTTACAGCGAGTTTCGCGCTGGTCCACACCCTCAAAATGCGAAATTCCCTGGTGCTGGACGATGTTGCGAAAGATTGTTCCCGCTGGCGATTGCCGACCTTTTTCTCGTTAGACCATGCAACACTGCTTGCAAAGTGACGAAAGACTCGCGCCTGCCTGCGAACTGATGGCAATTCCCGGTTTCTCTTTGGGAAGCACGCCGGACTGGTGTGTGTCATCATCTCCCTCCGCGATAATCTTGAGTTCAAGTTGCGGAGCAAGCCCGAGGGCCGCCGGCCCTAACGGGAATCAGATTGGGCTGAAGGAGCGGACGGATACGCGTCGCGATAACACTTTGTGACAAGACCGAGTACGAACGCCGCGAAAACAAACACGACTACTCGTTTTTCCATCGAAGTGAGGCGGAATCTCTGCCTCGCCTGATCCAGTTTTAAGCGCCACCCTTTTGCCACCACGAATTTCTAACGTTATAACCTTTAGCTCTTTTACCTTTTTAACCGCTGTGATCATCGCCCAAGAGGCGTCGAGATTTCGGTGCCAGACGGCGGTGTAAATTCAAACATTGATGCAGGAACCGGAGCACGTGTCTGATTGGAATACGTGGTCACGATTCGATCGCCGTTTGGCAGTAACATATCGGTGCGTTCGACCCGCAACCGATCGTTGATTTGCAGGTCCAGCTTTTGAAACACGCGTTTCATCGAGGCCGTCCGCGGCAGCAGTCTTAGCTCATATCCCTTGCCAGTTTTTGCCGCAGCGATCTGGAAATTGTTTTCCACGTCCTCCAGATTCAACGAAGAATTGATCGCTGCGACTGTGGAATCGAGCGGTGATCCTTTGCCCAGCGGGTAGCGCTCCGCGGATTTGAAGCTGGGATAATAAATCCAGAGTTGACGGCCGTCACTGACGCTCAGGCTGGGCGAATTGCCTTTGACTTCGCGCCGGAATTTGTTTGGCGGCTGAAACCAAACTTTTCCCGAACTCACGATCGGGTTCTTCATCAGCCGAATCACCCGCTGTTCTTGAAAATCTGCCTGTGTGATTCGGTTTTGGCGAATTCCGGCGAGAAGGCTCTTGAGATCAGCCTCCGAAACCGGTGCGCTATTGGCAATAGATGTCAACGCTGCGGCAGAAAAAAGAGCCCATAACAGTGTGCGCATGCGCTGAGCTTATGTGATTAGCTGAAATTCTCAAAGCAGAGCAGACGAGGTGCGGCCGTGCGTCGGCCAAAGTGACAGGGGCGTTACTTTTGGCAGGCAACGCCCGGACATAAATAATTGTCCAATTTACTGCATGCAAATCGTCATCTCATTAGTGAAAGGAGTGCTGTAAAATATGAAAACCACCAACTCATTGAGTGTTCGTGCTTCTCGTTTCTTGAGCGATCGATATGCCTACAGAGAACGACCAGATTACCTGATCGAGCTCATCGCCTTCGGAATAATCGTCATCACTGTAGCTTTGTCGCTGGCTAACGCGATGGCTGCGACATTGAAATGAACGCAACCGGCTGATCAGAGATAGGCAAGGTGAGGAATTCGATCGAGCAATAAAAGATGCGTATGAAAGCCAAGAGAAACTACGTTGCGACATCTACTCCGACGCTCACGCAAAGCGGACTGCTGGCAGAGTTGCTGCGATACCAGCACCGCAAAGTGCTCCAGTTGACCGAGCGTCGTGGGCTCCGTGAGCAGGGGCGTGGCTTCTTTGGAAATAGCCTCGCTTGGCTACTAACGCGCACTCATAGCGTCACCGCAGATCCACGGTTCCGTCGTGGTTTTGAAAAAGAAACCTTTACGCCACCCATATGAATCTTTCCGCCGACTCAATGACTCTGGCCCACAAGGTCCACACTTATGCAGACCTGCTGCAACAGATTCGTAATGATCTGCGGATCCAACATCCGGAGTGGATCAAGCCAAATGGGCAGTGCCCAACGTGTGATTCCTATGAGGCGCGCCTGATTGAATTGCTTGATGCGTCGATCCCAGGGGAGCCCGACGTCGTACAAAATTTTAAGGCACAACGTGTCCCGTGTTAGGGCCGCCTTGGCTTCGACTGTCAATTCTTAACTAGCCATTCCCGAGCTTTTTGCCGCAGCTCGCGGCGCCAAGCAGTGGGAGCTCCTCCTTTGATGCGCATCTTATGCGTCTCAGTGCTTGCATTAAATTCATTCGCTAAGTCCGAGCTACTGAACTGCCTGGGACAACGGTTAGCGATCGCTTACGCCGTATCCCGATAAAGTCGTGTCGTTAGCTTGGTCAAAGCGAGCCAGGGCATGCCACGGCAGGAATCAGCCATCACCCACGCGCCGCCCGTCAGCGCCCAGGAGACGACGAACTCACCCCATTGAGAGGCGTTGGCGCCCGCAGCCACAACCGGTATCCACACCATCAGCGTGAATAGACCCATCTGCAGGGCTGAAAGAGCAGCCGCGAGTCTTACATAGATACCGATGAGCATTGCCACGCCCGCTGCGATGAAGCTATAGCCCGTGAAATACGCCCAGGCCGCATGCCCTGGTAGCCAGCCAGGCACCAAATCTGCGGTCACTTGGAGATAGATGAAATGAGCCAACCCAAAGGGGATCAGGGCCAAGCCGTAGAGCACCCTCGCGATGTGTAAGCCATTATCGCCGATTGCGAAGCGGAGGTGCCGCTTATCCCAGTCAGTAGCCAACCAGGTATAGAGCACCCAGGCTGCTGCCGTCATCACCGCGGTTTGGCAGCTTGCCCACCAAGCGTTCACCGTGGGCGAGATAAAAATGAGGGGCACTCGCAAGACCAGGAACCAAAACAGGAAATAAGCGAGGAGCACCCGGGCAGCGATCGCAGCTGCCGGTTTCCAGAGCAGACCTATCCCGGATACCAGCGGAATGAAGGTGCAGAGATACATCAATGCCGTCCGAACGGGGACGCCCTTGGGTACCGGCTGCCATATGGGCGCGAAATTGCCTCTGATCAGGCCTAAGATTCCCAGGACAATCATGGTTACCGCAAAAGCAGCATGACCCGCGCTTGCGATGCGAATGGCCCTTCCTTGGTTCATCTTCCAGTTCGTCGAACCGCTTGCCGCATATTCAAACAGCGGCCTGACGAGAATCGAGCAGATTGGGAAGCTGCGAGATGGACGGGATAGCCAGACAGGGCGAATGAGCTGGGAAGATCATGAGTCAAACAGATGAGCTGCAACAACAGGATAGCAATAACCAGATCGCGCTAAAAAGGCTGACCAGTTTCGCCTGTTGCGAAGACAAAGGGAGATTTCAAGTTGCGCAGCGTCGCAGAATTGTGTAGCACCTCATCTTGAGAAAACATCCTCTGGGTGCGAAAGTCGCGTCGTGAAAAGTAATGGCGCAATCCACGGACGCACAGGCTCATCGGTCCCCAGGCAGCGCCGGCGTCGGTTAGTCATGTCCTTCGAAATGGTGCGCCTGGATCGGGCGGCGTCCGAACCGCTTTACCAACAACTGTATCGTCAGATACGAACAGAACTTGAGAGCGGCAGCTTTGATTCAAGCGCTTCCCGTGTGCCTTCCTCAAGAGTTCTGGCAACGACCCTCGGGATTTCGAGACCGACTGTAAACCAGGCGTTCTCAAAACTGCTTGAAGAAGGCTATCTTCAAGTCCGGAAACGGTCTGGCATGTTTGTCGCAGATCACTTGCCGGCAACTTTTCTGAAAGCTGCCAGACTGGCAACCATTGCGCGCAGCGAGCATTCGCCGCGTGTCGCGCGACGAGTGACCAGAATGGCCGATTTTCGCAGCGGCCGACAACTCGACGTTGGCATTGGCGGCCCGCCGTCCGTAACATTCGTTGCTGGGTTGCCAGCCGTGGATGAATTCCCGATTGCTGTTTGGGAACGCTTGCGTGCGCAGGTTTTGGCAAAAAAGGGAGCGCACCTGTTGCGTTATGCGTCGAGCCGTGGCGAGGTCGAACTGCGGAAGGCAATCGCTGCTTACTTGTGCGACTTTCGCGGCGCCAATTGTCATCCCGACCAAATCGTTGTCGTGGGTGGCATGCAGCAGGCGATACTGGCCTGCGCGCTCGCGCTAATCAATCAGGGTGAAGCGGCATGGATCGAAGATCCCGGCTTCCTTCAGGCACGTAATGCCCTCGCGTTTGTCGGCGCCAAACTGGTCCCGCGCCCGATCGATCGTGAGGGGCTGGTAATCGGCAGGTGTTCACGGCAAAATTCTCCCAGACTCGTTTTCGTCACACCGTCGCACCAGTTTCCCTTCGGTGTGACAATGAGTCTGAAGAGGCGGAGAGCTCTGATCGAGTTCGCCGAGTCGCGCGATGGCTACATCCTGGAGGATGATTATAATTCCGAGTTTCGTTTCGATGGGCCGCCGCTGCCATGTCTTCAAGGTTTGGACAATGCCGGCCGGGTGATTTATGCCGGCACTATGAGCAAGATCCTTTACCCATCGCTACGCCTCGGTTTTTTGATCGCACCGCCACAACTTGTCGACACGCTCGTCAAGGTGCGCGCCATTATGGACCAGCACTCCCCAGCGATCGATCAAGCTACGCTGGCGCGTTTCATCACTGAAGGGTTTTTCCTCAGCCATGTGAAACGCATCCGCGAACTCTATGCCCAGCGACGCCTGTTCTTTATCGAACAATTCCAAAAATGGCTGGGCGACTGTTTCGATCTGGAAATAACACCGGCCGGTTTGCACTTCGTCGCCTGGCTGCGACGAAAGGAAGATTTCCCGGTATTTATGCGTGCTCGTGAGCAAACCGACGTTTGGCCACGGCCTCTTTCTTTCTTCTGCATCAAGGCTCAGTTGGACCCGGCATTCGTCTTTGGATTTGCGGCCTGGTCGCAGGCGCAAATTGAACAAGGTTTGGCAAAGCTAGCGTCGGCGGCTAAACAACTGAAGCAGCGTGGCGCAGGAAACGGTTCATCATTTCAAATCCAGCCTTTCTCACCTGCTACGAGTCCATACTGGCCGTTGAGAGCTATCCGATCAGATTAACTGGCTAACGAAAATTGATTTGAGGAAGCCAGGCGGGGCCCCTTTCGAGCCTCACTCGACGATTAGAAAGACTTGCGGACGCAGCCCGCCGCTTGTGGCTCATTTGCGAAACGCGCCGTCGTCCACCGGATGAGCACTTCCTCGAGCGGCGTACCGGGCTGAATGATCGTGAGGTGGTCGCGCCCCGCGAATGTCCAATACTCAAGTCGTTGACCAGCAGCGCAGCGCTCTTTGATATACGCCTCGGTAGCAGACGGCAGCACCACGATGTCGGAAAGGCCTTGCGCGATTACCACGGGAGCCAGTATCGGTCCGTCCGGCGTGTTCTGCTCAAGCCGAGCTTGAAGCGCTTTACTCGAACTCGTGGCCAATGCTGGACCCTGAAAGGTCGCCGCTAGTGCTGCGATGCGCTGCGGATCCTCGAACGGGACGAATGCGCATAAGTTTACTATCTGACGCGCGGCGTCGAGCGCCTCCGGGCGGATCGCTTGCTCGAATGTGATGTCAGGGTAAAACCTGCTGTACGACAGCGCGAGATATGGTCCAAATCGCTTGTCCACCGTGACGTTCATCGCGAGAATGTTCATAATGTTCGCGGCCGGTGCGATTGCCGCGACGCCGAGGATTTCGAGGTCCGGTGCGTAGCGCGGCCCGATAATGCCGGTCCAAAGCGCTACGTGTCCCCCCTCCGAGTGACCCCACACCACCATGCGTTTGTCGAGCATAAGCTCGGACATCTGCCGCGCAGCGCGGACCGAATCGAGCGCCGCACGCGCTTCGCCTTCGCCTATCAGGTACGGATGAGGGCCGCCCTTTTCTGCAAAAGAGTAATCTGTGGCAACCACGACCCAGCCAGCCATCACGATCCGGTCGCGTTCGGGGACGCCCTTGGTCTGCGCCGACAGAAGCGACGGCATGCATTTCTGAAGCAAGCCCGTCGTGCCGTGCTCCCATGCGATGACAGGACGTGGGCCTGGGGGAGGATCGGAGGGGGCGAACACGGTCGCGACCGCCGTCGCTGGCGTTCTGTCGTCCACCGTGGTTGCATAAAGGATGCGCCAGCCTCGCACGCCGGCTGGCAGCGTCACGTCCTTGAGCGGTTCGCTCCGTAGTAACTCGCCAGGCTCGCGCGGCACGCCCGACGGCGGATCGTAAAATGCATCCGGCGCGTGCGCCGTGACGCTCGCGCGAAACGGCTGGGGTGTTGGCGCGACGCTCGACTCTGACAAAGCTCGCTTGGACCGATTGCAGCCAGCTCCGGCGAGCAGACCAAGCAGCACCGCAAAGCCAATCGAACCAACTTTAGCGACGTTCATAAGCTGCTTAGAAAAAAGTGGCGTTC
>DASREQ010000026.1:0-80020 GCA_035651975.1 Candidatus Udaeobacter sp.
AATACTTGGCAAATAGATTGCCATTTCGTGCGTTTTAATGCGCGACCGTTCACAACCTCTTAAATCACAAATTTGACGATTTCCCTCGTAAAAATCGCCTTTTCGAAGGTGCCGATGATGGGATTCGAACCCATACCCGGACTACTCCGGAACGGATTTTAAGTCCGTTGCGTCTGCCATTTCGCCACATCGGCGCTGTGTTCACTGGAGTTTAAGCGTGTTATCCGTCCGGCAAAAATGAATTTCGCAGTTGCTGACCTGCATCGGCGCCGAAAATCGTTTTGTAATGCGCATGAATGAGACGTTAACTGTATTTTTATGGAACTGAAATCGGCAATCCGCGAGGGCGCGTCCAATTGCCAGTATGAGATATGTTTTCGAAACTGCACGCCCTTGAAAACATGAGAACCATGTTCTTTTGGGCTCGCGTCTCGTTGCTCCTTGTTAGTGCCCTTACCACGCTATGCTCATTGACCGCCTATGGTGCTGGAGGCAAGGACTTCGCGGGATTGGTGGACATCGGTGGCGGCCGCAAAATGTATTTAAAGTGTAGCGGCACAGGCTCGCCTACTGTCGTGTTAGTCGGCGGCCTCAGGGCTTCTGCTGAGGATTGGAGCACTGCTGATAAAGCTGCGCCGGCGGTGTTTCCCGAGGTTAGCACGTTCACCCGAATATGCGCCTGCGACCGTCCCGGGACGCCGGTTGGTGAGAAGCCGAGCCGTAGCGACTCGGTGGCGCAGCCGACTACGCCAAAGGATGCCGTTGCCGATTTGCATGCCCTGCTAAGCGCCGCTGGTGAAAAGGGGCCCTACGTACTTGTCGGACACTCTTATGGCGGTTTGATCGTCAGGCTTTATGCAAGCACTTATTCGACAGATGTGGCTGGCCTTGTGCTCGTCGACGCTCTCAGCGAAGGGCTTCAGGATGCAGAGAGCTCTAAACAATGGACAATACAGCGAAAGCTAATTGAGGGGGACGTACGAGAAAGTCTGGCCTTGTACCCGGCTCTCGAAAGGATCGATGTGGATCGCAGTCTTGACCAGATTCGCGCCGCTCCGCCAATGCGTTCAATTCCGCTCGTAGTATTGTCCGCGGACCGACCGTGGGGCCCTCAGATACCGTCAATGATTGCGGCAGGCAAACTACCGAGTGACGTTCCGCCAGACTTCGGTTACGTCACCGACGCCGCGCAGAAAAAAGCGCAGGAGAAGCTTGCCAAGCTTGTGCCGAACGCGAAGCACATCACTAATACGAATAGCGGCCACGAAATACACAAGGAGCAGCCTCAACTTGTGGTCGACGCAATCCGGCAGGTTCTCGAGGCGGTTCGTAGTGGAAGTCGTCAGCCACCGCACTGAGACTTGGCGATTGTCACTGCTGAAGCGCATGCGGTCTGCAAGCGTCTTCGTTGAGCGAGTGATTGAAAACTTATGGAACTCGAATCGGTGCTTCGCGTCCAAGGCGAATTGATTTGACACGTTAGCGCGGTTTTTCGCACAATTCATCCATGAGCACAACGCGATGACTCGTCACTGCGCTCATCTCGTTTGCTTTGCCCTCAAACCGTTCTCAATTATCAGTGAGATCAGCCCAAGCCGGAGGTTGAACCCAGTTGTTGTCTAGGCGTAGGGCGTCTTTTGCATGCATCTGTCATAAGCCTCCCAAGAATGCCCCGTGCATTTAGGAAACCGATTTCAAGCCTGATTTGGTGATGAAAGCACATATTACCTGGACCCTCGCCATTATCGCGTCATCCACGTTCTTAGGACAAGCGACACCTCAGCCCAGGCAATCAGGCATTGATGCGGCTAATAGACTCTTTCAGAATGGTAAGTTTGCTGAAGCTGGCAAACTCTACTTGCGAATCGTCGCTGAAAACCCGAACGACTATTCAGCAACCCTCCAGCTGGGTCGCGTCGCATTGCTTTCCAATCGGCTTGATGATGCGGAGAAATGGCTGGAAAAAGCGATAAGCCTGCGACCAAAGGAGACCGACGCTAAAGTGATGCTGGCTGAGGCGTTTTATCGGCACGACGATTTCCAAAAAGCAGCGGCTTCGCTGAACGGCGTAGACGTGAGCAACAACAAGCTGATTACTTCGCAGTATCCGACACTGAATGTTGCGAAGTTGGAGAGCTTCGAGGGACAGACGCCCTATGAATTGGAAGGCGACGGAGCAAGTACACGCGTGAAGTTCTTAAAAACCGACCCACTTCCGGTAGTGAACGTGCGCATAAACGGTGGCAATGAAGTTACCTTTTTCATCGATACCGGCGGATCGGAAGTCACACTTGATACGGACCTCGCCAAAGAGCTTGGCGTCCCACAATTCGGGGCGGTACAAGGCACTTTTTCCGGCGGACAGCACACTAAGGTTGAACTTGGGCGGATCGAGTCACTCGCCCTAGGCGGCTGGACCATCAAAAATCTACCCACTGCAATGCTTCCCTTGCGTCAACTCTCGAAAGGATTTGGCGTGAAACAAATCGACGGAATTATCGGAACCACTCTGTTTTACCATTTCATGGCGACAATGGATTATCCGCACGGTGAACTTGTGCTGCGCCGGAAGACCGCCGAAAGCCTCAAACAGTTTGAGGCAATGTCGTCCGGCAAGCGAGTCGCAGTTCCTATCTGGATGGCGAGCGACCATTTCATGGTAGGCTGGGGTCGCGTGGAGACGCTCCCGCCCACGCTCCTTTTCGTTGATTCAGGATTGATGGGCGCGGGGGCGAAGTTGGCGGAGTCGGTTATCAAGGCAGCCGGGATCAAGCTGGATGAGAGCAAAGCTACCGAAGGAGCGGGCGGCGGCGGGAAACTGAAAATCGTGCCTTACACCGTGCATCAACTTTCCTTGGGGGACATTAAGGAGGAGAACGTCCCGGGCCTTTACGATGGCCCGTTCCCGTGGGAAGAGAGTTTTGGCTTCCACCTTTCCGGCATGATCGGCCACGATTTCCTCCGGCCCTATGCGGTGACCTTCGACTTTCAGAACATGCAGATTTTTCTGCAATAGGAGCGCGGATCACAGAATCACTGGAACGGCCAAAAACTTGGCGTAACCGATTCCCTTGCTAATGAATCGATTATTTTGTGCGCTCAGCGCGACCCTCGCAGCCTTGAGCGGCTGCAGCACCATGACCGACATGATCACGTCGAACCTACCGGAGAGTCATTCCGGCCGGGCATCGATCGTCGTGAACTTGCGGGAGCAAGAAGCCTATCTCTATCGTGGAGGCTATAGAATCGCGTCGTCACGGATATCAAGCGGCCGAGAAGGATACCGGACTCCGATTGGTCACTTTCAGGTCATTCGTAAGGACGAAGATCATCGCTCCAGTCTTTATGGTGACTACGTTAATGACTCAGGCCAGGTCGTGAAGGCCAACGTCGATATCAGGCGCGCCCCCCGACCGCCGCATTCGCACTTTGTGGGTACCCCGATGCCCTACTTTCTCGAATTCTCGCCGGGCTACGGATTGCACCAGGGTTACCTGCCGGGGGTGCCCGCATCACATGGATGCATTAGGATGCCCTATTGGAAGGCGCGCCAATTTTATAACGCCGCTCGCATCGGTACACGGGTGGTGGTGAAATCCTAGCGATAGTTTTATTCATCCTGCCAACGCTTCACCCCTTTTAGAGCGCGATCCCGAGAGGCGTTAAAAGGACAACCGGGTAGCAACGGTGAATCGCTGCCTGGCATAGGCGCGGATTTGTTCGAGGCATCCGGAAAGAAGTCTTGATGTTCGGCTCCCGAATTTTGTAAAAGGCTCAAACGCAGTCCGTGGCATATCCCCCGGGCTGCATAAATCAAATGACAATCCTGCAGCGCATTGCAACGCCTTCTAACTCAACTCTCAAGTCGTGAACGATGAAAACTACAGCAAGGAAAACCAGCCGGTTCGGCTTCGGCTGGACGCCGGACCTTCCCGATAACCGTGACCATCTTTATTCTGCACCGCTGGCAAAGCTGCGTGTGCTTCCCACCAAAGTCGATCTGCGCAGGCATTGCCCGCGGGTGTATAATCAGGGACAAATCGGTTCCTGCACTGCCAACGCCATTGCCGCGGCTATCGAGTTCGATCGCAAGAAACAAAAACTAAGCGACTTCGTCCCATCGCGTCTCTTCATTTACTACAACGAGCGAAGCATTGAGCACAGCGTTCCGCTCGATAATGGAGCCCAAATTCGCGACGGGATAAAGAGCGTGGCCAAACAAGGCGCCTGTCCGGAAACCGAGTGGACCTATGACGATACCCCTTCCGATCCGAACACCAATCTCTGGCCTTCCGGTGCAAAGCCGAGACAGAAACCGCCATCGTCTTGTTATAAAGACGCCAAAAAATTTCGTGCCGTGAGTTATCAACGAGTTGATCGGACACTTTCGCAGATGAAAGGCTGCCTCGCAGACGGTTTCCCTTTCGTTTTTGGTTTTACAGTTTATGACAGCTTCGAGAGCGCAGAAGTCGCCAGAACAGGCCTGCTTCAAATGCCCAAGCCAAGAGAAGGAGTTGTCGGCGGCCATGCTGTTGTTGCCGTCGGCTACGACGACAAAAGCGAGCGCTTCATGGTGCGCAACTCATGGGGTACGAGCTGGGGCAAAAGAGGTTACTTCACCATGCCCTATTCTTACCTGCTTACCGACAATCTTTCAGACGACTTTTGGACGATTCGTCTGGTGCATTAACCGCTCAACCCGTTTCAACAAAATGCCAAAATATTGGATGATAAATAACCGGAGCCAGGGCGGCGTCGGACCTGACGTCAGCACCGATGGCCTGACTTACTGGGTCACCGACAAACAGGGGCTCACCGACATCAAGAACTGGCGGAAAGTTACCGCCGCCAGCTTTCAAAAGCTACTGGTGGCCACGTCAGATAACTTTCCAAAGTATGATCAGACAGAAAACGAAAAACAAAGCCACGTCACGATTCTTGTTCATGGTTACAATCAAACCTTTACGAA
Source organism: Candidatus Udaeobacter sp. (assembly GCA_035651975.1). Lineage (GTDB taxonomy): Bacteria > Verrucomicrobiota > Verrucomicrobiia > Chthoniobacterales > UBA10450 > Udaeobacter. The sequence goes on from DASREQ010000026.1 coordinate 4,970, forward strand.
GGCCGCTGCATTTTATGAGAAGCTTTGCGGCAACCTTTTTGACGGCTCGGACAGTCTTGGGCTTTGCATCCTGTACGACTGGCCATCCCGCGGCAACCTCCTGGGGTATGAGCCTGACCGTTCACATGCGCGTCTGTGTGCTCAAGATTTAACGGACGTCTTAAGCGCGCTATTCGATTGGCTGACCAAGAAACAACAGCAAACCATAGACAATCCCGCGAAAGCCTGTAAGGCGAAGGTGTCCCTGATTGCTCACAGCATGGGCAACTATGTAGTGCAAAAAGCAATGGCGGCCGCCTGGACCCGTAAGAACCAGCCACTACTTGTTAGTCTCATCAATCAATTGCTCATGGTCGCCGCCGATGTTGACAGCGATTTATTCGACGAGGGCGCACCGGATAACAACGATGGCAATGCTGTCGCTAATCTCACCTACCGGATCACGGCGCTCTACAGCGGACGCGACAGTGTACTCGGGGCGTCCGCAGGTCTGAAGCATTTCGGCATGCGGCGCCTGGGTCGGAGCGGTCTTCCGCACCGCCCGCCTGTGGCAGATCCCTCATCGCCGACAGATAATGTTTGGGACGTGGATTGTTCGAGCTTCTTCCAGCAGGGCGTCGAAGACATTCACGGCGCGTATTTCCTTACCGACGGGACACTCCAACTAATGCGACACATTCTGCGCGGCCTCGATCGAGGCGTGCTGGAAACACTTGGGTATACTCGCGGTAACGCCTGGCCGCCGCCGCAATAGGCAAAGGCGCATGCCTCCGCTCAAATCCAAGCCCGGGTCGCGCAAATCAGCTTTGCGGCGTTCGCCGCGAAAAGCTCCCGTCACGAAGAAAGTAAAATCGTCCTCAAGTAAATCCCGACCGAAGCTTTCGAAAAAGACAGCCGCAGTGCGCCCGTTACCAGCGCAGCCCGAGGAAATTCTTTTTCGAGTAGAAGGCAAGATGTCCACCTTTGGCGGACCGCACGATCTCGGCATGGCTGCGAATGAAGACCTCGCCCTCTTTACCAAGGCCGATTTCCAGAACCCCAGCTATGCATACTTGTTTCTGCCGGCTTCGCCCCCGGGGACAAGCGGCCTTGGACGCAGGCTCAACCCCGATCAATACTATTTCGCTTGTCGTTGGGATTACGCGGCAACGCCAAAGGAATTCTTACGACGCGCTCTCGCGCGTGTGGAAAATCCTGCGAACGGTCGCGCGGTTGATGCGCGTCCGGTCGATTGGGGACCGCATCCTACCACTGGACGTGTCGCTGACTTATCGCCAGGACTGGCAGCCGCGCTCGGACTAAACACCGACGATATCGTTAAGATAACAATTTCCGCACGGCGAGCCATACCGGTGCAGCCCACTCTAGCCATGAAACGTGCCGGTCACGACAGTAATAATCCGCACGTAAGACGGGCAATAAAACAGTTCATTCAAAGCCCAAATTGCTCTTGTCGTAATGGCGCAAAAATTGACAAAATTGTTTTACACTGCACCGAAGGCTCGCTTGCAAGCGCGCTGGCGGAGTTTCAAAAGCCTGACGGACGACAGGTCTCAGCGCATTACATGATCGATCGAAACGGCGACATTTATCAGATGGTGAGCGACAGCGATCGTTCGAATCATTGTATGGGTGCGAACCAAAACTCGATCGGTATCGAACACGTAGGCACTGAAACGGACTCGCTCACGGCGCCGCAGGCTGCCGCTTCCGCAGCGCTTATTCGCTGGTTGCTCCAGCAATACCACATTCCACGCACAAGCATCTTCGGCCATGATTTTGCACCAGGTTATTGCCGCCCGGGTGGAACAAGCTGCCCTGATAAACTCTTTGGTCCCGTGCATAGCCAAAGCACGATCGCCGCCTGGGTAGAAGAGAACGTGTGAATGGCAGATTGCTTTCCTTTTCGCAGCTTCCTAGAATCGATATATCAACTAAACCAATGAATTCGGTTATGCGTTTATTAATACCGCTCGCCGCTAGCTTTTTTATGATTGCTTGTGCTCAACAGCCTCCAACCCCGGGTCCCGCGCCTCATCAGGTTAAATGCCCCGGCTCGACATCGCCAGATCAACAGCTCCGGGCTTGCGTGTTATCTGTTGGAAACCATCCCAACCCTCCGTTCAATGAATCTCGAGTCGAGATCCGGGACATGAAAGGCACCGTCCTGGCGACCAAGGACTTTAAGTCGCCAGATGGCGAACACGGCCGAAACGTTCAGAAGATGGAGTGGTCGCCCGATTCACAGTTTTTCGTTTTCAGCACGGCAAGTAGCGGCGGGCATTCCCCCTGGCATTGGCAGACTTACTTTTACGATTGCAAACGGAAAACATTTAAAGAAGTGGATGACTTCACAGGCCCCGTCATTAAGCGAAACTTCAAATTAACCGCTCCAGATTGGATTGAGGTCCAGGTGCAAGGCACCACTAGTGATCCCGGGGACATTAATACCGGTCACTCAGAGAAGCGACGTCTGAGCGCGCTGCACTAACGAATTTTAAGTTCGTTCAGCGACACAACCAAGGAAACAACTTATGCCAAAGAAACGACGACCGTTGAAACGTGCTCGGAAAACCCGTTCACGCGCCTCGCAAAAATCAAAGCCAAAGAAACCAGCGAAACCGACTCTCAAGGAGCGCCTGGCTCGGGCAAGGAAGCTCGAGGTCTTGGACGCCGGAAAACCTACTTTCAAAATTCCGCTTCTAACCTTGACGTCTCATCCATTGCGGAACGATGATTTTCCTCAAACGTTCATACAGGAAATCTCGGTAAGCCTGGATGACCCTGATCATTGGCTCACCCTTACCTGGACAGGACCTAGCGCCGACAGCCAGGAAACAGGGCCATTTAAAACGTCACCCGGCGCAGGTCTAAGGGGCCTCAATTGTGATGACGAGGCGACGAGTCGGCGATCAGGCTCGAAATGCACCCCGAAAGGGACCTATCCGGTGCAAGGTTTCCAAAGAAGACTTAACAGCGACTCACGCGCTACATACGTTACGTGGTTCAAACAGAGCCGTGGCATTGCCCTGCATTATTTCCCAATTGTTCCGGACCATGCGGCTTCTCATGGCTGTGTTCGAATCGAGCTAGAGCGTGTGGCCCGACTTATCCAGGATAATTCGCTGGTAGACGAGACGCAGGTCGTCGTGAGTGGAACCTGGACAAAACCACCGAAGCAGTGGTCCTGAGTCTCGCCGAACCGAGACACTCAACTTTTCGGTGGGCGGGGCTTTACCGCCTCTCCTCTTCCATTCCGAGAGCTACACTCAAGCTGGCATCCAAAAACAGGCTTTTGTCTTTGCGGCCACTTAGGATGCTGGCAGCCTTGTCCACGTTATTCTTTACCGTGTTGAAGTCAGCTTGTGTAAAGAGAAGTTCACTCTGATACCACTGGGCAATTTCTGGTTTCTGAAGCTCCTTTTGTAGATCAATGAGCCGATTATAGGTCTTGGGGTCCATGTGACTGATTTTTTCCAGAAGATGGTAACTCTTGGCTGAATTACCGCTAATGAGGCCAGCGTCATTGTCCTTCAGGATCATACGATTGATTAAGATGGCCTCGGGAGGAATTTGCTTTGCCGGTTCAGCCGGCTTTGCTGAATCGCTCTTCTTGGCTTTGTGCTTGAGCACCCCGTTGTCAATCCATAGGTAGATCTTTTGGGAGTGCATGTTGCCGCTGAAACGATCAGCCTGGCTCATGATGAAATCCATGAGGATCATATCGGCCAGGTCCTTGACCTGCACAATTTGCTGCACAGCGACCTGATTGAGCGTGCCGCTGGCGTCCATGCACTCTAACTTCAGCGGGTTTGAGCTGGTTACTTTGCCAAACTCTGCCGATGCCGCAAAGGCACCGGCGCCGCCAAGGTCGCTCAGGTGCGGGTAGCTTTCTTCTCCAGTGGGATTGGCCTGGAGAGCGCCGCAGAGCTGTTTGCCGTCGTCGGTATAGATGTGTGGATTGCTATGAGCGTCGTCCAGCGCTCTGAGTTCAGTCCACTGTTTCCGGTTATTCGATCCGATTGCCCTTGCCTTACCCAAGTCGGCCAGCGGTTTGTGCGCGGACACGTCCATCGTCCGGACGATGGCAGGTTCAACATGTCCGGTATCAAGAAATCGTGACAGGTGATAATAACCCAGTATCGAAGGACTATAAGTGAAATGAGTGGGGATGGTTTGCTTGTACTTCGCAATGATCTTGTCGTCGCTTGAATGGGACTTTCCTGTATGGCCTTTGGCATAATCCAGGCGGCTCATTCCTGCCGGCAGGTTGACAGCGTGAATGTTGATCCCGGGCGATGTACTGTAGGTCTTGGGGATAGGAACGATGTCCAATCCTTCTTTTGTCTTTCCGTTATAGAAGTCAATCTCAGCCAGTTCCTTTTCCTTCTCGACATCCTTCTTGCTATAAATGTCGGCGTGTCCCGGAAAAGGCATTGAGCGGATGGCAAGTTCGACCGTGCCATTGGGAGCCACATGGTTGATTGTTTCCTGTCCGCCTGGCGTATTCACCTCAAAAACGCTCGCCCGATTCCTGCTCTGCCTGGGTATAACACCTCTCAGGTAGGGGAAGTTGGTGTCTCTCCGACCGGAGTTGCCGAGGTCGTAGCGGCGTTCTTTGCAGCCTGGGCGGCTTCAACCTCTTTGGCATAAAGCTTCTTCATGGTGCCTTCAAAATCCAGGTCCAGCTGAATATCCTTGGAGTCCACTCTGCTCTTGAGCGATGCCGCCTGCTTAATAAGGCTCGCTTTCAACTTATCGTAATTGTCGCCCGAGATGTGGACGACATTCACAAAGTAGTCCTTTATCTTCGCGTCTGAGCCCGGTTCGCTATCCTGCATCAACCCTGCCAGCCATTGCAGCCTGTTGTAGATGGTTTGATCGATATGATGAGTCTCGTTGAGAATTGGAGTGACCGAGATCGAGTCCCTACCCCAGTTCATGCCGTCGTCGTTGTCTTTGTACATGATTCGCTTCAGCGGCAGCAAAGGACTCGCTGCGTCAGCCTTGTCTTTGTCGCTGACTTTATCATCCCACTTTACCTGACCTTCGCTGGTCACATAATGTTGCAACACGGCGACGCTAATATTGCCGAGGCGGTCGACCTGTCGAAAGATGGAATCCAGGATCACGCCCCGGATCATGTCCTGCGCAAGCGCCAAATCCTGAAGGGCCTTCACGTCATTCAAGTTTAGAACGCTCGCTACGGGCTCTCTCGACGAGAGAACCTTATAGAAGCTGTGGCCTCTAATTGCATCCACCGTCCAATAGTCTTCGGGACTGCTATTTTCTCCTCGCGGATTCTGAGCCAGGGACCCATATACGAGCTTGCCGCCCGACAGAACTATTCTTGGATTGCTCGACTTTGCCATGGCTCGTAGATCAGCCCAGGCCTGCGTGCAATCCGGATGTCCGGTCGTTCGGGCTTGCTCCCCCACCTTCTCGAACTCCTGTATATCCATGGTTCGATAGGTTGCCGGCGGCACTTCTACAAGATGGCCCAGCAATCGAGACACGCAAAAACCGGCAAGACCAGACTGGGCAATGGTGCCCACTTTGAACTTGGCAATTTTTTTTCCGGATCTTTTGTTGCTGAATTTTTTGGTTACACCTGACCGATATGGGCCTTCCGTCTTTTCGAACGTTTCTTTGCTTAGCGTTGGAGGGAGCTGATAGATTTCTATTCCCGCTGAAGTGTTGTGAAGCTTTGGAACCACTCCCACGCATTGGGGTCCGCTCGAAGCGTAGAAGTCGAGGTTGTCGAGCTGATCTATCTCTTTCTTGTCATGCTTGGTAAACCAGTCCTTTGAGACTGAAAGCGCATCGCCCTCTTTGAGCTTTACATCAGGCGGAGTAAACGGAAACCGGACCAGCCGTTGAGCGACTTCGGTAACGCCATTCGGCGTGGGATGTTCCACCAATGGCGGGTCCCCAAGAGGAAGCGAATCGTCCGAAACAGAATTCATGTTTCAGCCCTCAACGGTGCATTAATGCGATATTAATGATCCAGTGTTTACCAAAAAATCTCCTTCGAAAAGACAAAAATATCAGCAAGTTTACCAGAGATATCCTTCGGAGGGTGTCCAGGATTTGAATAAGAACCGATTTACTCTGCTAAATGGCAGGGCGCTGAAAGTGTAATTATGCCGAAAGAGTGGTACATCAGTTTTCACGGCGGCGACGAAAATGTCTCTTTAAATAACATTCACGTCTATTCCACTGACGGGACGAAATTACGGAAAGCTTTAAACAAAAAGAGTCTCGACGCAGGTGTGAACCTTCGCGAGTTACGAGGATTCATATTCGGGCCGGACAAGGACCTCTACGTTGTCAACGCGTATTTCGAATACAGTGAAGTCCTGAAATTTAAAGGCGCTCTTAACAAAGATGGGCAACACGACTTTCTCGGTGTTTTCGTGAAGCGCCACGCAGATTTGAACCCCGGGATCGACCATCCCTTTAACGTAGCGTTCGATTCCAATGGCGATCTCTACGTTTCGAGCCAAAATACGAACCTCGTCGCGAGGTATCATGGTCCCTCAAGCAAAACAGGCCAGCCAGGCACGCCGATGCCCCTTCCTCGGCACCTTGAACTCCAAAGGGACGCGCCGCCAGGAACCTTTATTCCATCGGCAAAGCTTGCGGCGAACGGGCTCCTGGACGTAAGAGCGGCCATCTTTGCACCAAATAACGAGTTTTTGTATGTCGCGGATCGCGCTGCCGACTGCGTGCGCACTTATGAGGCAAGCACGGGTCGCTATGTGCGAAATCTTGTTTCTCGAAACGATGAGCTCGATAAGCCAATCCATCTGCTGTATAGCCCGGGCGGACGTTATCTCTTTATCGGAAGCGGCGGCAACGATTCAATTTTACGACATGATCTTAGCCGTAACACCACGACTGTGTTTGTTGCGTCAAAATCCGGTGGTCTCAATGGCCCAGCCGGCATGGCATTCGGCGATGACGGTTCTCTGTACGTCGCCAGTCGCAATACAAAGGAGATTCTCCGTTACGATGCGAAAGACGGTCGACCGTCCAGCGAGCCATTCATCAAGGGCCTGGGGGATAATCCCGAGTTTTTGATGTTGGTAGGGTGAACCGTGTGCCTCTCTCGAACGCATCATCTTAGACAATTGACGGCACGATCGAAATTTGGTTTAACAAATGCCCCGTATGAAAAACTACCTCCCAATAGTCTCTGTCCTTACTTCACTGGTTCTAGCTGGATGCGCCTCAGTAAACACCGCGCATACACCGCCGGATGGCAGCGCCGAGAAAAATGCAATCCTGCAGGCAACTCAACGCGCATTAGCTCGCCAGGGGCGAAAACATCTAGTGTTGGTTGTGCCTTACCTGAAAGCCCATAACGGATGGGCGTGGATACAGGTCAATCCTCAATCGGCAGATGGGAAGCAACATTACGAATCGCAGTCCGGACTTCTGCAAGAGAAGGCGACGAACAAATGGACACTTTTGGAGTGGATGCCTGCCGAGGAAGGAACCGGTTACACGAAGTACTTCAAAAATCTGAAGGCGAAATACCCGGCAGCACCGCCTGACATCTTCCCACAGTAACCTAACGGAGCGACAAGGGTCGGTTAACCACCGGGTGAACTCAGGCGGGGGGGTAAATTTTCTCGCCATTGATTGAGCTTCAACGTTGGGTCAATCAAATCTTTCCGCCGCATGAAGGGCACGCCGTTCTTCATAGCCGAGCCAGAACCAATGGCTACGGTGAGAGGTCCTGACATGGTCTTATCATAGAGTTCAAAGTGCAGCATGTCACTAGGCACCCGAATTCCCACCAAATGCCCGACGCTGGCGATCTTCTGTCCTGCCTTGACCGTAGCGCCAGCAGTGACCTCAGTCTTGCTTTGGATCTCCCCGTAACGAGCAAGAAAAGGTCCATGATCAATCTCCAAAGCAAAAGTACCACAGTAAAATGGATACGGGCCTCGCGTGACCACGCCGTCAGCAACAGCGTGGATTGGAGTGCCTTTGGGAAAGTAGAGATCACAGCCGGCATGCAAGCGGGCACCGCCGGCCCGCGGTGATGCAAATGCCCGTGGTTGTTCCTGCCAGCTTGCGATGGGAACAGTTGGAAAAGGAAAAAGCCATTGAGAGACGTCGGTAACATTTCCCGGCGCAGTCGGCATGTTCGCCACCACTGCCAATAGCGTGACCCACGTCTGGCTGCCTGGCGCAACAACTCCGTCCACCGCGCTGGTGAAACGACTTTGAAAGGCTTCGATGGCCTCTACAGTGTCTGACGTTGCAGGCGGCCGCGAGATCTTTCCGTCAACTCCTTTGGGGTCCATTTCCGGCGCTTCCAAAATGCCAGCGGCCGATTTCAAGAGTTGTTGTACTGCGCTTACATCCGCGGGAAGATTGCGCGCACCTTTTTCCCACCGGCCAACGGACGCCGAGATTTCTGAACTCATAATCGACTCACCACATGCATGCGAAGCACCAGACTATCTCTCCACTTAGCCAAAGTCGAGACTTACCTCGCGCCTTCAAAGCCGAGTTCTGGCCCAACCTAGCCCTCTTGAATTGCTGGTTCCAACTCATCTCCCTTTCGGAAAATCATCCACACACCAGCGAGCACGAGGCCCCCACCAAGGAGGGCCCAAATTGGAAATGTCTCGCCGCCAACTGCCCAACCTAACGCCACGGCACCAGGTGGAGTGATGAGAGAGATTGCTTGTAGTCGCGCCACGGTCATTCGCGGCAACAACCAGTAAAGAAGCAAAAAGGTGAGCGCCGAGCCAATGACCGCGAGATAAAGCAAACAAGAAATCGACACCGCGCTCCAATGAAACTTCAGCGGATTTCCTTCGACCACAAATCCAATCAAGAGCAATGGAACTGCGCCGAAAATCATTTGCCACGCCGCAATCATCGCCGGCGCGAGTTGGATCGCGCGGGCTTTGAGCAACACGTTCGAAAACGCGGCGCCAGCGGCGCCAAGTATGATACCAAGCCCGCCCCAGAAAGCCATTAACCCGTTGAATCCGAGAAGACGCTCGCAGATCATCGCCACACCACCAAGCGCGAGCAGTGCACCGAGAAGTTTGTGCAGCTGAAGTGGTTCGTCTGGGAGCATTAGATGCGCGAATAGCATGCCGAACATCGGGATGGTTGCCTGCAAGACCGCTGCCAGTCCGGATGAAACGTGCAACTCGCCCCAGAAAAGCAGGCCGTAATTGACGGCAAACATCAGAACGCCAGTAAAAGCCAGGAGTGCATAATCGAACCCACGTCGCGGTAACAACCCCACTCGCCCAACAGATACGGCAAAAAGAACAATGATTGCGACAAGAAAACGGATACCCGCATATGAAATTGGCGGTAGATCGCGCAACCCGATCTTGATAACTAGCCATGTCGAGCTCCAGACAACACAAAGCGTCAGCCATGCCAGTGGCACGCCCCAACCGGCTTTCGGCTGCCACTTGATTTTCGGCAACGCGTTTTTCATCTTTATCCGTCCGACCATCGCGTGTTGGCGCTGATTCGTAAAGCAAGTCGGGCCTGCTGATCAGAAGCAGTAACTTTGTTGCCAATCAAAGAGGCGATGATGGCGATAAGACGCATTTGGCGGCTCTAAAGGCTTGCCGGTTGCCTGACCAAAACCGTATACAGAAAACGTTCAAAGATTTTGCTTGCCCAGAAAGGTGCAGCCCGTTAGACGAGAGCATTCAACCCCTTAACCATATGATATCACTTATGCAAAGTCTCCTTATCCATCCCCTATCATTGCTCGCTCAAGTGGAGTATTCATACTCATCACAAGGTCAGGCACCCGGGCCAGTCTTTTGGATCTGCTGGTTCGTGTTCGCCATTTTGATGATTGCAGCGCTTTGGAAAGTCTTTACAAAGGCCGGACAGCCAGGCTGGGCATCAATTATTCCAATTCTAAACACCTATTTCCTGTGCAAGGTAGCCGGCCGTCCCGGTTGGTGGGTGATTCTGATGTTCATTCCCTTCGTGAACCTCGTCATCTGGATCATCCTTTGCATCGATTTGGCAAAGAGCTTCGGAAAAGGTACAGGTTTTGGAATTGGCTTACTATTGTTACCAATTATTTTCTTTCCCATTCTCGGCTTCGGCAGCGCTCAGTATCAAGGCCCTTCGGCGTCGCCAGGCCTAGCTGTTACTCCCCCGCCACAGCCTGCTTAGCCCGCGAGGCAACGCAAGGAGCGGCGGTCGCTGCTCTACCGTCGAGTACAAGGTGGAACGTGTTGTCCCCAACACGTTGCCCGGGCCCACGCCAACCGATTGGGGACAATCGGTTCCACCTTCTGCGCCTCACGGTCGCTTGCTACGACTCCACCCATTTTGGCTTTCGCTTTTCGTTGAAAGCGGCTATGCCTTCGCGCGCTTCTTCCGATTCGCGGGCCTGCATGTGATACTTTAGCGCAAGGTTGACATCTTCTTTCACGGAACTGGCCCAAAGTTCTTCGATCAAGCGTTTCGTTTGCGCCAGTGCGCCGGGAGCGCCTTGCAGAACCGATTCAGCAAACTTTTGCGCTTCATTCATCAAGTCCGCCTGCGCGACAACACGATTCACAAGACCGATTTCCCTTGCGCGTTCCGCGTTGATTAACTCGGAGCCTAACAACAGCTCGCGCGTGTTTCGTTCGCCGACCTGCCGTCGAAGGAAAGTCATCACCAGGCCGGCCACGAGTCCGCGGCGCACCTCCGGATAACCGATTTTCGTGCCTTGTGCTGCAACTACAAAATCGCAGGCCGACATAATCCCAGCGCCGCCCGCAACCGCCGCACCGTGCACGGCAGCGATCGTAATAAGGCGGGTTTGACTGATGGCTATCAAAGTATTTGCGACCATCTCGGCCGTCGCGTGTGCCTTTGTCTGGTCGGCAGCTTGCTTCAGGTCCAATCCCGTGCAAAACGCCGGGCCGGCTCCGCGCAAAATTAGCACTCGTTCCTGCAACTCAGCGGACGCGATTTTGATGGCGGCGATTAGTTCGCTGAGCAACTCAATCGTCAGCGCGTTCCGGCGTTCGGGTCGATTGAGAGTAAGGACAGTGATTTGGGGCGTTTGCTTTTCGATAAGAAGGACTGCCATATCTTCGTTGAATCGTTGAATCGTTGAATTGTTGAAGCGGAAGTTCCTCAAATCGACAAATCACTAAATAAGTAAATGGTTACACCTGAATAACACCCGTATGAAAAACCGCCGTGGGTTTCGGCCGTGTCACGTATTGCAACAAACGGACCAGAACATCTCGGGTCTCGTGCGGTTGTATAATCGCATCCACCCAGCCGCGTGCTGCGCCGTAGCGAATGTCGGTTTGCTCTTCATAACTCTGCTTCACTTTGATCCGGAGCTCTTCCAGATCTTCGTGCGTCGCTTTTTTGTCGCCTCGCTCGCGCGCGCTCGCAAGAATGGAAAACACAGTGTCGGACGCCTGGGCGGCGCCCATTACGGCATAGCGCGCAGTTGGCCAGGCAACAATAAACCGCGGATCATACGCCTTGCCACACATTGCATAGTTCCCAGCACCAAATGACCCGCCCACAACGACGGTAAGCTTCGGCACGACCGAGTTACTGACCGCATTCACCAGCTTGGCGCCGCTGCGAATGATCCCACTCTGTTCCGCATCGCGGCCTACCATGAATCCCGTAACATCCTGGAAAAAGACGATGGGCAGATTCGTTTGATTGCAGTCCATGATAAAACGCGCTGCCTTATCTGCGCTATCGGAATAAATGACGCCGCCCATCTGAATTCCCTCTTTCTTGGTCCTGACCTGCAAACGCTGGTTCGCAACAATTCCGACCGGACGCCCCTTAATGCGCGCGTAGGCAGTTACGATTGTCTTGCCATAGTCGGCCTTGTATTCATCCATTGAACCTTCATCGATGACCGTGGCGAGCAGATCGCGCGCGTCATAATTTTTTTGCCCATCAAAACTGATCAAATCATAAACAGTGTCCGGGTCTTTCGCCGGCTTGTACGTTTTTAGTAGGGCTCGACCGCCGGGCGCGCTGCTTGCAGTAGCTTCAGGCAGCAATCCCACGAGTGAACGAAGACGCTTGATGCAGGACGGATCGTCTTTTTCAAAGAAATCCACCGTGCCGCTAATTTCGGCGTGCATTTGCGCGCCGCCTAATTCTTCCTGATCGACAATCTGGCCAATGGCTGCCTTTACCAAGGACGGCCCTGCCAGATACAAGCCGCTTCCTTTTGTCATCAAAATTTTGTCGCAAAGGACAGGAAGGTACGCTCCCCCAGCTACACAGTTGCCCATGATTGCGGCGAACTGCGGAATGCCAGCCGCCGAAATAACTGAGTTATTGCGAAAAATGCGACCGAAATCGTCCTCATCTGGAAAAATTTCATCCTGCATCGGAAGGAACACCCCTGCGGAATCGACCAGGTAAATGATGGGAAGCGAGCATTCAAAAGCTATGCGCTGCGCGCGAATCACTTTCTTGGTTGTCTGCGGAAAGAAAGCCCCGGCTTTTACGGTTGCGTCATTGGCAACAATCATGCATGGAACGCCCTCTACATTGCCAATGCCGGCGACTACTCCGGCCGCAGGAATCCTTCCCCATTGTTCGTACATTTTGTAAGCCGCCCACAGGCCGATCTCGAAGAATGGCGACTCCTTGTCGAGCAGGCGACCGAGTCGTTCGCGAACAGGGAGCCTGTTCATTTTTCGCTGACGTTCATGGCCAGCCTTGCCCCCGCCCTCACGCAGTACAGCCTCCTCCTTGGCAATCGCCGCGCAGTGAGCGCGCAACAATTCACTCGCGGGAGACGCTGACGAACGAGACATGACGCGAAACGCTTAATCCGCGAAGGCGACTGAATCAAGTTCGCCACGGCGAATCCGTCCCGCACAGTCGCCCTTGTCAACAACGACAACCGCAGCGTCAACAGTGCCTTCGGCGTGTTTGCGTTGAATAATAATGTTGGTGGCAGCAACAACACGGCCATCGGCGACAGGGCGCTCCTTAACAACTGGCGGCGGCTCCAACACGGCCGTCATTACTGCAGGCGGGCGGCGTTGATGGCAGCGCGACCGGTCACAGGTCTGCACACCCGATCGACTCGCCCTGCAGCGAACCCCGGTGGCTACAGCATTTTTCGGAAATGGCTGGCAATCCGATATCCCGAAAAACTCAATTTTCTCTTTCTTCGTTGCCTTGTGTAAGATCTCCGGCTGTTTCGTCCTTGAGCATGGCTTCGAATGGCCGGTAGAAGTTGGCATAGAACGGGTAAGGCCGGTCGGCATTTGCAGGAAGGTAGCGCCAATGTTTGTACATCCAGAGCCAGGGCGCCGGGTTCTTGCGCACGTAGGGTTCAAAGGAATTCCAACATGCCTGCGCAATCTGCTGATGAGTCATCCCACCTGTGTTGGTGATCTTCGGATGGAAGATAAGCTTGTAACGCCCATTCGGCAGCGGTTCGCAATGCGCGGGGATGATCGGAACGCCGGTGCGTTCGTTCAACCAGGCATGCGCGGACGTCACGCTGGTCTTTAACCCAAAACAATCAATCGCGACCGCGCCCTGACTGGGTGGCACAGTGAGATCGACCAGCAGCGCGGTGCGTCCTTTTCGCCGCATCGCCTTATAGAGCCGGGTAATTCCACGCTCGCGGGGAACCAGTTCGTGTCCGGATTGCTCACGTAAATTTTTGAAAATCGGATCAAGCAGTGAGTTCTTAAATTCTTGTGAGATGATTGTGCCTTTAAGCTCCAGGAAACCACAGGCCAGACTAAGCCATTCGAAGTTGCTGTAGTGATAGCAGGCGATGATCACGCTGCGCTCCGGACCTGTGTCCCGTTTTGTTTCCTCGAAATTCTGTAACTCCACATACCAGCGGAAGTTCAGTGGCGTCAGGCACGGGCTCCACAGCAAGTCAACCATGGTTCGTGCGAAATGTTGAAATGATTCACGGACAATCTTGCGTCGCTGACGGGCGGATAGTTGGTCGCCAAATGCGACCTCCAGGTTGCTTAGCGCAACATGGCGTCGATGCCGGTCGAGAACGCTAAGCAACGCCCCGGACAGCTGAGCAAGCCGATAGCAGGCCTTTCGCGAGCATAACGGAATTAGCTGAGTTGCCAGGAAGAGACCGGCCCACTCCAGGCGGTATCGAATTCGCTTCCAGCGTGAGCGCATTTTCTCACTTTGAATGACGAAGCATGAATGTCTAATCGCTTCGCGCGCACGAATCGTTACGCCGTTGAACCATTAAACCGTAAGTTTAGTGCGACGGCGTAACGGTCTAACGAATTACGCTGCAATCTTGAACCTCTAATAGCCCCGACCCGGATTAGCTACCGGCGGAAGGCCTTTGCGAAATTCTGCCTGTTGGCGCTGCGCTTCCCTCTGTTCGTCGGCCTCCCGTGCCTGCTGCTCGGGACTCGGACCTGAACTACAGCCGACCAGAAAAAGAAAGAATGCTAACGCAAGCAGAACAAATGATGGGAGCTGTTTCATAGGGAGGATTTATCATACTCAGGTCATCTCGATAGAGCAATTGGTCGTAACCGGCTGGGGCAGTCTCGGAGGGCGGAGCTCCGCGATGCCTAAGGGAACGCCTCCAAGATTCAAAGCATCAGTCCAAGGCTCGCGGGAGCTCGCCCCTCCATTAACCCGGTGGTTCGTTATTGGCGTCGTTTTCCGATGCCAGCTTGAGGCAGTCGCGTTCGAGTGTTTTTAAGCGCTCGATAATTTCATTCAATGCAAGTTCGTTCCTGAGATTGATCTGGTAATCGATTTCAGCGCGAAGCCGGTCCTTGTGACTCTGCCGATTTTGCGACATCAAGATGATTGGCGCTTGCAGCACAGCAAGCATGTTGATCGCGGTACTCAGTAGCAGGTAAGGGTATGGATCAAATCCGTTGTTGGCCAGAAGCCAGGTGTTTATCAGCACCCAAATGTTGAAAAAGAGGACCGCAGCAATGATGAATTTCCAGCTGCCGCCAAACTCCGCGATCATGTCCGCGGCCCGGTCTGCGAATGTAAACTGCGCCTCTTCTTCTACGTTCACATTACGGGTTGCGCTCCGACGCAAAAGTTCGTCGGTGTGCCGCAATCGGTTGGCGAGTGCAGTGAGCAGTTCCAGCGAGACGTGCGGGCTGCTACGCACGAAGGAAAGAAAATGCTCGCGCGAAAGTACAGCCAGTCGCGCATCTTCCGCGACGATCGCATCCGCCGAGCGCCGTTGACCGTCGAGCAGCGCCATCTCGCCAAAGAAATCGCCGCGCCCCAACTCGGTTAGCGTCATATCGCGCCCATCCGTGCCTTGCACGCAAATGCGGACTTTGCCCCGCTCGATCAAATACATTGCGTCCCCCTCGTCGCCAGCACGAAACAAAAACGTTTTGGCTTTACAGTCGATGCTGTCCAGCAACTGACATAATTTCTGGGCCGCCTCGTCATCGAGCGATTCGAACAACGGCACGTGGCGCAGGGTGTCGATGGTCATCCGCCGTTAGATAATAACGGTAAGATGCGTCTGCGAGAAGTGTCAATTATGATACGGTGGTTCTTCCTCGTCCTCTTGCTCCTGCTCATGCTCGAAAGCGATAATCGCCTTCATTCAGATCGGGTTCGCTAAACAGCAAGAGCACGAGTGTTCCCATCAGAAATTTGAAATAGCTTCTGACGAACAGTTCTGATATTGCTGCGAGTTATCTTCGTAAGTCACGAGTCAAAGGAGAAAATAATGCTTCACCTCATTTGGTATATCTTCGTCGGCTTCCTCGTAGGGTGTGTCGCCAAGGCGCTCATGCACACGCATCTATCGATCATGTGGACAGTCGTGCTCGGTGTCGTCGGGTCGATCATAGGCGGGGCGGTGACTCATCTGTTTTACCCGCCCGGTGCAGGGGCAAATTTCATCTCGGAGGATTAGTTGTATCCATCATTGGCGCGATTTTAGTTTTGTACATTTGGCACAAATTCAGGCTGCATCTGCCACGCGGATAGAAACAATCGCAGTGTAAGGAGGGACCGCAGGGCCGCCCGCGCACGTTCGTCGGCGCCAGGCGGTGGCGACTTACCGGAATTTCCTGGCGAAATTGACTTGGACCAGTTCGACTCTAGGTTGGAGTCGCGCTCGCTCGCGCTTTCCGAATTGTGAAAAGCGTCCTCTTTGTCTGTACAGGTAATATCTGCCGCAGTCCGATTGCAGAAGGGCTTTTTCGCCGTCTGCTTGGCAACAGGAAGGACATCGAAGTTGTTTCGGCCGGTGTGCACGCGGTGCGCGGCCAACCGCCCAGTCTTTACGCAGTCGAAGTCTGCACGGAAATAGGCGTTGACATTAGCAATTTGCGCAGCCAACCGCTTACTCCCGCGCTGGTCGATCAAGCAACGCACATTTTTGCCATGACCGGCGCACACCTGGAGACAATTCAGACGTTGTTTCCCCGAGGGGCTGAAAAATCGTTTTTGCTTCGCGAATTTGAAGAGCCGGGAACCACGGTGTGGCGCGATGTGCCGGACCCGATTGGTCTTGGCCGCGAAGTGTACGAACAGTGCGCTCGCATCATCCAGAACGCCCTGCCAAGCGTGCTCGCGTTCGTCGAACAGGGCGAACTGGTGCGGCCTGGTGCGCCGCGTGCACGCGAGCTATCGTCATATCCGATGGACCATCTTCCTCACCATATCGAAACTGGATTGACTGGCTCGAAACCTCAGCCCCGTTACGGCGACGCTTTGCGCAGAGTCGATCCCGAAATCTTCGACGCCATCATGGCCGAGGAAAAGCGCCAGCGCGAAAACATTGAACTGATTGCGTCCGAAAATTTCACCAGCCGCGCAGTCATGGAAGCCCAGGGCAGCGTGCTGACGAACAAATATGCCGAGGGCTACCCGCGAAAGCGCTGGTACGGCGGCTGTGAGAACGTCGACATTGCCGAGCAATTGGCCATTGATCGCGCGAAACGGTTGTTTGGCTGCGAACACGTAAATGTGCAGCCGCACAGCGGGGCGCAGGCGAACATGGCGGTCTATTTCGCCATGCTCAAGCCGGGCGACAAGATTCTGGCCATGAATCTCGCGCACGGCGGCCATCTCACGCACGGGCATCCCGCGAATTTCTCCGGCAAATTCTACGCAGTCTCGCAATATGGCGTCAGCGAGAAGACCGAGCAAATCGATTACGACGCATTGCAAAAACAAGCCGAAGAGGTCCGCCCGGCCATGATCACCGCCGGCGCGTCAGCTTATCCGCGTATCATTGATTTTCCGCGACTGCGCCAAATTGCGGATGCGGTTGGCGCGGTTTTATTCATCGACATGGCGCACATCGCAGGTCTTGTAGCAGGCGGTCAGCATCCAAGCCCGATCCCGCACGCCCAATTTGTCACCACCACGACACATAAGAGTCTGCGCGGGCCGCGTGGCGGCATCGTCATGTGCGAAGAGACATTCGCCAAGCAGATCGATGCGACAGTTTTCCCCGGCGTGCAGGGCGGTCCGCTCATGCATGTGATCGCAGCGAAAGCCGTTTGCTTTCACGAAGCGCTGCAGCCGGAGTTCCGCGAATATCAACGGCAGGTGGTCCTGAACGCCAAAGCGCTTGCCGCCGGCCTGGCTAAACACGGTTACCGGATCGTATCCGGCGGCACAGATAATCACTTGATGCTGGTCGATCTTCGCCCGAAGGAAATTAACGGCAAAGAAGCCCAGGAAGTTCTCGACCGGGCCGGTGTCACCGTAAACAAGAACGGGATCCCATTTGATACCTATCCAATTTTCAAGCCCGGCGGTATCCGCATCGGCACGCCTGCCGTCACGACGCGCGGGATGAGGGAAGAAGAAATGTTGGAAATCGCGGATCTCATTGCTGAAGTGCTCGCAAATCGCAATGATGCTGACGTGCTGGAGAAAGTGCATCGAAAAGTCCTCGACTTAACCAGGAGGTTTCCGTTGCCCATTTGAACCCGTCCCAAAGGACGCTGTTATGTTGAACCAAGCGAAACGTCTCTGATTTTGTGAAGGATTGATTTAGAAAATGATCAGAGATTCTTCGCTTCGCTCAGAGTGAGCGCCCGGTATCGCACATGAATCGAGCTGCCGATCAACCGGAACCAAATCCGCTGCGCGAAGGGTTGTCTGCCCGGGCCGTGCCACAGCCCTGCACGATTGTGATCTTCGGAGCGACAGGCGATCTCACTCATCGCAAACTTGTCCCCGCATTGTATAACCTTGCAGCCGATGGCGACCTGCCGCCTGCCGTGATGATTGTCGGTTTCGCCCGCCGACCAAAAACGGACGACGAATTCCGACGTGATCTCGAAGAAGCCACGCGCGGGTTTTCGCGACAAAACGTGCGCGACGAAATTTGGAAAAACTTTGCGCAATCGATTTTTTATCACCAAAGCGAATTCGAAGATGAAGCTGGTTACAAAGCATTGGCCAAACGCCTCGATGAAATCGATAAGAACCACGGCACCCGCGGCAACCGGCTTTTTTATTTTGCGGCTTCTCCCGATGAGTTCGAGCCGATTCTCAAGAACCTGAAAGCCGCCGGCTTAAACCAGACCTGCAAGGGAAGCTGGGCACGAGTCATCATCGAAAAACCTTTCGGCTCCGATCTGGCGTCAGCTCGCGAGCTCAATCGCGTTGTCCGCAATTCTTTTACCGAAGAGCAAACATATCGAATCGACCATTTTCTAGGGAAGGAAACGGCGCAGAACATCCTAGTGCTTCGGTTTGCCAATGCGATCTTCGCGCCGCTCTGGAATACCCACTATATCGATCACGTGCAAATCACGGCGGCAGAAACGCTCGGCGTGGAAGGCCGTGCCGGTTATTACGAAACCGCAGGCGCCCTGCGAGACATGGTGCAAAATCATCTGCTCCAGCTCCTTTGCCTGACGGCAATGGAACCGCCGACAGACCTGAGCGCCGACAGTATTCGTGATGAAAAGGTGAAGGTAGTGCGATCGCTGCGTCGGTGGCCGCGCAATGAGATCGCCGCCGACGTTGTGCGCGGTCAATATGCCAAAGGCGCCATTAACGGTGAGCCCGTCGCAGGTTATCGACAGGAGAAAAACGTCAACCCGGATTCACAAACGGAGACATTTGTCGCGCTGCGGCTTTACATCGACACCTGGCGCTGGGCGGAGGTGCCGATTTACATGCGCGTTGGGAAACGGCTTCCCAAATCGGCAACGGAGATATCCATTCATTTCAAAAAAGCGCCGGCCGTCCTTTTTAACAAAGGTTTGCATGATCTGAATGTGCTGGTCATTCGGATTCAACCGGATGAGGGAATTTCGCTGCGCATCCAGGCCAAGGTGCCCGGCACGAGTTTTCGGATCGAGCCGGTAAAGATGGATTTTCATTATGGAACCTCCTTTGGAAAAGCCAGCCCTGAGGCGTACGAACGTTTGCTGCTCGACGCGATGAGCGGCGATGCCACGCTCTTTGCGCGCCGAGACGAGGTCGAGGAGGCATGGGCCTTCATCGATCCCATTGAAAACGCATGGCACGCGAAGAAGGATGCGCCCGAGTTGTTCTTTTATCCCGCCGGATCATGGGGCCCGGAAGCTGCGGATGATTTGCTCGCTCGTGACGGCCGGGCCTGGAGACGACTGTAACCCATGCCAGCGATCGCTGAAACATACTCGTTAGGCCTTCCGGTCGAAGTCAGCAAGATTGACCAGGAGCTCAAAAAACTCTGGCAGGAGAGCGAAGGCGCAGTGACCCGTGCTTCACTCGTTAACCTTGCCGTTTACAGCGAGGAGGCCGGCTCGCTGAGCAAGAATACGCAGTTGATGGCAAACATTACTGAGAACCACGCCTGTCGCGCCATCGTCATCGAAGCTGACTGCAGCGCAAAAGAAAACCGCGTGGAAGCCTGGATCAGCGCGCACTGTCACGTCAGCGGAGCCGGAAGCAAGCAGGTTTGCTCGGAACAAATTTCATTTCTGCTCAAAGGCGGTTGTACGGACTTGCTGCCAAGTATAGTCTTTTCGCACCTGGATTCCGACCTGCCGTTTTACCTTTGGTGGCAGCAGCCACTCCATGAACCGATGGATCCCCAACTTTGGACATGGGTCGATCGAGTTATCTATGACAGCCAGGGGTGGAAGGATTTTCGCGAGCAAATGCGTTTGCTAGAATCTGCGGAACAGGAAGCCAAGCAGCGCATCGTGCTTTGCGACTTAAACTGGACTCGCCTGGATAGCGTCCGCTTCGCGCTGGCGCAATTCTTCGATCACCCCGCCTCGCATCACAATTTTGCAAAGATCAAAAGCCTGCGAATTGATTTCGCGCCCGGATTCCGATCGACCGCTGTTCTCTTTGCCGGCTGGCTTGCGGCGCAATTAAACTGGCGCACTGACAAAGCAGCAGCGGCAAACAATCTTCGATTCGTTAGTTCTTCTGAACAAAAGATCGACGTCGAACTGTGCGAGCGACCGGGAGAGCCAATCGGCGAAGTGGCGATGGCCACGCCGGATGTGGAATTTCTGGTGACTCACGCCAAATGCGGCGATCTTTTGGAAGTTTCACGCGGAAAACCCGGCGAAACACGCATGCCCCAATTGATGCCCGCAGGAAAGAACGATCCGGTCGCGTTAATGAGCGAGGAGTTGGCACGCGGCGGACCGCACCATGTTTATCTGCACGCGGTCAATTCCGTCCGCGATCTACTGTAGCTACGGCTCTGTGTGCCGTTAAACATCGTGTTCTTTAGGTAACCGCCCACAGGACGGCGGCTACAACACACTAGCCCGCGTCCGCGCGAAGCAGCGTGTATAGCTGGCGCACATTTTTCTCAATCGAAAAGAGCTCTTGTGCACGCTCATAGCCCGCCTGACCAAGCCTTTGCCCTAACGACCTGTCGTTAGTTACCTTTTCCATCGCTCCAGCCAGCGCCACTGCGTCTTCTGGTTCCACGAGAAAACCGGTTTCGTTTTCAACGACCATTTCTGGAATCCCGCCGATCCTCGTCGAAACCACCGGCAATCTGGTCGCCATCGCCTCCATGATCACGGTGGGTAAATTGTCCATGCCACCCTCGGCTTCTAGTACGCTCGGCAGCACAAAAACGTTCGCACTAGCCAGACGTTCCCTGACTTCATGTTGCGGTTTTGGGCCCGGCAATTGAACAAGCTCCTGCAAAGCTAACTCCTCGATCTGCCCGCGTAACTGGCTTTCCAGCGGACCTTCGCCGAAAATCTCGCAACGAAACGGGCTTCCGCGTTCAACAAGCAATGCGCAGGCACGAATCAAATCCGTAAAACCTTTTTTAGCGATCAAACGCCCAATCGCCACAATCAATGGCGGATCGGAGGAAAAATTCGCGCGCCCGAATTCGCTAAGATCCAATCCATTGTAAATGCGATGAATTCGATTGGCGCGTGCTGGAAAACGCTCCCGCAGGAACTTTTCCGCGTAATCAGTTTCAGTGACCACCAGGCGCGCTGCGCCGCCAAGTTTGTCTAAACCAATCTCAAACTTCCTTGGCGCAAAGATGTCATTAGCGTGCGCGGTAAAGCTAAACGTGATTGGAAAAAATCTGGCGATCCAGAAAGCTGTACGGCCCGCCATACCAGCGAAGTGCGCGTGAACGTGGCTGATCCCCGCCTCTTGCAGGCGTAATCCGACATAAACAGCCTGATAAAGGCGAAGAAAATCGGTGCGACGGCCCCACTCCTGTAGAGCAGCAATAATTTCTGCAGTTAGTTCTCCCTTTTTGGAAGCCCTCTGGACGTCACCCAGCAGTTCCTTCTCTTCAGGCAGGTAATGCACACACTTTACAATGCGCGCGTCCCAATCCTGCGGCGGCTCATCTTTCGGATTCCGGATTGAGAAAACGGGCGGCGCAACCCCCTGGCGATAGAGCTCTGCAACCTCGCGATAGCAAAATGTTTGTCCGAACGAGGGAAACCGCTCAAAAAGATAAGCGAAAAACGCCATGGGCTTCCCCACGTTAAAGCGTTAAAGCATTAGAGCGTTGAAGCGGTTTCTTCATGCTGGCTTTGTCATTCGGCATTCGCGCTTCGTCATTTCTTACTCATCGCCCCTCTTGACCGGAATCGGTTTCCCGGCCTCATCGACAGCAACGAGCGTGAAAACGCCGTGTGTAACACGAAGCTCTTCGCCAGTCATGTAGCGTGTTACCCAGACCTCCACCGGAATGGTCATCGACGTTCGTCCAATTCTGTCCACTCTTGCATAACACCGCACCGTGTCCCCTACCCGTACGGGTTCGAGAAACGACATCCCTTCCATGGCAACGGTGACAACGCGCGCTTTCGCGGTTTTCGCGGCAAGAATTCCGCTTCCCAGGTCCATTTGTGAGGTCAACCATCCGCCGAAGATGTCGCCATTTGGATTGGTGTCCGCAGGCATCGCAATTGTCTGAATAACCAATTCACCTCTGGGTTGCTCGGGCATTTGGGCGGACAATAGCACAAACTGCTATATCGCAATCTTTCTCTTCCTCTGCCTCTGAATCTTTTTCTCTCGGTGAAAAGATTCAGACAAAGCGGAAAAGAAGGTTACAGGACTAGCATGCAGTCGCCGTAGCTGTAAAACCGGTAACGTTCGCGAATAGCCTCCCCATACGCGCGCAGCAAAAAGTCGCGCCCGGCAAATGCGCTTACCAACATAAGCAGAGTCGAGCGCGGTAAATGAAAATTCGTCAGCAGAACATCAACGACTCGAAATCTATACGGCGGATAAATGAAAATGTCCGTGGAACCTTCCTGCGCGATAAACTTTCCGTTTTGGCGCGTGGCCGCTTCCAATACGCGCACTACCGTCGTACCCACACCGATGATTCGCTCAGCGCAGTCGATCCTCTCGGCCGCAGTAGCAGAGATGGAAAAACGCTCGGCATGCATGCGATGCTCAACAATGTTCTCTGTGCGTACGGGCAAAAATGTTCCAGTCCCGACATGCAGCGTCACGAATGTGTGCGGAATCTCGCTCAAAATCTCCGGGGTAAAGTGAAGTCCTGCAGTTGGCGCTGCCAGCGCGCCCGGCCTATGGGCGAAAACAGTTTGATAACGCGTGGCATCCTCGGCGTCGCTATCGCGCCGGATGTAAGGGGGCAACGGTATTGATCCACCCGAGGAAAGATCAATATCTTGGTCTAATGCCACGATGCGCTCGCCTTTCGGCGTGATTTCTTCGACGTGCAACGTTGCGCCCTCGATCATCGCTGTAGCGCCCACGCGCATCTTGCGTCCCGGAGTGACGAGACATTTCCATCGCCGAGGCGCCAGGCGTTCGAGAAACAAAAACTCAATCGCGGCGTCGTCAGAGAACCGCCGTGCCGACAAGACTTGTGTATCGTTGAGAACAAGAAGATCACCGCCTTGCAAGAACGTTTTCAAATCGCGGAATTGCCGGTGCTCAATGGTTTGTGCATCTCGGTGCAGCACCATCATTCGCGAATCGTCCCGGCGTTCCGGCGGCCGCTGCGCGATCAATTCCCTTGGCAAATCGTAATCGTAATCGCTAAGCCGCGCGCTCATCTCGTCACCTTGAAGTTACTGTAGCGCTCAATCCTTTGCACAGGAGGGGAACGCAATCCCTTGGCGCCGCCTTCGGCGAACCTTTCTAGATTGACAATCCCTCGTTTCGCTTTTTTTCCGAGGAGGCGCATATTTCCTAAGATGGACTCAACGAATGCCGCCGCGGTCAACGAATTGCTTCACACCTATGGCGAAACGGGAGGTATAAACTATCTCGACGCCGCTGCCACGTTGCCCTCGCGGCTGGCCATTGAGGCCGCGTGCACTGAACTAATGAGCCTGATGTTTCCGGGCTTTCGCAGCGAAGCCCTGGTGAGCTCGGAAGATCTGGCAGATACCACTCGCGTTCGGGTCAGACAGTTGCACGCGCGATTGAAAACAGAAATTTGCAGAAGCCTCGGCAAAATCCCGCCGAACGAAGCAATCGAAGCGAAAGCAGAAGAAGTCTTGTCTTTTTTCCTGAGGGAATTGTCCGCGGTGCGCCGCGTTCTTTGGACAGATATCGACGCAGCCTACGAAGGAGACCCGGCTGCGACGAGTTACGAAGAAATCATCCTTGCTTATCCCGCGCTGGAAGCCATTGCCATCCATCGTATGGCGCACCTGCTTTACAACAAGGTGCCTCTGATTCCGCGCATCATGACCGAGTGGGCTCACAGCCGCACCGGGATCGATATTCATCCCGGTGCAGAAATCGGCTCGCATTTTTTTATCGACCACGGCACCGGTGTCGTGATCGGTGAAACGACGCAGATCGGCGTGCGCGTTAAGCTTTATCATGCGGTCACGCTCGGCGCCCGCAGTTTTCAGAAGGACGAGCACGGTAAAATAAAAAAAGGCGGAAAACGCCATCCCACCGTCGAAGACGACGTAACGATTTACCCGGGATCAACGATTCTGGGCGGCGAAACCGTCATTGGCGCCAGATCGACGATTGGTGGCAACGTTTTCCTCACTCAAAGCGTGCCGCCCGATTCACTTGTTTACTACGAAGAGAAACAGTTGCGCATTGTGCCGAAGCGAAAACGCAAACCGGCTACGACGCGTGATGAATTCCGGGAATGAGTGCGCGCGAATCCTGCAGCCGCTTCGCTATGCGAAGCGCAACTCTGACGTGCTCCGAAAGCGAGCGTCGCGCGCCTCACAGAGGCGCGACTACAGTTGGCAGGCCGCGCTCGCCGAGCGCGGCGCCGATGTGAACACGACCCAGAGCAAGATTAAAAGGAAGCGGAAGATTAGATGATTTACCTCGATTACAACGCAACGACTCCACTTTGCGACGTGGCGCGTGAGGCGATGCTGCCGTATCTCGATCGGCACTTTGGAAATCCATCGAGCATACACTCAGCTGGCCGCGAAGCGCGCGCGGCCATCGATAATGCGCGCGACAAACTCGCGGCGTTATTGCGCACAAAACCGCACGAACTGATTTTCACCGGTGGTGGAACTGAATCGTGCAATCTCGCGGTGCTCGGTCTGGCTCGCAGCTCATCTTCGCCCGGCGGGCATATCATCTCCAACAAAGCGGAGCACCATGCCGTGCTGAACGCGGTGGAACACTTGGAAAAACGCGAAAGTTTTGAAGTCACGTGGCTGAATGTTTCACGCGACGGAATCATCGACCTCGATCAGCTTGCCGATGCGGTCCGGTCGGAAACGAGACTTGTCTCGATCATGGCCGCCAACAACGAGACGGGTGTGATTCAGCCGATGCGCGAGATCTCGCGAATATGCCGCGAGCGCGGCGTGCTGCTGCACAGCGACATGGTGCAATCGTTTGGTAAGATCGATACCGACCTTTCGCTGGTCGATGCCGCCAGTTTCGCTGCGCACAAATTCTACGGACCGAAAGGCGTTGGCGTCCTTTTCTTGCGCAGTGGTCTTTCGATTCAGCCAATCATGTTCGGTGGCGCGCACGAAAACGAGCGACGACCTGGGACAGAAAATGTCGCCGCAATCGTGGGAATGGCGGCGGCCGCTGAGTGGATTGTGCATGAGCAGGAGCAGGAGAGAGAGAAACAATTGCGAGATGAATTATGGACGCGAATTGCGCAACACGTGCCGGACGCAGAACAGAACGGCGCAAACGCGCCGCGACTGGCGAACACGCTGAACGTGAGCCTGCTTGGAATCGATTCCGAAATGCTGCTCATCGCTCTCGATTTGGAAGGCGTCTGCGCCTCCAGTGGCTCGGCGTGCATGGTGGGATCGGTCGTCGCGTCGCATGTTTTGCTTGCGATGGGCCTGCCGATGGAACGCGCGCGTTCCGCAGTCCGATTCTCGCTCGGTAAATGGACAACGGCCGACGAAATCAAGGCAGCTGGAGATGCGGTGCGGAAGATTGTTGATCGACTGAACACGCGAAAAAGCGCCTATGCCGTTGCTTAGGCAACTCGAATTCGCGTTTCTCACTGTAGCCGCGTCCCTGTGGGACGCTAAATGCCACTCCAGTTCGGAGGACTTCGCACAGAGAAGCGGCCACAGCAATGGCCTCGAAGCAAAAGCGCGTGAGTTGTTGTGCGCCAATGGCGCAGAACGAATCGCCAATGACTTTCGCGTGGAATGGAACTCACGTCTCAAAACAGCTGCCGGACGCGCTGATTACCGCGAGAAACTCGTTTCATTAAACCCACGGCTATTTGAGCATCCGGCCGAAATCGACCGAACTTTGCGGCATGAACTGGCGCATATTCTCGCCCAATTCCGCGCCGGCCGGCGAAGGATTTCACCTCATGGCATCGAATGGCAGCAGGCCTGTGTGGATTTGGGTATCGCCGACGAGAAACGCTGCCACAATCTGCCGTTTCCAGCGCGGACTTACGCCGCGCGGTTCATTTATCGCTGTCCGAATTGTCATCAGAAGTTTCCGCGAGTCCGCCAGGTGCGTCGCGCAGTTGCCTGCCTTGAGTGCTGCCGTAAACACAACGGCGGCCACTTCGATCCGCGGTTTCGGCTACGGCTCCTGAGCTCGTGTTAGCTTGTCATGTCGAGCGAAGCCGCCTGCGTGCTCGTACAATCTGTGAGCGATCAGGCAGATCTCGGTAGCTTCGGAATGATCGACGAACATGTATGAAGTTCAGCTCCGATGCCCGCCGGGTGCTGTCCCGACGAAGAAATGAAACCTCGAACTATCGCCATAGATCGTAGGATCCTTACGATAGTTTTGTGGCGCGGCCTGCGCCCGCATGCATGCGAGGAGCAGCGCTACCGACATCAGCGCGATACGCGGCATCTGCATCTAACGATCATGAGGCGAAAAAAATCCCGACCAAAGCGAACATTTCTTCGTCGCTAAATTTCGTTTTCGCTCTTGTCGCCCTTCGCCGCCTTTTCCCCGCGCAATTTCGCCTGGATGAACCTGTCGATGTCGCCATCCATCACGGCTTGCACATTGCTCGTTTCGGCCCCAGTCCGATGATCCTTCACCATTTGATACGGTTGAAAAACGTAGGAACGAATCTGGCTGCCCCACGCGATATCGCCCTTTTCTCCGTATTGCCGATCGATTTCCGCGCGCTTCTTGTCCTGTTCGATTTCGTAAAGCTTTGCTTTTAACATTTTCATTGCCAGCTCGCGATTGCGCCCCTGGCTGCGCTCGGCCTGGCACGCGACAACGATTCCACTCGGCTTATGCAAAATTCGCACGGCGGTTTCCACCTTGTTGACGTTCTGCCCACCTTTGCCCCCGCTGCGGAACGTGTCGATCTCGAGATCGGCAGGATTGATTTCTATCGGAGCGGTGTCGGCAATTTCAGGAACGATATCGACACTGGCGAACGAAGTGTGACGCCGTTTGTTTGCGTCAAACGGCGAGATACGGACGAGCCGATGCACGCCGCGCTCGGTCTGCAGATGTCCGTAGGCGTACTCGCCGGTCACCAGCAGGGTGACGGATTTAACGCCGACTTCTTCGCCTTGTTGAATGTCCACGGTCTGAGATTTGAAACCGCTTCGCTCGATCCAGCGCTGGTACATCCGCAGTAACATGTCGGCCCAATCGCACGACTCGGTGCCGCCCGCGCCAGAATGAATCGTGAGAAATCCATTCGCGCGATCGTTTTCACCGGAAAGAAACTGGCGCAGCTCGAATTCATCCAGCTTATGAGCCAGCCGATCGTGCTCGGTTGCGACTTCTTTCTCGGCATTAGCACGAGCAGCGGGATCGCTTTCTTCCGCAGCCAACTCATGCAGTGCCCCCCAGTCCTCAATCTCGCGTTCCAGTTCTTGAAACGGGTTGATCAGCGAGCGCAGCCGGGAAACTTCCTCGACATCGGCCTGAGCGCGCTCGCGGTTCGCCCAGAAATCGGGCGCGGCCATGCGCCCTTCGATTGCGGCTAGATCTTTGTGGAGCTTTTCGACGTCAAAGAAACCTCCGCAGCTCGCGGACACGCGATTTCAAATCCTCGGCATCGGGGATGGAGACTTCAGTTGGCATGAGGGAAAAATAGTTCAATTCCCTGCGAATCGCAAAGGCGTGAATCCCTACCTGCGCCCAGAATTGCCAGGTTTTGCCTTTGGAGCACGCGCGGGCTCAAGACGGAAAACCGTTTCGCCTTCTTTCATTAGATCGAGACGGTCGCGCGCTACCGTCTCCAGATAGGTTGCATCCGTGTTGAGCAGATTGATCTCGCGGGTCTGACGTGCGAGCAGATTTCGTTGGTCGTTTACCTGCTGTTGCAGATTGTCGATTTCGGCGCGGCTTTGCGTTAGTTTTTTGTACGGCGGAACAAACAAACTCACAATAATGAGCCAGATCGCCAGAACCAGCAGAACCCGGAGAGTTCGGTTCAATCGCTGCCACACGGTTGCTTCGCGGCGCGCGCGGAAATCGGCGTAAGTCTGATCCACTTAGCGCATTGTAGCGCCGTATACCGCTTTGTCACCAAGTTCTTCTTCAATTCGCAGCAGCTGGTTGTACTTGGCAATCCGATCACTGCGGGAAAGCGACCCGGTTTTGATCTGACCGGCGTTCGTCGCCACTGCAATGTCGGCGATCGTGGCATCCTCCGTTTCGCCGGAACGATGACTGATTACAGTTGTATAGTGATTCTTCTTTGCCAAATCGATCGTCGCCAGCGTTTCGGTCAGCGTGCCGATCTGGTTCACCTTGATTAAAATCGAATTCGCCACATGCTCGTCGATTCCTTTCTGTAAGAATTTAACATTCGTAACAAAGAGGTCGTCGCCGACGAGTTGGATCTTCTCACCCAGTTTTGCCGTCAGCTTTTTCCAGCCGTCCCAATCATTCTCGGCGCAACCGTCCTCAATCGAAATGATCGGAAACCGCGCACAAAGCTCAGCATAGTACTCAATCAGTTCATCGGCGGTTTTCTTCGATCCGTCCGATTTCTTGAAGACATAAACATTGTTTTTACCGTCGTAGAATTCCGAGGCAGCCGGGTCGAGGGCTATAAATATTTGTTCGCCCAGCTTGTAACCTGCCTTCTCGACAGCCGTCGAAATCGAATCGAGAGCGTCTTCGGCGGAACTCAGTTGGGGCGCAAATCCCCCTTCATCGCCAACTGCGGTGGAAAGGCCTCGGTCCTTGAGGACAGATTTGAGCGCATGGAAAATCTCGACGCCATAACGGAGCGCTTCCGAAAAGCTTGGAGCGCCGCGCGGCATAATCATGAATTCCTGAAAATCGATCGGCGCATCCGAATGCGCGCCTCCGTTCAGGATGTTCATCATCGGCACCGGCAACACTCGCGCATCAGCTCCGCCCAGATACCGAAACAGGGGCAGCTTTTCCGCCACTGCCGCAGCATGCGCTACCGCCAACGAGACTCCGAGCAGTGCATTTGCGCCCAGTTTTTTTTTATTAGGCGTGCCGTCCAGTTCGATCAGCTTCTTGTCGATCGTCGCCTGGTCCAGGGCATCCCATCCTTTAAGAGCCGGCGCGATCTTGTCGTTAACGTTGGCCACCGCTTTCTTAACGCCTTTGCCGCCGAACCGGCTCTTGTTCCCATCGCGCAATTCCCACGCTTCATGTTCGCCCGTGCTCGCTCCGCTCGGGATCGCCGCGCGTCCAAGTGCGCCGCTTTCAACGCGCACATCGACTTCAATGGTGGGATTGCCGCGCGAATCCAAAATTTCGCGCGCATGGATTCGGCTAATGCTGGTGCGTGCCATATGGCTCTGCGCGAATTAGAACAGGTTTCACGGCGCGAGGCAAATCTCGCTTCGCATTGTTTTCATTTTTGAATCACATATGTGGTGCAAATTTGATTTAGGGCCCAGCTCAGTTCAGCCAGCCATCATGCGCGAGATTCATATTGGCAATTTCGCTGGGGCACGCATAATCTGAGCCGATGATTCGTTTGGCCACGCTGGGCACGATTATATTAACCGGCGGCATCTTCGTTGCTTTGGGGGCGGAGACGGGCCGTATTCCCGCCGACCAACTGGAAAAGGCTGCCAGGAGTGATTCGATTAGTATTCCCACTCCGGGTGAACTTTTCGCGGCGCTTGAAAAGCCGGGCAAAACAAACTGGGCGGGTCAATATCGCGGGCCGATGCCGATGACATATCGCGACCGGGCGCAGATCGCCTTTAACCTGGGTGGTTTGATTGCCGATGGGTTCATCGCAGTGGAAGCCAAGGATGGCCAGCAGGTCAAGAACATTGGGTCAGACATCATCAAACTCGCAAAGGCGCTCGGGGTCAGCGAAAAACTGCTTAGCCGGGGCAATAGCATCAATGACTTTGCCGAGAACAACGAATGGGACACGCTGCAGGAAGAGCTGGAAGCGACGCAAAACGAAGTAAAATCCTCGATGCAATCGCACGCCGACCAGGATCTGGTGATTCTCGTGACCCTCGGCGGTTGGATTCGCGGGACACAGGTAGTCACCTCGTCGATCATGCAGAACTATGACGAAAGCAGCGCGAAGGTTCTGCGGCAGCCAGCTCTCGTTCATTTCATGCAGTCAAAAATAGACGAAGTCTCACCCGAATTACGCAAAGACCCTCTGGTCAAAGATGTCAGCAACGAGCTCACCAAAATTGAAAAGCTGGTTTCCTTCCCGGCCGGCAAGGCACCGACTGCTGAAGAAGTGCGAAAAGTCAACGAAGTGGTGAGCAAGATAATGGACGAAATAGAAAGCAAAGAAGCGCCAAAATGAATCGGAGCTTGTTGATTCCATTATCCGTTATCGCGTTCGCTGTAAGCGTCACGACACGCGGAGACACAGATGCCGAGGTGCAGGCACGCAAAGACGCTCTCGACGTCGCCGCGGCATTTTCAAACGACGGTTTCAAAATCCGCGACGGACATTGGTGCGGAGTGGTCAAACCGCATGATCACTCCCTGGTCGCGGTGAATCTCTACGCAGGCAATGAGTATTGGTTCACCGCCGGCGCTACCGCACCGGCAAAGAAAATCGCGGTCAGTGTCTACGATGAGACTGGAAAACATGTGACCACCGAAAGTTACGACAACGGCGAAAAAGCTGCGGCTGGTTTTGCGCCGTCGAGCAGCGGCCAATACTTTGTTTCGGTCGATCTGGTGGAGGGTGAAGCGAGCAGTTTCTGTCTGGTTTACTCGTACAAGTGAACGCTGTTACTGTCGGCCTGAGTGCAGCGAAGCGGAGTCGAAGGATCCCGTGATTACCACCTTTGCGGTGTCGCGACGGGATGTCTCGACTCTGCTCGACATGACGGGTTGGTCATGATTTCGGTCCAGGTTTTCTACGAGGGTAATGTTCAAGGCGTCGGGTTTCGCTGGATCGTGCGGCATGCCGCCAAAGGTTTTGACGTTACCGGCTGGGTACGCAACCTACCAGATGGGCGCGTGGAACTTCAGGTTACCGGACAGGAAAATGAAGTGCGCGCGTTGCTTGACTGCATCGCGCAAGGGGAGCTTCACTCACTAATTCGCAAGCAAACGGAAAACAAATTGGAGAAACCAGTTACCGCCCGCGGCTTTGAAATTCGCTATGACTGACTCGCCACGCCGTAGCTGCGCGGAGGCGGGCCCCGCGGTTGCGGTTCACAGCCTGACCAAAGTTTTTCCTGTTCCCTTGCATCCTGCGCGCGGGATTGTCGCAGTGCAGAATCTCAACCTTCGCATCGAGCCAGGCGAAGTGTACGGGTTGCTCGGGCCGAATGGGTCCGGCAAAAGCACGACCCTGAAAATAATTCTCGGGCTGGTTTCCCCGACGCGCGGCCGCACGGAAATTTTTGGACGGGATAGTCGTCTCGTCGAAAGCCGGGAAGCTGTCGGTTTTCTTCCTGAGAATCCGTACTTCTACAAATATCTTACAGGAGAAGAAACGCTGCGTTTTTTTGGGCGCCTGTGCGGACTAAAAGGCGCCCGGCTAAAAGAACGCATCAATGAATTACTCGATCTGGTTGGATTGACCAAAGCGCGCAAACGGCGGCTGGGCACTTACTCCAAAGGCATGTTACAACGCATTGGTCTAGCACAGGCACTGGTTCATGACCCCAGACTTGTAGTGCTGGATGAACCGACTGCAGGCGTCGATCCGGCGGGCTCACGAGACATTCGCGATTTGATTCTCGACCTTAAACGCCGCGGCATCACCGTGCTGCTTTCTTCGCATTTGCTCGCGCAAGCGCAGGAAATTTGTGACCGCATTGGCATTCTCGCGGATGGCGTATTGGTACGCGAAGGATATCTGCAAGAATTGATCGCAATTGAAAATCAAACCGAGCTGATCATCGCCGACGCGTCCGCCCAACTCGTCAACGAAATCGAATCGGTCATTAACCGATCAGAGGCAAAGCTGATCGAACGTCGAAAATCGACGACCACGCTGGAAAGATTGTTCCTGGAGGCGACGGCCACAAATGACGAATGACGGAAACGATTTAACACTTCAACGTTTCAACGCTCCAACTTTGGCAAAGCCCCATCGCGCTTTCTCTTTCGCGCGAATTCTCGCGATTACGTCCAATACGCTTACTGAACTGACGCGCCTAAAGGTCTTTTATGTCCTGCTCGTTTTTGCGCTGCTGTTGATCGGCAGCTCGATCTTCATGGCGCAGTTCTCTTTTCAGCAGGAATTCCAAATTCTGAAAGATGTGTCGCTCGGCGCGATCTCGATCTTTACCTCGCTGTTGGCCATCGTCGCTACAGCGCGGCTGCTGCCCCAGGACATTGAAGACCGCACAGTTTACACAATCCTCGCCAAGCCCGTGCCCCGCTTCGAATACGTGATCGGTAAAATTGCGGGGGTTCTTCTGCTGCTGGCAATCAGCACGCTGGTCATGAGCGCGGCATTTTTACTGGTGTTGTATTTCCGCGAACAAGCCGTGGTCCACATTACGCTGAGACAAATGGCCGGCGCACCGCCCGAACAAATTGCCGATACGCTCCGGAAAATCCGATCCTCAGCTCTCAACGTTGATATCTTTCCAGGAATCATCATCATTTACCTGAAAGCATGTTTACTTGCCGCACTCACGCTTTTCGTTTCTACCTTCGCCACCACAAACATTTTCACGATTGTGGTAATGGCTTTCATTTATTTCATTGGCCATTTGCAGGCGACTGCACGCGAATATTGGCTGCAGGAACACAGTAGTGGACTGCTTACCCGGGTGTTTCTGGCAATCGTCGCGCTGCTGTTTCCGGACTTACAGGCGTTCAATCTGGTGGATGATATCGTCGCCGGAACAGCCATCTCACTGGCGCTCTTCGTCAAGACCGTAGTTCTCGGCATTTTCTACACGACGATCTACACGCTGCTGGCGGCCTTCGTGTTCTACGGAAAAGAATTATGATACGGGTTCTTGTCGTAATAGGGATTTTGCTTGCGCTCGGTGCGCTCAAATTGCCGATCGAGCGCGACCTGGCGGCGCTGCATCGCCGGGAACATTTTGGTGGCGTCGAATTTAATCTTGATCTTCGCGAAAAACTCGGGCAACTCGGTTTCGTCGCCGCCCTGAGCGGATTTCGGGCGATCGTCGCCGACGCTCTTTTTATTCAGGCATACGTCGCATGGGAACGCACGGAATGGGGCCGGATCTTATTATTGTTCCGGCACATCACAACGCTACAACCGCGGGTGCTTCTGTTTTGGGACACTGCGGCGTGGCATATGGCCTGGAACGCAAGCGTGGCGGCGATGAACGACCGGACCCAGCCGCGGCTTGCGCTGCGAGTCAAAGCGCAGCGCGAATATTTTGCGCTGGGAAAGGACTTTCTCGAACGCGGAATCAAAAATAATCCCGACCGACCGGAGCTCTATGAAGCGCTGGCCCGCCTATACAAGGAGAAATACAAGGATCACGAACGCGCTTCCGAGTTCTACGCCAAGGCAGCGGCACTGCCCGATGCCGCGCCGTTCGACCGGCGCTTCTCTGCCTATGAGCTTTCCTACTGCGAAGGACGCGAGCGGGAGGCCTACGAGCGGCTGCGCGGGCTTTATGCAGAGGGCAAGCAGGAGCGACTACCGACTTTGATTGCCCGGCTGAAATTTCTCGAAGACAAGCTGAACATCCCGCAGGAACAGCGCATTCCAGATAAAGCAGGCAAGTAATCAAGAGAACACTTTCTTGAAATATTAAATCTTTGAAGCGTCGGCGCGCTTCCGTGGTAGAATTGCAGCTTTTTAGACGACTGAAAGGGTCCTATGCGCTTCGCAATCTTCAGCGATGTTCACGCCAATCTCGAGGCGTTAGAAGCGGTGCTGGCTGACGCACGCGCGCGCAAATGCACGCGTTTCGTGTGCCTGGGCGATGTGGTCGGGTATAACGCCAATCCAAGAGAATGCGTGGAACGCGTTCGGGAGCTGGATTGCCCGGTCGTGAAAGGTAATCATGACGAGGCCGCTTCGCGTCTCTCCCCGCCAGGCGATTTTAATGAAATCGCGGAGCGGGCCATCGCGTGGACCCGTGACCACTTAACGAAAGAGGACAAGGAGTGGTTGCGCGGGTTACCGCTGCAGACGCGTGTGCACGATTTCACCATCGTGCACGCCACGCTCGATACCCCCGAACAATGGGGTTATGTTTTTAACAACCTTGATGCTGCCGCGAGTTTTACCTATCAACACACCAACGTTTGTTTCTTTGGGCACACGCATGTGCCGATGGCATTTGTTCGGGATGAAAGCGTCCACCGGGAAAGAGTCGAGATGGTTCGCATCGAGCCAACCAAGAAATATTTCATCAATATGGGCAGCGTGGGCCAACCGCGCGATGGAAACTGGCGCGCAGCTTACTGCGTTTACGATACGGAGAACAATCTGGTCCAACAATTTCGCATAAAATATGATCTGGCGATCGTGCAAAGGAAGATCGCTGAAGCAGGCTTGCCACGGCTGCTCGCGGAGCGGCTTGCAATCGGGCGTTGATGCCAGACGACTGATGACGGGAACACGGTCGACGAATCACTCAGGAAAGAAATGAAACGACGGATCCGCGAAGCGGCAAAACGGCGGATCTCGCGCGCGCGACGCGCTTTGGAGTGCGGCGGCTTGACGCCGCTTTGGCAACACTCAAAGCTCAACGCCCAATGCTCAACGCTTCAACGCAGACTTTAAACCCCAGGTCGATTTTAATCATCAATCCCGGGCCACTCGGAGGGGTCGTGCACAGCCTGCCGGCGGTCGCCGCGCTTCGTGAAGCGCACCCGCACGCGGAGATTACGTGGCTCATCAATCCAGAGCTCGCTCCCGTTCTCCGAGGTAATCCTGATGTGGATCATGTTTACTTCGCGCCGCGTGGTGAGTTTCGAGGGCTGGGGGCACCGAAGAGTTTACTGACATGGCTAAAGAAGACCCGCGAGATTCGACCCGATCTTGCGCTCGACTTCCAGGGACTGCTGCGCACGGCGCTCATCGCAAAAATTACAGGTGCAAAAGAAATCAATGGAATGAGTCGTGCCCTCGGCGGGGTCAACTGGTTCTACGATCGCGTGGCTGAGATCGATCGTCGCGGTCATCCTGTTGAGCGCTATTTAAAACTCGCAGAATGTGCCGGCGCCACAGTTGGCGACTCGCTTCGATGCTCGGTCCCAAGTGGCGATCCACTCCCGCGCTTCGATGCGCATCCCCCGTTCGTTCTTCTCCATCCTTTCGCTCGCGGGCAGGACAAATCGCTCTCAAACGCGGTGATCGAGCAATTTTGCCACGCGCTGGCGCCAACTCGTGTGGTGGTGGTGGGACAAACGCGCAACAGGATGAACACACCGGAAAATTGCATTGACCTGACCAGGCAGACTTCGCTGCTTCAGTTAATCTGGCTTATTCGGGTGGCGCGATTTGTCGTGAGCGTGGAGAGCGGTCCCATGCACATTGCCGCTGCCGTGACGGGTAACTTATTGTCAATCCACACCCGGACTGATCCAAGCCGCATTGGTCCTTATAATCCCGACGCCTGGGTGTGGAAACACGGTCAACTCTTCCGTGTCGGTGAACTTGAAGATGCGAAGATTCGAAGACGCGGGCGTCGCTTTAAACGCAAGGATGTGGCGTCCGTGGTGGAGTTGATTCGTCCGCTGGTGCCTATCGATCCAATGGTCGCATAACTTACACGGCGAAGGCAGGTGTGCGGCTCACCCCGCGACAGTTTGGATTCGTTGCGTTAGAACAAACTCCGCAAGCGCCAAATCCCGGGGATAAGTGATTTTGAAATTTACGTCCTGGTTTGGGACCAGAATAATCCTGCGACCGAGCCGTTGGACCGCCGAAACCTCGTCAGTAACAGAGGCATTCTCCGCGTAGACGGCTCGATACGCGTCCTCAATTAACTGCCGCTCGAAAACCTGCGGCGTCTGCATGGCATAGAGCCGATGTCGATCTACTCCACTCTTAACGAAAAATTCGGTGTCGGCATATTTAAGCGTGTCACTGACCGGCTCAGCCAGGCTGGCAGCAGTGTAGATTCGGCATTGCTCGAAGACGCGCTCAATTTGTTCCGCAGTGATCAATGGGCGAGCAGCATCGTGAACGGCGACGTATTTTGCAGCAGGCTCGACATGATCGAGGCCGGCGCAGACGGAATCCTGACGATGTTTCCCGCCGGGAATGATCGAGCGAATCTTTTTGAAATTTTCCTCGCGAACAATTGCTTTGATCTCGTCAAGTCGATCTTTGCGCGCCACAACAATGATCTGGCCGACGCAGTCGGCACATTCAAATGCGCGGATGGAATGCCCGATGACTGGTCTGCCGGCAATCGTCGCAAATAGTTTGTCGAAACCCATGCGACGACTGTCACCGGCGGCGACGATGATGGCAGTTAGCATGTTCGCGACGTAAATCGTTAAATCGTTAAATCGTTAAATCGGATACGATTCACGAGTCTCGATTCCCAGATCACGAACCCAACTGCTTTTGCACTTCCGCGCTCAGCGCTTTGCCATCAACGCGACCGGCTACCTTCACCTGCAATGTTTTCATCACCGCGCCCATTTGTGCTCGCGAGGTTGCGCCTGTTTCGGCAATCGTTTCATGTACAAGCTTCGAAATTTCATCGGCGCTCATCGGCTGTGGCAAATAGTCGTTTAAGATCGCCATCTCTTCTTTCTCCTTTTCCGCCAGTTCCGCGCGGCCGGCTTTCTCAAAGCTTTCGATCGAATCCTGGCGTTGCTTTACCTGTTTGCGGATAACTTGCGCTGCCTCAGCGTCGTTCAGGTCGGCTTCCGCGCCTGATTTTGCAATGGCGGCATATTTCATTGCAGACTTAAGCATTCGCAAGACGCCAAGTTTTGTCGTCTCCTTGGCGCGCATCGCTTCTTTCAAATCCGCATCCACGCGTTGTTCCAGCGTCATGTAAAAGAATTAAGGCGATTAAAGGCGGTTGTCGACGCTCTATCCATGGCGTTGCTCGCCATGTTTCAGATACCGCAACGGAAAAGCCTCGACACAGCCAGGCGGCTACAGAAGCTCAGCGCATTTGCGAACTGACTCTGCGTCGGCAACCGACACCACATCGACCTCTTTGCGAGTGCGCCGCAATAGCCCTGCCAGCACGCCGCCCGGTCCCAATTCAATAAAAAAATCGCACCCAAGCTCCGCGAGCCGTTCCATGCAATCGAGCCAACGCACGGTGCCTGTGACCTGGTCCTGAAGCGCTCGACGAATTTCGATTGGGGTTTTCACTTCCTCGCCTGTAACGTTGCTAATGACGGGAAAACGCGGCGGCTCAATCGGCACGTGTTGAAGCACGGCACCAAGTTTCTCATATGCGCTTTCCATCAAGCGGGAGTGATATGCGCCGGCCACATTGAGCATCGTGGCCCGCCGGATCCCGTGCTCCTTTGCCAGACCGACCGCGATTTCTACCTTTGCCCTCTCGCCTGAAATCACGATCTGCCCGGGCGCATTGATGTTTGCGATATCGACATCGGCGTCTGCCGCCAGGGCACGCACTGAGTTTTCGTCAGCGCCAATCATTGCCGCCATTGCGCCTGAAGTGGCAGCACAGGCCTCGTCCATCAGCTGCCCGCGCCTCTCGACGAGTTTTAGTCCTGTCGCAAAATCAAATGTCCCCGCCGCGGCGTGTGCGGTCATTTCGCCCAACGACAAGCCGGCTGCGCCGCCGATTGGAAATTCTCCGGCCAATTCACGCAGGATCGATAAACAGGCCAGTCCATGAACGAAAAGCGCAGGCTGACAATTCGATGTCTTGGTCAGATCTTCAATCGGCCCGTTCCAGGCAATTTCGCTAAGCTTTCGCCGAAGAACCTCATCCGCTTTTCGGAATAGATCGCCCGCAGTGGGAAATTGTTCTGCAACGTCGCGTCCCATCCCGACGGTTTGTGCCCCCTGGCCAGCGAAGAGCAGCGCGATTTTTTTTGGCATGACGGTTTAGTTAATCGCGCTTAATCGCGCGCGCGAGCGGAACTTCTGGGGAGCGCACGCCTGTGGCGCGCTGGGTGCGGCATTCTGCCGCAATGAACTTTCGGTGACCATCAGCAACCTCGTTTCGGAAGCGGGCCATAAAGTTCGCGATGGCAGAATGCCATCGCCAGCAAGCTGCAAGCGCGCGCTCCCCCAGAATTATCTTGCGCGCACTGGCTCACTCGCCAGCGTAAATGTTATCGGTTTTAACTTTGTAACCTTGTAACTTCGTCCATGCCTTTCACAACGCGTGAGATTGAATCGCCGGACCCCGTAACGCGAGTAGCGACTGCGGATGCGGAGCTGCATCATGCCGACGACGATATCGGCGAAAAAATGGTCCTCAACATGGGACCGTCGCACCCGGCTACGCATGGCGTATTGCGACTCGTGCTGGAACTCGATGGCGAGATCATTACCAAAGCAACACCAGACATCGGCTTTCTGCATCGCGGCGACGAAAAAATCGCGGAGAACATGCAGTACAACCAGTTCGTGCCGTATACCGATCGCCTGGATTATCTTGCGCCGCTTTCGAACAATGTTGCTTACGCGCTGGCGGTCGAAAAGTTGATGGGCTGGGAAATCCCGCCACGCGGGAAGGCCATTCGTACTATTTGTTGCGAAACGTCGCGGATCTCGTCGCATTTGCTGGGTCTCGGCGCCATGGCTCTCGATTTGGGCGCGATGACGGTCTTTTTGTACACGTTCACCGAGCGCGAAAAACTCTATAACCTTTTCGAGTTATTAACCGGCGCGCGTTTTACTACCTCTTACACCCGGGTGGGCGGACAAATTCGGGATCTTCCGGAGAGCTTCATCCCGCAGCTCAAGAAATTCCTGGGTGAATTCATTCCAAGCCTGGACGAGTGCGATCGATTGCTCACGCGTAATCGCATTTTTGTCGATCGAACAAAAGACGTTGGCGTGATCTCAAGAGAGCGCGCTGTCGCCTACGCGCTTTCCGGCCCGAATTTGCGCGGCAGCGGCATCGAGCACGATTTGCGGCGCAAACATCCGTATCTCGATTACGAGCAGTATGATTTTGATGTAGTGATCGGAAGCGCGGGAGATTGTTACGATCGATATTTGGTACGAATCGAGGAGATGCGCCAAAGCGTTCGTATCCTGCGTCAGGCAATCGAGAAGTTGCCCGGTGGCGCAATCAACGTAGCTGATTGGAAAAACATGGTGCCCCCAAAATCGCGCGTCATGACCAAGATGGAAGAGTTGATCCATCATTTTATTGTGGTGACCGAAGGACTTGACGCGCCGCCAGGCGAGATTTACTTCGCAGCGGAAAACCCAAAGGGCGAGCTGGGCTTTTATATCGACAGCAGGGGCGGCGGCGTGCCTTATCGCTTGAAGATTCGCGCGCCGTCCTTTGTGAACCTGAGTATCCTGCCGGACCTTTTACCGGGTTGCATGGTCAGCGACGTGCCGGCCGTGCTGGGAAGTCTGGACTTCGTCATGGGAGAATGCGACAGATGAATGTGTTGCGATCAATATCTAGATTTTTGCTCGTCCTTGTGCTCGCGCTTGTAGTTTCGTGTAATCCGAGCAAACGCATTACCAAGGCGAACGTGGACGAGGTCGAAGAAGGAATGTCCAAGAAACAAGTGGAATCAATCCTGGGGCATCCCACCTCTATCACCAATGAAGATCTCGTTATCATGAAAAAAACGATTTACGTTTACAGGCAGGGTAAAGATTCAGTGACCATTGTTTTCAAAGACGACAAGGTGCAGTCGAAGGACAGCACATTGTCCAGGTAAATCTCGCTCTATCGTGGACTCGACGAACACGCGTGTTCCCGCCGAGTTACAGCGGAAAATGGATGCGGCAATCGCGCGCTACCCGCACGATCATCAGCGGAGCGCGGCCATGCCGCTGCTTCACTTGTGGCAGGAACACTTTGGTTTTATCAGCGACGACGCCGTCACCTGGATCGCCGCAAAGCTTGGGGTCGAGCCGATCAACATCCTCGAGCTGGTCACGTTTTATCCGATGTTTCGCCAGAAACCGGCTGGCAAAACGCACATCCGCGTCTGTCGGACGCTCAGCTGCGCCATGGCGGGAAGCTATGAATTGATGGAAAATTTATGCGCGGCGACTGGAATCAAGCGCGAGCACCAGGGCGAAGGAATGCACAATCCAATTTCCGTCAGTGCCGACGGCAATTACAGCGTCGAGTTCGTTGAATGTCTGGCGAGTTGCGGAACGGCGCCCGTTTGCATGGTGAACGAAGACTTACGCGAAAAGGTTAGGCCCGATTCCGTGACCGAGCTTCTCCGAAATCAACCCCAAAAGCTTGGGCACCGAACGCCTCCGCATCCCCTGGAGCGTCGGTTGGTTTTTAAGAATCTCGGACGCGACGATTGGAGTACAGACATCGACTGTTACCTGCGCGCTGGCGGTTACGAACAATTGAAGCAGGCAGTAACGATGGCGCGCGCCGAGATCGTCAACAAGGTCAAGAACTCGGGATTGCGCGGCCGCGGTGGCGCAGGTTTTTCGTGCGGCTTGAAATGGAGCTTTATCAAACCCGACGAGAAACGGCCGGTGTATTTGATCTGTAATGCCGACGAGTCTGAGCCAGGCACGTTCAAGGACCGCTATATCATCCATGAAGATCCACATCAGTTGCTCGAAGGAATTCTAATCTCCTGTTTCGCGTTGAACGCGCGCACGGCCTACATCTACATCAGGGGTGAATTCCCCGAAGGCGCGAAGATCCTAGAACGCGCCATCGAAGAAGCGCGGGGACACAATTTCCTTGGAAAAAACATTCTTGGCTCCGGATTCGACGCTGAGGTTTACATTCATCGCGGTGCGGGCGCTTATATCTGCGGGGAAGAGACCGGTCTGATCGAGTCGCTCGAAGGCAAACGCGGCTATCCGCGAATCAAGCCGCCTTATTTCCCGGCCGTGCTGGGTCTCTACATGTGCCCGACAATCGTGAACAACGTGGAAACGCTTTGCCATGTGAAACACATCATCGCCATGGGCGGCACGGAGTATGCGCGGCTGGGCCGGCCTAACAACACCGGCACAAGAATCGTCTGCGTCAGCGGAGACGTACAGCGTCCCGGTTATTTCGAAATCGAAGTCGGCGCCGTGACGATGGGTCAGCTTATTTATGAGATGGCCGGCGGAACGAGGCCGGGTCGAAAACTCAAGGCGGTCATACCGGGCGGAAGCTCTGCGAAGGTTCTTCGGGCCGATGAGCGATTTAAACTGAAACAACACCAGCCGGATGGATCAACAATCGACCGCGAGATGTCGATCGACGAAATTCCCATGGACTTTGATTCGCTGGCCGCGGCCGGCTCCATGGCTGGTTCAGGCGGTGTAATCGTGCTGGATGACTCCCGCGACGTGGTTTGGGTGCTCAATAACATCAACGAATTCTACGCGCACGAAAGCTGCGGTCAGTGCACGCCCTGCCGCGAGGGGTCGCTTTGGATGAAGAAAATTACCGATCGCATGTTGCGCGGCGGCGGTGTCACTGAAGATCCAAACACGCTAAAGACCATTGGCGATAATATCGCCGGGCGCACCATCTGCGCCTTTGGCGAGGCCTGCGCATGGCCAACACAAAGCTTTGTCCAGAAATTTCCCGAAGAATTTGCGGCCTACGCGCAAAAACCGATGCCGCCACCGCTTCCGCCGGAATTCACATCAGAAGAACTCATTGAAGAGGAGTCGATTCCCACAGTCCCCATGGCGCATGATCCGGGCTGGGAAAAAGCTGGAGCCAAAGGGACAATCTAGTTCTTACTCTTTCTCATGCTCCTGCTCTAATTGGGTAATGAAAACCTATTTTGATCACGAAAAGGTCAACGTCTACCAGGTATCGCTCGCCTTTAACGAGTCGGTTGGCGAACTCCTTCCATCAATCGGAGCAAAGGCCGCCGCCAAAGACCAACTAGATTGTGCTGCGACAAGCATTCCGCTGAACATGTCGGAAGGAAATGGAAAGTTTTCGAAACGAGGCCGCGCCCGCTTCTTCGATATCGCCCGAGGCTCTACCCTTGAACCAGCAGCAAGTCTTGATGTTTTGGCCTCGCGCAAGCTAATGACAGGCGCACAGGTCAATCCGGCAAAGGAACAGCTCGTTCAAATCGTCAATATGCTTATGGGGCGACTGAAGGCGTCAGGATACGATTTTGAGTCTGGAACTGCTGTTGTACGTGATGAAGCGGCTCCCACCTTCAGCTTCGAGCAAGAGAAAGAGTAAGAATGAGTAGCGCGACAGAATCGGTTCCGATGCTGAACGTCCAAATTGACGGCGTATGGCACCAGTTTCCCAAAGGCACGCGCGTAATCGAAGCCTGCGAACAGGCTGGCAGTTTTGTGCCACGCTATTGTTATCACAAGAAGCTGAGTTCGCCGGGCAATTGCCGGATGTGTCTGATCGAGATGGGATTTCCAAGACTCGGACCGGATCGCAAACCGGAGCTTGGCCCCGACCATAAACCAGTCATCAACTGGATGCCCCGGCCCCAAATTTCCTGTGCCCAGGACATCGCCGAAGGCATGGGCGTCAGGACCG
This sequence comes from Candidatus Udaeobacter sp., assembly GCA_035651975.1. Classification (GTDB taxonomy): domain Bacteria; phylum Verrucomicrobiota; class Verrucomicrobiia; order Chthoniobacterales; family UBA10450; genus Udaeobacter. The sequence continues at coordinate 47,827 of DASREQ010000026.1, forward strand.
ATTCGCCCTTGGTGAAGGATTGCCAGCGCGGCGTGATGGAGTTCCTACTCATCAATCATCCGCTCGATTGTCCAATTTGCGACCAGGCCGGTGAATGCCAGTTACAGGAGTTCAGCGTCGATTTCGGCACGAGCAAATCGCGTTTTCTCGAAAACAAAGTCAAGAAGCCGAAAAACGTCCTGCTCGGGCCGCGCGTGACGCTGGATGACGAACGCTGCATTCTCTGTTCGCGCTGTATTCGTTTTTGTCAGGAGATCGCGGACGACGACGTGCTCGGATTCGTCGATCGCGGCAGCTATACGGAGCTAACCGCGCATCCCGGTAAACGGTTAGAAAATAATTATTCGCTTAACACGGTCGACATCTGCCCGGTCGGCGCGCTCACGTCCACGGATTTTCGTTTCAAGATGCGAGTCTGGTTCCTGAAAGAAACCAAGAGCATTTGCACGAGTTGCGCCACGGGTTGCAATACGATCATCGGCTCGCGCGAGGATGTGGTTTACCGACAGACGCCACGCGAGAACGATCACGTCAACTCATGCTGGATGTGTGATTATGGACGGCTGAACTTCAAGTATCTCGAAGCTGAAGATCGTTTACTCGAACCGCAGATCCATGTCGATGGACAACTCGCCCATACCGACTGGCCTACGGCAATTGCACAGGCGGCCCTTCAGCTAAAACAGTTCTCCGGCCCGGAAATTGCCGTCATTGCCTCGGGGCGAATGACGAACGAGGAGCTTTGGCTTGCAGCCCAATTGGCAAAGTCGTTAGGCACACAGCGGATTGACGTCGTCCCGCGCCGCGAGCCCGGTGATAACATTCTGCTCAGCGAAAATCGCAACCCAAATACAAATGGCGCGCGGCTTATTCTGGGATCGCAGTCTGAACCAGGAGCAAAGCTGCTTGAAATCGCCGATGCCGTGAAAACCGGAAAAATCAAGGCGCTGATGGTTTTGAAAGAAAATGCAATGCATTTGGACGTACCGGTTGAACAACTCGCGCAGCTCCCTGTGTTGATCATGATGAATGTTTTGCCGAATGAGGCGACAGGAAAAGCGACTGTCGTTCTTCCTGGATGCGGTTTCGCGGAGAAACGCGGTTCGATGGTCAATGGGAAAGGCCGGTTGCAACGATTAAATCGCGCGGTGCGGCCGCCCGGTAACGCGCGAGACGATTGGGAAATTTTACGGGACTTGCTCCAGGCCGTCGGCGGAGGCGACTCTGTTCTCTCCATCGACGACGTTTTTCGTCGCATCAGCGAGACGGTCCCGCAATTCGCCGGACTGAGTTTGAACAAGATCGGCGATCTCGGCGTGCACATTTTACAGATGGAAGAATTGCCGCCCATGCATCCAAGAGACGAAGAAGCGATCCAGCAAGCCATTGCGATTCAGGCAAGACGCCGGGCCGAGCGACCAAGATCCCCATGAGTCCAGAAACCTTTTTCATCCTCACTTCGCTGCTCAAGATCGTGGGGATTCTGTTTATCGTGATTCTGCCAATGGTTTCCTACGCGGTTTATGCCGAGCGAAAGGTCAGCGCGGCAATTCAGGATCGGCTCGGACCAAACCGCGTCGGACCGGCCGGTCTTCTTCAGCCGATTGCCGACATGTTCAAATTGTTGCTGAAGGAGGATTTCACGCCGCGCGCCGCGAACACATTTTATTACTGGCTCGCGCCATGTCTGGCCGTTATGCCGGCCATCATCACCATCGCCGTCGTACCTTTTGGCAGCACCCTGTTCGGAGTCCCGATGGTAATCGCCGATGTGAACGTCGGAATTCTTTTTGTGTTCGCCATCGCTTCGCTGGGCGTTTACGGGATCGTCATTGGCGGTTGGGCGTCGAATTCCAAGTATCCGTTTCTAGGCGGAATCCGTTCCAGTGCCCAAATGCTCTCTTACGAGCTCTCACTCGGTCTGGCTGTCATTCCCGTTTTTCTGCTGGTGGGGAGTTTGCGACTGAGCACTGTGGTGCGTTACCAGATTGCGCACGGCTGGTTTATCGCGCCGTTTATCGGGGACTGGACAAATCCGTGGAAATGGTTGCTCGCCATTCCGATGATCGTTTCATTCCTGGTTTTCACGATCGCTATTTTTGCCGAGACAAACCGGCTGCCATTTGATCTTCCTGAAGCCGAGCAGGAGCTCGCAGGCGGCTACAACACCGAATACAGCTCGATGAAGTTTTCTCTCTACTTTCTGGGCGAATACGCGGCAATGATCACCGGATCGGCGGTGATCGTGACTTTATTTTTTGGGGGCTGGCATTTCCCAGGAATTCCGGACGGCTCTCACGGATGGATCTTTGGTCTGATAAATATCGCGGTCTTCTTCGCAAAAGTCGCCATCATCATTTTCTTTTTCATGTGGGTGCGATGGACCCTGCCCAGATTTCGCTACGACCAATTGATGCGTCTCGGCTGGCTTTTCTTCTTCGAGATTGCTCTGGTCGACATTTTCATTGTCGCGGCGATTTTGCCCTTCATTCGATCCTAATCTTCCTTCTTAATCTTAATCCAATCTTCCCAACTCATTTCATCACCAGAAGCTCGCTGTTTAATCATGACTGTCACTGTCCCACGACCAAAGCTGAACTGGCGCGAGCGATTGTATTTGCCGGCCATCGTCGCTGGTCTGGCCATTACATTTAAGCACTTCAAAAACCTGCTGCTGGGGCGCACCAAAATTACGATGCAGTACCCCGAGCAAACATGGGACAGCAACCTGCCGGACTATTATCGTGGCGCACCGGCGCTCGTTCGCGATGAAGACGGGCGTGTGCGTTGCGTGGCGTGCCAGCTTTGTGAGTTCATTTGTCCGCCGCGGGCGATCAAAATTATTCCCGGTGAACTCGCCTCAACCGACCGGTTCGCCAAGGTTGAGAAATACCCCGAGGCATTCGATATCGACATGATCCGCTGCATTTTTTGCGGCATGTGCGAAGAGGTTTGCCCAGAGCAGGCGATTTTTCTGCGCAAAGATTACGCCATCACCGGTTTTACGCGCGCGGACATGGTGCATCACAAGGAAAAACTCCTCGAGATCGGCGGAGTCATGCATGGCGTCGTATTGAAATGGAACAAGAAGAAATGAACGGGCCAGTTCGAAATTCGAAATTCGAAATTCGAAATTAAACCGATGTCGCCGCTCCTGTTCTGGATCTTTGCTTTGTTGACAGTGATTTTCGGGGCAGCCGTTGTTATCAACCGCAATCCCGTGGCGAGCGCCCTCAGCTTGGTCGTGTCATTTCTCGGGCTCGCAGCGCTCTTCATATTACTAAACGCCTATTTCATCGGGATTATTCAAGTGCTGGTTTACGCAGGAGCGGTAATGGTGCTTTTTCTTTTCATCATCATGCTTCTCGATCTTCGCGCTGAAGAGGGACGCAGAATCAATTGGCTGGCGTCGGCTGCGGGGCTCGCGGTCGCGCTGATCTTGTTAGGCCAGATTTTTTCTGTGGTCAGGCACTTAAAGATCGCGCAAACAGCGTTTCCGCCGTTGCCGGGTTCCACAATCGATGATGTTCGCAATGTCGGAGCGGCGCTCTTTGGAAATTACAATCTGCCGTTTCAAATCGTCGGGGTTCTCGTGCTGGTGGCGACGATTGGCGTGGTGCTTTTGAGCAAACGCGAGCCTCGCTAGCATGATCACACTGGGCGACTATCTCATCGTAAGCGGAATCCTCTTTGCGATCGGGTTCGCCGGAGTGATGCTGCGGCGCAACCTCATCATCATTCTCATGTCGCTCGAGCTGATGTTGAACGCCGCAAACTTGTCGCTCGTTGCGTTTTCGCGGTTTCGCGTTGGTCCGACCGGACTACCCGATTACAACGCACAAGTGTTCGTCTTCTTCATCATCACAGTCGCCGCGGCCGAAGTCGCCGTGGGCCTGGCCATCCTGGTCGCGCTCTACCGGACGCGACGCACGACGGACGTCCACGACATTAGCAGCCTGAAATTTTAGCCATCTAATGAATTCAATTTTACCGTGGATCGTTCTCCTTACGCCGCTGGCTGGCGCTGTTGTTATCGTGCTTTTCACGCTGAGATGGACAGCGGTAAGCAGTTCTATCTCGATTGCGGCGGTGCTCGTGAGTTTCACGTGCAGTTGTTTGGTCTTCACACAGTCTGGTCTCACAGCGGCTGACTTTAATTGGATCGATATAGCTGGCGCATTCAAGGTCCCGCTCGGCCTTACGCTCGACCAATTAAGCAAGACGATGCTCGTCCTGGTTTCCGGTGTCGGAGCAACGATCCATATCTATTCGCTCGGTTACATGCGAGATGACGAAGGTGAATCCCGTTATTTCGCGGCACTGTCGCTCTTCATGTTCGCGATGCTTGGCATCGTTCTCGCGAACAATTTCGTCATGCTCTTCATCTTTTGGGAACTGGTCGGCTTTACTTCCTACGTTCTGATCGGCCACTGGTTTTATCGCGACGCCGCCGCAGCTGGGGCTAACAAAGCATTCATCACGACTCGTATTGGTGACTTTGGATTCATGATCGGAATCCTGATGGTCTGGATGGCGACTGGCTCTATCGTTTTTTCCGAGATCGGGCCACGGATGCCGGCCCTGGCGAGCCACCCGGCGTTTGTAACACTCGCGGCGCTTTTGATCTTCTGCGGAGCCATTGGTAAGTCAGCGCAGTTTCCACTGCACGTCTGGTTGCCGGACGCAATGGAAGGACCGACACCGATTTCGGCGCTCATCCATGCCGCGACCATGGTTGCAGCAGGTGTGTACATGCTGGTTCGAGTCGCGTTCATCATTCAAGCATCACAAACTGCGCTTTTGATCGTCGCGTGGATTGGCACCCTCACAGCCGCGATGGCTGCCCTAATCGCAACACAGCAAAACGACATCAAGCGCATTCTGGCTTACTCAACGCTTTCGCAACTTGGTTATATGGTGATGGCCGTCGGTCTGGCCTCGAACGACGCGGCCATGTTTCACCTGTTTACCCATGCGTTTTTCAAAGCGCTTCTCTTCCTCGGCGCTGGCTCCGTCATCGTGATGCTCCATCACGAACAGAACATCTGGGAAATGGGAGGGCTTTCCCGGAAACTCCCAATCACATTTGTCACGTTCACGATCGGCGCGCTCGCGTTGATAGGCTGCCCGCCTTTCAGTGGTTTTTTCAGCAAGGACGCCATCCTCGCGATCGCCTACGAACGCAACACCCCGATTTTCATCGTGGGCTTGGTCACAGCGTTTCTAACGGCCTTTTATGTTGTGCGGTTGCTGGTCATCGTCTTCTTCGGTGACACACGCAGCGAAGTAGCACGTCAAAGCAGGGAATCACCGGCCGTGATGACAGGACCGCTGATTGTTCTCGCAATTCTCGCTGCACTGGGTGGATTTGGATTTTTCGCGCGAAACTTTCTCGCGCTTCCGATAGAAAAGGGAGTCGCTTTATTTGTTTCCGCTCTGGCGTTCGGAGCAGTAATCGTGGGTAGCGGGCTGGCTATTGCCGTTTACCGCAACCGAGCGAACGAACCGATCGATGTCGAGATTTTACGCCATAAGTTTTATTTCGATGAATTTTACGCCTGGTTGATCAACTGGACACAGGAACTGCTCGCGCGCGTCTCGGCTTTCTTTGATCGATGGATCATTGATACGGCCGCAGTCGATGGCAGCAGTCGCGGAATCTTGGGTATCGGGGCACTGCTTCGACTGATGCAGGTGGGGAATCTGCAAGCTTACGCGTTCCTGTTCGGGCTTGGCGCTGTTGCCATCATCTACTTCGCTGTTTTCCGCTAATGGTTTTGTTTATCATTTTCTGCCCGGTCATCGCCGCCATATTGATCATGGTTGGCGCGCCTGCGCGTAAGACGGCGCTGGCCGCATCAGTTTTGGCTTTCGCGGCGACGTTGTTTCTCCTCGTGTCTTTCCACCAGGGCCGAAACGATTTTCAGCACGTTACGTCGTTTACGATATCTCCTGAATGGCACCTGAGCTTCACGACGGGAATCGACGGCTTGAGTCTCGTGATGGTCTTATTAGCCACGATCGTCACGCTGGCCGCCGTTTGGTTCACAGGCACGATCGACAAGTATGAGAATGCGTTCTATGCGTGCCTCTTGTTCATTTCCGGCGGCGCTATCGGCGCATTTGCCTCGATCGACTTATTTTTCTTTTACGCGTTTCATGAGCTCGCGCTTATACCAACATTTTTGTTGATCGGGATTTGGGGCAGCGGAAATCGCGTCGCGGCTGCGTGGAAGGTCACTATTTATCTGGCAATCGGCAGTTTCATCCTGCTGCTTGGCTTGATCCTGCTTTATCAGAGCTTTCCCGCAGGTGCGCGCAACTTTGACATTCGCGCATTAACCGCCGCTGCCGGCCACGGTCAGATTTCGGCCGACGCACAACGCCACGTTTACCTGCTGCTGCTGATTGGTTTTGGAATTCTGATTTCGCTTTTTCCATTTCACACCTGGGCCCCCGAAGCATACGCCTCGGCTCCTGCGCCTGCGGCAATGTTGCATGCCGGAGTCTTAAAAAAATTCGGTTTGTACGGTCTTCTGCGTCTGGCGATTCCACTGCTCCCCGAAGGCGTGCATCACTGGGCTACTCTGCTGGTAATATTGCTGCTCGGGAACATCATCTACGTTGGTCTGGTCACCATCGCGCAGAAGCGGCTCGACTGGACGTTGGGCTACTCCAGCGTGATGCACATGGGTTACATTTTCCTCGGCGTTGCCAGCGCTACCATTCTTTCCACGACTGGCGCCGTTGTGTTGATATTTGCTCACGGCCTTTCGATCGCGCTGCTCTTTGCGCTTGCTGGAGAATTGCGGCAGCGCACCGGCACTTTGGTTTTTGATGAACTGGGCGGCCTTGCCAAAGCGATGCCTTTTGCCAGCCTCGCTTTCGGTTTTGGAGTATTTGCAGCGATCGGTCTGCCTGGTCTCGCGAACTTTGCAGGGGAAATCATGATCTTTTTTGGCGCATTCAAGAACGGGTGGGAGATGGATCACTTTCACCTCTTCCAACTCGCGACGGTGCTTGCGCTCTGGGGAGTGGTGATCTCCACGGTTTTTATGCTCCGGGCCTATCGCAAGACATTCATGGGCGCGATGAGCGAGAGGTGGACGGAACTGATTGATCTTCGACCGGTGTTACGCGTCCCAGTCGCGTTACTGGTTGGCGCGCTCCTTTGTTACGGATTCTTTCCGCAATCTTTTGTGCGAATCGTAACGCCCGCATTCCGCACTTACTTGGTCGCTAACAAACGATGACCATGATCACGGCGCCGGAACTGGAGATTGCAGTGCTGGTGCTCGGCATGGCGATCCTGCTGGTAGAAGCGTTTGCCACAAAATTTGATAGACGAATCCTGGCTTTCGTGGCAATTGCCGGTCTCACGCTGGTTCTCGTAGCAAGCTTCTTCGTGACTCCAGGCGCATCGACTACTCAGGCAACCGGCTTCTGGAGCTTTTATACCGCCGATCGCCTGTCGATCTTCTTCAAACAATTCTCACTGCTTACCACAATCTTCGTGCTGATCCTGATGACCGACTACGCGCCGGTACTACGCAATTCTTTTCCTGGCGCGATGTTGCAGGGAGGTCTCGGCGAATTTTTCGCGCTGCCCATTTTCACATGTGTTGGGCTGATGTATCTCGTATCAGCAATCGATTTCGTCTTCATTTTCGTTTCGCTGGAGCTGGTGACGATTTCTTTTTACGTGCTGGTCAGTTTCACCCGGCGCAATCCGATGACCCTGGAAGCAGGAACAAAATACCTGGTACTGAGCGCCCTTTCGACGGCGTTTCTCGTGTATGGGATCGCATGGATTTTCGGCGTGACCGGCGAGACAAATCTCGAGCGAATCGCGGACATACTCGGGAACCCGGCAACAGACCGCAACTCAGCGCTGTTAGGCATGGTGCTTGTCCTGGTGGCGCTCGGCTTCAAGATCGCTGCGGTGCCCTTCCAGCTCTGGGTGCCCGATGTTTATCAGGGCGCACCTACACCAGTGACTGCGTATCTTTCCGTCGGCTCCAAAGCAGCGGGATTCGTCGTGCTACTCCGAGTGTTGCAGCCATTTCTGGCCCTCCCGCAAACGCAGCGCCTGATTGTTGTGATCGCCTTGCTTACCTTGATCTACGGAAATCTCGCGGCTTTGCCGCAGGCGAACCTGAAACGATTGCTTGCCTACTCAAGTATCGCGCACGCCGGTTATCTACTGATCGGCGTAGCGTGCTTCGATGTGTCAGCCATAGGTTTTTACCTCGTTGCCTACTTGCTCATGACGCTACTTAGCTTTGCGGTTTTGATAATTGTGGCTCAGCAAACCGGCGAAGAAATTGCGGATTTCGATGGATTGGCAAAACGATCGCCCTTTCTCGCTTTTGCGATGTTAATCGGAATGATCTCGCTTGCCGGAGTGCCGTTTACAGCTGGGTTCCTGGGAAAGTTTTTCATCTTCTACGCCGCAATTTTGCAGCACCAGACAGCGTTGGTAGTTGTCGGAGTCATCACCGTTGGCTGCGGATTTTATTATTACCTCAAAGTCATTCGCGCCATGTATTGGCAGTCCTCTGCTAAAACCGACAAGATTCCTGTGAACGGGCTGTCACGTCTGGCGATTAGCGCGTTGATCGTCGCCACGATCTGGTTAGGGGTGTATCCGCAGCCGATTCTCGATGCGTTGAAACATTAAGACCTTGGTCGCACGTGTGGTGTAGGATGTAACCGTGGACTAGGATGTGGACCGGGAGGCGGCGACGGAGAGGGTTCGCAGCTCGGAACGCACAAGTCGCCTTCGTTGTATTGAGCGAGAGCTCCCACATAAACGCTGGGGCGCAGGTAGCCGTCGCCCACTGGCGGAATAACCAAATCCCCGATCAAGGCATCGGCCGCTGCTAATGTCTGCGCGATACAGCTCCCGTCCGCGCCGTTTGCGATGTTAAGTTTTGCCGCAATCTCCTGATACGCCAGCTGCACCAATCCATTTCCGCGGACTGGTTGATGCAGAATCGCTAGCAACTGCTCCTGCGTGTAAGTGACATTTCCAAGCTGCAATTCAGCTACGGGCCAGGCCTCCGGATGATTTTTCCAATACCCTTGTGTAAAAACACATCCACCAGGCGCCGGAGTTGGTGTTGGGGTCGGGGTTGGGGTTGGGGTTGCAGTGGGTGTCACAGTCGGAGTTGGTGACGGAGTTGGCGGCATAGTGGCAGTTGGAGTAGGCGTCGGCGTTGAAGTTGGCGTTGATGTAGCTGTAGGAGTCGGGGTTGGCGTGGGCGTGGGTACACCAAAGACATCGACGCATTGTGAGAACTCAGAGGTTTCAATCGGATTGCTGGAACCATCCAGTCTCGTCGCCGTCGCCGTTGCGACGGTATGGCCCGTTGGCAGCGGAAATGTCAGAGGGCCGAAACTCATTGTGCAATCCGCACCCATGGTCACTACGCTCGAGCCAAGAAAATGTTGCCCCTGGCCGAATCCACTCGGGTCGCATTGCTCGTTCGAGAAGAACTCCAGACGGAACATGGTGTTCGCGACGCTATCCAATGTTCCGGAAATCGTGACGTTGCCATTGGAAAACGAAGCGGATGTGATTACGGGATAATTTTGCAGATCGTTCGCGCCAGTGTCGGTGTCGCAGTGATCGTTGGGTGTCGGATTGTTAGGTCCGCAGCCGGCCAGTGTAATCCCGAGGCGTGCATTGTCGTGGATGGAGTTGCCGAGAATGGACCAGGTGGTGGTTTCGCCGCCAGAGATGCTGACGCCGTTGAGGGCATTAAAGGCGATGATGTTGCCCGCCCCAGCGCTCGTGCCACCGATAATCCCGGTCGTTGTATCACCGGCGGCGATGCCGCAGTTTCCGTTGCCCAACGGCGCACCGTTAATATCGGTGCCGATCTTGTTGCCTTGAATTACTGCGCTGGTTGGATTGCCGCCAATGAAAATGCCGTTGGCGCGCGCGTTGATCACATTGGCCGCACCCGGTGTGCTGTCACCAATTGTGGTGTTGACTGATTGGCCTAACTGGATGCCGTTGAAGAGCGCGTAGAAAGCCACCGTACCTGTGGCATCAGTGCCGATCAGGTTTCCCTGGACCGTAGTGTTAACCGCAGCGTTGAATTGTACGCCCCCGATCGAGATGCCGTTACCTGTGGCGTTGATGACGTTACCGGCCCCGGATGCGGTGCCACCAATTGTGACTCCGGTTCCCAGCTCCATATCGATTCCCGTAGCCAACGAGCCGATCGCTGCCGTCCCCGCGGCATTGGTGCCGAGGTAGTTGCCTTGCACTAGCGTCGCATCGCCGTCATTTAAGATCGCGCCGAATACGCCGTTGGACGCCACGACATTGCGTGCCCCAGGCGACGTGCCGCCGATAATGTTTCCGCTCATGGCTTGGCGCACATCGACGGGGTCACCGTCACTAATGACCGTTGCGCCATCGGTATCCACGCCAAGAAAATTCCCGGTCACAAGATCATTGTTGCTACCGAGGAAAATCAGTGGGCCGTGACTACTACTCCCGAGGCAGAGGCCCTTGACAGTGGAACCGGAGCTATCGCCAGGCAGTCCGCATCCTGTGGGAGAACAAAGCCGAATTACTTGATCGCCAGCTGGATCACCGATGACCTTGATCTTGATCTGCGCGTTGTCTCCAATGGTGAGCGTGTTCGGGCTTGCGCCCGGCTGCGTGTAGCCATCGATGATCACCGGCTGATTGAGCCCAAAACAGAAGTTGCCCGAATGACCCAGGCAATCGGTAAGCGCGATGGTGCAAACGTTCGTGACTGGATCGCAACCCGGATCGTTTGACGGGATATTAAACGCAATCAAGTTCGTCGTGCCGGATGGGGGAGGATTTGCGTTGTTGGCATTGACGGCTTGCCGCAACGTGCAATCAGCGCCGCACGTCGATCCGTCCGTGTCGGCTGTGGAGGTTACGGTGAAGGTCATCGCCACATCCGGCAGAGGGACGCTGGCATCCGCGTTGTCCCCTCGGCTTTGGCCAAACCCGACTAGCGTTATAAAGAGCCCGGTGAGGCAAAACGCCACACCAATCAGGATGCGACAATCAAAAAAAGCGGATTGCGTACGACGTAGAATTTTTTTCATAGGTTTGGTCTTTCGATTCTCGTTGGTATTCTTCACGGCATTCAGCGCAATCTGGTGTCATGGCACGTAGACGTAGGAGATCACGTCCGCGAGCGATGTCGGACCAGTGAACCAGAATGTTCCCTGTCCGTGAATTCCCCTTAGCGAGCCGCTGCCTGCGCCCACGGTCATCACCTGGCTTTGCCAGTTGCCTCCCGTTTGGCTGGCCTCTCCATGATACCCCAGCGTACCGCCGCCGTAGCTCAGGACTTCGTCAAAATGGAGGGTCAAATCACCGTTCGCCGAAGTGCGTTGGCCCAGGTGACCCGCGACCGTGCCGGTAACCTGGGAGCCGTCTGTGAGACAGATTTCGTGAAGGCCAGTGAAGTCGAACTCGACGAACGTTTGCGAGTCGACTTGCCGCACCTGGAAGTTCGACATGTCTGTCAGGAGAACCGTCCCAGAACACGGCTCGGGTTGCGCCAGGCCAGTCGAGGTTGCAGCTAGTGCCATTACAGCCAGCGATGTATATAGGAATATTTGTTTCATAGGTGTCGTCCTTCGTATTGTTGTTTTTGCACTTGGATGTTTGTCGTTCCCTATCCTGTTCCCGGAAATGCGGGGCGAAGTTCCTAGAAATTCTTTAAGACACGATTTCACGAACAATTACGAAGTCTGAGGGCAGAGGTCGGAGGTTGGAAATTCGTGCTTATTCATGCCTGTTCATGGTTAGAGATCTTTTGGCATCATTCGACGCTCGGATTGTTAAATCCTTGGCTGTAGTCGAGCCGCCCTGGCTAATCCGCGATTTGCTAGTTTTCTCTGAACTTCGCCTCACCGTTTCCGTAAAGGAATACGAGGGCGCTTGCCATGCCGCTCAGCGGCCGCTGCGCGTTTAAGCTTGCTTCGCAATTCCACAAATAAGATGCTGGAAGCCCGTGAAATCTGAAGCGGTTACCGATGGGCAACGCAGCCCGGGACGCTTCAACACAACGCGCTGGAGTGTGGTGCTTTCATGCGCCGATTCAGAAATAGAAAGCGCCGCGGCGCGCGATGCTTTGAGCGAGCTATGCAAGACGTATTGGCGACCAATCTTCGCCTATATCTGCCGCCGCGGTTACTCGACCCAGGATGCAGAGGATCTCGCCCAGGATTTTTTCACCAGCATGCTCCAGGGACCTCTTCTTCAGCGAGCCAATCCGCAGCGCGGTCATTTCCGTTCGCTGCTGCTAAAGGCACTGCAAGATTTCCTGGGGCACGCAACTGAGAAACTGAACGCACGCAAGCGTGGCGGTGGCGTAAGATTTGTTTCGTGGGATGATTGGATGGCCGAAGCGCCATCGCAATTGTCGGTCTCAGCATACGCACTCAATTCGTGGTCGCCTGAGCAACTATTCGATTTACGCTGGGCCGCGACAGTCGTGGAACAAGCGCTTCGGCGGCTTCGTGAAGAATGCCAGAGAAAAAGTCGACTTAGACTGTTTGAGACGTTGAGTGTTTATCTTGCTGCGGACCGTGCAGATATTTCTTATCACAACCTTGCTACGACGCTGGGGATAACAGAATCGGCGATAAAGAAGCAACTTCATAATTTGCGGCGTCGCTATCGCTGGCTTATCTGCGAGGAGATCGCGCACACAGTCGAAAATCCCAGTGACGTGGAAGGCGAAATTCGGCATTTATGTGCGACGTTGGCGGCCGGCACTGAGGCAGCGACCTAGCGATAAATGAACACGAATAAAGGTGGATCGCCTTGTCCCCAAGCCGACGACAGCGGGCTCCGATGCCAACGCGTTGGGGACAACGCGTTCCACTCGGTCGTGTCTATTCGTTCCTATTAGAGGTTAAAAATGACTTCCTACGGTCTGACCGATTCGGTCGCGAGCGTAATTGAAACTCCAGTTGAATGTCGGCACTGCGGCGCGCCTGCGCGGTTAGGCAATGGGCTTTGCCTGATCTGCACTTTGCGAGAGGGACTCGAAGGTGACCAGGAAGCATCCCGCGAGTCGTTTGAAGCGATCCTCGCAGAAGACGAAGTGCACGACACACACTGGCGGGTTGGTAATTACGAGATCTTAGAGGAGATCGGACGCGGTGGAATGGGCGTGATTTATCGCGCGCGTCAGCGCCATTCGCGGCGGATCGTCGCACTCAAGCGAATGGTTTCGTATCACGCCGATTCACGGGAGACTCTAGAACGCTTTCGCCGGGAAGCTGAAGCGGCCGCCAGTCTCGATCATCCGAATATCCTTCCCATCTATGAAGTCGGCCATGGCGAAGACGGGCTGCCATTCTTCAGCATGAAATATGCTGGCGGCGGCAGCGTGCAAAAGGCTGCGCCCGCTCTGCGCGGCGAACCACGCGAATGCGTCCCGCTGATGGCCAAGGTCTCGCGCGCTGTACAATACGCGCATGAGCATGGAGTCTTGCATCGCGATCTCAAGCCGGGAAACATCCTGCTCGATGGTCGCGGCGAACCATTTGTGACCGATTTCGGACTCGCTAAATGGCTCGACACCAGTACTGACCTCACACGCACACTCACAATCTTCGGCACACCTGGTTACATTGCACCCGAGCAAGCCAAAGGACCGGCAGCCAAACTCACTCCAGCGGCTGACGTTTACAGTCTCGGGGCAATCTTGTTCGATTTGTTTACTGGGCGGCCGCCTTTTCTGGGCGAGCACGCATTGGCTGTGATTCAACAAGCTAGCGAAAAACCGGCGCCGAAACTGCGATCGATCGTGCCAGCATTGGATCGGGACTTGGAGACGATCTGTGCGCGTTGCCTGGAGCGCGAGGCGCCGGCGCGATATCGATCGGCAGGCGATTTAGCCGTCGATCTCGAACGTTGGCTGGAAGGACGGCCAATCATTGCGCGCCGCGTTTTACCGCCGGTGCGGGCATGGCGCTGGTCGAAGCGTAATCCGAAGCTTGCTGCTGCGACAGCCGCTGCATTTTGCTCCGCCATGGCAGCCGCCTTCTTGTTCTTTTCCCGCCAGGGTGTGTCGCCTCAGTCGAGCCTCGATTCAAAGGTGCCCTCAACGAGCGCACAAGTGAAAACCATGGCTGTGCTTCCGCTTAAGGTAGTCAGTGCTGATCCGGTTGATGACTATCTCGGCATCGGTTTGACCGACGTGTTAATTACCCAGATCGGCAGAATCCCGGAGATTCTTGTTCGGCCTACAGGCGCGGTGCAAAAGTACGCCGAAACACACGCCCTGGATCCTTTGGCAGCGGGGCGGGAGCTGCGGGTCGAAGCCGTTCTTGATGGCACAGTCCAACGCGAGGCCGATAACCTTCACGTGACAGTGCGGCTGTTGCGCGTTCGTGACGGGGTCGCGCTCTGGTCGGGCAAATTCAACAAAAAGTTAATAGACCTCTTCGCCGTTCAAGATTCCATCTCCCAAGAAGCCGCAAAAGCATTGGTCCAAAATTTGAGTCGTGAAGATCGAAAGCTTCTTACCCAGCGCCATACGGATAACACCGATGCATTCCGCGCTTATTTAAAAGGGCGCTACTTCTGGAATAAACGAACGCCGGCTGGACTAAAGCAGAGCCTCAGCTACTTCAGGCAGGCAATCGATCTGGATCCAACATATTCGTCCGCTTATGCAGGTATGGCCGACGCCTACGCATTGCTGGTCTGGCAAGAAGAACTTCCTCGAAAGGAGTTCGTCGGAAGAGCGAGTGCTGCCGCAACCAAAGCGCTTGAGATCGATGACACACTTGCCGAGCCGCACGCCACTCTCGGTTACGTGAGATTCTGGTTCGACTGGGATTTCGCCGGCGCCGAATCCGAGTTCCGTCGAGCCGTTGAGCTAAACCCGGATTACGCCACCGCACATCATTGGTATGGCGAGTTCCTCGGGGTTATGGGCAGGTTCGATGAGGGTTCGAAACAGCTGCGACTCGCCCAGCAGATCGATCCTCTTTCTGAGATTATCAACGCGGACATGGGCAAGATACTTTTTTTGGCGCGGCAGCCAGACCAAGCCGTTGGACAACTGCAAAAAGCCCTCGAACTGGATCCGGGTTTTCCACTAGCTCGGCTATTTCTGGCGATGGCCTACAACCAAAAGGGGCTAGCTGACCAGGCGATCGCGGAGTTAGATAAATATGCTAACAGCCCCCAGAGCCGGACAATCTTCAAAGCCGTCCTCGGATTTATCTACGGACAAATGGGGCGCAAAGACGACGCATTAACTATCCTCAACGAGCTGAAGGGCTCGACATCGTCCGAGCAAGTCGGTTCGCCGTTTGAAATCGCGCTGCTTTATACTGGCCTGGGCCAAAACGACCAGGCCTTCAAATGGCTTGAGAAAGCGAAAGCCGCGCACGATCCATTCCTACTCTACATAAAAGAAGACCCGAATTTTGATAGTCTGCGAAGTGATTTGCGCTTCACCCACGTCTTGCACAGCATCGGATTTGCCAATTAGCCTACCGAATCGGCGCAATTGCCGACTCGATATTTCGCTTGGTTCCAAAGATCAATCGAGAAAGGTCACTATGGATTGCGTCACAAAGAGAGATGGAAACTGGGTGCCCAGTGCCTTTTACTGCGCCTTAATTTCAGTGTGAAAGACGCCGAGCCATTTCCCCCCGCGCTTTTTGTATACACTGCCGGCATTGTACGTGCCCGACCTGGCCTGTCCGTTGAACATCCCTTTCGTCGTAGCCTTGTAAGTGATTATCGCGACATCCGGGCCGGAGAACACCACTCTCGCGTCGGCAAGTGAGTATTCTTGGAGATCGGCTTTCGCCATGTCGGCAACTTCCGTATCCAGAGTCAAGATTCCCTCCGCATACACGCTGTGATAATCGGTGGCCATCAGCTTCTTAAAGGCATCGCCATCTTTGTTTTTGTATGCTTCCCAGGCCGCCTTTTCGTTGTCGATAATGGCCATTTCGTCGCCAACGGATTTTTCCGGCGGCTTCACCTGGCCAAAACAAACCGAAACAACCGCAAACATTGACGCGCAAACGACAATGAATTGTTTTGTCATGATTACTTTTTAACCGGCTTTTTTGTGTTTTAACCCTTCCGCCGATCACCAGCCTTCGCCAAGGCAACAGCCAGCGACGCGCGAGCCCAGATCAGTCGCTCAATTCGACGTTCCAGTAGGCAAGATCGACGAAATGTTTCCAGAGGTCGTGTTGCGGGGCCGAAAAAGTAACGTGCACGAACGGCCGCCATTTTGGTCGCTTCGGTTTTCGGATGAGGCTCATGTGCGCTTCCCGCGGGAGCCGGTTGCCTTTGCGGGTATTGCAGGTGATGCACGAGCAAACCACGTTTTCCCACGTGGTCGTCCCTCCGCGATCTCGCGGCACGATGTGATCCAGATTGAGTTCGCTGCGGTCAAAAATCTCACCGCAGTACTGGCAGGTATTCTTGTCCCGCTCGAACACATTGTGCCGGGTAAATTTCACTTCCTTCTTTGGAAGCCGATCGAAAACCAGAAGCACAATCACCCGTGGGATACGAATCTTGAACGAAATCGTCGTGACCACTTCATGGTCTGGCGCGTTTGCCGACAAATCGCGCCAGCTTTCGAAATCGTGAGTCATGAAATTGTTCGCCTCGTCGGACGAAACAATTTGGGCGTGTCCGGCGTACACCAGCGCGAAGGCGCGACGCGCCGAGCAGATGTTCACCGCCTGCCACAGGCGGTTAAGCACCAAGACCTGACTGTTTAACACAGTATGCACATCTCTACGGGATCCGCATTTTACGGACTTCCACGTAAATTCGCGCGACGGTAACATTCGGGTTTTTCGCTGTCAACGGGAGCGGCATCCGCAGAGCCCCGCGATCTTCGAACTAGCCGTGGGCGCAAATTCCGCGGGAAATTGAGACTGACGTGGTTTATGCGACGTATTTCCGCAAAATCAGCTTGTTGATTTTGCATCTGCTCATAACGTCGAGAGCATGGCAGGCCAAGGTTCAGCCGGCAATGTTCTCGCGGCGCTCTGCAGTTTTTTTATTCCAGGCCTCGGGCAATTGCTCCAAGGCCGGTTGCTGATGGCGATTGTCCAGTTTTGTCTGGCGGCGATTCTCTGGGTTTTCTTGCTGGGATGGGTCATCCATCTCTGGTCCATCCTCGACGCTGCACTTTTTAAGCCGCGCTAATAGGTCAACTATTAATTAATACCCGCCTTGGCCTAGTTAGGGTTCTTCGTTCGCCCTTAAATGAAAGCGCAATTTCCAGACGAGCAGACCAAGTCCGGCGAATTTCGGCGGCAGCAGGATGCGTTTCGCGAATGGGTCTCTAACGACGGGTCCACCCCCTACCCCGCTGCAGCTGGTCGGTATCATCTTTACGTCTCTTTAGCCTGTCCATGGGCCAGTCGTACCGTCATTTTTCGAAAGTTAAAGGGACTCCAAGAAGCAATTGGCATGACTGTTGTCGATCCAATCCGGGACGAGAATGGCTGGGCGCTTCGCGATCCCGAAATTCCACCGGGCGCGCCGTTTGAATCTACCGATCCGATCAACGGTTTCCAGTTTCTGAGCGAAGCGTACAAGGTAACCGATCCAGACTACAAGGAACGCGTCACCGTGCCTGTCCTGTGGGACAAGGAAACGAAAAAGATCGTGAACAATTCGGAGGACGATATCTGCCTCATGTTCAACACGGTGTTTAATGAATTCGCCCTGAACAAAGACCTGGATTTTTTCCCGGAAGAGATCGAAGCCGAGCACGCGAAACTCTGCAGTTTTCTACATGACAACGTGAACAACGGTGTTTATAGAGCCGGTTTCGCTACGCGGCAGAGAGCGTACGAGGTTGCCTGCCTAAAATTATTTGATGCGCTCGATCAACTGGAGGAGCGCTTGTCGAAGAGCCGGTTTCTCTTCGAAGGCCGTATCGTCGAGTCCGACTGGCGATTTTTCTGTACACTCGTCCGATTCGACGTTGTTTATCACGGTCACTTCAAATGCAATCTGCGGCGAATCGTCGATTATCCAAATCTGCAAGGATATCTGATGGATTTATATCAGCAGCCAGGCATCGCGGAAACGGTCAACTTCGATCACATCAAGCGCCATTATTACATGACGCATACTGAAATTAATCCGACTCGAATTGTTCCCATCGGTCCGCTCCTCGATCTCACGAAGCCGCATGGGCGCGAGAAAATCCGATAATCGAAGTTCGGGGTTCTAAATAGAGACAAACGTCGGTTGGATGGTTGGTGGCGGATTGGAGCACGCACTTACCGCTCACTGGAGCGCGAGAGCACAATACCAGTATGTCGATCTTGGGGAAATCGATTTTGATCATCCTCAAGGCTTGTGGCATTAGCAATTTTACCGGTAATCGCGAAGCCAGGTTAAGGGAACACAACGCCAGCATCGACATTATCTACAAGTTTTAGCTTGGAAGTAAGCATACGGATTTCCAGAAGGGAAAAGCAGAGGTTACCCTATAAAGACCGAGCAATCGTTTGTCGCGCACGATATCTTGCTCTCCAGAAGGCTTCGATTTGTTCCAGGGTGCGCCCTTTCGTCTCCGGAACGAAATAATAAGCAAAGAGCCAGGACGCTACGGAAGCGATTGCAAAGAGCAGAAAAGTTGAGCTTGCTCCCAGTTTCTCGACCAACGTCAGAAAGGTGAGCGAGACGATCAGATTCGAAGCCCAGTTGAATGTGGCCGCCGTGCCCTCTGCGAGGCCGCGAATCTTTAGTGGATAAATCTCAGCGATCAAGAGCCAGAAGATCGGTCCCAGGCTGATCGCAAATGAAGCGACATATCCCATCAAACACAGCACTGCGATCCAGACCAGCTGTCCCGAAGGATACCGGAAACTCAGGCCAAGCACGCCAAGCGTGACGATCATTCCGGCGATACCGACGAGCAAAAGGGGCCGGCGCCCCGCGCGGTCAACCAGGAACATCGCGATGATTGTCATTGCAACATTTACAACGCCGACGCCCACTGTTGCCAGGATCGCCCCGGAAGCGGAATTGAATCCGGCGGCCTGAAGAATCTTCGGGGCATAATAAATCACCGTATTGATGCCCGTAACTTGTTGGAAGATGGCAAGACCTAACCCGACAACGAGCGCTGGCCGGACTTGGCGACGCAGCAGATCTGTCCAGTGGCCGCTTTCAGCTTGTTGCGCAAGACTCATCTTGATCTCTTCGATCTCAACGCTGACATCAGCAACGTTGCGGATGCGCAGAAGAACGCGGTGCGCGACTTCATAATGACCGCCGCGAATGAGCCAGCGCGGCGTCTCCGGCAAAAAAAACATGCCCGCTCCGAAAACTAACGCTGGAACGACAGCCAGGCCGAGCATCCATCTCCAGCCCTCAATGCCGGCAAAAGCGTAATCAGTTAGATACGCAACGACGATGCCAACAGTGACGGCAAGTTGAAACAGCGATACAACCCATCCCCGCGCATGGGGAGGCGCAACTTCGGATAGATAGACCGGAACGTTTGTTGAGGCGAGACCTATCGCCAGGCCGAGAACGACGCGACTGACGATCAGAATCGCGGGGGATGGTGCGGCTGCGCTAGCGAGCGCACCGATACCGAAGATTGCGGCCGTCACAAGCAAGACCCTTCGCCTGCCGAAAAGATCTGCGGCTTTCCCACCGAAGATCGCGCCAACGGTTGCCCCCAACAAGACGCCACTGACAACAATTTCTTCCGCTGTAGTCGTCAGGCCAAATTCGCGTTTGATAAAAATGAGCGCGCCGGAAATGACGCCTGTATCGTAGCCAAACAAAAGGCCGCCCAACGCGGCGAACAATGCTGCAATGTAAACGAACGTGGTGCCGCGCAAGTGTGCATTCCCCACCGCAGCAGTCTGCTTCTCGGCCATATGTGTCGATGTTACTCGTTCAAGATGACGGCGTGAGGAGCGCTGATGGTAACGATCATTCCAAATCAACGGGCGTCATCCCGGGCCGCGCAGACGGCGAGGGACCTCTCCTACGATCCGCGAATAGCTGTTTTCCCAAATCTTCCCGTCTCGGATTCAGCCTTCTCACCAGATCATTCTTCTTCTCCCGACGCCAACCTTTGATCTCCTTCTCGCGGGAGATAGCATCGCGAGGATTATCGAATTTTTCGTAGTAACCGAGTCGACCGACTTTGTATCGGTTTGTAAAGCTTTTTGCCGAAGCGTTGCCATGAAACCACAGTCGCCGCTCCAGGCTCTTTGTAACGCCGATATACAGCACGACCCGGCTGCGGTTCGTCATTATGTAGACGTAATAGGCCTTCATCACGCCGCGGCGTCATCTTGATGGAAGTTCAAGGTCTCACTCAAGCTGATTGATTACACCTTTAATTTGCGTGCCGTGATGCGCATTTGTGAGGTCCCTCGCTCTGTTCGGGATGACCAACCTTATTTATCCTGCGGAGTCGGTTGCGCATCAGTTCTCCCCGCGTGCGGTCAGCCTCGACAGAAAGATCAGCTATTACGACCCCGCGAAGTCTGACAACCGATCCTGATTTCTCAAAGAAATTGGACGTCACCGCAATTCCGGTGTACGGGTTCCCCTGGGGAACGGGAAAATGAACGAGGATCGAACGAAAGATTCATATAGTTCCAAGAGTTTGCGGATTCTGGTCATCGAAGACCACGGCGACACGCTGCAAGCATTATCCAATCTGCTCACGCATTTCGGACACGAGATTTCCGTGGCCGACGACGCGGAGA
Source organism: Candidatus Udaeobacter sp. (assembly GCA_035651975.1). Lineage (GTDB taxonomy): Bacteria > Verrucomicrobiota > Verrucomicrobiia > Chthoniobacterales > UBA10450 > Udaeobacter. Next base: position 68,587 of record DASREQ010000026.1, read on the forward strand.
GTGCTCGAAAAATTATTCGTTCAAAGGAATTCGACGTCGTTCTGGCCGATATCGCTCTGCCGGACGGCAGTGGCTATGATCTGGTTGCGGAGGCCAAGCGAAAACGACCGGTCAAGGCTGTCGCGCTGACCGGATTTGGAGGGCCTGATGATATTGAGCGCGGTAAGGAAGCCGGTTTCGATTTTCATCTGACCAAGCCGGTGGATTTTCACGAGTTGCGAGCCGTTCTCGGCCAGATCGCCGCCTAGTTGTCGATTGAGTGATGAGCCCATTGGCGGGCCTTATAAAAGAGAACGAAGCGGCTCGCGTCAAAATTCGGGGCGCAACTGCATCCTACGCAGGATGCAGAAAATCGAGTCGGACTTAAGATATATGTTTAGCGCGAAACGTGCCCTGTTAAAGCGCTGGTCACTTCGAGACTTTCATCCCGAGTTCTTTGGCGAGGAACGCCCAGCGGTCGGCGGTTTCTTCGATAATTTTCGTTGTCGGTTTGCCGGCGCCGTGACCGGCCTTGGTTTCGATTCGAATTAAAGTCGGTTTATCGCAACCTTGTGCTGCCTGAAGCGTCGCGGCGAATTTGAAGCTGTGCGCCGGGACCACGCGGTCGTCATGATCGGCGGTCGTGATGAACGTTGCCGGGTAACAACAGCCTTTGGCAATGTGATGGAGCGGCGAGTACGCATAAAGATATGCGAAGTCATCCGGCTTCTCCGCGCTCCCGTAATCGGATGTCCATGCCCAGCCGATGGTAAATTTCTGAAAACGCAGCATGTCCATGACGCCGACGTTTGGCAAAGCCGCGCCGAAAAGATCGGGACGTTGCGTCATGCACGCGCCGACGAGCAATCCACCGTTGCTGCCGCCGCCAATCGCGAGCTTCGATCTCGATGTAAACTTGTTATCGATTAAATACTGCGCGGCCGCGATGAAATCATCGAACACGTTTTGCTTCGTGTGAAGCATTCCGGCCTCGTGCCATTTCTCGCCGTACTCGCCGCCGCCGCGCAGGTTCGCCACGGCGTAAATCCCGCCCATTTCCATCCACACCAGATTCGCCGGCGCGAACGACGGTGTGCTGGAAATATCGAAGCCGCCATAGCCGTAAAGGTAAGTCGGCGTCTGGCCATCTCGTTTCATTCCTTTTTTGTACGAGATAAACATGGGCACGCGCGTGCCATCAGCGCTTTGGTAAAAGACCTGTTCGGTTGCGTAATCATCAGGATTAAATTTCACCTTCGGCTTGAACAACGGTTCACTTACGCGCTTGTTGAAATCGTAGCGGAAGATTTCCGTGGGCACAGTGAAACTCGTGAACGAGTAAAACGTTTCTCGGTCTTTGCGCTTTCCGCTGAATCCCGCGGCAGTGCCAAGCCCCGGTAGCGCGATCTCGCCATCAGCCGACCCGTCGTGCTTAAACAATTTCACCGCGCTGTGCGCGTCCTTTAAGTAGACCGCAACGAAGCGCTCACCGACCGAACTGACCGCTTCGAGTTTATCCTTCGATTCCGGAACCAGTTCTTCAACCTTCGGTGGCAAGGGTTTGCTGGTGTCGATGGAAATGATGCGCCCCAGCGGCGCGTCCAGATTCGTCCGAAAGAGAAACACCGGCCCTTCGTTGTCGATGAAATCGTATTCGGCGTCGGCCTTGTCCAACAACTCAACGACTTTGGACTTTGGATCGGCCAGGTTTTTGTAAAAGATGCGGTTCTTTGGATCGGTACCGCGCTGCACGGAAATGATGAGATAACGGCCATCGTCGGTGACTTCAGCATTGAAAAGCCATTCTTTCTGATCGGGCCGCTCGTAGATCAGTTTGTCTTGTGACTGCGGCGTTCCGAGCCGATGGAAGAAAACTTTGTGATTGTAAACCTGAGCGCGGAGTTTGTTTTGGGGTTTGTCGTAACGACTGTAGAAAAACCCGCTGCCATCTTTTTTCCATGACGCGTTGGAGAACTTGACCCAATCCAAAAAATCCGGTCGATCCTTGCCTGTCTCCACGTCGCGCACTTTCCATTGCTGCCAATCGGAGCCTGCAGTGGCGAGCCCATAAGCCATTAGCCTGGCGTCGTTGGTCACATCGAGGCCGCCCAGCGCGATGGTGCCGTCCTTGGCCAGCAAATTTGGGTCGAGCAACTCGCGCGGGGTCTCGGAGAAATTCGTGGTGGTATAGAACACATTCTGGTTTTGCAAACCGCTGTTCTTCGAGAAGAAATAGCGCCCGTCTTCCTTGAACGGCACGCCGAAGCGCTCGTAATCCCATATTTCTGTCAGCCGTTTCCTGATTCCGTCGCGTTCCGGGATCGTTTTCAGAAAATCAAACGTGATTTTGTTTTCCGCTTCGATCCAGGCCCGCGACTCGGGCGAATCCGGATTTTCCAGGGGCCGGTAAGGATCCGCGACTTTTACGCCGTTGTAATCGTCGATCTGATTACTTGTCGGCGCGGCGGGATATTTAAATTGCGCCCGTGCAGCCGTGTTTTGAGCGAGCGTCAAAAGGCCGGCAGCCGCGAGCGCCAGAAATCTGAAATGCATAATTCCCGCAACTATGTCAACGCCGGCGAGATGAGCACCTGTTTTTTCAGAGTTCGGAATGTGGATCTCAAAGGAATCGGATTAGCAAATCCGCAATCCCCAATCTAAAATCCGAAATCGAGCGTCCCCGTAGTTCAACGGATAGAACGGAGGTTTCCTAAACCTTAGATGTGGGTTCGATTCCCGCCGGGGACGGTTTGCGTAATTTTCCAGTCCGAGACTCACTGGGAACTCGCGTCGGTCTTGGCTTCGATTGATTCGTTCGCTCCCGCTCACTCACCCTTGCGGGCTTCGTCCATGTCGCTCGACCCCCGTCGGCTCCATTCCCGCCGGGGACGCTGGTTAAGTAGCCGTCCGAGTAAATCGCTCCAAGCGAATTAAAGCATCATCGCGACGAGCCGGCTGCGGCTGGGGACTTCGAGTTTGCGAAAGACCGCGTGAAGGTGCTTTTTCACCATCGGCAAACTCAAACGGGCGTCGCAAGCGATCTCCTTGTTGCTTCGTCCCTCACAAGCAAGCTGCGCAACTTCCCGCTCCCGCCTTGTCAGCCGGACACAAGCTCGCAAATGAGACGTTACCAGGCGTGCAGACTGATCTCCGTTGCGGCATAAGTTTTCGCATTTAATAACGAAATGCGGTGGCGCCATGCAGGCTGACTTAAGCTTTTTCAGGTGAATCGTTGCCCCCAAATGGGGTACTCGCGGATGATGCACCTCTGCTTCCTTTAATTCTCGTCGCGACCCCGAACCGGGTTGGGATTGCGCATTCGTCCATCGTTCCTTGAGAACACGGCATCGATCCAAAATCTCAGAAGGAATCGGGGAAGTCGCTTTCGTTCGCTTCGCTTCCTCGGGTCCCTTTTCCCACACCGCGCAGAACTCACGCGCAGCCGGGTTCTGATAAATCGGTTTCAAGTTCCATCGCAAAACAATCGTCGGCGTTGGCAACCGGCTTAGGAATTCTTCAAAGTCCATCCGCACCGAGTGTTCACGCTCGAGCGGTCCGAGCCGGCGGAGGGCGGTCTGAAACTGCGGGTAAAGCTGCCGGAGCAATTTCATCTCCGCTGGAGAAAAATCGCCTTGCCGCGCCGTGCGCATAATTGCGATCCCGCAAATGAGCCTCCTGCGTTTCCAAAAGAAGAGAATGACGCCATGAGCGCATTTGTGCGCCGCGAGGTAGTGGCGATAAAGGAACGACCTGACGAAGCAATTGCGGTTGGGGAAAAGATCGCTCAGGCGCACCAACTTCTTGCGCGCCGGCCCGGCGGCGTAACTCTTGAGGGGTTCCACCGCGAAAAAATCGCGAGAGATGGGTCGCGTCCATCTTGCGACAAAGGGCAAAACTGGACTCGGTTGAAGCGTCAGGCCGATCACGCGATTCGATATTGCCGTGGCAAGCAACTGCTGAGTGGCTCTCCAAAACGAGTTAACATCCATGCTGCGATGCAGCTTGAGCAGGGGCTTTTCCAATGCCGGCTCGATTACCGGCGCGCGCTTGCTGACAGCAATGCGGTCTCTCTTCACGTGTTCCCCTCGCCTGCGCGCCGGAAAATCGCCGTTTCTCAACTCGTGCGCGCTTCTAAAAAAGACCACGCTATTACGGGAAGCGTTCAACAATCGCCCGGATAAAAAGGGAACCTAAGTTACCTGGCGATCATCCAGTATTGCGCGAGGCTGCACAGATGCAAACAAAACTACCATTGAACGGGACAATTCAACATCCCGACCTGGCAGAGGCGTTACGCGGGGAGGCCGGCACCTTCTTTTGCCAGCAAAGTGGCCAAGGCTACATTGTAACGGCAGCGGAAGGCTTCTCCATTAAATCACTGCGACCAGTAGGTCGCAAGATCGTGGAAGCCAACGTGCCCATGCAGAGTACTCCGGAACCCTGGGCGATTACTAAAATCTCCGAGGATGTCCTTGAGTTTAGCTCTGTACCGCAACAATCCCCTCGGCAACAGCGAGCCGCCTAAGGCTGAAATAGTGCCCCGCATGTTTGGTACATGCGGGGCAACTGGCGGCCGAGAGATCCGCTAAACAAGGAAAGCAAAGCCTCGGTGGGAAAACGCACCGGGACTTTTTGTTTTAGTCAGGTCGAAACCGTTGCCGGCGACTGACACAGCCACCTCTACTCCGCTCGGGTCACCCTTTCTTCCAGCCGTTGCCGTTCCCGTCCGCCGCGAGCGCTGACGCGTATTCCGGCGTAAGATCGACGTCTTCGGCAACACCTTCCAAGTCCGGATCCATCAGAGACTTCTCGTGATGTTCCTTTGCGATAAGCATGTAAAGCGATGGCACGATGAACAGCGTAAAGATTGTTCCAATCGTCATTCCGCCAACAAGCACGAGACCGATTGAATTTCGCGCCGCTGCGCCGGCGCCGCTTACCAGCGTAAGCGGAAAGTGACCGGCGACCGTCGCCACACTCGTCATCATGATGGGACGCAATCGAATCCGGGCCGCTTTGGCGACCGCCGCGAGTTTGTCCAGGCCTTCGCGCTGCAGTTCGTTCGCAAATTGCACGATGAGAATTCCATTTTTCGAAACCAAGCCAACCAGCGTGACCAGTCCTACTTGCGAGTAGATGTTAAATGAAGTCGTCCAACCATCTGTAAAGAAGTGGCCGAACGGCATCTTTAAAAACATGAAGATGGCCGCGCCGAACATGGCGAGTGGAACCGACCCGAACAGGATGATGAACGGATCGCGAAAACTGTTGAACTGAGCGGCGAGGACAAGAAAGATTAGAGCAAGCGACAGCAAAAACACGCCAAGAAACTTGCTTCCTTCGATGCGCAACTGGCGTGACTCGCCGGTGTAATCAAGCACGTATCCCTTGGGAAGAATGTTACGAGCTTCGTTCTCCAGAAACTTCAAAGCCGAATCGATTGAACCCGTTGGCACGCCGCTGATGGTCACCGCGTTAAGCTGCTGCATGCGATTGAGGGAACGCGCGACCGTCTTGTGCTTGATTGAAGCGACTGTGCTAAGAGGCACCAACTGATTGTTAGGGCCACTCACGTAGATATTTTCCAACTGCTCGGGATTTAGCCGATCGACCCGCTTGATCTGAGGGATGACTTTGTAACTGCGTCCTTCGATGTTAAACCGATTGACATAGTTGCCGCCGATGCTGGCCGAGAGATCGGCGCCCACCTGTTGCATGTCCAGACCCATCGCCGCAACTTTATCGTGATCGAAAACGATTTCCGACTGCGGCTGATCGATTTTCGTGTCGATGTCGCCGAATTGGAAAATATGGGCTTGCATTGCTTTCTGGAAGATCTGGCGAGCAAATTCAAGGATGCGCTCCTGATCGGCAGTGGAGGTGATCACGAAACTGACCGGAAAATTGTCCGCCCCGGGAAGAGCCGACGGCATGATCGGAAACATTTGTATGCCCGGAATAGCGCCAAGTTTGGCTTGTACCTGGGGCAGGTAAGCCTTTGTCGGCGTTTTACGGACGCCCCACGGTTTTAAAACCATTCCTCCAAATCCTTGATCGGGGTAGGTAAGTTGAAAGGTAAATCGTGTGTCGGGAATGCTTTGGAATACTTTTCCAGCCGCGTCGGCGTAACGAATCGTATCGTCGATCGTGGCGTTGGCCGGCGCCGTGATGATACCAAAAATCACGCCCTGATCTTCCTTGGGCGCCAATTCTTTCGTCCCCACTTTTGGAATCGCCGCGAACATGAAGACCGCCAGCGCGAAAATTCCGGCCCAAACAACATAAACACCCCGGCGTGCGTTCAATGTGCGATCAAGATGACTGCCGTACCAGTCGCGGAAGCGATCGAAAGTGCGGTTGACCACGCCGCTAAATCCCTTGTCCGTGTTCCCGGTGCGCAAAAGATATGCCGACATCATCGGCGACAGGGTGAGCGCAACGACGCCTGAAATAAAAACCGCGCCGGCGAGGGTGAGCGCAAATTCACGGAAGAGCGCGCCGGTCAGGCCTCCCTGAAGCGCAATCGGCGTGTAAACCGCAGCGAGCGTTATGGTCATGGCAATGATCGGCCCGATTAACTCGCGCGCGCCCACCAGCGCGGCGTTCATGCGCGACATGCCTTCGTGAATATGCCGTTCAACGTTCTCGACAACGACAATCGCGTCATCCACCACCAACCCGACTGAAAGCACGATCGCCAGCAGCGTCAGCAGGTTCAGTGTAAAACCGAACATCTGCATGAGAAACAACGCCCCAATGAGGGAAATCGGAATCGCGACTACCGGCACTAGAACCGTGCGGAAGGAACCGAGGAACAGGAAGATTACGACCATCACGATAAGCAGCGTGTCGATCAAAGTTTTTACCACTTCGTGGATGGCATCGTTGATGTAAGCGGTCGCGTCGTACGCAATCTCGGCTTTCATGCCGGCGGGAAGTTCATTCTGGATCTGGTCCATCTCCACGCGGACCCGCTTGATGACGTCCACTGAGTTTGCATTCGGCAGGACCCAGATGCCCATGAACACCGCTTTCTGACCGGAGAACCGCACTTCGGTGTTGTAATCTTCTGCGCCAAGCTCCACGTCCGCGATGTCGCTCAGCCTCACGAGATTCCCTTTGTCCTGCCGCACGACCAGTTTTTTGAAATCATCTACCGTGTGCAGATCGGTGTTTGCCGTCAGGTTGACTTGAAGCATCGAACCTTTTGTGCTCCCGACAGCCGAGAGAAAATTATTTCGCGCAAGCATGTTGCGGACCTGAGCCGGGTTGATGTTTAGCGCAGCCATCCGGTCCGGTTTCATCCAAATGCGCATCGCAAACGTGCGACCGCCAAGAATATCCGCTTTCTGCACGCCGCCGACCGCGGTCAGACGCGGTTGCACCAGGCGCACCAGGTAATCGGTGATCTCGTTAGGCTTCAAAATATCGGAGGTAAAACTCAAATACGCGGACGCAAACTGTGTGTCGGCTGCTTCGATGCTGATGACGGGAATTTCCGCGTCGGGCGGAAGGTCGCGCCGGATGGCGTCGACTTTTGAGCTGATATCGGAAAGCGCCTTGTTCGCGTCGTAATTCAGCTTCAATCGCGCGGTAATTAGGGATTGCCCCTGTTTGCTTTGGGATTGGATGTAATCGATGCCGTCCGCGGCGGCGATCGCGCGCTCGAGCGGCGTCGTAATAAATCCCCTCACCAGCTCTGCATCCGCGCCGACGTAAACTGTGCTGACCGTGATCGCTGCGATGTCGCTGCGCGGATATTGCCGCACGTTGATCGTCTTCATCGCCTGCAAACCGGCGATGAGAATCACGAAGCTGACGACCAGCGCCAGGACCGGACGCTTAATAAAAAGGTCTGTGAACGATTTCATGTCGATCTTAGATCACGAATCAACAGGATTTGGATTAAGCTGCGGCTTTGGGGCGAGATCGTTGTTGATGGTCACCCCCATTCCGTTTCGCAACTTAAAGACTCCTGTGCTCACGACCACTTCACCGGCCTTGAGGCCTTGCGTAATCGAAACGAGGTCTCCGCGCGATTCACCGACGCGCACAAATTGCTGCCGGATCGTTTCGGATTCCTTGCCGGTCTTTTTGTCTTTTGTCTTTTCGATCACAAAAACCGAATCTCCAAAGGGGGCATACGAAATTGCCGATCCTGGAATGACCAGCGCTTTGTGTTTTTCCGGCAACGTGACCTCTGCCTTCGCGAACATCCCCGGTCGCAGCACATGATCCGGATTTTCCAGGGTCGCCTGCAGCGTAATGTTGCGCGTACTCGTATCGACCATCGAGTTAATCGCCGTTAACTTTCCAGTGAACACCCGGCCTGGAAGCGCATCCGTTGTCACGCGGACCTCAAGACCGGGCGACAATTGGCCCAGGTGTTGCTGCGGCAATGCGAAATCGGCGAACACCGGATCGAGTGAAGTCAGCGGCACGACTTGCTGGCCGGGATTAATCATTTGCCCGACATTCACCTGGCGAATGCCAAGCTGGCCATCAAAAGGGGCAATGAGCGTCTTCTTCCGAATATTAGAGCGCATCTGATCCACAACGGCGTTTAGCCTGTTGAATTTCGATTCGGCGGCGTCGAGTTCAGCTTTCGAAACCACCTTCTCTAAGGCAAGGCCCCGAGTTCGTTCTAAGTCCTGGCGTGCCAGCTCCGCTTCAGCTTCCGCGGATCGCAAAAGTGCTTCCTCTTGGGAGGCGTCTAGTTTCATGATGACGTCTCCTTTTTTGGCGACACCGCCGTTTTCAAACTTAATGTCGCTTACCACACCACCCAGTTCAGCGGCTATGATTGCCCCTTGTACTGCCGAAATCGAGCCCACTGCCGAAAGCGTCGGCGCCCAATCTTCTTCCTTCACCACCGCGCTTGTGACGGTCGTCGGCGGCGGCACCATCGTTTTTGCCATCGCACCCATCGCGCTGAACTGAAGGGCCTTGAAATCGATCAGCACAAGGAAAATCGCCAGGACTGTAAAGACGGCGCCCGCGGTCGTGCGTCCGGAACGAAAGCGCCGAAACGCAACAAATCCAAACCAAATGATCAAGGCGGTCACGACCGCGGCTACAATGAGCATTGGCGAAATCCGAAGAAGAACCAGACCGAAAATTAGACCGGCGAGTACTAGAATGGATATCAGCGAGTAAAGCACCGACCGAATCCGGGGACCTGATCCTTTTTGCCCTAGACTCTTCGACTTAGCTATATCATGCATAAACTGGTTCGACTTCCTTTTTAAACAAAAGACCCCACAATCTCCGCGTGACCTCCAGTTGTCGCGCGCGCCGTTCCGCTGCAGTCATCCCCTGGGGCCGCAACACATCGAGCATCAGCATGCCGCGTGCGACGGCGAAAATTAATTCAGCCAACTCATCGGCAGTCAGTCCATGGGCCGCACTTTCCGGCGCACGTGCAATTAAGTCCCTGACCCCAGCCATCGCCGTTTCCAAAACATCGCGCGTCAAATCGGCGACGTGCGGATTTCGTGAAGCTTCGGCGTAAAGATCGACGACAAATGCAGAAAGCAGTCGGGGTTCGTTTTCGCAGCAATGGGCGGTAAACAAAATCTCAAGCGACTCAAGCAGCGTCGGTGCCTGTCGCGCGCGCTCCAGCATTTCGCTGATCTCCTTCTTATGCCGGTCGGCCATCGCAGAAATGACTGCCTCTTTATTTTCGAAATAGCGATAAATCAGACCAACGCTGATCCCGGCCTCGCCGCTGATGTCGTGCATGCTGGTTTGGTGAAATCCGCGCCTGGCGAAGCAGACTAACGCAGCCTCAAGGATCTGGGAACGCCGATCCGGATTGGAAGAGTCTATCTGGGGCTGTGACATAGGCCGGGAAGATGAATGAACGTTCATTCATTGTCAAATCCCTTGTCATAATCAGGTCGAACGTTGGGCTTTCGCCCTCGCTCCCGGTGAGCAGACATCCCCGACCGCTTCCGAAACCCCAGCGGCACATCGGCTAAAAGCCCATTTTTCAAATCGAGCGCCTTTTAGCTCTGCTGCGGTTCAGCTCCTCTGTGCGGTGTCCGAGATCTCATACGCCTGTGTCGTCAGCGTCGTCGGCACACGATCTGGTTGTTGAGCGAACTGCAAAATCGACAGGATTGCGCTCAACCCCAGAAGCGCATAAACCGCCGTTTCCATGATGCTTCGGCCCTTCTCCTCTGACTGAACCAGCATCGCGTAAGTAGTATCGTTGTTCATAGCCCGTGAATCCTTTCTTTTAAAGACGCCAGCCGTTTCTGCTTTTGTCTAAAGTTTGTTGATCCTTCATGATTGCTTTGAACGTTGGATGCGGCGTCGCCATGAATTGGATTCAAACAAAAACAAATTTGTTGCGGACACTCCCACTTGACAGGCGCTATCTCATTGGCGTTTCCGGCGGACGCGATTCCGTCGCGCTGCTGCACTGCATGGTTCATCTCGGTTACAAGAAACTGGTCGTCTGTCATTTAAACCATCAGTTGCGAGGGCGATCGAGCGATGCCGATGCGCGCTTTGTAGAAAAGCTTGCGGAAAAATATCAGCTGGATTTTGAACTTGGGGCCGCAAACGTTCCGGCGTTCGCCAGGAAAAAAAAGTTGTCGACCGAAACCGCGGCGCGTGACTCCCGCTACTCGTTCTTCGCGAGAGCCGCAAAGCGTCGTCGCTGCCACACTATTTTTCTCGCCCACCACGCCGACGATCTCGTCGAAACTTTTTTGATCAATCTGTTTCGTGGCGCAGGGATGACCGGTCTGGCTGCGATGCGCGAAATGTCCACTCGCCGCGTGGAGAGGATCGATCTTGCCATTGTGCGCCCGCTTCTGGGTGTTTGGCGCAAAGAGATCGATAATTACGTGCGCCAGTATGGGCTTAAATTTCGCGAAGATGCTTCGAATAAAAATCTGAATCCTTTTCGCAATCGCATCCGTCATCGCATCATTCCTTACCTGGAAAAAATCCTTGGCCGAAATATTCGTCCCGCGATTTGGCGGACCGCTACAATCGCAGGCGAAGAAGAAGCTTGGGTCGACAGTCAATTCGCCGGCTCGAGTAACGCCGAACTTTCAGTGACAAAAATTCGAGCGCTTCCGGTTGCACTTCAGCGTCGGGCGATATTCAAATGGTTGCGGGCGCAAAACATCTCTGAAGTTGGATTCGATGTAGTTGAGCGCGTCCGCTCGCTCCTCGACCCAAATGCGCGAGTGGCAAAGATCAATCTTGCGCGCGATCGGCACGCACGGCGCCGCGCAGGGAAGATCTTTATCGAATAAGCTCTAGCGGCGCTCTGTGAGCGCCGGATTCATTACCGCCCCACGCACTTTGCGGTCATAGACCGCCACTACAATTCGTGTCTAGATTACAACGCAATGTCTGACATCCGCGTTCGCTTTGCCCCCTCGCCTACTGGCTATCTGCATATTGGCGGGGCGCGCACGGCGCTTTTTAACTGGCT
>DASREQ010000027.1:0-4833 GCA_035651975.1 Candidatus Udaeobacter sp.
ATCGAAAGCGATGGAGCGCAAGACAAAGGCGCTGATTTGCGCCTCAACCGGCAACACTTCGGCCTCCGCGGCGGCTTATGCCGCTCGCGCTGGAGTCACATGCGCCGTGGTCTTGCCGATCGGAAAAATTGCAATGGGCAAGTTGCTCCAGGCTTTCGCCTGCGGAGCAAAAATCATTCCTCTCGACGGAAACTTCGACCAGGCACTCCACATTGTTCGGAAGCTCGGCGAAGACCGTGATCTCGCCGTCGTGAATTCCGTCAATCCGGACCGGATCGCGGGACAGAAAACGGCCGCTTTCGAAATCATCGACGATCTCGGCGACGCGCCTGATTTTCATCTTTTGCCAGTTGGCAATGCAGGAAACATCACTGCGTATTGGGCGGGTTACCGCGAATACCAGGCGCTCGGAAAATCGACCAAGTTGCCGGCGATGATTGGCTTTCAGGCCGCAGGTGCGGCGCCGATCTTTTACAATCGCGTCATCGAGAAGCCCGAAACTGTTGCGTCGGCCATTCGAATTGGCAATCCAGCAAGCTGGAAACAGGCTGCGACGGCGATCGCGGAATCACACGGCGCGATTGATGTTGTTACTGACGAAGAGATTCTTGCAGCACAAACCTGGCTGGCACAGCGCGAGGGAATTTTTGTCGAACCAGCTAGTGCGACTTCGATTGCGGGACTCTTCAAATGCTGCGATTCGACAAACGCAGCATTTCCAATTCAAAAGATTCCGGACAGTGCCCGCATCGTTTGCACGGTGACCGGACACGGACTGAAGGATCCCGAGATAGTCACTGCACAAATGAAAGAATTGACGTCCGTACCGGCAACCGTGGAAGACGCGCGACGCGCGCTGGGCCTGTAAGACGTTTGAGCATTCCCGCGACGCGAAGATGGAGAAATGTCTACCTCTCCCTTAATGTATTCGGCGCTAGAGACGCCATTCAACCTAAAGCCTGGGGGCGGCCCCGCTGGATGCATGAAAAAGCCTCAGCGTAAGCGCTGAATGCGCGACTCTCATCCGGCCAACCTTAAACGATCTCGACGATGAAACGCGCTTTCAGCGCTTGGGTTCGGACAAAATATCAAAGCCCTGGGGCGTTGCCCCAGGCTACAATTGAAGAGCGCCGTTGGCGCTAAGCAGATACTCCACTTGAACCGGAGAGGATCCGACCGCCGCGCCGCAGTCTAACAGAGGCGGGAGATGACGAGTTTCCTGGAGACGCGAATCCGATCTGAAATTTCGCGGCTACAAGTTTGTTTAATCCGCGGTAATTGCCGCATTCATCAGCATCACGACGCAAATCCAGTCTTAGTTTGCGTTGGAACTTGGCATTCCTGCTTCATAATCTATTCAACCATGCGGCTGATCGTTCAGAAATATGGCGGTACTTCCGTGGGCACGCCGGAGCGGATTTGTAACGTAGCCCGCCGGATTCTCGAAACGCAGCGCAAGGGTTGTCGTGTCGTCGCGGTCATCTCGGCGATGGCTGGCGTAACCGATCAATTAATCAAGTTGGCAAAAGCTGTTTCACCGCATCCCACAGAGCGCGAGCTCGATATCCTGCTTGCCACGGGTGAACACGCCTCTACTGCCTTAACTGCCATGGCTGTGAACGCGCTGGGCGGAACAGCCATCTCGTTGACCGGTGCTCAAGCGGGAATTTTAACCGACGGCCATCACTCCAAGGCGCGCATCGCGAACATCAGTCCAAAACAGATTCATGAAATTTTGTCGGAAGACTACATTGTGATCGTAGCTGGGTTTCAAGGCCAGACGGCGGAGGGAGAGACCACTACGCTTGGACGGGGCGCGGGAGATCTGACTGCGATTGCATTGGCTGGCGCATTGAACGCCGATGCCTGCCAGATTTTTACCGATGTGGATGGCGTGTTCACATGCGATCCGCGCATCGTTCCCGATGCAAAAAAAGTCAGCGAGATTGCCTATGACGAGCTGCTGGAGATGGCCGGCAGCGGCGCAAAGGTGATGCAATCGCGTGCGGTGGAATTCGCAAAGAAGTTCGGGGTTGAATTCGAAGTGCGATCAAGCTTTACCAGGAAACGCGGGACAATTGCCAAAGAAGAGACGCCCAGCATGGAAGACGTGCTGGTTCGCGGGATCAGTCTCGATCGACGCCAGGCGAAACTCAGCATCGCTGGCATTCGCGACGAACCCGGAACGGCTGCCCGGATCTTTTCGAACATCGCCGCGGCGCACATCATCGTGGACATGATCGTGCAAAACGCTTCAATCGGCGGGACAACCGATATTTCATTCACGATTCATGAGGATGAACTGGAAAACGCGCGCACCATTTTGATGCCGGTGATTGGTCAGATTGGCGCAAAGCGATTAAATACCAGTGCTGGCATGGCTAAGCTGAGCGTGGTCGGAATCGGAATGCGATCGCATTCGGGAGTCGCCGCGCGCATGTTTGAATGCCTGGGCAAAAACGGAATCAACATCGAGCTGGTTTCCACTTCGGAGATCAAAATCGCGATCATCATCGACGAAAAAGACGCCGAACGCGCTGCGCAATTGATCCATGCGGAGTTTGGTTTGGCCCGATTGCTACCGGCGGCTTCTGCGACGCGGCCATTAGCTTGAACAAATAAATGCCAGACGATTTTACGCTCGCATCAGGTTACAGTCCGTCTAAAAGAAATTTCCAATGATTCGGTATTATTCGACGTTCTCCCTGGCAACCGGCCGGATTAGCTTGGAAAAACCTGTAATTAAAGGCGGGATTTTCCCGTCGAATTCTCGTTAGGCCCATGGCTCCGGTTGTTGTTCTCCACGTCCTGATTGGCGGCGTAGCGACTTTGCTGGTCACGGCTGCCTTTTTAATGCTGGCCATTGTCCTCATTCGATTCGAGCGCAGCTGGGTCTCGTGGCTTCTACTGATCGGAGCGGCAGCAGCGTTCGTAGCCATTTCTGGGCACGTGGGCTGGGTGTTCGCTGCTGAGCGCGGGTGGCTGCAACGTACCGGCCTTATGACATTTACGCCGCTTGTAACGACGCTGCTCACATTCATTGAGCTTATGTCTTTTTGCATTCCTGTGGCCTTACTCTTGTATTGTCTGAAAGCAGTGCGATTTGGCCTAACCAGGCGCTGGAGCTAACCGCCACCCGGTGCGCGTTCACATATCAGATGATTAAAACAGTTTCAGTCGAAGCGATGCTCGCTTTCGGTGGCGGCAGCTCAGCTTGTTCTCGTTAGATGCCGCGCTTTCTCTTCATTGCAACCTTTGCATTCGTTCTGCTCGTAAAAACGGATGCCAAAGCTGGAGAGAGAGATTACTTGCAGCCGGGCGTGGAAAAGCTCAGGGACCAACAGGAGATCAAATACGATCAAGCAATTCGTGATGTTCTATCGCGTGCCTGGCGAACAGATGTTGTTCTTCGCATGGTTGATATTCCTCCATTTCAGGCGGAATGGGTGACTGGTATCGCCCACTTTGGCGATCAGTATGTTGCCTTTGAAGTCACGGCGTCCAAGCACATTTGGAGCGTCCTCGGCTTCGGCGGAGGAAAGAAAGGCGATTATCACACAGTCCACCCTGTGATCCGCGAGCACCGAATTTCAGCCTCTGTATCAGCGCGGATTGCCGCGCTCTGGCGGCGTGTGCTGCAAGATTCGTGCAATTACGGAAAGGATCCCGCGATGTATTTAGACACAGATCAATTCACCTACTATCTCAGTTTCATCCCACGCGAACGGCTTACGGCTCATACGACAGGCTGGGGGCCGAAGACAGAACAGCTCAATGATGTTGCTTTCGCGCTCGCAAATCATGCGGAAGGCGCTCCAGAAGGAGAACTGGTTAAGGCAGTCGAAAAAGCTGAAAGGAAACTTGGGATCCTAACCCGTCGATGAAGCCAACTCCGAAAGCATTCGCGAGCAGGCATGCTGGCCTTTGTCCCACGAAAATCGAACGTTGAGAGATGATGGTTGAAAGTGAAGCAAAGCTCGGAGCCAGCGGTGGGTCAGCTCCGTCTCATTAGGTCAATGGATGCCGCTGCGAGAGAAGATGGAATTCCGACGACGTTTCGCATCGGCGGAAAGATCCTGCGTCGCCTTCGCTACGGCGAGGAAGAAGAGGACTGGGGCGCAGGCCGTGGCGAGCCGTGTCACGGACTGCGGCGTGACGAAAGGAGAATTGCACATTTTCGGCTGCGATGTTGAGCGCTGTCCTCAGTGCGGCGGTCAGCCGATTTACTGCGACTGTCCGTATGACGACCGTTGCGTTGATGAGCCCCGCGCAAAAACCTAAACGATCAATGAAGACAACCTTCGAACGCTTTCGCGAGCAGGGCAGGCCCCATTGCCAGATACGTTCAACGTGTTTGCGACGAAACCATGCCGTTGGTCATCTCTGTCTCGTTAGATAATCCGCAGGCCGAAACACTTCACAGAACTCATGTTTGATCACGTCAAATTCGGAGTCAGCGACTATGCAGCGGGCAAAGCGTTCTTTCTCAAGGCACTCGAACCGCTCGGCGTAGTCGTAGTCTCGGAGCGATCGCCGACGTGCGGCGTCGAGCTTAGCGCAAAGGGGGGCAAGGCTTCATTGTGCCTGTATCAAACCGAGGAGAGGCCCGCTCCTCTTCACCTGGCGTTCAGAGCCGAGAATCGCCAGCAAGTCGATGCTTTCTATCGCGCCGCAATGGAGGCCGGTGGCAAAGACAATGGTGCGCCTGGGCTGTGTCCGGAATACCACGCGAACTATTACGCAGCTTTCGTCATTGGTCCGGACGGGCACAATATCGAAGTGGTTTGCCACGAACCCGAGCCCTAACCTTCCATCGAGGGGATGTTCCACAAG
>DASREQ010000028.1:0-43799 GCA_035651975.1 Candidatus Udaeobacter sp.
CCTTGCGAGCGTCGCTCCTCCATTTACCATTCACGAGGCAGGATTCACGTGTTCAAAGCTCGGGTGGTGGAATGGCAGACACGTACGTTTGAGGGGCGTATGCCGAAAGGCATGCGGGTTCAAGTCCCGCCCCGAGCACCAAATTGCGAGTCAATGTGTTTGTTCGCTGACTAATTGTCCGATTTGGTTTTTCTCGCTTACAGATTCCTCTCGCCCTTTGGAGAAATCATTGGCCATTGCCGCAAGAAATGCTTTGCCACCGAGATTCCATAGATCCACAAGGAACCACCAAATAGCGTGCTCACGATTTCCAAGATCAGGCATCTGACTCTTGATAACCATGCCTGAGGGCGTCCCTTGCAGAATATTTGCTAGTACTTTTCGTGCGAGCTGAATGCGAACGATCAAATGCAGACACTCACGTTGCGTCAAAGCGGGCCAGCAACCCTCGCGGATAAAGGCGGTCACGGCCTTTTCTATCACAGGCTTCGCCAAACCTTGATCGACTCGAAGAAACGCCACCTCTTTCTCATCGGCAACACGCACGTGGCCAATGTGCTTAGCAACACATCTGTCGAAGTAAACATTCTGCGCGGCTAAACGATTGTGCCAGGCTTCCAGTAGAGGTTCCTCTGATGGCCGATAAGGCACATGAGCACGTGGCTCGGTTACGGTAACTGACTGATACCACTGCCATTCTTCAGGCGTGTCCATTGGAAGTGAGTTTCGCGATTCTAACGAGTCCCTTGCAAAACCGAATCATGGGAATTGCGTTTCTATCGAGAAGGGCGGAGTAATGCGAGCAAAAAAGTCAGCCCTCCTTTGAACAGGGCTATCTAAAGGTGGATCGGCTTCTCCGAAGACGATGGCAGAGGTGATCGCCGAAAGCGCAGTTATCAGGCGGCAAGGCCGCATTTGCTTTGCCAACGCGTTGAGGACAACGCGTTCCACCAATGGCTGGCGGGATTCCCAACAGCGCGTTGCACCCAATTAGAACTTTCCGCGTTGTTTTGGTTCCGATAGGCTTCGATGCAATATGGAATCGCTCTATCTTGTCGGTATCGCGGCGCTGGCGCTGCTCGCGTTCGTGCTCGCGGTCATTCTCTTCAACTTTTTCGGTCTCTGGCTCCGGGCTCGGATCGCGAACGCCCCGGTGAGTCTCGGTAAGATGGTTGGAATGCGGCTGCGGAAAGTGCCGGTTGGTTTAATCGTAGACAATCGCATCACAGCGGTGAAAGCGGGTCTGGATGTTCGGAGTGATCCCTTGGAAGCTCACTACCTCGCAGGCGGCGATGTAAGCCATGTTGTCCTCGCCCTAATTGCTGCCGATAAGGCAGGAATCACGCTCGATTTCAACCGAGCGTGCGCAATCGACCTGGCCACGAAAGGAACAGGCAAGACGGTCTTGGAAGCGGTGCGCACCAGTATTAATCCGAAAGTGATTGATGCACCTAATCCGGCAATGGGCCGCGCAACCATCGACGGTGTGGCACAGGACGGGATCGGCGTGAAAGTCAAAGCCCGGGTCACGGTCCGCTCGCATCTCGATCGGTTCGTCGGCGGCGCGACTGAAGAAACCATCATTGCCCGTGTCGGCGAAGGTATTGTCAGCGCCATCGGTTCCGCGCATTCCTACAAGGAAGTGCTGGAGAATCCCGATCGCATTTCAAAAACAGTGTTGGCCAAAGGTCTCGACAGCAACACGGCGTTTGAAATTCTTTCGATCGATATTGCCGATGTGGATGTCGGCGACAATATCGGCGCGAAATTGCAGACCGAACAGGCCGAGGCCGACAAACGCGTTGCGCAGGCAAAAGCCGAAGTGCGTCGCGCGGCTGCTGTTGCAGTCGAGCAGGAGATGCGTGCCAAGACACAGGAAATGCGCGCCAAAGTCGTGGAAGCCGAGGCGCTCGTTCCTCAGGCCATGGCGGATGCATTTCGGTCGGGTAACCTTGGCGTAATGGATTATGTCCGGATGAAAAACGTGCAGGCCGATACTTCGATGCGCGAATCGATTGCTGGCGGCGACAGGCCGCGGAACGAAGGGACGTGATCACTACTCGGTGAGAAGTGAGAGTGTGTGCGGTTTAACCTTTCAACAATTCAACGGTTTAACGTTGTAACGATTCAACGATGCGAAGCATGATCGCCGCTCATCTCGATAATCTGCTCTTCCTCTTGCTTGTCGCCGTCGCTCTTTTGTTTCAGTTCCTGGCGAAAACCGCAGGCAAAGCCGCTAGAGATCGGACAAAGCGAACATCGACGCCGCGAACGCCTCCGCCAATCCCACGCACCAGCAGGGAGTCAGACGAAGACCGGGTTCGCAAATTATTGGAGGCTCTCGGTCAACCCCCGACCTCGAAACCACCGCCCACTGTGACTCCTCGCACAAATATTCCGCCTCGCCCACTCGCACCGGTGCGGCCTCCTACCGTGTACCCATCACCAGCTCGGCAATGGACTCAACAAGCGCGACGCAAACGAGACATCGCTCAGAAAGAAAGCCATCCGCCGGCTGTCACCCGCGCGAAAGAACTCGTCCCGCCAGGAATAAGCGTCGCCTCTACTTTCGAGGTTCATGAAGGACAATTCCCAGTCAAGCTGGCATCGACCGCCAAGGCGGATGCAAAAGCTGATCTAGCAGCACCGCGGACAATTGCTAAAATCGAGGAACGAAAAAGCGATATAATCAGGTTGCTTGCATCAACGTCTGGTTTGCGCAACGCAATGATTCTGCGCGAACTCCTTGGGCCACCGCGCAGCTTGCGAATGCTCGAGCTGCTGTAGCCGTCGCCCTGTGGGCGACGCGGGCTTAGCCTGCCAACTCCGACTGTTGCGTGGTTCGCGCAGCGAAGCGGCTACAGGTAGAAGCGCTTGTGCTTTGCCGGTGGATTCGCAGTTTCAATTCCTCCAACCGGCCTGCCGGAATTGGCAGACGCGCCGGATTCAAAATCCGACGCTAAGCCAGGTAGTGTCCGGCACATTGACCCGCCATTGACGCTTTAAGCAAATAGCCCGGCCCACTTCTGTGGCCGTCTGAACAGCGCCGATGCGTTGTCCGATGACTTAACCTATCCCCGATGGATTTGGCGATTCCTACACACGCTTGGCGCGTGCGCCTCGTTCCTGCAAGATCAACAGCGCGCGATCAACCAGCGTCGGCCGTCTTTTAGCGCTGCGGTTATCCCAGTCACCGCGTTTGTATCGACATCGCGGATTCGGGCAATGGTCGCCTTCAAAATAGCGTTCGCAATTCGGGCACGTGCTCCGTGGCTCTGGAATTGGTGCTTTTTCCTCTGTGCTATGGAACCGTTTGCCCGTTACGTTATGTAACATCACATTTGCAACTGCTTCATCGGGATACGCGCCGTTTCGCAGTCGTCCGCATCAAGCCGTGATCCGCGTTTATGATGACGCTGGCAATGTGATTGAAACGCGCGAGCGCGCGGGCGATTTCAAAGAGTGCTTGTAGCCATTTACGTGCGCAATGCGTGCTCGATCATTAAGCGGCAGGTGTGATTAGGACATTCGACGCCTGTGCCGCGCAATGTAACATAAACAGCCAGCGATGATCAGTACGTAAAGGGCCATGGTAGATACGATCGCGAGCAGAACCAGGTATTGCATAATTACCTCCTTGGTAGCTTTGATAACGTGATCATGGTTTTTTGTGCTTAGCTTTATTTGCGCTTCGCTGTGCAAAAATTGCCTGCCCCGAAACCAGCTGCTCCTGTGTGACCATGGACTGTGTTGTGACCGCTTCCAGTTCTAAAACGCGGTCAGGTTTTCATCCGCTCCGCACAACGAAACGCTTTCCAGCGTCGCGATGCGCGTCCACGATCCGGATTGTTCGTGACTCGCGATCCACCGCTGAGACCCATCCCCAACTCTATCCGGCTTTGCTCAGATTGCCGGCAATGACTTCTCAGCAGTTCACTGCCCCTCGGCCTGCTTGGCTCGCCATAGCTGATGCGAAGGCGAGTGAGCAGCGAAGCGGCTACTGACCGGAAGCGCTTGTGCTTGGCTCTTGAATTCGTAGCTTCACATTTCCCAAAAGGCCGGCGTGGCGGAATTGGCAGACGCGCTGGACTCGAAATCCATCGTTACGCTAGGTAGCAATAGTGTCATTGCCGTTTAATTGCCGTTTCTGGCAATGGCCCGGCTCTCGCGCGCAGGATCGCGCTACATTGGTAATTGATCGCCGCGCGACTGCGTAGGTGGGGGTATGCTCGCGATGATTTTAGGCGCTTTTATTTCGCTCTGGCGCTTCCTTTTCCTTTGGCGCTTAGTCTTGCCGTGTACGGTTCGTTTCTCGATCTCGCATACTTGCAAGACTATCCTTTGAAGTGCTGCTCTGCCGATCTTGCTCTCCACGCTCGCAAGTACCAATCCCCACGCGCTCCTTCTTGGCAAAGACAACATGACGTCAAGCATCCGCTCGATGTGCTCCGGATATTCAAGCTCGTCCATGCTCTAATCTTTTATCGCTCACCACCTACGCATTGGATTGGTTGTCGCATTTCTACCCGCGTTTATGGCACGTTTTTTTTTCGCCTGACGAGCAAGCCCTCACGAACGCTGAAAGGCTTATCCAACAAAGAAAGGAAGACGCCGACAAAAGCCGAGACGGTCACCGAATTTGGGAACGAGCCAAACTATGCCCGAACGTAGTTGGGCGCGCAAGAACACAGGGATGCAAAGCCTCAAAATTTCGACATGCCGGGCATCATTTCGGCCCTCTTGTGATAACTCCACAAGGTTGTGAAGCTTTGCTTTGAACATTGTAATTGGACCGGAAAAATACAGCGTGATCTCTGCTCCGCTGCGAAGAAAGATGGCTGGTATGGAGATTGGGATAAAAGAATCGCGCCGTGCGCAAAAAGTTGAAGTGAGCGAGGGCCAGTGACACTTTTGCACCTTGCTTCCCACGCGGCTTGTGAGCAAACGAGCTTGGAACATAGCCTGAAGCCTGTTCGCTCAGTGCAACTTTTCAATCTGCTGCTCATCAACCCAAATCCAAAACAGCCAAAATGGCTGTTTGCCGCACAGGCAAAACGCTTATGTTCCTGCGAAAAGCCGGCGTGGCGGAATTGGCAGACGCGCTGGACTCAAAATCCAGTGGCCGCAAGGCCGTGTGGGTTCGAGCCCCTCCGCCGGCAGGTTCTTTGTCTAAGCGTTGAGTGTTGGATTGAAGGCGCGAATTTGTTTGTGTGCCTTAAGACAAATCCCGAGATGTCATCCACCTTCGTCCCATAGTCGCGAGACTACAGAGGGCAACTCCGCCCGGCATCAAACCTGTGCAGTCCTGTCGTACATCCAGCGTTTATGCTTGTGTAGAACAAGGAGAACCACAATGTTCTCTCGTGAACGCGAAGGCTCGCGACCGGGGCGGAGATGGACCTCGTGAGTTTGTAACTACCCGCTGGAGCCTCATCCTTTCCGCCGCTAACGGAAACGAAGAGCAAAAGGCGCGCGACGCGCTCGCCGAGCTTTGCCGGACTTATTGGCAACCCATTTTCTTGTTTGTCCGCGTCCGGGGCCATTCAATTGAGGATGCGAAGGATCTCACACAGGACTTTTTTGTAGCCATACTGAAAGACAACTGGCTTCAACGCGCCGATCGTCGTCGCGGCCGGTTCCGTTCGCTTTTGCTCAGGTCGCTCCAGAATTTTCTCATTAACGCTGCCGAGAAAAATCATGCTCACAAACGTGGCGGTGATGTGGAATTCATTTCGTGGGACGTTTGGGAAGCGGAACTGACGTCGCAACCATCCATTCCGGAGCAAGCGCTCGAATCATTGCCACCGGAGCGCCTTTTCGATCTTAATTGGGCGAGAACCGTGGTGGAACACGCGCTGCAACGGCTGCGCGAAGAATGCGAGAGCAAAGGCAAGCTCTGGCTTTTCCAAGCACTAAGCCCTCACCTCACAGACGTGCGTGATGAAGTGTCCTATGCGAAATTATCGGCCGAATTGGGAATGGCTGACACTGCCGTGAAAAAACAGCTGCACAACATGCGCCAGCGTTACCGCAGTCTGCTGCGGGTCGAAGTCTCGCAAACCGTCGAAGACCCTGGCGAAGTGGACGACGAGATCCGTTATCTGTGTGCGTCACTCGCAACAGGAACCGAGTAGTTGCGATGACAGATTCAGATCCACGCTCCGATCCGCTTGCGAGCTCTACCAAGGAGCACGCAAAATGCCAGAAATGTGGAGCAAGCATGCGACTCGACACCGGAGTTTGCGTGAGTTGCCTGCTGCGCCAGGGATTGGAAGGCGCTGAGGAGATATCTCAGGCGTTTTATCAAAGCGTCCTCGCCGAGGCGGGCGCGCCGCCCAAGTCCTGGTTCCTGGGAAATTACGAAATTCTCGAGCAGATCGGTTGCGGCGGCATGGGCGTGATCTATCGCGCCAGGCAACGACATTCCCGGCGCATCGTCGCGGTCAAGCGCGTCCTTAGTTATCGCGCTGATTCAGATGGGGCGCTGCAGCGCTTCCGACGAGAAGCACAGGCGGTGGCCAGCCTGGATCACCCGAACATCCTTCCGATTTATGAAGTAAGCGAAAGCGAGGACGGCCTGCCGTTTTTCAGCATGAAGTTCGCGAAGAAGGGAAGTTTGCGGGAGAACGTTGCTTCTCTCCGCGACGAGCCGCGAAAGTGTGTGCAACTGATAGCAAAGGTCGCTCGCGCGGTCGAATACGCCCACAGCCGTGGAGTTCTGCATCGCGATCTCAAACCGGGAAACATTCTACTCGATGATCGCGGCGAGCCACTCGTAAGCGATTTCGGTTTGGCAAAACTACTGGACGCGAACAACGATCTGACGAGATCGCTAACGACATTCGGCACAGCAGGTTTTATTGCCCCCGAGCAGGCCGGCGGCGCAGCCGCAGATTTCACGGCGGCTGCCGATGTTTACAGTCTAGGCGCAGTTCTGTTCAACTTACTTGCCGGACGTCCACCATTCCTGGGTTCCAATCCGGTTTCCGTGATTCGCAAGGCGTCTGAAACTCAGGCGCCCAGACTGCGCTCGCTGGCACCATCGCTCGATCGGGATTTGGAGACGATTTGTGCACGCTGTCTCGAACGTAATCCAAAAGCACGCTACCAGTCCGCCGAAGACCTCGCAGCCGATCTGGAACGCTGGCTCGGCGGCCATCCAATCGTCGCTCGTCCGGTGTCACCTCCGACGCGGATCTGGCGCTGGTCGCGTCGTAACCCAAACCTGGTTGGAGCAGGCGTTGCCGGTCTTCTCTTAGGCGCATCTACGGTATGGTTATTTCGCGGCGAAATTTTTCGAGCGCCGCCGTTCAATCCACCGGAGAAAAGTATCGCCGTTCTGCCATTCGTGAATCTGAGCACGACCAAAGATCAGCAATATCTGGGCGACGGCATCAGCGAAGAAATACTTCGCACGCTTGCTAAGGTCGACGAGTTGCGCGTGGCCAGCCGAACCTCATCGTTCTCCGTCAAGGGCAACGCCAACGCGAGGGATGTTGGCGAAAAGTTAAACGTCGGCAGTGTGCTTGAAGGAAGTTTGCGCCGCGACGCCAACCGCGTTCGCGTGACGGCCGAATTGATCGATGCCCGCAGCGGTTTTCGCCTTTGGACGGAGACCTACGACCGCGAGATGGAAGGGGTATTTGCCCTTCAGGATGAAATCGCTCGCTCCATTGTTGACGCGCTTAAACTCAAGCTCGCCGTCGGCGTTTCCGCTCAGGAGCAACCCGGCGATGGCGTCTACGATCGTTATCTACAGCGACTTTTCAGTGATGTAACTGGTCCGACAGGAATAAACAGTATCGGCGTTAGCGTGCCGCTACAGAATCCATTTAATCCATCCACAGTTCCGGATCACACGTCTGCGGGAGGTTTGGACCCGCGCCATACCGAAAATCGTGTGAGCGCTGCGCTTCCAGAGACGGGATTGACCAACAATGTGCGTCATCGCGAATTGGAAGCGGGTGTGCGCCCCAACGAAAATACAGCGGACGGGCCAGCGTCCATTCAAGGGTTTGCCAAAGCTGCTAAAGGCGAACCGGTTAAAGACGCAGACGTTCGGACCGCGGACCCGCGCCGCCCGGACACTCGTGTGAGCGCTGCGCTTCCAGAGACGGGATTGACCAACAATGTGCGTCATCGCGAATTGGAAGCGGGTGTGCGAACGAACAAAATTGCAGCTGAGGGGCCAGCCTCTATTCACGGGTTTGTCAAAACTGCAAAAGACGAACCGACTAAAGACGCGGGCGTTCGGAGCAAATTAGAAGCCGGTGTGCGAACGAACAAAATTGCGGCAGATGGCCCGGCGTCCATTCAGGGGTTTGTCAAAGCTGCAAAAGGCGAACCGATTAAAGGCGCAGACGTTCGGATCGAATCGCGAGACGGCAAACAGGTGTTCAGCGCTGTTAAGACCGATGCACAGGGCCGTTATAGTTCACAGGGTCTGCAACCAGGCATTTATCGGGTAACATTGCTTGTCGATGGCACGGTCAAAGCGTCGATCATGAACACGCACACCAAGGCGAATCAACCGACTCAGTTGAATTTCGACATCAAGTCGGCGTCTCAAGCAGGTAACATTGCAAAGGGCGGAAAGCACATGGTATGGGTGCCGGCTCGTACCGGGAGCCATATCGGCGGTAATTGGGTCGAAGTCGATGACACTGCAAAGGCGCATTCCCGGTTAAACGTTCAGAGAGTCACCGCTCGTAATTGGTAACTTCGAAAACTGCTACGACGAAGCGACGACCAATATGAACGATCGTAATTGGGACATCGCTTTGAGAAGCGCTTCTAATCTGTAGCCACGCGCTATCGACCGTGTGTCACCGCCTCACCGAGGCGCAGCTACAGCAACAATCCACTCGCGGTGACGTCGCTTTTCCCTCATTCAACAAATTATTCGGGAACTTTGCCTCTTTTTTTCTGTAGGAATCGGTGAACCATTATGCTTAATACATCTATCTTTATTAAATCATTGCAGATTGGGTTTGTGGGATTGTTCTTCTGCATTGCGACTACCTGGGCTGCTCCTTCATCTATTCAAGGCGTCGTAAAGGACGCAAAGGGGCAAGCGATAAAGGGTGCAGAGGTTCGAATCGAATCCAGAGATGGTAAACAGCTGTTCAAGACCGCCAAGACGGACGGAAAAGGCCACTACGTCTCCGATGGGCTACCTGCGGGCATTTACCGCGTCACGCTTGTCGTCCACGGCGCGGTGAAGGCGTCCATCATGAACACGCAGACCAAAGCGGATCGAGCGACGCAGTTGAATTTTGACCTCAAGCCAGTCCCAGCCGCACAAGCGAACGCAGCTGCGAAAAAGGGGAAACACATGGTCTGGGTGCCGTCGCAAACCGGAAGCCACATCGGCGGCCGCTGGGTCGAAGTTGACGACACTGGTAGCGCCGACGCGGGCGCTCTGAACGTCAAGAGAGCCAACGCCGAACAACTGCAGCGGGCGATCCAGAGCTCGGCACAAAAGCCGCCGACAGGGCCTTGACTCTCGCGGCCAACTGCTGTCAGGGGAGCCTGCCTTGCGCCATTTTCAAAATTGACGCAGCGTTGGTTGATGGTTCGTCGGCGGGTTACCGTCCAGCTTTTCTTAGGTTCAGTCGTTCTCTCCGCGACATTCGCGGCACAGACTTCTTCGATCGAGGGAAATATCACAGGCGCAGACGGTCGCCCCATCAAAAATGCCGAAATCCGGTTTGAGCAAAAGGTCCGCCAAATCTCGCCGATCATCAGCAGGACGGACACCAACGGCCATTACACAGCCGCGTTGCCGAGAGGCCTGTATAAGATGAGTCTTGCGGCGGGCGGCGTCGTGAAAGCCTCTATCATGGTAAAAGCAACTGGATTGAATTCGCGGATCGATTTTGATCTGCGTGCATCGGCAGAAAAGAAGATAAAACATTACGTTTGGGTCGGCGGCGAAACGGGAAGCCATCTCCCGGGACACTGGGTTGAAGCAGGTATTCGAGCGGCGGCCCCCTCGCCTATTCCTTAAAATCCAAAGCTCAGGTTCAACCCGGGGCTTGCGTCGCTGCCTTGGAGAATAATGCCCGCACCGATTCGCGCGACAGCACAACAATTGTAAACACGCCGAGAATTGTTCCAAAAGGAATGAAGAGGCATTCGATGCAAGCCATTACGAAAGCAAACGAGTAGCGTTTGCGGAGCGCAAGAGATCGGCCGGCAATTAGAATACAAATTGCCATTCCTATTCCCATTAAGAACAAGAGCAAACCGAGCACGGCAAAAGTCCAGCCAAGAAATTCGGGCGGCAAGTCTTCTCCCGGTTTCGCTGTCCCGTGCCGCGCGGCAAATATGAAGATCACGCCGATCGTCGTGTAAAGCAGTGGGAAAAAAGAGAAGAGCGCACCAAGGCCGGCGACAACGTAATGAAAAATCGCCAGCAACTGTAGATGCTCCTTGTCCTGGTTCATTCGCTATGACTATCAGACCACGGGCACAAGACCGCGTAATTCGAGAGTCGTGAATCGAAAATCGGATCACGGATCACGAAGTAATATAGCCCTCCTCACCATGCTGATTGATATCGAGACCTTGCCGCTCGATTTCTGGCGCAATGCGCAAACCAATCACCCCTCTGACAACAGCGCCGATGATCGCGCTGCCTACTACCGCGAACACAATCGTGATCGCGATCGCCTTTAATTGTTCCAGCCAAAGGGTGTGCCCCACAATCCTTGCGAGACCATTTTGCGTGGCAGGGTTAGGCGGTCCGGCGACGCTCAATAAAAGATTTGGATTCACACTGGCGGTGGCGAGAAGGCCTGTGAGGAACGCACCCAAAGTTCCACCAACCGCGTGGACGCCAAAAGTGTCAAGCGCGTCGTCGTAACCCAGCCAGGATTTCAATTTCGTGCAGGCGAAAAACGGGACGATTCCCGCCGCAATTCCGATGATTACGGCTCCGCTGGGGCCGACATATCCGCACGCCGGTGTAATTACAACCAATCCACCGACCGCACCGGAACAAAATCCGAGCACGCTCGGTTTGCCGCGCAGCGCATACTCCAGCATCGCCCAGGTGAACGAAGCTACAGCAGTCGCAAGCGTCGTGGCCATAAACGCATTCGCAGCGATTCCATCGGGCGCAAGCGCGCTTCCGGCGTTGAAGCCGTACCAACCCACCCAAAGCAAACCGGTCCCGACCATGCAAAGCACCATGCTGTGCGGCGCCATGATTTCCTTTCGAAATCCCAGCCGGTGTCCCAGAAGTATGCACAAGACCAATGCCGACCAACCCGAGCTCATGTGGACGACTGTCCCACCGGCAAAATCGATGGCAGTGATTTTGGCGGCGGCGTTCCAAAGTCCGTTCATCCAGCCATCGATTCCCCAGACCATGTGCGCGATCGGAAAATAAACGACAAACATCCAGACTCCGACAAAAACGAGCACAGCCGCGAATTTCATCCGCTCAGCGACTGCGCCGATGATTAACGCGGGCGTGATGATCGCGAACATGAGTTGATACATCGCGAAGACGTTCTGCGAGACCCAGTACGAATAATCACCGTTCGGTCGCCCATCCACGCCGTGCAGAAATGCAAACTTCAATCCTCCGATAAGGGGTGAGCCACGCGAAAAAACGAGGGAATAACCGACCAGCCACCAGAGAATTGTTACCAAGCCCGCAATGCCAAGACACTGCGCCAGCACGGAGAGAACGTTCTTCGCGCGGACGAGCCCGCCATAAAAAAGTGCGAGTCCTGGCAACGTCATAAAAAGCACCAGCGCGGCGCAGGTCATCATCCAGGCATTGTGCGCAGGACCAGGACCGGAAATGTTTGATGCCGCCGGTACATTGGCCGAATCAGCGCCGCGCGCGGAATTGTTCACATAAGCTTCCAAGTCGGCGACCCGTTGCTCGAGGGAGGGCCCCGCCTGCAACGCTTTAGCACTGCGGTCAGGCGAAGCCGTAGGCGACGATGTTTGCGCGAGGAGCGGAGAATAAAGCCCAATGATTGCTGTGAGCAAAAAGAGCCGCATCATTGCGCGCTCTCCTTATAGGCGCGCGGATCTAACGCGGCAAGAAAAATGCCATCGTGGGGCGTCAGCTTGGGTAGCGCACGCGTCTCGCGTGCTGGTTTCGGCGTCGCGCCGAAACAGTCTTTCTTAGAATTCGTTCCCGTGGATGTGGAGGATCCGGAGGGAAAAGTTCGCGATGGCGAGGACAACATCGCCAGCACGCGAGACGCGTGCGCTACCCATATTGCGGGAAAACTCCGCCGAGCGGCTGGCCAGGCCAGGTTAAGGCACTCGACGGAGTTCCTCCTCAGCCTCAGGATCGCCAATGTCTAGCTTGTGTGCTTCAAGCTCGCGTCGTTGAGGTCCATTGAATGCATGGTGGCACGAAAACTGTGTCAGTTAATTGCAGTGCGTCGTCATCCTCATCGGCATCGTCCTCATTCTCTTCGTCGGCATCTGTTCCAGGCGCGACCGCCGGTAAATCATTTTGCTGGAGTTTTTCATAACGCTCACGAACATCAGGCGGCATTTTATCCCGATCCTCTTTCGTCTCGACCGGTCCGCTAAAGAGCAGTTTTCCCTGTGGATCTTTCGCCGTGAGTATTTTTTTTCCGTCCACGTTTTCTACCTTCATCTCGCCTTTGTTGTCGGAGAAAACGATTTGCGCTTTACCGAGGTCGATCCTGGTAGCTTTGAGTGTGCCGTTGTCTTTACTCAAAATGCGAATTTCCCGCGCAGCGCGCCGGGCGTCTTCCCGCGCGCGTCTTGCCGCCTCGTGAGCTTTCATCACTGTCTCACGGATCATGCCGCGCTGTGCGCCGAGTTGCTCTTGCAATTGTTCTTTCAGACCTTGCATCTGCTCGCCGAGATCCCCCGTGTCATCAAAATCCCAATGCCAGTCGTGTTTGCCACCGGGGGCCCAGGAATGACGCTGGGGTCTTTCCTTCTTTGTAAGCTTGACGGTGACCTTCTGTTCCTGCCCCTTGCGCAAGATCGTAAGCGTCACGTCCGTGCCGTCAGAAAAGGTCTGCAGGAGCTTCCGCAACTGACTCGGTTCGATCAGAATCTGGTCGTTCAGCATTTTGAGAATATCGTTCTGCTGAATGCCTGCTGCCGCCGCAGGACTATCAGGCACGACGTACTCGACTACTAACCCGAGCCCCTTGGACAGGCCAAGCTGTTCGCTTACCACAGTTGGAACTTGTGATGTCTCTACGCCGAGAAAGATCATAGGAACTTTCGGCGGTTTTTCGTGACCACCCGGCGACGGCGGATGCGGCTGTCCGGGTGGTTGCGGTCCGGCAGCTGCCGGAGGCGGTGTCTGCGCAAATCCCGCAACCGGCAGGAACCCGACACACGCAATGATCGTAACGAGTCTTATTTTCATAGGTTTATTTGGTTAAATCGATTCAGTTTCCTCTTACTCATGCTCATGTTCTTGCTCGTGCTCGTAATCGCGTTCGCCTTCCCGGTTGAGCAAGAGCAGGAGCAAGAGCAAGAATAAGAGTGAAAGGTTCATTGGCCGGAAACGGGAATGAGGACGACTTCCTCGCTCGGGTAAGAGACGCGAAGCGATGCGCCAGTGGAGGGATTCCGCCACTGCCACGTCTGTTGCGTTTGATAACGAAGGCGCCTCAACGGTTGCTTCGAATCGTCGGCAAACTGCAAGCCTTCGTCGCGAGTGTTATAGACGACCTGGGTAGCACCAGAGGGAATGAATTTGTTGGAGGCCATCGATCCCTCGATGCCGCTTCGACCTGAGAAGGCAGGCAGAACCGGTCTTGTTTCGGACGCGGATGGAACTTGTGCGATTTCTTTCTCTTCGTTTCTCCTTTGATCGGTGTTGATCCGCGCGAGTAGCAGAACGACCGCCGCAGCTGCGAGAGCAGCGCCTGACGACAACCAATTGTATGGCAACCGCTCCGGTTGCCTCGCAGGCGAAGCGCCTGCTCTACAATCCACCATCGCTTCTTCAATGCGCTCGAAGAGCACCGGCGAAGGCTGCGTTGGTCGCAACACTTTCAACTCATACTCTATGTCGGAGAAATCGTTCATTGCGGTTGCAAACTCTTCTTCAGGTTAGCCAGAGCGTATCGATATCGGGACGCCGCGGTATTTTGGGAGATGCCGAGTGCCTCGGCGATTTCACTAAAGGTAAGTTCGTTCCAGATTTTCAAGACGAGCACCTCGCGTTGATCGTGTGGCAAACAGCTGACCGCCGCAGCGAGCGCCGATTGCGCTTCATTTTCCCATTCAAACTGCGGCTCAACAGTTGGGTCGGCTTCGGCAAAAACAGTGGCCTCGCGTCGAGCGCGGCGTTTGTCGCGACGGATAAAGTCGAGAGCAATCGAACGCACAGTGGCATAAAGCAGCGCACGGTTATTAATCTTGTGGTTTCGCCGCCAAAACTTGACGAAAGCTTCCTGGACAATGTCCTCGGCATCAGCTGCCGATCGCGCCCATTGCCGGGCGAAAAGCAGCAGACCGGGGCCGATTTCTGAAAAGCAACTCTTCCAATCCTCATGGCTGGCGATGTTGTCCATGACCTTTTCACGGTCTTTATTCCCAAAACGCCGCCAACCAATGATTTTGTCTATGCGATCCAAATTTTTCGCGTTTATCGCATTGCTTGTCGCCGCAGGAGCACACGCAGAAGACGTCGATCTTGAAAAAGCCGTTGGTTCACTCATCGCTGCTGAAAAGGCTTACGCTAAACTCGCCGGCGAAAAAGGATTTCGCGAAGCGTCCATCTCGATCTTTGGCGACGATGCGGTAATCTTCGCGCCCACCGCAGTCAACGGGAAAAAGTTTTGGCGCGAAGCGAAGAGCGATCCGGTCATAAGCTGGCAACCTGTCTTCGCGTCGATTTCCCGAAGCGGTGAGCTCGGCTATACGACCGGTCCTTGGGAATCACGCAAATCGCGCGACGCGAAAACGCCGGACGCGTTCGGCCATTTCGTAACAATCTGGCAAAAAAACAAGCGCGGCGTGTGGAAAATTGTCCTCGATGTCGGGTTGGACCATCCGCAGCCACGACAAACGGAGGCAGAAATCAAAACATACGTTCCAAAGTTTGCTCCCACTGGCGCTGAATCTGCGAGCGCTGATTTGGAAAAAGAACAACGCAGCTTTGCAGAGTCGCTCAAGGACGATGAAGCCGACGCGATTATCGACAACGCCAGTGACGATATCCGTGTTTATCGCAGCGGCCAGCTCCCCGGCGTTGGCAAAAAAGCTGCCGAGAAAATGCTTGACGAAGAGGACGCGAAAACGACACGTGCGCCATCAGGTACCGGCACAAGTAACCCCGTTGATCTTGTATATGAATACGGTGAATACAAGAGCGAGCGCCACATGATCAATGAACAGGGAATCTACCTGTGTATCTGGCGTCTCGAGTCCGATGGCGCCTGGAAAATTGCTCTCGATTTTCAAAAAAGGGCGTCAACCGGGAGACCGTAATTGGGAAACTCTGGAGAGCGCACGCGAGGCGCGTGCTCCCCAGAATCATTGTTTCGGGATCGCCCGCAGAATCAAATCGCCAAGCCAGTCGGGATGCGCCACTCCTTCACGATAGGCCCTGAGCGATTCCACGGAGGAGTTCACGCGCAGGTTACTGTAAGAACCGTCGGCGTTTTGCCAGCGCTCGTGCCAGTAAACCGCGGCCTTGATGCGCGGATAACGCGTGCGAAACAGCTTGAGTCCCTGCCTGATCCATTCGGCTTTGCCAACCCCGCCGCCCTCAGCGGAGTGCGGAAACTCCCCAGTCGCCCATTCGGCAATCATGATTGGTTTATGCGGATCAAGCCTGGACATTTCTTGATAGGGCCAGTTCACCAATGAAGGAATGTCTGGGTTGGGCTCGTCCTTATACTGCTGTCCATAAACGCTCAGGCCGAGCCAGTCGACGTAATCGGACCCGGGATAATAAGCCGGCGCGCAGTTCCAGGTTTCGTACGGATAGGGATAATTATTCGTGTGAAACATCCATTTGATATTTGAAGCGCCGCGCGCTCGAACGCGATCTACGACGTAGCGGAATGCTTTGCGAAATGTTTCCGGGCCTTTCCAGTTGTTCAGGTCTTTGTCCCATTCCGCTCCGCCATAGTAGGTCCCCGACCACGGGAACCAGGTGCCGTTCATTTCGACACCGAACACGACAATCATCGGATGACCAAAACTCCGCGCAGCATCGGCCCACATATCGATGTACGAATCCCACCTGCCGGAAAGAATCTCGGTCAAACTGAACTTGTCCGGCCCGTGGTCTTCCTCATACGGCTTGTCCCATGGCGACCAAAAAACCAGCGGCAACGAACCGTGTCGCCAAATGACATTGAGATTGCCTACGGGAAAGTTTTGTTCTCCCCAATAACTGGACGAAGCGATGATAGCCTGGTGCTTGCCCACCATCTGCTCAAAATCCTCGATCGTCTCAAGCGTGACGTCATCCTCCTCGTCCCCAAAATCCATGAACGCGCCGGTATAAGCGCCATGTTCAGGAATCACAACCTCAACCGGGCCGTTTGGATCGACGCGCTGAACGGCAGCGCCCCGTCGGCATCCGATCAGCGCCAAACTTGATGCAACTACTGCAACGATCACCGCAAAAACTGTGCGCATCCGAGTTCGCAAGTTCTCTGCAAAAAATGGAGTGTCCAGCGCAGTGGCCGATTCGAAGACAAGAAATGTAGAGGCAGCCGGGCCGGTCGCGATCGTAGTCGGTTTTTCATGTCTGCGCACGAATCTGGCAATTTTCCTTGACTGGCAAACCATAGTTGAGGGCAAAATCCCAGTGATCGAAGCATGCGGATGCAGATAAGACCTCTCACCTTTTTGATCCTGTCTTTCATCTCGGTGGCGCCGGCAGATGATTTCAAAACGCTTACCGGAAAAGAATACAAGGATGTCACAGTAAGCCGGGTCGAACCGGATGGCATCGTGCTAACCAGCAGGTCGGGCATTTCCAAAGTTTACTTCACCGAACTGCCGAAGGACGTTCAGGATCGTTTCGGCTATGATCCTCAGAAAGCTGGCGATTATTCGGTGCAACAAAGTGCCGGATTCGATCAAGCCCGAAAGCAGCAAGAAGAAGCTTCGCGGCAGAAAGCGGCGGCATCGCAAAAGGCCGATCAATATCGCGCAGAACAAGCCGCTCGGCAGAACAACATTCGGGCGCTGCAAGCCCGCTACGAGGAGCTTCAAAGGCAAGAAGACAATTTGCTTGTCCAAATCGGTGAGGCGAAAAGACCCGGTCCCGCATACTGGGGTGGTAAAAAAAACCAGACCCTGCGCCATTACCCAAACCCGCAGGCATCGCAGCTGCCATTGCTCCAAAGTCATCTGAAAGACGTTCGCCACGAAAAAGACCAGGTCAGGAAGCAACTGGAGAAAGCGCAACGGTAACAGCCAAAAGCGATGCGAAGACGCATCGCACTCCCAAAGCACTTCGTGCGAAATTCATCGAGCGACCAATCTCGTTTCGCGAAAGCTCACCACGGGACGAGTCCACCCGACTGGCGGACTTTCGGAGCGCGATGCGTCTTCGCATCGCTTTCTCTTGGCGGTATCTTCCACCTGGCGCCGGAACCAGAGGCACTTGCCAATGAGAAGCCATTTGCGATTTCTGCCGTCGTCCTCGCGGATCACCCGGTAAATCATTGTGTGCCAACTCAAGCATTGGGCGCGGGCGTCGATGGTCACGAGCAAGGCGAATGTGCCCGGATGTTTACGGACAGGAACATCGCTGAGATGCGATCAGCCGGATTCGGGCCGCTGACGTATCGGTTGCGAACCGAGCTTGCCGGGGAGGTTTGGCATTGGAACCCGCGTGGCACATGGACCGATCCTGTTCATCAGTCCGGATATTGGACCTCGGACGATTCGCTGGCAGAGCCGATAAACCTTTCCTATGGCTACCGTTTGCCGCGACGTGGAAACACAATCGATCAAGCGAACGATGACGGTTATTCCCGCATCGCCGACGGCGACAAAGAATCCTTTTGGAAAAGTAATCCTTATCTCGATCCCCAGTTCACAGGCGAACCCGACGATGCCCATCCGCAGTGGGTGGTGATCGATCTGGGCGCAGCCAGGGCGGTGAACTCCATTCGGATCCACTGGGGCACGCCGTTCGCCCAGCAATATAGAGTCGAGTACTGGAGTGGAAATGATCCGATGCATTTGCACGCCGATCGCAAAGATCAGTGGCGCCCTTTTCCAAACGGTGCAGTGAACCACGGATCGGGCGGCGACGAATCCGTTCGCCTCTGCACAAAAGCACTTCAGGTTCGTTTTGTCCGCCTGGTGATGAACCGGGGTTCGCAAACAGCCGTGCAAACCTCAAACGACATTCGCGATCGCCTGGGATTTGCAATTCGCGAGATTGATCTCGGAAATACCAACCGTCGCGAAGAATTTCACGATTACATTCAACACACTCCAGATCGTCATACGCAGTCAGTGATCTACGTATCTTCGACCGATCCCTGGCACCGGTCTGAGGACATCGATTACAACGTCGAGCAACCGGGACTCGATTTCATCTTGCGCAGCGCGTTGACGAACGGCTTGCCCGTCCTTGTGCCTGTCGGCGTTTTGTACGACACCCCGGAGAACGCGACCGCTGAGATCAACTATCTGGGCCGGCGGAATTATCAAGTGGAAGGAATCGAGCTCGGCGAAGAGCCCGATGGACAATGGGCATCGCCGGAAGATTATGCAGCGCTTTACACCGGAGTTGCTCGCAGGCTCGCTGCGCTGAATCCGCAATTGAAACTCGGAGGACCAAGCCTGCAAAATTTTGAGGAGCAACTCCTCACATGGCCTGATGCAACAGGCAATCGGTCATGGATGAATCGTTTTCTCAATTCCATCCACCGTGCGGGATGTCCCTTCGATTTTTTCTCATTTGAATTCTACCCGTTCGACAACATTTGCGCCGACGCGGCCCCACAGTTGTTGCAAACTCCAAGGCGCCTAGAAGCGATGATGGCGAGCTTACGAGCGGATGGCCTTTCTACGGCAATTCCATGGCTAATGACAGAATACGGTTATTCCGTCTTTGGTGGGCGCCACGAGGTGGACATTCAAGGCGCCCTCTTCAATGCAGACACAGTGGGGACATTTCTAACACTCGGCGGCGCCAAGCCTTACCTTTACGGATACGAGCCGAACTACCTCCAGGACGAGCTCAAATGCTCGTGGGGCAATCTCATGATGCTTCAATTGAACCCAAACAACGACCAATTGAATCGTCTGTCCGGTTACCATGCCGCCCAGCTCATCAACAAGGAATGGATGCAGCCGATAGATGATGTGCACGACATATTCCGAGTAACCATAAAGCAAGGTACATCGACGCTGTCATCTGTGGTAAGCGTCTATGCCGTGCGACGGCCTGATAAACAATGGGCGCTACTTGCAATTAACAAGGATCCCAGGCGGACAGCCCGACTCAACGTGCGGTTCAACTTCTCCAATGGGCAGCGGCAAGTGACCTTTGCAGGCGACGTCGATGTGATTCAGTTCTCGCGAGATCAGTATGTGTGGCACGATGACGGACCAAATGGCCATCCAATTCGCAGCCTTCCGCCTGCTCGCTTTAGGCGCAAACTATCTTCATTCTACGAACTGCCGCCGTATTCACTCACCGTTCTTCGGGGCAAAATTGCAGATTGATGTATTGCAATCCATCGCCCGCTAGGTTTTCCGTTGAATCAAATTCGATGCCGCCGCGCCCGGCGTTTCATTTGTTGAACATTCCCGCAAACCACCCTTTTCTCTGGGACTTCAAAGCTTTCTGGAACTCCTCCTTTACAAAGTTGGCGTCCCTCGCGTGAGCCATCGCGTCCATCAGACTGATGCGATCAGCCAGAAGCAACTCGATAAGACTGTCGTCCACGGTATGCATGCCGTCGGCATGTCCGATTTGAATCAGTCCGGGAATCTGGGAAAGCCGCCCGTCCCGGATACACGCCGCGATTCCCGAGTTCACGGTCATCAATTCCGTGGCCAACACCAGGCCTGACTGATCGCTTCGCGGCAGTAGATACTGGCACACCACTCCCAACAGCGACCAGGCAAGTTGGGAACCGACGAACTGCTGGCCTTCCTTTGGAAAGGCATCAAGGATCCGGCCAACGGCCGTTGGCGCGTCGTTGGTGTGCATGGTTCCAATCACAAGGTGCCCGGTTTCCGCCGCCGTAATCGCAGTTTGGATCGTCTCGGGGTCCCGCATCTCGCCTACAACAATGACGTCCGCATCCTGTCTCAATGCATTCTTGAGGGCTGACGCGAAATCGCGCGCGTCAGCACCGACCTCGCGCTGGTTCACCAGGCTTCGCCCCTGCGAGTGAACAAATTCGATCGGGTCTTCAATACTGACAATGTTGACCGAACGCCGTCTGGCTATTGTCTGGGCCATGCTCGCCAGTGTTGTGCTTTTGCCTTCACCGCTCGCGCCCGTCACGAGTATCAAACCGGCTCTCTCGTCACACCACTTGTCCAATATAGGAGAATGTCCCAAGGAATTGAGATCGCCGACCTCAGAGGGAATACGTCGAAAATTGGCCTCAACCGCACCGGACACATAGCACGCGTTTCCGCGATAGCGCCCGAGATCACCAACCTGCAACGCGAAGTCAAGCTGCCATTCATTTTCGAGCTTCGACCGTTGTACATCCTTCAAGGCCTCGATCACTAGCCTCCTTGTGTCCTCCGCGGATAGCGCCTCTTCCGTCAGCGGCTGGATGACACCGGATACTCGAATCATCGGCGGCGCCCCGGCTGTCAAATGGAGATCAGAAGCGCCCTTCTGCACCGCAAGCAGCAGAAAATCGATCAAGTCATGTTTCTCCATAAGGATTTACATGGTGCGGAGAACTCGTCTACCCGATTCCCCTCATGGCGCGACGAAGCTCGGCTTCATTGCTGACTGAAGCCATGGCGGTCGCTTCCGTGATGATCTTGGCTTGGAGAGCTTTGATCGTCGATTGCAAAAATGAAACGGCGGCAGGGTCCGATCCTCGCCCGATATACTGATCAATGCTCTGTAACTCGCGTCTCGCGATCCAGTCGCGCATGGCACCCGCATTTTCGACGTGTTCCACCAGCAAATGCAAACCTCCGTCAGCAGATTCAACCAGCTTCTGGCAGAGAATGCCAGAGAGTTGGTTTGCCAGCAGGTTCGTGCCATGCTTCGCGTGTTCGGTCGGGAAAAGATTCAAATAGCGCTCCATCGTGTCCGCAACCTTCTCGGAATGCATGGTTGAAAGAACGAGATGCCCGGTTTCCGAAGCCTGGAGGGCCGTCAACGCCGTCTCGTAATCGCGAACCTCGCCAAGAAAAATGACGTCCGGTGCCTGACGAAGCGCGCTCCGCAACCCGGTCGCAAAAGTCCCGGTGTCACGTCCCACCTGTCGCTGCGTAAAATGACAACGATTGCTGGTGAACTGATACTCGATCGGGTCCTCGATCGTTACGATATGCCGCACCTGGTTCTCGTTCATCCATTGAAGGAGGGACGCGATGGTGGTGGATTTCCCCGAGCCGGTCGGTCCCGTCACAAGAATCAGGCCGTGCTCGCGCGCGGCCCATCGGGTCAGGAGCCACTCGGGTGCTCCGAGCGCGTTTAAGCCAGGCACATTGGTCTTGATCCGGCGCAGGACCGCACCGAGACGGCCCATGGTGCGGTGCAGGTTTACGCGGTAACGCGTATGCGTGGGCGAGATAAAGCCGCTGTCGCGATCCCTGTCGCCGTCGCCTTGCGCGTTCGCGCCACAAGCCTGCCAGAAGGCGCCCATGTCCACGACCGATAGCGGTTCCTTGCCGAACACAATGATTTGTCCATTGATCTTTAGCCGTGGAACCTCGTTCTCCTGGAGGAAAACGTCACTCGCCTGCTGCTGCTCCGCGGCGTCGAGAATGCTGTCGATGTTTTGCGACATGCCTCCCAACTTCTACCACGCGCGGATAGCTGGCAAACATTGCCTGGCTGATCTGCAGCCCGGGCTATTATCGCTCGGTTGCGGCAGAAAGCCCAGGCACGACGACGGACCAAACGGTCACCTGACGCGAGCCCTGCCGCGTGCTCGCTTTACGCGGAAAAGGTCTTCATTCTACGCGCTCTCGTGCTTGATCAGGCGTTTTGTTCATCATCGACTATGGCGTCTGCTTCGAACTCGACCAACCAGTCGGGATCAATAAACCGTGTTATCTGCATAATCGTGTTCGCGGGTCGAATCTCGCCAAAGAACTCGCCGTGCACTGCGGCCACTGCCTGCCAATCCTCGATCCTCACGAGAAGAGTGCGAGTGCGAACCACCTGCCGTAGCGACACGCCAGCTTTCTCCAAGGCTGCAGCAATGATCTCAAGGCATCGCCTGGCCTGGGTTGCGGCATCTCCAACGCCAACGGTGCGCCCGTCCGGCCCAAGTGGAGCAGTTCCGGAAACTGCAACCACATTTCCGGCGCGCACCGCTCGTGAAATTCCAACCTTCGGTTCGTATGGGCTGCCACTGGAGATGAGTTTGCGCATGATTATACCTAACGAGGATCGAACGAATTTAGAATCTACCAGTGGACGAAATAGCCCGCGAGTGCGAACACCGCCCGCAAGCTTTCGGAGTTGGCTCCGTCGCTCGATTACCCTTCGACTTCAATGGATACTTCATAGTTATCCATGAGATTGTATTTAACGCGCAGCTTCACATCGCTGCCGATTTCCACGACAGATCGAGGGTATCGCCCGGTTCCTTTCTCATTGCGGTCGGCCCGTAAAATAAATGCTTGGCGCCCGCAAATGCGGCACGGCACGATGCTGACACTTACCAAGCCTTCCTATTCATGCGCTTCCAATCGAGTACAGCCTGCTGGAACAGCATATGGCTCGGATAGTCGAACGTTCAGCGTGCCCGGGCAAAGCTTTATCCCGGTCTTTCGCCCATAGTGTGTACTGAGTTTCTCGATCCACGTTCCAAGGTCGCCGACACCGCTCTCAATCTTACCTGGTAGGACTTTCATCTGTCGGTCAACCAGCCTTCAGATTACGCACGCGTCCTCGCATTGTTGAGGATCACTCGGCAGCGCGGCATTAATGACTCCTTTGCGCTTGTGCTTACACCCGCACGGGCACACTGGCGGTGCGCTCGAGTTTGCCCCAGCTGACCCATGCGCCTTTGATCGCGCGCAAGATTGCTTTCCAGATGCAATAGCTGAGCATCGGACGGTAAATCAGGCGCATCGGTAAAATGCGCCAGGCGCGCAGGATCGGTTCCCGCTCCAGAATGCAGGCGAGCGTGGCCAGCAGAACGTCCATCGCAAGGAAAATGATCACGAATGGCAGCACCGCATTCCACGCGCCGAATGGTAAAGAGGCAAGCAGGAACAAATCTACCATCGGCGTGATGGCTACGAGAATGATCTGGAAAAACCAGACGCCAGGCAAACTAAACCAGCCGAGCGCGCGATAGTTCCAGTTGAACACCATGTCGCGATGTTTCCAGAGACATTGCAACGTGCCATAAGCCCAGCGAAATCGCTGCTTGGCGAGGGTGCGCACGCTTTCGGGCGCTTCTGTCCACGCGATTGCGTCGGGCACATAAACGATCCGCTGTCCATGTCTGTGTAACGAAAGCGTGAGATCGGTGTCTTCAGCCAGTGTCTGCAGACTCAGGCCGCCCGCTTGATCGATCGCAGCTTTGCGAACCGCGCTGATGGCGCCAGGCACGACGGTGATGCAATCCCATCGGTTGTAAGCGCGCCGGTCCAGATTAAAACCGCAGGTGTATTCCAGCGCCTGGCAACGTGCGATGAACGTGCGCAAGTTCCCAACTTTCGCGTGACCCGATACCGCGCCGATGCGCTCATCGGCGAATGGTTCCAGCAGCCGCACAAGCGTATCGCTCTGGCATTGAGTATCGGCATCGATGAAAACAACGATGCCATGACGGGCGGCCGCGAGGCCCCATCGGAGAGCCCGCGCCTTCCCGCGATTGTCCTGTTGCAATAGGCGAATGCGCGGATCATTGTTCGCAACACGCTCAACTTCCGCGGCAGTTTCATCACGGGACCCATCATCGACGACAACGACTTCGATTTCGCCTTTGTAGTCTGTGGCAAGAAGCGTGCGCAAAGTTTCGGCGATCACTTTGCCTTCGTTGTAAGCAGCGATCACTACGCTGATCGGCTCTGCAAAATCTGTCTTCGGCCCGCGCTTAAAACAATGGGCGAGCCAAATGACGACCAGCGTACGGACGACCACAAGCGCCGTCGCGACGATCATGAACGCCCAGAGAAATTCCTCGATAGTGTGGTAAACGCGAAATCCGGTGCTGCTCACTAGGCGAGCAAGCGATCGTCCATTGTTTTGCACCACCGGCATGACTGCGTCGCGCGTCGTGCCCAGAAGCGTGCTCAACGGGACCACGGTGTCGCCGCGCGTATGAAGCCAATCCAAGATGCGTGGGAGCGCCTCCACTGTCTGCGACCGGTCACCGCCCGCGTCGTGCAGCAAAATGATGCTTCCATCACGCCGCTGTTGTTTCACACGCTGCACAATGATGTCTGCTCCAGGCTTCGCCCAGTCTTGCGGATCGATACTTTCAAGAACGACGAGATAGTTTAAGTCTTCCGCAATTTTCAGCGGACTCAGTTCGGTCAATTGTGTCGGACTCGTATCTGCCTCATAAGGCGGGCGGAAGAATGTGGTGGCGCGGCCTGT
Source organism: Candidatus Udaeobacter sp. (assembly GCA_035651975.1). Classification (GTDB taxonomy): domain Bacteria; phylum Verrucomicrobiota; class Verrucomicrobiia; order Chthoniobacterales; family UBA10450; genus Udaeobacter. The sequence goes on from DASREQ010000028.1 coordinate 24,722, forward strand.
TATTGTTTCGAGCAAGAGCTGCGTTGCGTTCAGCTCCAGCCGGATATGCTCGGGCCAGCAGAGCGCCAGGTTAGGATGATAATAAGTATGGTTCCCAATCTCGTGTCCTTCGTTGACGATGCGCCGCACCAGCCCCGGATAACGTTCCGCGTTCACTCCCACCAGGAAAAACGCGGCTTTCACGTTTGCCGCCTTGAGAACGTCTAAAATCTGCGGCGTCCATCGCGGGTCAGGGCCGTCGTCAAAAGTGATCGCGACCTGATGCTCACCGCCGGCGCCTTGATGATAAAGCGTCGGGAATTCTGCAAACCTCACGTATTTCGCCGTGAGATAGCCATCGGCGTCCACAGCAAGCTTTCGTAATCCATCGGTGCGATCCTCGTCTACAGTTACAATCTCACCGTCGCCGACATCAGTTATTGTGTCGGTTGATTTTATCCGTTCGAGTGCCTGCCGCGTTTGCTCGTCGAGTTTAAAATCCCGTGGGACATTTAACGCATCCCAAATCGCAGGATCTTCGCTGCCGAGCCGATAAAGCGCAAAGCCGCCGGCCTTTTTGTCGCGCACCTCGCGCAGCTGGTTAAGAAAGGTCACTGCATCCAGAAACCAGACGGCATGCTCCTTCTCTTCATCCTGGAAATAAAAATACGGGCTGTAAGCCGGTCCCCGAACTTCCGCGCTCTTGATTTCGGCATCGTTGGCACGACTCATCGCTTCCGAAAAACTGATCATCTCGGCTTTTTTTGCGCCAATCGTCCAATCGTATCCGTAGTTACCAATTGCGAAGATCCATTGTTTGGTGTCGGAATCTTCCAGCAGCACATGGACCCATCCTTCAAACCACGAACGCGACGCCACCGGCCCGGGTGGATCTGTGTCCGACGTTTCATCAAACAACATCGCTACAAAACGATCGACGTTGTCGGAAAGCGCATCGAAATCGATGTAATCCAGCTCCTGACTGGGCTGAACGCACAGCCAAAGCTCCTTGTTATTGTCGTGCAAGACGTCAGCGAATTTGTCGATAAATCCGGTGATGTCTTTTTTGTAAGCCGGGTCGATTTGCTGCCAGTCGACCACCACGCCTGCCGCCTTCGCGTTGCGCAACACGGAAAGCACTCGCTCGATAAACTGGTCCTGCCGTTGGGCCGGTCCGTGCGCGAGATTTTCAATCGCTTCGGGCTGCCACGTGTCGCCGACCAGGTTTGTCAGCAGCGGCATCAGCGCAATCCCCTTGCTTGCGGTCAGTTTCGACAGCCGGGTGTCTCCATCGATTTGTAAATCGCCCAGACCATTGATCACCGTCATCCATTCCGGACAAAGATGTGTAATCTGTCCGGCATGTTGCTCCAGTGACGCGTAGCTGTACGGATCGCCGTTCGCATAGAACGCCAGACGCACTTCGTTATTGGGCGATTTCTTGCGCGGCCGTGTAGTCGTCGGCACGGGCGCTGCGCCGGCGAGCTTCTTGGTCGCCTGTCGCGCCGCGGCGAATTTCTGCCAGAGCAACGAGCTTGGAGACAATTGGTCCGCGGGGTTCTGCTTTTGCAATGCTCTCAACTGGCCCTTCAACTGCCGCAAGGAAAACGGCACATTCAGTTTCGGCGCAACGAAAAGCGTCTGAACGAACACGACCGTCGCCAGGAAAAACAGTACGCCCGCAATGAGTAGGATCAGGCGTAACCGCGGCCAGCGCTTTCCCGTGGGATCGGAGAAGACGAACGGTGTAACTTCTTCTGGAGGGAACTGCTGCATGCGGTGCCTATAATCGCCCAAGCACGGAAATAATAAAATCGGATTCCGTTATTCGATGTTTGTCATTCCAACCGAAGGAAAGGAATCTCTTAAATACCAGAGTTTTCTCGACTTCGCTCGACATGGCAGGCGGAGTTGATGTTCAATGCACTTCAATGCTTATCGAACCCGACACACTCCCCACTGGACACGCCGGTATCGCCGCGCGTTTAAAAAAAGGTCCTACGATCCATTCCAGCGCGTGGATTGTGCCAGGCGCAACGGTGATTGGCGACGTGATTCTGGAAGAAGAATCGAGCGTTTTGTACGGCGCTGTGCTTCGTGGCGATATCAATCGCATCATCATCGGCCCGCGATCGAATATCCAGGACAATGCCGTCGTTCACGTCGACACAAATTATCCAACAACCATGGGTGAATTGGTCACCGTCGGCCACACCGCTGTGGTACACGCATGCACGATCGACAATGAAGTGCTGGTCGGCATGGGCGCTATCATTCTCGACGATGTGGAAGTCGGTGCGCGCTCGATTATCGGCGCAAACGCGCTCGTCACCATCGGGACCAAGATTCCGTCAGGCTCGCTCGTGCTCGGATCGCCGGCGAAAATCCGCCGTCAACTGAACCTCGACGAACAAAAGGACATCGCCCGATGGGCGTGGAGCTACGTCGAAACAGCAAAGCAATACCGCGAGTTTTACTGAACCACTTGCAGCCGCAAAATCGGAAACAATAGTCAGTTCATGAGAACTATGTTCGGTTCCGCATTAGCTACGCTGTTGGCGATGGCGTTGCCGTTGATGCAGTCACCTGCGGAAGGGACGCAGGCCGTCGACATGCGTCTTTATCCTCCAACGACCATTGAATGGAAAACAGGGCCAGCGGGTTTGCCTCCCGGCGCAAGGATGGCTGTACTCGAAGGCGATCCGACGAAAGAGGGCCCGTTCGTAGTGCGTTTTAGGTTTCCTGACGGCTATCATATCGCGCCGCACACCCATCCAAAAACCGAGCGGGTCACTGTGATTTCGGGTGCTCTTTATCTCGCAACCGGAGAAGCGCTCGATCGCGAAAGCGCCAAAAAACTTCCGGCCGGTTCGTTTGGTTACTGGCCTGCCGGCATGAAACACACGGCATGGTCTGAAGGTGAAACAGTCATCCAACTTCATGGCGTCGGACCATGGCAGATTAATTATGTGAATCCAGCCGACGATCCGAGGAACGCGAAGAAATGATTTTGTCATCCCGAACAAAGTGAGGGATCTCTCGCAGGATGATTGATCACGCAAACCGCATTGAGTAACCCCCGCTTCGACTGTGAGGTCCCTCGCTCCGCTCGGGATGACATGTCAGTACATCGTTTCTCAGCTAGAAAGCTTGCGCCAGCTCCCGCGCTTTCTCGCGCAATAACTCTCCCGCATGCTTCATTTGTTCCTTCTCAGTCATGTCAGAGCGCGCTAGTTGGTAAACTTCATCAAACAACTCGCACACCTGCGGGTCTCCGTCGCAGCGCCCGGCGATCGCGAAAACTTTTTTGCCAAGTTTGCGCGCTAATCTCGCAACGCCAGCTGGCGTTTTTCCCTCCAAGGTTTGACGATCCAGGCTCCCCTCGCCCGTGATGACAACATTGACCTCTTTCATTTTTGACTCGAGCCCGACGGCTTCCGCCACGACATCGAAGCCAGGCCGAATCGTCGCGCCGCAAAAACTCATCAGGCCAAATCCAAGCCCGCCTGCAGCTCCCGCGCCAGGTTTATCTCGATAATCAAAACCAAATTCCTCGGCAACAACATCGGCCAGTCTGGTCAGCGCTTGTTCCAAGAGGCTGAGCTCATTTTCGCTCGCACCTTTTTGCGGACCAAACACTGGCGTGGCTCCGTTTTCGCCGAGCAACGGATTTTGCACATCAACGGCGGCGACGATCTTCGGCAACTTCAAATCCTGCGGCTTTTCAATTCGACTAAGATCGACCAGGGCCGTGACACTTTCCCGGCCCTCCTCCTGTTCATGCTCTTGCTTGTAACCGAATCGAAATCCCAACGCTCTGGCCATCCCGAATCCACCATCGTTTGTCGCGCTTCCGCCAAGACCAATAATGATTTCATTCGCGCCTCGACTGGCCGCGTCCAGAATCATTTCGCCAACACCAAACGTAGTGGCGCGAACCGGATCGCGTTCGTGTTCAGAGAGCCGTCGCATTCCGGCGGCTTCGCTCATTTCCATCACCGCTAATTTCCCATTTTCAATCCACGCGTAACGCGCATCGATTTCGCGACCGATAGGATCGTGTGCCTTGCATTTTAACCATGAACCGCCGCGCGCTGAGCAAATCGCTTCCGCAGTTCCTTCGCCGCCGTCCGCCATCGGCACGATATCGATCTTCGCTTCAGGCAGAGCGTCGTGGAGTCCATTTGCAATGTTTTCCGCAACTTCGGGCGCGTTGAGCGCGCCTTTGAATTTGTCGGGGGCAATTAGGATTTTCATGATCTCTATCAAACACGTTGTAGGGCGGGCGCATCGCCTGCCAGATCAAAAGACAGGCAGCCCGAGCGGTCGCCCTACAATTTCTGACCTCGACATTCTGCGTTGAGCGTCGAACGTTTTTTCTCTTAGCTTTTTAGCTTCTGCTCCAAGATTTCGCCTGCCAGCTGCGGGTTAGCCTTCCCTTTTGATAATTTGATCACCTGCCCTTTGAGAAAATTGAGCGAAGCAACGTTACCAGTTTTGAAATCTGCGACGGGCTTGGGGTTCGCTGCGATTACCTCGTCAGCTAATTTTTCGATGATGCCTAAGTCGCTAAGTTGCTCGATCCCCTTTTCTTTCACAATCGCGGCCGCGCGTCTTCCGCTCGCAAACATCTCCGCGAAAACTTCTTTACCTTGTTTGCCGCTGATCTTTCCGGCGTCGATCAGATTAACCAACTCATCAAGCGCCTCCGGTAGAACCGGACAATTATTAATTGTTTTACCCGCATTGCCCAGGGCATTCTGCAAATCATTCAGAATCCAGTTGGCGACATTCTTCGGTTTCTTTGCGCCTTTGGCAGCGGCTTCAAAATAGCGCGCAAGATCGAGATCATTCGCAAGCACGGCGGCATCGTATGGGCTCACCTGATATTGCTCGACAAACCGCGCGCGTTTCGCCTTGGGCAGCTCAGGCACGCGCTGTCGCACTTCGGTCAGAAGCACTTCCGTCTTCACCGGCACAAGATCAGGATCGGGAAAGTAGCGGTAATCGTGCGCGAATTCCTTTGTGCGCATCAAAAACGTCTCCCCGGCTGTGTCGTCCCAACCACGTGTTTCTTGCTGGAGTGTTTCGCCACTCTTAAGCGCGTCGATTTGACGCCGGATCTCGTAGGCCAGGGCGCGTCGAACGCCGCTGATTGAATTCAGGTTCTTAATCTCGACCTTCGCTCCAAGCTCTGCCTGCGACTCCGGCCGTACCGACACGTTGCAATCACAGCGGAGTTGGCCCTTTTCCATATCAGCATCGCTTACGGCTCCGTAGATCAAAATTTGTTTAAGCGAAGTAAGAAACGCGAACGCTTCCTCCGGGGAATTGATTTCCGGTTGCGTCACGATCTCCATCAACGCGGTGCCGGCCCGATTGAAATCGATTCCCGTACTGTTCTCGAAGTGGAAGCTTTTGGCTACGTCTTCCTCGAGATGAATACGCACCAGATGCACCTCCTTGTCGGGCGTGACGATATTTTTCTGTGCGTCCTTCGGGTAAGCCAAATCGTGTAAGGGAACGGCGCCGTTGGTGCAAAAAGGCCTGTCGTACTGCGAAATCTGATAATTCTTCGGCATGTCCGGATAGAAATAGTTTTTGCGATCGAACTTGCAGATGGGTGCGATGTCGCACCCGAGCATGAGGCCGGTCAGCACCGTCATGCGCAACGCTTCATGATTCATCACCGGCAACGCGCCAGGGAGACCGAGACACACCGGGCAGGTGTGCGTATTCGGCTCCGCCCCGAACTCAACCGGAGAAGCGCAAAACATTTTTGAACGCGTCTTCAGCTGGACATGCACTTCCAGGCCGATCGTGGCGATGTAGTTCATGCTGCCTTCTATATTCGTTGAAGCGTCGAAGGGTTAAAGCGTTAAAACCCGCTGCAGAGTGACTCGTGATCCGAGAATCGTGATTCGTGGCGGCATCCGAATTACGAATCTCGAATTATGGATCGCAAATCGCAATGCCTTAACGTTTTACCGACTCGCGCTCCAACGCGTAATCGAGCGCGCGTTGAATATCGAATTTTTTAATGCGCTCTGCGAGGACGGGGTCGTTTACTACTTCAATGACGCGTGGATTTTGAAGCAGATCCATAAATCGGCCTTTCGCGATCAGGTCGGCGATTTCCGGATCGCTTCGCAACGCGACGACCTTTGGATGCTCGGCCAATTCGCGCGCACCCGGGAATGTAAGAAATTTCTGCGTTCGTTCCGGACTGGAAAGAACACTTCCCGCTTTCTCCAGCGTTTTGTACGTTCTCTGCGAAATTGGATCAGTGTTCTTGAGCACGCTTCCAAGCGGACCCAGTTCGAGTGAATTCTTCAGGCGTGCCAGTGATGTCGCCAGAGCGGGCATCCTTTCGTCTGATTCCGAGAGAAAACGACGCCGCACATTGAGAGCGTGCGAGGTTGCGTCCCGTTCATCGTGTGGCCGAGCGCTCGCCCGGTTAGTCGCCTGTCCTTCAGCGAGTGCGCCGATGGCTCGTACACTCGAAACTGTCAGCCAAAGCAGAAAAAGACCGAAAAACAATCCAACAATCGCGCCTGCAATACCGTAAATAAGCCGGACAAGTCCGGATTCTTGCTGGGTAGTTCGCTTAAACAAAATCGCTCCGATGCCGCTCACCAGCGCATACACAGCGAACGCGAGTATCGCGCCGCACAAGATCGACAAAACGGGATCGGGCATTTTGAAAAAGGACCGTGCCACCGGAACAAACAAGCCGGCTCCCAGCAACGCAGCGGCGTAAGCAGCGCCAAGAGCGACAAGGCGCGTGATCTGACGCATCAAACCAAGTCGCCATCCCCGTACGACTTCGAATAAAATCAAAATGACGGCAAAAGAGATGAAGACCACCTGCCAAAGTGGCGAGCCGGCCACTTCTTGAGCTTCAGATGTCACTGTGATCGACCACCAATTGCTCGCTGGCGCAAGGCATGATCGCAAAGCGTCAGCGCGGCCATTGCTTCTACGATCGGCACTGCTCGGGGAATCACGCACGGATCATGACGCCCGCGCGCAGCCAGCTGAGTTTGCCTGTGCGAACTGGTCACCGTTTCCTGTTCCTGGCCGATTGTAGCTGTTGGCTTAAACGCGACACGAAAATAAATCTGCTCCCCATTGCTGATGCCGCCCTGCACGCCACCGGAATTGTTGGTTGCCGCGCGAATTCTCCCGGCGCGTATCTCAAATGGATCGTTGTGCTGCGAGCCCCGCATTCGCGTTGCCGCAAAACCGGAACCGATCTCGAATCCTTTTGTCGCCGGTATGCTGAGCATCGCCTTGGCCAAATCAGCCTCGAGCTTGTCGAAAACCGGTTCACCGAGCCCCGGCGGGACGCCGCGGATGACGCATTCAATGATCCCACCAACCGAATCACCCTGGCTGCGCACTTCCTCAACAAACGAGACCATCTTATTCGCCGCCGCGGTGTCCGGGCAACGAACAATATTCTTCTCAACATCCTTCGTCTTCACAGCAGAACAATCGACCTTCGCAATGACTTCATGAATTTGCGTGACGTAAGCAACGATCTCGAATTCTGCGTACAGCATCGACAGTATTTTCTTCGCAACTGCGCCAGCTGCGACTCGACCAACGGTCTCCCGCGCCGAAGCACGGCCGCCGCCCTGCCAGTTTCGAATTCCGTACTTGGCCTGATAAGTGAAATCGGCGTGTGAGGGTCGAAATTTGTCTGCGACCTCTGAGTAGTCCTCTGGCCGTGCGTCTTTGTTGCGCACCAGGATCGCAATGGGCGTACCGAGTGTTTTGCCCTCAAAGACGCCGGAAAGAATTTCGCACCGATCTTCTTCTTTCCGCTGCGTTGTGATCCTACTTTGGCCCGGACGGCGGCGATCCAGCTCACATTGGATGTCCGCCTCCGACAGTTCCATGTTCGGGGGGCAACCGTCGATCACCACGCCGACGCCACCCCCGTGCGATTCGCCGAAAGTGGTAACGCGAAAGAGCTGACCGAAGGTACTACCCATTGCGTAAGATGTTAAACCAAGCCGCAAAATTTGTAGAGCGTTTCTAAAATGCTCTGGTAGGGCGCGACCGGTCCGGCCGCAAGACCGCAACAAAGTTGAACATTCCTGTCGGATCGGTGTTCGCCGTTCTGAAGAAAGCAACAAATGGTCAGTCAATACGGAAAGTCGGCACGTAAATCAATTCTGACCGCTCGTGTTTACGCGCACCTGCTACATGGGAGGGGGCCGCGTCATTTTGTCGTTGCCGTAACCAGGGCAAAAGAGCACAATCAGTCGCGCAAATTACTGGAATATCATCGCTGACACTCTCGACAGTCTGACTAAGACGCGATTATGAAATTCACGTAATCTTAGAGCGCACGACGAGATGTCCGTTGAGAGCAAGAAAGAGATCCAGCTCGAAATCGCCCATGTTTTGTTCATCGACATCGTTGGCTACTCGAAGTTTTCCATTAACCACCAGCACGCGGCTATTGAGGAGTTAAATCGGATTGTTCGCGCCTCCCAGCAATTTCAACGAGCCGAAGCGGCGGGTCGCTTAATTAAAATTCCAACGGGCGACGGAATAGCGTTGGTGTTCTACACCAGTCCGGAAGCGCCTGTGCAATGCGCCGTGGAGATTAGCCACGGGCTCAAGGAACATCCACGCCTACAACTTCGGATGGGAGTACACAGCGGCCCGGTTAGCGGGGTTATAGACGTAAGCGATAAGGCCAATGTAGCCGGCGCTGGAATCAATATCGCGCAGCGGGTGATGGATTGCGGCGACGCGGGGCACATCCTCCTGTCCAAACGCGTCGCCGAGGATTTAGACGAATACGAGCAGTGGCGATCGCATCTCCACGATCTTGGTTCATGCGAAGTGAAGCATGGTGTGCGCATCTCGGTCGTGAACCTTTATGTCGATCAAGTGGGCAATCCGCAACTGCCAAAAAAGTTCCAAGCACTAAAGAAGCGCAGGGCGCGAATGCGCCGAGTGGCGATGACAGCAGCCTTGCTCGCAGTCGCGGTGATTGTCGGTGGCATCGCAATGTTTTCGCGTTATGGCGTGCGATCAGAGCTGACTGCGCCGGAAAAATCGATCGCCGTATTACCCTTCGAAAACCTGAGCGAAGAAAAAGCCAATGCCTACTTTGCCGACGGTATCCAAGATGAGATTCTGACCCGCTTAGCCAAGATCGCTGATCTGAAGGTAATCTCGCGCACATCGACGCAGCATTACAAGAGCGCGCCTGAAAACCTGCGTGAGATCGCCAAGCAACTTGGCGTCGCCCACATCCTGGAAGGAAGTGTGCAGAAGAGCGGTGACGTCGTGCGCGTGAATGTGCAGCTAATCAAAGCAGCCAGTGATTCTCATCTTTGGGCTGATACCTATGATCGCAAACTGACCGACATCTTTTCGGTTGAGAGCGAGGTGGCCAAAGCCATCGCCGAGCAGTTGCGAGCGAAACTCACCGGCCAGGAAGAGCAGATCATCGCCGCCAAACCCACAAACAATCCTGAGGCGTACGACGCCTATTTACGCGGTCTGGCTTACACGCTGAAAACTCTCCCTACGCCCGCCAACGCGCTCGGCGCACAGAAATGTCTTAGAGAAGCGGTTAGATTGGATCCGAAGTTCGCCCTGGCTTGGGCGCTGCTGTCAATCGTTGATGCGCGCAATTATCTTACACAGAGTCTTCAACCAACTGTCCGCCTCCGTGAAGAGGCGCGGCAGGCAGCCGAGACCGCGCTCGCTCTTCAGCCCAATCTTGGCGAGGCCATATTGGCTAAGGGCGCTTATCACTACAACTGTCTGAAAGATTACGACACCGCCGTGCGGTACTTCGAGCAAGCACGTCAGCTGCTACCGAATAGCAGCTCCATTCCGGAATGGCTGGCTTATGTCGCACGCAGGCGAGGCCAGTGGGACCGTAGCGAAGCGTACTTCAACGAAGCCGAGCGGCTCGACCCGCGCAACGTTTCCCTGCTCACCCAGCATGCAACGAACGATATCTGTCTTCGGCATTTTGCGGAAGCGCTGCGAAAGTTTGACCAAATTCTCGACATCACCCCAGACGATCCAAATATCCTCGTCCAAAAGGCGGCTATCGCACAAGCGCAGGGCGATTTGCCGCGTGCCTCAGCGTTCCTCGCACCGCTCCACTTTGGGCCCAGTGACCTCGAGGGTTTGGAAACTCAAGTTTATCAAGCAATCTTGGAGCGCCGTTCTGCACCGGTAATCTCGCCCTTAAAGGAAATACTTGCTAAGCCTGATCCCTCATTGGGTTTTTACAATGGGGAACTGCGCTTTTGGTTAGGCTGGGCCCAGGAAGTTGCCGGAGATCACGCCGCCGCCCAGGAAAGTTGGCGACAGGCGCGCAGCGAACTGGAATCTTTCCTTAAGGAACAGCCGGAAAATTATAACCTCATCCAAGATCTCGCGCTGATTAATATGGGCCTTGGTGAGAAAACTGCCGCGTTGGCTCTGGCGGAGCAGGCGGTAGCGATGAATCCGATCGAGAAGGACGCCGTGACTGGCCCCATTCCAATCGAGGTCCTCGCTAGGGTGGCGGCACGAATGGGAGAGCCCGACCGCGCCATCGCCGCTCTGCACAAATTACTCTCGATACCGTATTCAGGCGCATTCGCGTTTGGCGTGCCCCTGACTCCAGCGCTACTTCGGATCGATCCAATGTTCGACCCGCTCCGGAATGATCCGCGCTTCCAAGAACTTCTCTCTTCGCCCGCGCCTAAGTGATCTCGTCCCGGTTGTGCTTCGTCGTGAGAAGGGTTCAAGCCAGTCCCGATGGCGCGGGCGGCTTTGGCGTTGGCTTTGGCTCTGGCTCTGGCTTTGGCTTTGGCTTTGGCGGGGGCCCTGGCGGGGGCGGGTTATATCGTGTCATACGCGAGATGTGACCCACTCAGTATCTTGTTGTCAAGCCCTCCTGTAACACTGCTTTCTGTATTCTTTCCACGACACCCAGCCCGCCGAAGTCCGCCATCAATAGATCATGGCCCTCTTTCGCAATAAGGAGCAGCAACCGCAAAATGCATCGCCGGTGCGAAATTTTTCTCTTCAATTTTCAATCTCCCTCCAATCGAACTCCACCGTGGCCTCTGATATTTCGAGCTTGGTTTTCTTAGGTGTGCGCAAAGCATTGATGCACGCGTAATTGAGATGGCAGTCGTCGCCTTAAAACGAACACACAATGGGCCATCTCGTGATTCAGGGAAACCGGGTGCTCGATGTCGTATTGGAAATCGTAAACGTCGCACAGTTCCAACGACGGAACTGAATCCAGCAGCCGTCGGAATTGCCTTGCAGTATATGTCCTGACCTGAAATTCGTGTCGCAGGCGAACTTCCTTCGACCCGTTTTGCACCAGCAGGCAAACCCGAAGATTTTCGATCCGGCGGCGGAGATCGATGCGTAGCACGCGCAGTGTTGCAGTCACTTTTGTATCGCCCCGCCGATCCGTCCAGCGCCTTCCGTCCTCTTTCTCGACATCAGATGGCAGCAACTGCAAGCCGAGGATGTAGATTCCGCCCAAACGAAGATTGTCGGCAACGCACTCCAGGTGGCCTCGCGCCGCCTGCTCCGTCAACAAATAGCGAAACGTGCTGAGAGTGCAGTAGGCTGCATCAACCGGTCGATCGAGACGAAAATCTGACATTTCAGCCTCGAACGTCTCGGCCTGGAGTCGACGACGCGGAAGCCGACGTCGAAGATAGCTCAACGCCGGCTGGCTGACATCGAAGCCAGTCATTTGGTAACCTCGTGTGGCCAACTCGGCGATTAGTCGGCCAGTGCCGCACGCCGGTTCCAGCAACCGGCGGACAACAAACGGACAATACTTGCGGCATGCCGCCTCAATGAAGTCGGCCTCCCGCCGGCTGTAGGCTTGAAAGGCAATGTCGTAGTACTGCGGATAATCATACCAGTTCGCCAACAGAATGCCTCTCTTTAGCATTGTTACGGTTCCATCTAAATTTTGACAGTGTTAGCCAACTCGAGAGCAAATATCCCAAGTCTTTTTGCGCCGAGCATTTTTTCCGTTTTCGCAAGTTTGGAATGCGAATTAGTCACCAGTCTCGATTACGCAGCACTCAGGCGGTAAAGAGACCGGTAATCTCCCCTTTTCTGAAACAGTAGGAGGAATCAAACTTCCATAGCCTGTGTAGAATTTACGCTGAACCAGACTGGCAGAGAGTATCGTTTTCCAGAAAGCACCTTTGGGACCGCATGCAGGAATTTGTGATTACTTGGGAAGCCGACCAATAAGCCCGGCTTCGGCGTGATGACTACATCAAGAGCCGGAAAAACCAATTCCCCGCCCGTGAAGTCGTCGTTCAAATAAGCGACTCCTGTGTAATCTCGTTGGGGGGTGTGATTAGGGACCCACCGGCCATGTTTTCTTTGCTCATTGTCCGCATGCGCGATCTGCAAATCTCCCGAGAATAGACACGCGACGAAAAACGATTCGACAAATAATTTTGGGGTACTGAGATCGGCCTCGATCTTTTGTTTACATCGTAGAGTCACATCGTACAACCAGCTAGCTGACTCGCTATCTACATCTCGAAGCGTGTAATAATCGAGAAGGGGGCGATCCTTGTAACCCCGGCTGGATGACAGCGCAGCGTAGCGATCGTAAAGAGTAATTAGGAACGTACATTCTTGTACACACAGCGTGTTCTCTGAAACCAGGATCCTACTTATAGGTTTTTTATGCGACACAGATTTCATCACTCATCTATTCGCGACTCAGCCTTGTGACAATCATAAAGGGGTTCCGGTCGATGGAGGCTGCGAGGGACGCAGCGCATGTTTGTGATACCTTCTGTCGATAGCAGTTTCTACAGAGTAGCAATCCCTGGCGACGAGGCCCGGGGGTCGCGTGCCTCATAATGGCCTTAAAGCGCGGCGCAGATTTTCTACGGTCTCCTCTACGGTCTCACGAATTTTTCCTGCTAAACGACGCAATTCTGCGTAACGCGCCGCAAACCCCATTTCTTTAGGATTACCTGCGAAAACGTGCGCAATTCGTTAGTCTTGAATTACGAATCGCCGAGCAAATCACGCACGCTTCGCATTCTTGCGTGCGGGAGCCGGCAAAAACAGCGGCGGTCGCGGAGGCACGGGCGAGGACTGCACGATGGACGTGGTGGTCTGGCCATGAACAAGAAATCGATCGAGTACGCGATCCAAAGACGCGATTTCAGGCAAATGGACTTTGAGAATGAAGCAATCTTCTCCAGTGACCCGATGGCATTCCACAACCTCGGGAATCTGCCGGGCCAGCGCTGAGACCTTCGGCAAGTGTCCCGGCAAAGGCCGGATCCTGACGAAGGCTGTGATCTCATGTCCGGCTGCTTTCGGATCGAGTTCGAGACGATAGCCGGCAATCACCCCACTCTTTTCTAGACGTCGAACACGGTCCTTGGCTGCCGGATTGGACATCTTAATTTTTCGTGCGAGCTCGGCGATCGACATCCGTGGATTCCGTTGCAAGAGCTTCAATATTTCAATATTTTTGTTATCTTCCAGTATTTTCTTACTATTCACTGAATAAACGCGTTCTGAAGTTAATAATTATATCATTTGGTGCATTTTGTCCTTATTTTCTGTTTGCACGCCTTGCTGTGACTTTCTAGCTTGTTCCATGACAAACAAAGTGGTCTTGCCGATGAGGCCGATGACAGGCCGACGGACACAGGCGGCGAGACCTGTTCCGCCAGAGGTTTTTTTCATTTGCAGCGCCTTTTTTCATTATCTTGGTCCAGCCTTTGCGGTTCTTCTCTTTGCCAGGGTTGATGTATTAGGCGTCGCCTGGCTACGGATTGCAAGCGCGGCCGCGGTTTTCGCATTCTGGAAGCGTCCCTGGCGTTTGTTCATGCAAATCGGCGCGGGCGAGAGGCGAATCGTAATCGCGTTAGGCTTCGTCCTGGCAATCATGAACGTCTGTTTCTATTTGGCGATCAATCGGCTGCCACTGGGAACGGTGGGAACGATCGAGTTCCTCGGACCAATTGCGCTGGCAGCGTTTGGTGTGCGCACGATGCGCAATTTCGCCGCGTTATTGTTCGCGTGTGGAGGTGTGTTCCTGCTGACGAGCGTACGCATTAGTGGCGAACCGATCGGATACATTTTTGCATTTGTGAATTGCGCGTTGTTCGTTCTTTACGTTCTGCTCGGGCATCGGATCGCGGCGACCGGCGGCCGGGGCGGAGTTGAACGCCTGGCAATGGCAATGCTCATCGCGGGCATTGTGGTCACCCCGATTGGTTTCAAACGCGCGCTGGGAGCATTGCTTGATCCGAATCTCCTTCTCGCGGGCGCCGGAGTCGGTATTTGTTCCTCTGTCATCCCTTACATCTGCGATCAATTCGCAATGGCGCGACTATCGAAGGCCGCTTTTGCACTCATGCTGTCGCTGTTGCCGGCCACAGCGTGCCTGGTAGGTATAGTCGTTCTGCGACAGATTCCCTCCATTTCCGAACTAATCGGCGTCGGCGCAGTAATTGCCGGGGTGGCTTTGAAACGAAGCGTCGACGACTAAACAGGAGAAATAATACAATGAAGTACACAAATCTTGGCAAGACGGGTCTCAAAGTATCGCGAATCTGTCTGGGCTGCATGAGTTACGGACTCGAGGAAAGAAAGTGGGGTCTGAATGAGGAACAAGGCCGGCCTTTCATTAAACGAGCACTTGAGCTTGGCATTAACTTTTTTGATACAGCCAACATGTATGGAAATGGCAGGAGCGAAGAAGTCCTGGGCAGAGCGCTACGCGATTTTGCGAAACGCGATGAACTAGTCATCGCGACGAAAGTTTATTTCCCGATGCGGCCCGATGTGAACGGGCGCGGACTTTCCCGCAAAGCCGTCATGACAGAGATCGATCAAAGTTTGCGCCGCCTGGGGATGGATTATGTCGACCTTTATCAGATCCACCGCTGGGATTACGAGACGCCGATTGAAGAAACACTAGAAGCCCTCCACGACGTCGTGAAATCGGGAAAGGCGCGTTATATCGGAGCATCATCGATGTTTGCCTGGCAATTCTGCAAGGCGCTTTACCTGGCCGACCTTCACGGCTGGACGCGCTTTGTTTCGATGCAACCGCATTACAATCTGCTGAATCGCGAAGAAGAACGGGAAATGTTGCCTCTTTGCCTGGCCGAGGGCATCGGTGTGTTGCCATGGAGCCCACTGGCGCGCGGTCGCCTCGCTCGCGCATGGGAGGCGCAGTCGAGCACGACTCGCGGCCAAACTGATGAGTATGGCGAGAAACTCTATTCGGGAAGTGCGGACCTCGACAAACAAGTAGTCGATCGCGTCGGCGAAATCGCCAAGGCGCGAGGCATCCCCCGCGCACAAATCGCGCTTGCCTGGTTGCTTCACAAAACGACGGTCACAGCACCAATCGTTGGCGCAACCAAATCTCACCATCTCGAAGAGGCAGTGGCGGCTGTTGACGTGAAACTATCCGACGTGGAGATCGAAGCGCTCGAGGCGCCATACGTGCCTCATCGCATCGCCGGATTCGAATAATCAAGATTTTTGGAGAATGTTAACGTGTCGGCGTCGAGCAACATTTAAGAGCATCAACCGAACTAACGCCATGCTTCCTGATTACACGGATTTCCTGATTAAGCGATTTGAGAACCCGGATGAGGTTCGCATTTTTGAGAAAGGACGATTCGAACTCATCAAAATCGGCGGAATGACGATTGGGCGGGCGTCATACGAACCCGGGTGGAAATGGTCGCAGCACGTTGCACCCGTCGCGGGGACACCCCTTTGTCAGGTGGAGCACATTGGCATGGTGATTTCCGGACAAGCCGCATGCGCCATGGAAAATGGAAGGTCTTACGTGATGAAGCCTGGAGACATCTTTTACATTGGTCCCGGGCATGACAGCTGGGTCGTGGGCGATCAACCTTATGTTTCTCTTCACTTTCTCGGGGCGGAGAAATACGCGCATGACTGACAAGACCGCTGCTGTTTCAAGATCGCCTGCGTCACACTACACATGGGCGAACGAACCGCGCGTCGCGACTGCGTAATTAAATTGCTTCGAGCGCGCTCTTCAAATCATCGATCAAGTCGCGGACATCCTCGACGCCGACCGAAAGCCTGACGAGTGAGTCGGTAACGCCGAGTTCTTCGCGCTTTTCCTTCGGGACCGAAGCATGTGTCATCAGGGCCGGGTGATTGATAAGGCTTTCCACGCCGCCCAAACTTTCCGCTAGCGCAAAGAGGTGCGTGTTCTCCAGGAAACGCCTGGCGTCCGCGAGATCGCCTTTCAACACGATTGTTACGATTCCCCCGAAGCCGCGCATTTGTTGCCGCGCGAGATCGTGTTGTGGATGCGATTTCAGTCCAGGATAGCGGACAGATTTTACCTCGCGCTGTTCCTCCAGCCAGTGCGCAATTTCCAATGCATTTGAACAATGTCGCTCCATCCGGAGCGCCAATGTTTTCAAACTGCGCAGCACAAGAAAACTGTCGATCGCGCCGGCGATTGCGCCGACCGAGTTTTGCAAAAACCACACTTGATCACCGAGTTCCTTGTTGTCGCCGACCACGACCACTCCACTTACCAGATCGGAGTGGCCGTTTAAGTACTTCGTGGCGGAATGCACCACGATGTCGAATCCGTTTTCAATCGGGCGTTGAATCCACGGCGTCGCAAATGTGTTATCGCAAACCGAGATAATTTTGTGCTCACGTGCGATTTTTGCGATGGCTTCGAGGTCGATCAGCTTCAGTAGCGGATTGCTTGGAGTTTCGATCCAAACCATGCGCGTATTTGGTTTGATTGCTCGCTCGAGATCCTCCGCATCGCTCAGATCGACATAGCTAAAATCAAGATTCGCCGAGCGACGGCGCACTTTATCGAACAACCGGAACGTGCCGCCATAAAGATCGTCACTTGCAACGATATGTGAGCCGCTTTCGACCAGTTCGAGCACAGTCGCCATTGCAGCGAGGCCGGAAGCAAACGCGAATCCCCGTGTGCCGCTTTCCAGATCGGCGATGCATTTTTCATAAGCGAGCCGCGTAGGATTGATCGAGCGCGCGTAATCGTAACCTTTGTGCTTTCCCGGGCTCTCCTGCACGTACGTGGATGTCGCGTAAATCGGTGTCATCACCGCGCCAGTGGAAGGATCGGGGTGCTGTCCCGCGTGAATCGCGCGCGTGGCAAATTCGTGTTCCCTTTTCATGTCAGTTCAATCTAACTGCGAACAGTGCGATTAGCGCGGAGAAAATCAGAGTCCGCAACGATTCACTGCTTCGGCATGTGCAATCGCAGGTAGGAGAGCAGATCCGAACGCGTGACCAGACCCAGGAATTTGTCGTCTTCCATTACGATGGCGACGCGGCCGCGATCAAATACATCCAAAAGGTCCTTGATCGTTGCTTTTGGCGACAGTGTTTCCAGCTTGGATGTCATCGCTTTTTTGACCGGATCATTAAAATGCGACGGATCGCGGTGCACTTTCACGAGAACATCGGATTCATCGAGAATCCCCATTGCACGTCCACGTTCATCGACAACTGGCACCTGCGAGACGTCAGCGTTGCGCATGCGTTTGAACGCGGTCAACAACGTGTCGGTCGGTCCGACAGAGACGACTTCGCCGGCCTCGTAACGATGCGAGATCAGGTCACTTAAATCGCCGTGCGGCGAACGATGAATGAAACCTTGCTCCGCCATCCAGAAATCATCGTACATCTTGGAAAGATATTTGTTGCCTGTATCGACCACGAAACTGACGACTCGTTTCGGCTTCGTCTGTTTCCGGCAATAACGCAGCGCTCCGGCGACCAGCGTGCCTGTGGAAGATCCACCGAAAATTCCTTCCTTGCGCAATAGCTCTCGAACGGTGGCGAAACTTTCCGCGTCATCAATCTCGAATGCTTCCGTCACCAACGATATATCGGCGATCTCGGGAATGAAATCCTCGCCAATGCCTTCCACGGCCCAGCTCCCTGCTTCGAGCATCTTGCCTGACTTAACGTATTCGTAAAGCACGGAACCCTTCGGATCGGCCAGAATCATTTCGATGCCGCGCCGCGGTTTAGCGCGATTGAAAAATCGTCCGAGACCAGTCAGGGTCCCACCGGAACCGACTCCTACCACAACCGCATCGACATCGTGCCGCATTTGCTCCCAAATTTCCGGACCGGTTGTGCGCTCGTGCGCCAAAGGGTTTGCGGGATTTCCAAACTGGTTCACGTAAAATGCGCCTGGGATTTCTTCGGCAAGTCGCGCAGCCACATCCTGGTAATATTCAGGATGACCACGCGTCACGTCCGAACGGGTGATCCGCACTTCGGCGCCGAGCGCTTTCACGTGCGAGATTTTTTCCTGCGACATCTTGTCCGGGATCACCAACAGGACGCGGTAGCCTTTCGCGCCGGCAACCAACGCGAGGCCCAGGCCGGTATTCCCCGCTGTGGCTTCGACGACCGTGCCGCCAGGTTGGAGGTTTCCTTCCTCCTCTGCAGCTTCTATCATCGACAGCGCAATCCTGTCCTTGATCGATCCGCCCGGGTTTTGATTTTCAAGTTTAAGAAAAAGCTGACACGGACCGGTATCGAGCTGGGTAACCTCTACCAGCGGTGTGTCGCCGATCAGGGACAGAATTTGAGGGGGATGCTTGGAACTGGACCGGGGAACGATTGGAGTTTCGAGCATTGCGAATCCTTACGGGGAGGCTATCGACGGTTCGCCTTTGTGCGACCATTCTGATTTGCTGTCTTCGAGAAATTGTTGGAGCACGGGGAAACGGACTTCGCCGTAGTTCAATGCGTAGCGGAGATCGCCACCTTTGTAAATCCAAGTCGTGGGAATCCAGGAAAGCGGCATTCCGGCGAATTGCTTGATCTTGTTGTCCCCTTTTCGCGGGCCGGGATCCGCCAGGATCGTGACGTTCGGCTGATCTGTAATTTGGAATTTCTGAAGTATCGCATGGCCGTCCCCGCCATCGTTCCAAACAGATACGAAATAGAATTTCACCTGCGGATTCTCTTTAACCATTTTGAGCCAGCCGCCGCTCTTCAATTCCGCCTGGCAATTGGGACACCATGGCGCCCAAAGATGCAC
>DASREQ010000029.1:0-35400 GCA_035651975.1 Candidatus Udaeobacter sp.
GGTGGCGCCGGCGATCCGACTCCGCAACCTCCAGATCCAGCGACCGATCCTCTCGCGTCGCAAGGCGCGTTGCTTATCGGCCGGGGTAATCAGTTTCTTTTTGCCGTCAACGCCGGAAGCAACCAGATCTCGGTTTTAAAGATAAGCAAAAACAGTTTGGACGTAGTTGACGTCGTTAATTCGGGAGGCATCCGCCCCATCAGCTTGGCCCTTCATGATGATTTGCTGTACGTGCTTAACGAGGGAGGGACTCCCAATATCACCGGTTTCGAGATCGAGGAGGACGGTACCCTGACACAATTGGACGGCTCCACTCAGCCGTTAATTGGAGGCATCGGAGCTGATCCTGCCGAAATTGGGTTTAGTCCCGACGGAGGGCTGCTGGTCGTAACAGAAAAGAATGGCAACCGGCTGAATACTTACACGATCAACGACGACGGACTGCCCAGCGCACCGATAGACAATGCTTCCAACGGAATGACCCCGTTTGGTTTTGCGTTCAACAACACCGGGACTCTCGTTGTGTCAGAGGCTTTTGGCGGTGCGCTAAATCAATCAGCGGCATCTTCGTATGGCGCATCGGATGACGGCGCGCTAAGCGTAATCAGCGGCTCAGTGTCAAATTCGCAAACCGCCTCCTGCTGGGTGGTCATACCTAACAATGGAAAATTGGCTTTCGTATCGAACACCGGCAGCGGCACCATCTCCAGCTATCAGATTAATGCGGAAACCGGATCGCTTGCCCTGCTTAATGCCGCCGCCGCCAATACGGGAACGGGTAGCGCGCCGGTAGACATGGCTCTGAGTGTTAACAGTCGCCTCCTGTTCGTGCTTGTCGCTGGTACCCAGTCAGTGGCCTCGTTTCGGATAGGAGGAAATGGCAGCTTGACGCCGGTTGATACTGCCGGTGGACTGCCGATGGGCGCACAAGGCATTGCCGCCAAATAGCTGCTGCCACCGAGCGGCTTTTAGCTCGCGGTTGTTCAACTCCGAGCTCATCATTCGACATTGGACGGTGGGCGTTCAGCGTTGAATGTTCCACGGATAGAAGGATGACCGAGGATTTAACTGCCCAGCAGATTCGCGCGCTCCTTAAGCTCGAACCTCACGCGACATGCGGATTCGTGCGGGTGACTTTCGTAAGCGAAAAACGCATTGCGCCTGGCGGGTTGCCGCCACCATTTGCCGAAGGCCGTCCAGCCGGTTCCGCTCTCTACTTCATGGTTACGCCGGACGCCCCCGTGCGCCTGCACCGCATTCGAAACGATCAACTTTATCACTATTATCTTGGGGATCCCATTGAAGTCTTGATGTTGCATGGCGATGGCACGAGCGAGCGTGTTGTAGTTGGCCCTGACCTTCGCCGCGGCCAATATGTGCAGCTTTTGATTGCAGGAAACACTTTTCACACGGCGCGTATAATGGGAAAGCGCCGCTGGTTTCTCGGCGCAAGCACCGAATGGCCAGGTGTGGAACCGGCCGACGTCGAACTCGGCGATGTCGAAACATTGGCGGCCAAATATCCGAACGCCGCTGCGGATCTGCGCGCCTTCCAAACAGGCAGCGGCGATTGACCTCCATCGCCTTCGGGCGAACGTTCACATAGCTGTGGCAAAAACAAAGCGCGGAGGCCAATTAACACTGCTCGGGCGAAGCGAAGTGAGATTGCCCGCCTCACCTGCAGAGGCGCGACTCGAGACGTTCCCGAACCCGGCGCCGCGCCGGAATTACCGGATTCATTTTGAAA
Organism: Candidatus Udaeobacter sp.; assembly: GCA_035651975.1. GTDB lineage: Bacteria > Verrucomicrobiota > Verrucomicrobiia > Chthoniobacterales > UBA10450 > Udaeobacter. The sequence continues at coordinate 1,748 of DASREQ010000029.1, forward strand.
CGGACGATTTCACTTCGGTTTGTCCCATCACCGGTCAGCCGGATTTTGCCAGGATCGATATCGATTATGCGCCCGACCGTCTCTGTGTCGAAAGCAAGTCGCTCAAGTTCTATCTCGCCTCATACCGGAATGAACGCGCCTTTAACGAAGCGGTGACCAACCGGATTCTCGACGATTTCGTAAAAGCATGCGCGCCGCGAGAGGCGGTCGTAACCGCGCAATTCTCCGCCCGCGGCGGAATCGCGCTCACCGTTCGTGTCGAGTACCCGGATAAACAGAGAATCAGCCGCGACGGCCGATGAGACTGGTAGGGGCGCGACCGCCGGCCGCGCCGACGAATGGATCCATGGCTTCGCTAAACCTGGCGCTATCGAACGAATAAATGAAACCCGCGGTCGTTCTCTTGAGCGGCGGAATTGATTCGACAACAACGCTTGCCATCGCGCTTGCCGAAGGATACGACGCCTATGCGCTCTCATTCGATTACGGTCAGCGCCACCAGATCGAAACGGAAGCTGCTCGCCGCGTCGCTGACTCGTTAGGCGCAAAAGAACATCGTATTGCAAAGATAGACCTGCGGGTCTTTGGCGGCTCGGCGCTCACGGATGATGCCGAGGTACCGAAGAAGCGTTCGGAAACAGAAATCGCGCATGGGATTCCGATCACCTACGTCCCGGCACGCAACACAATCTTCCTGGCTTATGCGCTCGCGTGGGCGGAAGTGATTCCTGCCAGTGACATTTTTCTCGGAGTGAACGCGATTGATTACAGCGGCTATCCCGATTGCCGGTCGGAATTCATCGAAGCGTTCGAAACCCTGGCTAATCTCGGAACCAAAGCCGGCATCGAAGGCAGACGTTTTCATATTCACAAGCCGCTAATTAAACTTTCGAAGGCTGATATCATTCGCAAAGCAGTCGAGCTCGGCGTCAATCTTTCGCTAACGCACAGCTGTTATGATCCGTCACCAGAAGGTCTCGCCTGCGGCGAATGCGATTCCTGTTTCCTGCGGCTCAAGGGCTTTCGCGACGCTGGATTAAGAGATCCCATTCATTACGCGAAGAAATGAAACGGCTGCTCCGAATTTTCGAACTGTCGAAAAACGAACAGCGCGTCGTCCTCATCTTGACGCTCATTCTGATCACGATCGCGTTCGTCGGATACGAGCGTCGTGTTCATCGCATCCATATGGGCACTGCAGTAGCACCAGAGTCGAAAACATCGCCAAGCCCGGTGGGAATCGAGCACGCGCAATAAAGTTCAGTCTTCGCTTAAGCCGGGAATTCGGCCATAGCCGACAAAGACCGGGCTGATCCTGGCGTCGCCGCTATTCGGCGGGGGCGGCAATTTGAAATCGAAAACGCTGACGCCAAAGCGTTGTTTTCCATCGTATGTGCGGCCATCGCTTGATCCGACCATGACCCGTTTCTTAGTTCGCTTTTCACGCCCCAGATAAATCATGGTGTGCGTGACCGGCGGATCGCGATCAATGTTGTAGGTGCCGCTCCAAAAAAGCAGGTCGCCTGGTTTAAGCGCATCGAGTTCAAACGTATCCTCGTGCCGACTCAAGACTGCATTGAAATTTCCCGCTTTGCGCACCCAGACATATTGCTGGCTTGAATCGCGGGGCACATCTTTAAACCCGTTTTGAGTGAGAAGGTAATAAATGAAACCGGAGCAATCCATGCCGCCATTTGCGGGATCAGCTGAGCCGTAGTTATAACCCAAATTTTGTTTTGTCAGCTCCAGGCCCGCATCGATGATCTGGCGCACTTTCGGCGAATAATTGTCGTAGCCGGAAATCTCATCAGGCGAAAGAGTCACATTCGGTGCGCCTCTTTTTTCTGCAGCGGGATGCGGCGAACGTGAATGACTTGGAGTTTCCGTTGGGCTCGGGATCGGGCTTTCTTCGGGAGTCACGGTTGGCGTGGGAGACGCTTTTTTGCGCTTTGACTTTGTCTTCGGTGTGGCGGTTGGAGACGGTGTCGGTGAAGTCTTCTTGTGCCTTGGAGAAGCTGTCGCCGACGGACTGGGCGTTGGTTTCTTTGCTGGGCGTTTCCTGTGCTTGCGCGTCGGCGCCGGCGTTGGGGTGGCAAAAATCTTTCTGATCTTTGCGCCTAACGACTCTTCGGCTGCATTCGTTGCGTGCACTGCGCCAGACAGCATTGTAACGATTAGAAGACATCGAAACATTGTTTGGAGGACCATCAAGGGTGAACCGCGTATGACTCGTTCGCTCCCGCTCTCTCGCCCGGATGGGCTGCCCGTCCATGTCGCTCGCCTCCCCCGGGCTCCATTCTGTGAGGCGCCACCCGGCAGGGCGTCTGGCACAGACGCCCTGCAATTCCCGACCTCGTTTTTGGCCGAATGAAAGTTAGTCGTGGGAAACAATCAGCGCGCGAGTTCTTGAAGAATTGCTTTGTTGAGGCGAATGCCGCCCTCGAAATTTTCCAAAGGAAAATTTTCGTTAGGCGAGTGGGCGCGACAATCGGGCAACGCGAGTCCGAGGAGCAGTGTTTCGATGCCCAGAATACCGCGGAATTGTGAGACGATGGGAATGCTGCCGCCTTCACGGATCAACGCGGGGTCGCGATTGAAAGCTTCGCGCAATGCGCGCTGCGCCGCTTCACCGATGGGCGAATGCGGATCGGTGAGATACCACGGGCCGCTGTGGCCGTCGGTGATTTCCATGATGACGCCCTTGGGCAGATTCTTTCGTAAGTGTTCCCTTGCCAGCTTCAGTATTTCATCGCCTTCCTGGTCCGGAACCAGGCGGAACGTCAGTTTCGCCATCGCATGGCTGGCGATGACGGTCTTTGTACCTTGCCCTTGATAGCCGCCACCAATGCCGTTGATCTCGGCCGTCGGTCGCGCCCAAATCCGTTCGAGCGAATTGTAGCCGGCTTCGCCGAAAAGTTCAGGCACGCCTGTTTCCTCGCGAATCAGTTTGTCGCCATCGACTGGAAGTTTGCGCCAGGCTTCGCGCTCCCATTTTTCCAGAGGCTTGACGCGATCATAAAATCCTGCAATCGCCACACGGCCTTCCCGATCATGGAGCGTGGCGAGCAATTGCGCCAGGGCCGTGATTGGATTTTGGACGGCGCCTCCAAAAACGCCGGAATGCAAATCCATTTTCGGGCCAGTCACTTTGATCTCGAGGGCTGTCACCCCGCGCAAACCGTAACTCAGTGTGGGTACGCCTCGCGCAATCATTCCGGTATCGGAAACCACTGCCACGTCGCTTTTGAGGGCGTCGCGATTTTTGCTGAGAAAGGGGCCGAGGTTTCCACTGCCGATTTCTTCTTCGCCTTCAATGACGAGATGCAAGTTCACCGGCAAATCCCCATTTTGTTCGATCGTTTCCTGGATGCCGAGAATGTGTGAAAGGATCTGGCCCTTGTTGTCGGTTGCGCCTCGCGCAAAGACGTATCCGTTTTTTAGAACAGGCTCAAACGGCGGCGAATCCCAAAGCTCCAAAGGATCCGGCGGCTGCACGTCGTAATGCCCGTAGATCAAAACCGTGCGCCGCCCTGGTTGATGTTCGTTGCGTGCCCAGATGATGGGATGGCCTTTTGTCGGAACCACTTTCGATTCCAATCCAATTGCTTCTAACTTTTTCGAAAGCCAATCCGCGCATTCGCGCACGTTGCCGGCATATTTTTCGTCGGTGGAAACACTCGGAAATCGCAGAAAACTGAAATACTCCTCGAGATAATTGTCGCGCATAGTTGCAAGAGCTAACCCAGCTTGTGCGGAACGTCCAACGCTCAACATCTTTAAGAACACGTTGCGCAACGTGGCGATGGAACATAGTCCTGTGGACTGTGCGTCCAGTGGACATCTTGTCCGCTGCCAGGTCAGCAGGTTTTAAATTCGCCACAGGACGAATCCGCCGTGGCGGACCTGCCGGGCGCACAGGGCAAAATGCCTATGTTCCGCTGCGCGCGGTGAATTTGCGCACAAAATACAAGACCGACGCGATGGCAAGAACAATTGCCGCGAGCCGCAGTCCGGCGCGCGTATCATTGCCAACAGAACTCTCGTTCACCGCCGCTTGGCCCAGCATCCAGATGATGGCGGCAATTGCCAGCACCGGCACGATTTTCATGCCCGGAAATTTGAATGCCGCGCTCTCGGGATCGATGCGGATATCGCGTTGCACCAAAAACCAGCATGCGGTGCAGCAAAGCAGATACATCAACAGAACGGCGACATTGGAGAGCACGGCCAGTCGTTCAAACGTTCCAGTGATGGACAACGCGAATGCGATCACGGCGTAGGTTACGATTGCAACGTCGGGTGAGCGATAACGCGGATGGACATGCGCGAACCATCTGGGCAAGACGCCATCCCGGCCAAAGGCAAAGATGATCCGTGGCGAACTGAGAATATCGCTGGTGACAAATCCGAACGCAGAGATGGTCGCGCCTGCGAGCAGAAGCGTGCGGCCCGCATGACCGAGGAATTTCGCTGCAGCTTCAGCGAGCGGCGCATCCTTGTAATTGGAAAGATCGGCACCGAGCGTTCCCTGCGCCACAAGTTGAATCATCATATAGATGATGGTCGTAATGACGAGCGCGAGATAAGCCGATCGAGGAACGGTGCGAGCGGGATTCTTTACTTCGCCGCTGGGAACCAATGCCACTTCGATTCCGACGAAGGCAAAAATCAGTAGAATTACCGCGTCGCCTAACGACTTACTATTTGGCCACGAGTGCCAGATGAGATTCGTTGGATGAATAAAAAAAATCCCGGCACAAATGAACACCAGTAGAGGGATCAATTTCGCGAATGTCACGAAAGTCACCGCGCCGGCGCCTCTGCGCACTCCGCAGACGTTGATCACGACGAGCGAACCGTAAACGAGGATCATCAGGATGATCCGCATTACCCCGCTGCCAAAAAACGGCGCGGCAATGGCGACTGAATTTACCAGCACGTTGACGACGCCCGCGATGGCGCCAAGCGCGGTCAGTCCGTAAAGCACACCGGCGAGAAATCCGATGTACCGGCCGAACGCGACTTCAACGTAGGCGTACAACCCGCCGGTCAACGACACACGACTGCCCGCGATCGCGAAACAGGTGACGAATAACACCATTGCAATTGCACAACAGATAAACGCCAGAGGCGCCGCCGGCCCAAGTGCTCCCGTCACCAGCGCCGGCAAGACGAAAATTCCCGCGCCAATTGTCGAGCTGACAATGTTGGCAGTTAGAGCCGGAATTCCGATGCCGCGGACCAGCTGATGGTCGACACGCTCCGCTTGTTGGATCGACAACGTCGATTCATCAGCCATTGGTGCATCCTGCGTGATTCAGTTGTCCAAAGCAAGAGTGCGAGCTAGGCTTCGCGACCGAGGGTCGAGCTTTTAGAATGGCGGGTAACTGTTGCTTGGTATTTTCGAAGGGACGCCTCTCCCTGGCGAGGGAGAAGAGACGGGTGAGGGGTGGTTCCAATGCGCGGCGAATTTCAGGCCCCCTCACCTTCATCCTCTCTCCTTGCGGCAAGCGGAGAGCCAAGAACGAGCGGACCAAACTTCCGGACCGCTTTCAGTGTGAAAAACTAACGAAATCTCCTGCTCAACCCAATATCCTGTGGTCGGACCCTGCCAAAAACCCTTCAAATTGTGTCTTTTTCACTTGTCACCCTCCAACGCCTGCTATATTCACCTGCTGAGGCCCGAGGTTTGGCCTACCATGCATTTACAATCGCTCGAGCTGCTCGGCTTCAAATCGTTCGCCGACAAAACGCTTCTTAATTTCCACGAAGGCGTCACCGCCATTGTCGGCCCGAACGGTTGCGGAAAATCGAACGTGCTGGATGCCGTTCGCTGGGTACTCGGCGAACAATCTGCCAAATCTTTGCGCGGCGACGAAATGGCGGATGTGATTTTCAACGGTAGCGAGACGCGCAAGCCCGTTGGGTTCGCCGAGGTCTCTCTGACCTTCACCAATTGCGCTGAAGAGCTTGGCATCGATTGGCACGACGTTCGCGTGACGCGTCGCGTCTATCGCGACGGCAACTCCGAATATCTGCTGAACAAAACCTTGTGCCGGTTACGCGATATTCAAAGTCTATTCGCCGACACCGGTATCGGCCGAGCCGCGTACTCGATGATGGAACAGGGAAAGATCGATATGATCCTGAGTTCGCGCCCCGAAGATCGACGCGCAGTGTTTGAGGAAGCGGCCGGAGTCACAAGATACAAAACGCAAAAACGCGAGGCGCTCCGCAAGCTGGAAGCGACCGAAGCAAACCTCCTGCGCATTGGCGACATTATTAAGGAAGTAAAACGTCAAATCGGTTCGTTGCAGCGCCAGGCGGGTAAAGCGCGGCGTTACCAGGCGTTGCATGACGATCTCCGCGTTCTTGACACGCATCACTCGCGCAAACAACTCGAGCTGCTGGAAGCCGATCTCGCGCAGTGCCATGCTGAAATGGCGCGTCTTGGCGATTCGGAGAACGCCACTCGCGCCAAAATCGATGGAGGGGAGAGCGATTTGGCCGAACAGCGCCGCGTATTGGAAGAAATCGACGCTCAAATCGCCAGTAGCCGCAGTGAACTCCAGCGGCTTGACAGCGAAATTAACGCCCATCGAAATCGAATCCAATTCAATCGGCAGCGGGCCGAGGAATTGAACGAACTGATTGAACGTTCTCGAAACGACATTGCTGCTGCCGAAACGAAACGCGCGCAGCAAGGCAAAGAAATTCAAGAGGCAAACGCGCTGATTGAAAAGACGAGCGAGGCTCTGCAGACCGGAGAAGCGGAGCTAAGCAGACTTACCGGGCAACTCTCGGAACTTCGCGCCGAACGAAGCTCGCATGAATCGAAACTTGAGACGCTGCAAAACGCGGCGTCGGAGATTGAGAGCCATATCGCGGATCTGGAAGAGGAAATTTCCGGTCTTAAAATTCGTCGCGAAACCACAGAGGAAAATCGCCGCGGTTTGGATACCGCGATTTCTAACATAGAAACCGCCCGCGCGCGAATCCAGAACGAGACGACTGCGGCACGGACGACGGCGGAGAACCTCCAGAACAAACTCGATCATTGCCGATCCGCTCTTCAGGCTGGCGACGAGAAGATGCGACAGCATCAACAAGCTATCGCTAGCATGGAAAAAGAGCTCGCCGCCATTGAGCGCGGGCAGGCAGAAAAGGAATCGCGCCTTGAAGTTCTTCGTCAACTCAATGAAGAGGGAGAAGGTCTTGGGGAAGGTTCGCAAGCCGTGCTCAAGGGCCTGCATCCCGACTTCGCGGGACGAATTAAACCTGCGCTGGCCGGCGCGCTGGTTGCACATCTCGACGTGGAGAAGAATTTCATCCCGGCGATCGAGGCAGCGCTGGGCCGGAATCTGCAGGCGATCGTGCTAAAAGACGCACAATTGGCGCCCGGAATTATTGCGGCTCTGAAAGAAAAAAAACTCGGACAGTCGGCGCTGGTCATTCCACAACTCGGCAATGGCACAACAAAAGAGCGGGGAAAACGGGCTCCCGAGAAATCGCTCGGGTGGGCAATCGACAGAGTGAAAGCGCTGGAGCCGCTCGCGTCGCTGGTCGCACAATTGCTTCACAACGTTGCAATCTTTGAGCATCTCGACGACGCCCTGATTGCCAAGAGAGAGCACGCCGAAATCGCAGCTGCGACACTGGGTGGTGAATTAATTTCGATCGAAGGAGTTGTGTTTGGCGGGAGCCGGGAAACCTCGGCAGATTCCATGCTCGAACGCAAAGCGCGAATTTCGACTCTGGACCGGGAATGTTCCGAGATTCGCAAGCAACGCGACGTTCTGCTTAAAAAATGTAACGACGGCAGAGCCGCACTTGAAAAAGCAAGCAGCGAGTTGGAAGAAGCCCGTCGAGCTTACGAAACCGCGAAACGTGAAAAATCCGATTGCGACAATCGAATTCTTTTTCTCACACGAGAACTGCAGGAAGGCGAACAAAAGCAGAACCAGGTCCGCTCTGAGCATACTACGCTGGCCCGACAAATCCAGGCGGCGGACGAACAGATTGCCAAGCTGGAAGATGAATTGGCCGGAGAACAGACGACTTTAGAAGCGAACCAAGGCGAGCAAGAGGTGCTGCAGGCAACGCAGGATGATTTCGCGAAGCGCGAAAATGAGGCAATCGAGCAGCTGACCGAATTGCGTCTCACCGTCGCCACCGAGCGACAGCGCTATGAACATCTTATCGCGCAGCGCCAACCGATGAGCGCCCGTGACACGGAACTCGCAGAAGCAATCGCAACGCGTCAGACTGAGATCGCTAATTTCGAAAAGCGGGTGGCCTCGCAGATTGAAGAGTCGCGAACGGCGGAATCCGCCATCGAGAAGCAAACAGGGCAACGTGCAGATGTTGAGAGGGCGCTCGCCGCGCTCACCGAGCAGCGCAGGGAGCGCTCAATTGCATTGAACGAAGCCGAGTCGAATCTGCGTACGATCCGAAACTTATTGAACGATCTGCGCGACTCGCGTTCCAAAGAACAAGTGCGCCAGGCGGAGCTACAGTTGAGGATCGATAATCTCACCGAGCGCGTTTCACGCAGGTACCAAATCAATTTGCGCGAATTTACTCCGGACCAGGCTGCAGTTGAAAAAACTCTACGAGCGCAGCTGAAGCGGCGGATCGATCGGTCCGCAGGCGATGTCACAAATGGTGGCGAAGCTGAGGTCGATTTACCATCGCGTTCGGAGAACGCGGTCGACTTCGCTGACGCCGATCTCGACAAATTGGTTGGCGACCTCCGAACCCAGCTCGATCACATGGGCCCGGTTAATCTCGACGCTGTTCATGAGTACGACGAACTGGAAGAGCGATACAAGTTTCTCGAAGCGCAAAACACCGATCTTACCAATTCACGTCGCGAATTGCTCAACGTGATTGCGCAGATCAACTCGACCACCAGAAAGTTATTCAGCGAAACCTTTGCCCAGGTACGGATCAACTTCCGTGAAATGTTCGAAGAGCTCTTCGGCGGCGGACGCGCAGACCTCGCCTTGCTTGATGAAAACGATCCGCTCAATTGCGGAATCGAGATCAGCGCCAAGCCTCCCGGTAAACAGCTACAAAGCGTTTCCTTGTTGAGCGGAGGCGAGCGCTCGATGGTCGCGGTGGCATTGCTCTTCGCAATTTACATGGTGCGGCCGAGTCCATTCTGCATTCTCGACGAAGTGGATGCGGCAATGGACGAAGGCAACATCAACCGGTTTATCCGTGTGCTGGACCGGTTCATAGAACAGAGTCAATTCATCATCATCACGCACAACAAACGCACCATAGCCAAGGCCGACGTGCTATACGGCGTGACGATGGAGGAGCGCGGCGTCAGCAAGCTGGTCGGCATGAAATTGACTGCGCCACACCAAATTTCCTCCGAAACGTTTGCGAGCGCAGAACAGAGGCCGAGACAACAACGTCTCGCGCTCGCAACGCGATAATTTTCCATCTGGGGAGGGCAGCTGCTAGCTTGGAGTTATCGGCAGTTTGTCCTCCCCAGAGACCAGGTCGCGAGCCTGCAAAATTTTTTTGCGCGGGCTGGCCGATCTCGCGTAAAATTGAGGGATGCTTCAGACGGCGCAGCGGCAATCTAAAACCAAAAAAATAAAGCCCGCGCCGCTGCACGAGCGCTTTCTCGAAGCGTTTCGTTGGATGCTGCTGGCGCGGACGCTGGAGGAAAAACTCGTTAGTCTCTATCGGGGAGGTCTGATCACCGGCGGCGTTTACATTGGCAAAGGCCAGGAGGCGGTCAGCGTGGCCTGCGGTTTGTTTTTGAAAAAAGGCGATATCTTTGCGCCATTGATTCGCGACCAGGCCGGACGATCCGCTTTCGGCGAACCGCTATTGGACGTCACGCGCACTTACCTGGGCTCGCGCCAGGGGCCAATGCGCGGACGCGACGGCAACATCCATCGCGGCCGGCCACAGGAGAACCAGCTCGCAATGGTTAGTCATCTCGGCGCAATGATTTCGGTTACTGTCGGCGCGTTAATGGCCAAACGATTTAAAGGGGAGCAAGGCTTCGTCGGCCTGACGTGCATCGGCGAAGGCGGGATGCAGACCGGTGCGTTTCACGAGGGAATGAATATCGCGGCAGTAGAACAAATACCGCTGGTGGTTGTTGCAACAAATAATCATTATGCCTATTCCACGCCGAACGAACGCGAGTTCGCGTGTCATGATCTGGTCGATCGCGCGATTGGTTATGGTTTTGAAGGCTACAGTCTTGATGGAACAGATCTCAGCGCATGCCTTGAGGTAATTGGAGGTGCAGTCAAACGCGCGCGCGCAGGACGTCCGCCGCAGTTGGTCGTCGCCTCCGTGCTGCGGCTTTCTGGACACGGCGAACACGACGATGCCAGCTATGTGACGGAAGAAATCAAGCGGGAACCATTTGCGCGCGATTGTTTGAAAGTTGCAGAGCAAACAATCGCTGATTTGAAATTGGCCGATGCCGAAACGCTGGCTGCGTGGCGCAAAGAAGCAGCAGCGAAGGTGGATGAAGCCATTGCCACCGCGCAAAAAGAGGCTCCGCCCGAAGGCGACAACGAAGATTGGTGCGCGTTATCGACACGCGACCTCGTCGATCAGGTGGAAACAATCGAATGACGATGAGGAACCGGCGTGATTCATCAAATCGTTATCCGCCTCAGACGGATTACATCGGTTTTCGATTCAACGGTTGAACGATTTAACGCGGCGAAGCCATGAGCATCACCTATCTCGAAGCGATCCGTGAGGCGCAGGCGAAGCTGCTCCGTGACGACGAACGCGTCTTTATCTACGGGCAGGACGTCGGCGGCTCATTTGGCGGCGCGTTTAAAGCAACAAAAAGTCTCGCTAAAGAATTTCCGGGACGCGTGCTCAACACGCCAATTAGCGAAGACGCGATCGTGGGGACCGCGATTGGGGCGGCGATTGAGGGAATGCGACCAATTGTCGAAATGCAGTTCGCCGATTTCTCAAGCATCGCCCTGAACCAAATTCTGAACAATGCCGGCACCCATTACTGGCGGACGAATATGTCGGTCCCCATCACCGTTCGTCTGCCGTCCGGCGGGACGAAAGGCAGTGGGCCATTCCACAGTCAATCGATGGAATCAATTTACGCTCATTATCCGGGGCTCATCGTCATGACGCCTGCCACAGTGGAAGATGCCTACACCATGCTGATCGAGGCGGTGGCCATCGATGATCCGGTTGTCTACTGCGAACACAAGTATCTTTATTATCATCTTAAGGCGGACAAGTTACCCTCCGAAGGCCTGCCTACTGGCAGGGCTCGTATCGCCCGGGAAGGACGCGACCTGACCATTGTGAGTTACAGCGCGATGGTGCACGAAGCGCTCGCAGTCGCGGACCAATTGGCTCGCGAGGGTTTCGAAATAGAAGTTGTCGATCTTCGTTCAGTTAAGCCGCTCGATACCAATACCGTTCTCGCTTCAGTCGCGCGCACGGGCCGGTTGCTGTGCGTGGGAGAATCCTTTCCCTGGGGCGGGGCGACCGCTGAGGTGATTGCGCGTGTTGCCGCCGAAGGTTTTCATTTGTTGGACGCAGCGCCGCAGCGTATCAACGCGAAAGACACACCGATCCCTTATCACCCGAATCTTTGGTCGGCCCATCGGCCTAATGCAAAAGAGATCGCGCGAAAGGCTCGCGCGCTGCTTCGAGAATAGAAATTTTATGCCGCAAGTCCCAATCATCATGCCGCAGCTGGGCGAATCGATCGCCGAAGCCACAATTGTCGATATTAAGGTGAAGCCGGGGGATGAAGTTGCGGACGACCAGGAAATCATCGATGTCGAAACCCAAAAAGCGGTGATGGGCGTGACGACGCCGTGCAAGGGCAAGATTGGCGAAATCACCGTACAATTGAAAGAGACTTACCCGGTCGGCGCAGTCCTTGGCTATGTGGAAGCGAGCGAAGCCGACGCCGCGAGATTTGCAAAACAAGCGCCACCGCCACCGCAGCGCGAAGTCGCGGAGGAAATTCCCGCGCGCGCTGATCAGGAGGTTGCTCCCGCACGCGAAAAGGAAATGGCCGCGCGTGACGGCGATGGTGCAGGCGCTGGTGGATTGCCTGTGCCAGCCGCGGCGAAAGGCGCCACATTCATGTCCCCTCGTGTTCGCGCGCGAATGGCCGAGCTGCAGCTGACAACGGCCGATCTGGCAGGAATCATGGGCACTGGTGCAGGTAATCGTGTCACCGTCAAAGATCTCGAAAGTTTCCTGCAGAAAATCGAGAACCAAACGATGCACGAAGCGTCTGCTATTCGCGCAGGTGTGGCAGACGCGATGCGACGAAGCTGGACACGGCCGCTTTCGACGATTGGCTCATCGGTGAATCTCGATCCCGTGTTGCAGGACCGACAGTCGCGCGATCCCAAACCCGGTCCCGGCCTGTACGCAGTGCGCGCGCTTGCGCTGGCCCTTGCAGAAACTCCAGGCGCAGCGGCGAAATTGATCGGCAATCGCGTTGTCCAATCAAACTCAATCGATGTCGGCATTGCGGTTGAAGCCGAGGACGGAATCATGGTGCCGGTCATCCGGGCGGCGGAAAAAACCTCCCTTGTCGATCTCACAACGAAATACAAGGAACTCGTCGATCTCGCGCGGCAACGACGTATCTCGCCGGACATGCAGGCGGGTGGCGTCGCCACCGTTTCAAACTTTGGAACTTTTGGAATGGAATGGGGCACGCCCATTCCGTTGCCGGACCAGACTTTGCTGCTCGGTCTCGGAGCGGGGAAAAAAGTTCCGTCGTGGGATGAAGAAAAAAAAGAATTTGTTCCCAGGACCGAAGCCCAGATCACCCTGAGTTTTGATCATCGTAGTATTGACGGCGGCGGTGCGGGCCGTTTGCTAAAACGGGTAATCGAGCTGCTGCAGGAACCAAAAACGTTGTAGAGGTGCGCGCCGCTTGCTAGGCGGAGTTCATGATTGGGCAAGCGAAGCGCATGCCCTACAATCATCTATTCCAACAGTGAAGCCGGCAACTTCTTACATCATTGCTTCCGTCCAGCGCAGCGGAACCCATTTGCTTTGCAGCATACTTCGAAGCACCGGCATAGCCGGGTCACCGGAGGAGCATTTTTTGTCGAAGGCGGGAGAAACCTGGGAACAACGCTGGGACGCGCCATCGCGCGTCGCCTATGTGCAACAAGTTTTACGTCAAAACACCGCAGCCGATGGAGTTTTTGGCACCGTCGTGATGTGGAGTTATTTCGAACGAATGCTCCAGATGCTGAAGGAAATTTCCGAATACAAGAATCTTAATGAAGCGCACCTTCTCGCGGCTGTTTTCAACAAGCCGAAATACATCTGGATGCGCCGCCGGAACCATGTCGAGCAGGCAGTTTCCTGGGCGATCGCATGCCAGACGGGTCTCTGGGCTCAAAAAGCCCAGGAGAAATCGCGGCCACGCGCCGTGCCCAAGTTTGATTTCAAGGTAATCGACGAATGGTGTAAACGCATCGCGGCGCACGACGAAGGTTGGGCGAATTATTTTCGTGAAAATCAAATTGAGCCCCTCGTTCTCTTTTATGAAGACGTCGTAGCGTCTCACCGCGCCGCAGCTGAGAGCGTTTTGGAATTTCTGGGGTTGCCGTTCCCGCCGGGCTTGGAAATCCCGCCGCCGACCGTTGAAAAACAAGCTACTCGAATCTCCGAAGAATGGACAGCGCGTTACCTCCAGCTAAAGAGAGCGAAGACACCGAGGCTTGGGCGTATCATTCGTCGCATGCGAGTCTAAATATTCATGGCGATGCTGCATCGCAATCCACGCGCAGTGGCAGCAAAAATTCAGTTATTCCGCCTGCGCTTTAAGATCAGTGCCAGGATCATTACCAGAACGCAGGCGGCCGCGCTTGCAGTTCCTAAAATCAACCAAACTGGTCGATAAATGAGAGTAAGCCGTCCATGAGCCCCAGCTGGGACTTCGACAATTGGAAATAATCCGCGATAAGACGTGACGGCGAGTGTTCTGCCCCCCAACCGCGCTTCATATCCACGAAAGTAGGGCCTTGAAAAAGTGAGTAGGGCCGGATGATCGCCATTGGGGACATCAACATCTGCTTCCACTCGATTTCGCGAATTATTGATTCGTGAAACAGTTGCCGTCGTAAATTGCTCCCCGGGCCTCGAATCAATAGAAGTTATCGAACGCACTCGGGCGAAGGGAGCGCCGCGCCGATGAAAGACTCGTCCTTCATCCGTTGTAAGAACTGCTTCCCACTCGGTAGCCGGCTGAGGCGCGATATCCAATTCTCGCGCGACAACAATTCCATCCACGCCCAACAAAGCCAATTCGCCATCCTTGCCGGCCTGGTTGCTGAGCAAATAACTTCCAACGTCAGGATTGATTTCACCGTGAATCGATGTGGCGAATTTGCGAGCCACGCCGGCCGGCCGAATCGGGCTGTAGCCATTGATGAAATGCAGTCCCGCCCACATCGGCGTGCTTCCCGGCCGGAGAACCTCGCCGACCGGCTGGGGTTTGTTTGCGGTGCAATAGGTGAGCTCCGCCCACGGATAAATGCTGAGATAAAGGCGCGCTGGATGGAGCGGCGAAGGTTTAAGCAGTTGCTGAGAGAAATTGTACCTGGGAACACCGCAGTTCGTCGGGATGTAGGTGTATGTCGCGAGTAACGCTAAGAACGTGATCGCCGCGGGCGCCCATTTCTGCAGTTCAGAATGGCGCAGCCCAATCTCCCAAAGACACCAAAACGCCGCGAGCCCAAGAAAGATCCATGTCAACGGGAAAGCGTACGAGCCAGTCGTACGCATGAGCATTGCAATGGCCGTAACGATGGCGAGAAGAGCCGCTCCTGTAGCCGGGATCGCCGGTCCCTGTCGCAGGTGCAACACTTCCGCTGCGCATATCGCGAGAACCAAATGAAAAAAGGGCAGCCAGCGGAAACTCCAACGGAAAAGCCCAGCCGTTGGGATCATGGAGAGCAGGAGCAAGAGCAGGAGCAGGAGCAGTTCCCATTTGATTTGCCTAACAAGCGTCCGCGCGTGCAAGACCAACCCAGCGATCAGCCCTGTCGGAGCGACAAGCCCACAAGCCAGTTCCGTTGCCGTGTGTGGCAGGTAGCGGTTGGAAAAATCGGCCCAATTAACGGTCCAGGATGGCAAGATGAGGCCAGGCAAAGCTGCTGGTGGAACAAGCCATTGCCAGTGCGCTCTCGCTGACTGTAATTCGCGGGCTGAACCCTGGACCAAATCAAGAAGCGCGAGAGACGCGGGAGCCGATAACCCGAAGCCAAGCGCAGCGCCACAGAGCATTGGCGTGACCTCCCAAACGCTTCGATCTTCGACCAGCGATTTGATTGCCAGCCAGGCAACCAGGAGAAGCAGCATCAAAACGGTGTAGGGAAATCCGCCGGTGACGACAAGGTAGACAAATGGCGCCGGCCAGAGAAATCTCAGTTTGCTTCGCTGCGGATCAAGAGCGCGCGCCGCGCCCCACCACGCCCAGGGCAACCATGTAAAAGCACCAAGTGCGCCGAACCAATCGGTCGCGCCCCAACAAATGATCCAACCGTTCAAAGACGCGATCAGAGCGACAAAGATCGACAGTGGGATTGAGAACTTTCGATCGCGCGCGAGCAAAAACGCGCCCACCGCCAAAGCGAAAAGATGCGCAATAGATACGGCAGCTGCTTGTTGAGGAAATGTGAGCGGAAATTTCCAGACGATGATGACGATTGCATTTACAAAAACCGAGAACACTCCGTACTGAAATTCTCCGGCGAGATTGCCGCAGACCCACGAGTATGGGCTTAACAGCGGCCAGTGGCCTTCTGACCAGCTGCGCGCCATGTCGGCGAACACGGGCAGAATAGACAATTCATAATCGTCGTTCCAAAAAACGAGCGGATTGTGCCAGAGAAGAAACAGGCAGAAAAAGACGACAAGGAGTCCGGCTGATGCCGCGCCAAGAATCTCTGAACGCGTACAGCGCGGAGTTGGCATTTAAGACAGGAAACGCCCAACGCCCAACGTCCAACGCCCAATCCCGAACTCAGCAGGCCAGCTCATAGTTTCGCGTTCCTTTCCGCTGTTCGGACGCTTGAGAAGAAAATTCTGATGAGCTCTTCAGTCTCATTAAGAATCGCGGCTATTTTCGGTGCCGGCATCATTGACGACTTGGCAACCAGTCGTAACCAGCGACGAGTCTCTTTTAGTTCCTTGAGGCAAACCTTTAGTTTGTGAATGAAATCCTTTCGCGATTCCGCGGCTTCGACTTCGCCATGGTTACCGTACGGTGAATTACCGCAGCGAAGAAGTTGACCTGCAAGATGGTTTGCCGCTCGTGTATTCGGCAGTGCATCAACAAGCCGGATAACCCGCGCGCTGAATTCCAGAAGTCGATCCTCTAGGTCAAAGTGCGAGTTATCTGCTGATTGAGCGTTGAGTGTTGAGCGTTGAGCGTTGAGCGTTGCAGCCTTAGACGCGTAAGCGCCCTCCTCTTCTCTGACCCCAAGCCATTCAATGTTCAGCGTTGGGCGTTCAATGTTCGGCGGTTTCTTGTTCACAGCACGACAGGTTTCCCCTCGGTCATCACGAGGACTTTGTCTTCAATCCCGTGTTCGCGTGCAGATTTAAGCAAACGTTGAGGCGGTTCGTGCAGCGGTTCAAAGCCCAGGCGAAAGGTTCCGTAATGCATTGGAATCAAGGTCTTGGCGCCGAGTTCGAGAAAAGCCTTGACCGCTTCTTCGGGATTCATGTGAACTTCGCGGCCAGTCGGCGCTTCGTACGCACCGATGGGAAGCAGCGCAATTTCGATGGGATAACGGTCACCGATTTCTCTAAACCCTGGAAAGTAAGCGCTATCGCCACAGTGAAAAATGGTGCGGCCATTTGCCGCAATGACAAATCCGCCGAAGTCCCGATGCAGGTCTGCCAAAAACCGCGCCCCCCAGTGAAGACAAGGTGTGAGCGAAATCTTGAGCGGACCCAGCTCGACTGTTTGCCAGTAATCGAGCTCGTGCACAATGTGAAAACCAAGATCGTGCACCAGATTTCCGACGCCCATCGGAACAACGATTGGCTGGTCGGCTGCTACACGGCGCAGCGTGCGCCGGTCGAGATGATCGAAGTGCGCGTGCGTAACCAGGACGAAGTCAATCGACGGCAAATGATGAATCTCGAAGCCCGGTTGCTTCAGGCGCTTGATTACCTTGAGCCACTTCGACCAGTTCGGATCGACCAGGACATTGACTTCATGGGTCTGAACAAGAAATGACGCGTGGCCGATCCACGTAACACAAACCTCGCCTTCGCGAATCTTTGGGAATTGCGGAGGCCGTGACGCCTGGTAACCCGCCCGTTTAACGAAAAGTGACGGAATCAGGACCTTTGTAAGAAAATTGCGCTTATGCCAGTCGGCTCGTGGACGCAGTCGTACTCGGGTGGAACGCTTGGCAATTTCACCGTCCCCCGACTGGCGAACAACGTTTCTCCGGCTCTTTTTTGGAAAGCGAATGGGCACGACGTTCAAACGATATGAGACACTTAAAGAGTTAAAAGGGCTAAAAAGCTACCATATTTAGCGAGGCCCCGCGATGGCGCGCCCTTTTAACGTTTTAACTTTGTAAGCTTTTTAACCCTTGTCACTTTATTCATTTCGGCTTGAGTTGTGCCCGTTATGGGAAACTGGAAGGCGTTTGTTCCTCTGTTTCTGATTTGTTCAATCGCGTTCGCGTCCGAGTCGCGCTTGCCGTTCAGGACTGTGTTCAAAGGACAGGATCAGTTCAATCGATTGGTCGCAAAGGCCAAGGCCGGGAATTGGAAAGCGTTGCCAATCGGGGAACGAACTGCCGCAGTGGGCCAGGCACTGGTGGGGACGCGCTACAAACATTTCACTCTTGAGATCGACAACCGAATTGAGTCGCCATCAGTAAATTTCCAGGGAATGGATTGCTGGACCTTTTTCGAGATCGCGCTCGGTTTCGCCCGGATGCTGAACGAGCCAGAATCGAATTGGACTCCGCAACGTCTGCTGCATTACATCGAGCTGGACCGATACCGTGGCGGAGAGTGCACTGGCGAGTATCTTTCGCGTCTGCATTACCTCGAGGACTGGCTGTACGACAATAATCGGCGAGGCCTTGTTAAAGATCTGACTCGCGACCTGGGCGGGCGCAGCGTCCCACATTCCGCGCGGGAGATGAGCTCCGGCTGGCGACATTATCGGTATCTGGCCGCGAATCGTTCCTTGCTCGGTCCGCTCGCGCGAATGGAAGCCAATGTTTCCTCGCGGCCCCTTTACCAAATTCCAAAAAGCAAAGTCGCAGGAATTGAATCGAAACTTCGCAGTGGGGACATCATTGGAATTATTTCACGTGACCGTGGTGGACTTTATTCCACCGCACACGTGGGGCTGGCGCTCCGCACAAGTGATGGAGTCTTGCATTTCATGCACGCTTCTTCTCCCAGCAATTACGGCCGCGTGGTCGTGGACTCGGAGCTTTCGAAATATCTTTATCGCTACGGCTCCGACAGCGGAATCCTGGTGGCGCGGCCTTTGCGCTAATCGGCTTCTTTTTCATGGAATTCCAGGAGTAACTTTTCCAAGTCCTCCAGGGCCTCACAAGCGTCGATGCCGTGTGCTTCCAGCGTTACCGCCGCACCGCAATCAAGGTTGGCACGTAGAACGTCAATAAGACTTGCGGCGGAGAATCGTTTGCCCTCTTTAACGAGCCAAATTTCCGAGCGAAAACTTCGTACGCGCTTAACGAATTGTGCGGCGGGCCGCGCGTGCAATCCAAGTTCGTTGGTGATGCGCACCTCGCGTTGCGCCGAGGTGGGCGCTCTCTTGTGCCCGGGTCTCATGCCTGGCTTGTTCCCCAGCGCCGATGCAGAAACCTTTCAATTGGCGAAAAGAAAATTTTGTCGGCCAGCAAACCGATCACCACGATAACAATCATAATCCCAATGACCTGCTCCATGGCGCTCAGTTCGCGGCCATAATGAAGGAGCTGTCCAAGGCCAAAACCGGTCAGGATTGTCACGAAAATCTCAGCAGCCATCAGGGAGCGCCAGGCGAAGGCCCATCCTTGCTTCATTCCACTGACGATAAAGGGAAGCGCAGCCGGCAGAATGACTTTGAACCACATGTGCAATCGCTTGGATCTCATGGTCAACGCGGCGCGGCGATAAATCGGCGGAACATTGCGCACGCCGGTCTCGGTGGCGATGACCACCGACCAGAGAGTTCCCATCACCACGACAAAAAGCATCGCCGTTTCTGTTTGGCCAAACCACAACAGCGCAAGTGGCACCCAGCAGACACTGGGCAATGTTTGTAGACCAAGCGCCAGGGTTCCGATCGTATCGCCAAACACTTTCCAGCGCGCCGTCAGGAGTCCGACGGGAAGTCCCAGGACAAGTCCAACGAAGTAACCCACCAGCAGGCGCCGCATTGTTATCACTGTCGCTGTCGCGAGCGTTCCGTCGGCAGCGGCGCCCTCCAGGTAGCTTACAACCTGCCCCGGGGATGGCAGCAGCACCGGCGACCAAAGTTTTGCGCGATACGCTGCTTCCCAAAGCAAAACGAGAACAGCAAAAAACGCGGCCGCCAGGAGAAACCGTTTCATTTGGCAGCAACAGTCTCCGTCTTACCAAGACTCTTCAGAGCCTTCGTAATTCGAGTGGCATGAGCAGCCAGATCGACGCTGTTGATGTCACGCGGTCGCGGTAGGTCCACCTCGAATTCCTCCTGAATGCGGCCGGGGTGAGGCGAAAAAAGCAGAACGCGATCGCCCAGACATGACGCTTCGCGAACATTGTGCGTGACAAAGACGATCGTCTTACGACGCGCTTTCCAAATCTCTTGAATGTCGCCGTAAAGCTGTTCGCGAGTGAGAGCGTCGAGCGCCGCAAACGGTTCATCCATAAGCAACACGCGTGGATTCGGTGCCAGCGCGCGAGCCAGCGCGACGCGCTGCTTCATTCCGCCGGAAAGCTCATGAATGTTTGCGTGCTCGAATCGACTCAGGCCCACGAGTTCGAGATAATATTTCGCGACATCGCGCCGGTCTTTGTTTGTCAAATTCGGCTTAAGCTTGAGTCCAAAGAGAACATTGCCAAAGACGTCGAGCCAGGGGAAAAGCGCCGGTTCCTGAAACATGACGAGCCGTTCGCGCCCAGGGCCCGTCACCGGCTTGCCGTCAGCCAGCACTCTGCCGGTGTCGGGTTTCTCCAGACCGGCAATGATGTTTAACAAGGTGGTTTTGCCACAGCCACTTGCGCCGACCAGGCAAACGAATTCACCTTCCGCGACGTTCAGGCTCACCCGGTCCAACGCCAGAACCGGACCCGATGCGCTTTGAAAGTTCTTTGATACGTTCTCAATAGCCAGCTTCGATGGCGGAATGACCTCGAGCTCCTCAGTTGCTGAGGAACGCCGGACTGCTCGACGCATTACGGAACTTCGATCAGTTTGGACGTGTCTGTCGAGCCTTTTAAGAAACCGGCGTCCTTGCCGTCCTGCACCGATTTGGCAATCAAATCGCGCGATACTTCACTCGTGAATTGGATACGCTTCCACGCTTGCGCGACTGCGTCTGGAGGGAAGTCGGCCCGTGTTTCGGCCTTCAATTCTTCTATCAATAACTTTTGCCCTTCCGCTTCATTCCGCTGAATCCATTTTGTTAATTCCACGTTTGCATCTGCGATTTTCTTCGCCAAATCGCGGCGGTCGCGCAGGAACTTCACGCTGGAGACAAGCCACGTAGTGATGGTGTCCTTGTCTTCCAGAAAAACGCGCGCCTTTGCATCGCGTTCCAGACGAGTCACCCACGGCTCCACTGTCCAAACAGCATCCACTGCGCCACGTTGCAAGAGTCCGAGCTGATCCGGGTTCGCGGTTGGGATCACCCTTACATCGCCGCCGGTTTGAGTGACCTTGAATCCTTGCGCCTTCAACCACGCCCGGCACGAAATGTCCTGCGTATTACCGAGTTGTGGCGTAGCAATCTTCTTTCCGCGAAAATCTTCCGGCGTTTTGATAGGCGAATCAGCCTTTACTACCAAAGCAGCGCCGGCATTGGCCGCACCGGAGATTACGCGAATTTCTTCGCCGTTGGATTTGAAGTACGCATTGAGCGCAGGACTGGGGCCGACGTAGGTGACGTCGAGCGATCTGGCGAAGATCGCTTCCATCGCCGATGGCCCGGCATTGTAAGTAAACCACTGAATCTCGACGTTTGGGCCGAGGCGTTTTTCAAACCAACCCTTGCCTTGCCGCGAGAACGCGTGGGCGATCACTCCCTGCGCATGAGTGATGTTTGGAAAATGCCCCAGTCGAATTGTTGTTTTCTCTTCCGCGGCCGCAAACGATACCCAAAAAAGGACTGCTCCGATTGCTGTTATTTTTATTTTCATAGTTTGTCTCCAACAATGGTGCTCGTATAAAATAGACCGATATGGGCGTCGTCCGTCTGAACAGCGATTGCTTAATTGCGGCTGCGTTTTGATTACGCAGTGCGACTCTTCTTGTGTCCTTGCTTTGGCTCTTTACGATCTCCGAGCTGAGCCCGTGGACGTGTATTTTCTTTCAGGCGTTGTAGCTAAAGTGAGGATCAAGCTCCATCAATGCATCCGCAGTATACTCGAGATCCTCGGCCGACAAATACTCCCGGTAACCCCCTACTTTTCCACGACGCACTTTGAAGGACTCCGGATCACGCACGTCGCCCGGTTGCAGGATTTTCGAATCAAAAACTCCGGCTGCTTCCAGTTTTTGCATGTTCTCGAACCGAGCAAATTCAAGCGCCTCCTGAAAAATCGACGTATCCGGCGTCGTTTCGCCGACTACGGCAAGCAAATCCCTGAAATGTTCGGCGGGAGATGCTCGCAAGGCCTCGTATCGGATGATCGTGAAATCCTTTCGCCCTGAGAATTCGTCAAGCCAGTCGTTCATCGCGCGAACAATGCCGCGGATCCCAAATCTCTTGTCGCGGAGGAGCTCACTGACTGATTTTTGCTTCAACGCTGCATCCGCGCTGGGGTCACGCCGGGTCATTTGTAAATAGAGGGAGACGAAACAATCCCGGGGGTCCCGCACCAGCAGGACAATCTTCGCTTTTCGAAGTTCTCGTGTCGGAACGAGATATTTGCCGCGCAAGCGGTCCCAGCGATTGCCTTTCGTTCGATGCTCAAAACGATCATGGGAGAATATTACCCGTGGAAATCCCGGATGGTCGTACAGCCCGGGCTGCAGGGTGAACTGAAGGCCGTGACGTTTGCATAAGTAAGCGCAAAGAAATGTCCGGATCCATGTGCGTCCGCTTTTTGGCGCTGACAGAATGACGATCTCGCCGCCTGAAAGCAGCTTCGCGCGACTACTGAAGTTCCGACGCGTCCACCGCAGGGAGCGCCGCAAAAATCGCGAAAACGGGACAGGCTTTTCAGGAACCCCCGAAAGCTCCCCGGGCTGAATGGCTTCACCGGAAGCCATATCCGCCTGGTGCGTATCGGCCAAGGATCGAGCTGTTATTTCAATCGCCATTCACGGAATTACTCTTTAGAGCCGCGCCTCTGCGAGTCTTGCGGTCTTGTTGCATAAGACGCTAAAAAGAGGTATTTGTTCAAGCACAAAAAAAGGGGGGCGTACTGGCTTCGACTCATCGTCGGAAGCGCAGACGGCATGCCGAGGATGGTTCGTTGGCCTCGTTAAAAACCGGACCAAAAAACAAACGCAGACAACGAAGGTCTAGCTCTCGCGGCTTAATTGACCGTGACGTTTGTCGTGGGACGCCTGCTACGACGGCAAACGTGGACAGCAGGCTGGCGAACCGGTGGAGCGACCGCGCCGGTTCGTGAATCGATTTCGTGGACGCTCGGGAGGCGGCAATGTGCCGGCGCATGGCTTGTCTCCTCAGAATTCATCGTCGGATAAACATGTAGATGTTTGCGCGGATAGCGAAGAGGACAGGGGTTCAACTCCCCTCGCCTCCAGCCCGAAAGCTTTATGGGTTGTCACGCCGGAGCCTTGGCGAAGGCGGACACAGTGTCCACGGAATAGTTTGTGCGAGCTACGCATCACAGGACGACAAAGACCGAGCTCGCGGTCACTGCTCACTTCCCGGAGATTTGAGCCATTCACTCCAGAGCTGCGGCCGGCCGTTCGGATTAGTGCGAGCATAGTTGTAGAACGCGCGAACAAACGCGATGCGGTCCTGCACGTATGGCGCCTTCCAATTTCCGGGGCCAACTGGACGCAGGACATCGTAGCCGTATCCCAGTAATCTCTGACGGCGCACAATGTCTTCCAGCGATACACGAGCCGCATTTCGCAGCATGTCGTACAGCACCATGAACGTGGTTGTCCGTCCGAGTCCCGCTTCGCAATGAAAATGTGCCCAGGCGTTCTCTGGAAGTGCGCGAACGGCAACAATAAATCGATCGACCGCCTCGTCGAGCGGCCGGGTATGATCCGTCACTGCGACCCGCACATAACTGGTGCCTGCGGACGACGCAAGATCGCGTTCGACACTGACTTCTTTTACAATCACTTGTTTCGGGACAACGGAGTCAGCGTTGCCATGTTTGACCAGCCGACCCGGCCGGAGAGCAATTTCACTGCCCGGCGCAAGCGATTGAACCCATGCAGCTTCGGCCTCTTCGATTTCATTTTGGCTACGACCGACGTTCGCCCAATCGCGGGTCGCATACCAACTAACGGGCAAGCCGTTAACAAAGATGTGTGTTTCCTGCCGGAGATCGAAAATGGTGACCGCACCATGCATTCGCGCCAGCAAAAGCTTGAGGTTATCCGCAGTAAACTCTCCGCTGCCAGAGGCGTGAAGCTCAGTCAAACCAGTGGTCGAAGGCATCTTACCACCGGTCGCTTTAAGCGGATCATCGGTCGTTCGAAAGTTTCGCGGCAAGGTCTTATTCAGTTTTAGATCAATGTCCCAGATCAGCACTGGTGAGCCCGCGGAACGCACCGGCGGATTCTTTTGCACGAGCGTGACAGTGAGAAAAATTACAGGAGAAAAAAGAAAACAGAATGTGCCGAGCCGGCTGGCAGGCAAACGAGCGACAAAACTCATGAGACCCGGCGCCAGATTGGAGGCAAATACCTCTGGCACGCAAGGAATTTTGCCACTTCACATTCCAAACTCGCAATTCGCGCGTCCTGATTTAATTCTGAAATAATGCGGGACCCGCTCACTCCAATGATGCAGCAGTACCGGCGGCTCCGAGGCAGCATCCCGCCGGACACGCTCCTGCTTTTTCGTCTCGGTGATTTTTACGAGCTTTTCTTTGAAGACGCAAAAGAGGCTTCAGGCCTGCTGAACGTTGCACTGACCAAGCGCAACGGTGTGCCGATGTGCGGCGTGCCATATCACGCCGCGCAAACTTACATCGCAAAGTTGATCAAAGCGGGCCGGCGTGTGGCGATTTGTGATCAGACGAGCGAGCCGCAACCAGGAAAAATCGTGTCCCGCGACATAACCCAGATCATCAGCGCGGGCACCGTTAGCGACCTGGATCTACTCGAAGCGAAACGCGCCAATTATCTGGGGGCGGTTTATGCCGAGGGCGGCATATTTGGGTTTGCTTACGCTGATCTGACCACAGGTGAGTTCCGGCTTACCCAACTGCAAGATCGACAATCGCTCCTCGCCGAACTCGCGCGTGTGTCGCCATCGGAACTGCTCATCAGTTCCGAACAGAAAGATCAGCTTGGCCAGGCCGATCATGCGCTTGAGTACGACAGCTACGCGTTCCTGCCGGAGCAGGCGATCTTCACCTTGTGCGAGCATTTCAAAACGAAATCGCTGGACGGATTTGGTTGCAGCGAGATGCCCCAGGCGGTCGCCGCCGCCGGTGCAATCGTTCATTATTTGAAGCACCAGCTCCGGCGTCACATCGACCATCTCACATCGCTGCGGTGCGATGCTCCGTCGGAATACGTCATGCTCGACGGCGCGACCCAAACAAATCTTGAGCTGGTTGAATCACGCGGCGCACGTAACACCAGTTTGCTCGCAGTTCTTGATCGCACGATCACGCCGATGGGCGGCCGGAGGTTACGCTCGTGGATTTTGCAGCCACTGCGCAATCTGCATGAGCTCGAGCGACGGCAACAAATGATCGCCGATCTGTTGCAGGAACCAGATCTGCTTGCGGCAATCCGCGCTCAACTAAAACCAATTCGCGACATCGAGCGCGCAACATCGCGATTGAGCCAGGCCTCGGGAAACGCGCGCGACCTGGTCGCACTGAAATTTTCTCTGCAGGAGATCCCGAAGCTGAAAGGTGAATTACAAAGGCTGATTGATCGCGCTCAGTTTGGGAGGGCGGTCTCCCCGAGCTCACCGAACCTGGCAGAAGAAAACGGCGCGCCAAATGTCAGCCCGGCTCGGTCCGGTCGCGCCCTGCCAATGGAATTGCAAAAGGAGATTCATGAAATGCCGGCGCTGACTAAGAAGCTCGGAAGGGCAGTCGTCGATGATCCACCTTTGGTGCTAAAAGAGGGCGGAATTTTTCGCGACGGATACGATGCCGATCTTGACGAACTGCGACGGGCGTCGCGCGAAGGGAAAAATTGGATCAGCCATTTGCAGGAGCGCGAGATCGCTGCGACCGGGATCAAGTCGCTTAAGGTACGTTACAACTCCGTCTTCGGTTATTTCATCGAAGTGACAAAATCGAACCTGGCGAATGTGCCTGCGCGTTACACGCGCAAGCAAACCACCGTCGGGGGCGAGCGCTTCGTCACGCCTGAGTTAAAGGAAATGGAGGCAAAAATCCTCGGGGCAGACGAACGCGCGCGTCAACTCGAGTATCAGCTTTTCCAAAAACTGCGCGAAGAAACTTTGCACGAATTGGGCTCGATTCAGCAAACCGCCGCGGCAATCGCAGTCCTCGATGTCATTTGCGCGCTCGCTGAGACAGCGCGGTTATTCCGTTATTGCCGGCCGCAATTAAACAATTCCCTGCGGCTTGTGATCACGGATGGACGGCACCCAGTACTCGATCAGAATCTGGTGGACGAAAAGTTTGTGCCTAACGATACATCGCTCGATGGCCTGACCAGCCGGCTGGCGATCGTGACCGGTCCAAACATGGCGGGAAAATCCACTTACATTCGCCAGCTCGCGTTGATTGTGTTGATGGCTCAGATAGGCAGCTTCGTTCCGGCGGAGAGCGCCGAGATTGGACTGGTGGATCGCATTTTCACTCGCGTCGGTGCGAACGATGACATAGGACGCGGGCAATCCACGTTCATGGTCGAGATGAATGAGACCTCGAATATCGTTAACAACGCCACAGAACGCAGCCTGGTGATCCTCGATGAGATCGGCCGCGGCACCTCGACATTCGACGGGCTCTCCATCGCCTGGAGCGTGGCCGAGTTTCTCCATGACAAAATCAAAGCGCGCACCCTTTTCGCCACGCATTATCACGAGTTGACCAAGCTCGCGGCAGAACGCAAAGGCGTTTGCAATTTCAATGTCGCAGTCCGCGAGTGGAACGACCAAATCATTTTCCTGCGCAAAATCGTGCCCGGCGGCGCGGACAAAAGTTACGGAATTCAGGTCGCTCGGCTGGCGGGTTTGCCAAAGGAGATTCTCGACCGCGCAAAAGAGATTCTCTCGCACCTGGAGGACTCAAGCCGGGCGACCGGAGAAACAAAGCCGCGAGGAAAAAGGTCGTCGAAAGCGATGCCGGAATCGCAAAAGCCTCAGCTGGATCTTTTATGAGAACAGAGATTCCTGCGCCAACCTGCGCTTGCCTGCACACGCCGATCTGTTGTTGAAGCGATCAAGTTCGCAATCGCGCGGGCAAACGCGACATGATCACAGGAACTCGATGGCTTCCGCGGCACGTTCCTAAAAGAATTCCTTCCTCGAACGCCTGCAAATATGCTGAGACAAAATTCCTGCGCCACAACACGCCGTCCGTTGCCATTGAGGTCAAAGGGCGCCTCGCTACGAGAATTCAAGCGAAAGTGCATAGTTGAAGCGTCGCATGGATAAACGAAATACCGCTCAACCTCCCAACGCCTGACGTAGCGTATTAGCATTTGTGATGACGGTATTACGCGCTGAAATTATAGTCAGCACGATGGCAGTTAAAACGGAAAAGGAGCTGAGCGAAACACAGCACAATCTTTGGCTCAAGGCGGTGGCAGCGGTTGAGCTGCGCAATCTTGGTTATGCAATTTCGCTTTTGCAGGAAATCCTGAAACGGGAGCCGCAATTTCTGATGGGGCGACAGTTGCTGCGGCGCGCGGAGGTCACGAAAAACAGGTCAACCAAAAGAAGTTTCTTTAATATCTCGACCGCGCCGATCGCTGTCATGAAGGCCCAGCGAGAAATCAAAAAGGACCCGAAACGTGCAATCGAAATGCTGGAAAAAGTGCTGGAAGATGAACCTTACAATCGACAAGCGAACCTCGCTTTGAAAGAAGCAGCAGCGGCAGCGGGATGGCCGGAGATCGGAGTCCTGGCGCTGCGAACGTTGCTCGAAGAAAATTCGCGTGACCTCAAAGTGTTACATGAACTCGGGCGTTTGTACCGCGAATTGGGAGAGAACGATCAGGAAGTGGAAGTGTATAATCAAATCGTCGAGATAAATCCACTGGATGCCGAAGCGCTCCGTCTGGGTAAAGACGCGGCAGCCCACGCGTCCATGCAGAGCGGTGGCTGGACACAAGCGGAAAGCTACCGTGATCTGATCAAGGACAAAGAAATGGCGATTTCGCTCGAGCAACAAAGCCGTATGCGATTGACCGGCGAACCGCTGGAACGACAGATCGCCGAAACATACGCGCGTCACAAATTGGAACCGGCCAACCTCGATCTTGCCCGACATTTGGGTGCGTTGAACGAGCAAAAGGAAGACTTGGAGGCAGCGATTGGGTGGTATCAACATGCGGCAGACCTGACCAAAGGCGCTGACGCAGGATTGGTCCGAAAAGTTTCCGATTTGAAGGTTAAACGTCTGGAGCGCGAGATCGCTGCTCACCAGGAATTTCTTTCAACGCACGATGTAGCCCATGAGCTGCATGCAAAAAAGTCTGAAGAACTAAAGGCGGCGAAAACGAAGCGCGCAGAAATCCTCATCACCGACGCACGTGATCGGGTCGCCCGAAATCCGACCGATCTTCAGCTTCGATTCGAGTTAGGGGAGCACCTTGTCAGCGCCGGACGTTTTCGAGAGGCTGTGCAGGAGTTGCAGCGGGCGCGGCAGAATCCCCACGCGCGTTTGAAGGCTCTGAACCTCCTCGGTTGCTGTTATGGCGAGCTTGGGATGCTTGATCTTGCGACAAAACAACTGGAGGAGGCGTCGAAGGAAATCGTGCCAATGGACGCGATGAAGAAAGAGATTGTCTACAATCTTGGACTTGTTTACGACCGGATGGGTGAAAGAGAAAAATCGCTCGCCTGTATGAAGCAGATTTACGAAACCGATTACGGCTACAAGGACGTCGCGACGCGCGTAGAAAGCTCGTATAAACAGAACCTCTCTGAGATCTGATGGACTTTCACGCGTACGATTCCATCCGCAATCGTCGCGCAAGGGTACCAACAAGGTCCGCGATCCAAGCAAATCAGAATTCGTCCGCATCCAAGCAAGCACCTGTTTTCGATTCCTAATTGGCCGGAATACTCCGGCAAATTCAATCAGAAACAGCCATGAAAAGTAAAATCGCAACTATTTCGCAGTTTTCTGTTCTGCCGTTGGTGATTGCAGTGCTCAGCCTGGCCGGAGTGGCCAGGGCCGAAGATGCTCCAGCCAGCAAGAGTTCATCGCTCAGCGTGAAGGACAAGACTTTCATGAAGAAAGCGGCGAAGGGTGGAATGATGGAGGTCGCCATGGGAAATTTGGCGGAGCAAAATGGAAAGAGCGAGGATGTGAAATCATTCGGGAAACGAATGGTCACCGATCACAGCAAAGCCAACGACGAATTGAAGTCGATCGCTTCACAGAAAGGCGTCACACTACCCAGCAAAGAGCCGACTCTTAAGTGGACCTCGGACAAGACCTACATGAATATGATGGTCAAGGACCACGAAAAGGACCTGGCCGAATTTCAGGAGGAAGCAAAAAGCGGTAGCGACCCCGACGTTAAAAAGTTTGCGGACGACACGGCCAAGATCATTCAAGAACATCTTGACCAGGCCAAGGAAACTCAGAGCAAGCTGCAATAAGAAGATACTGCGCGATTCGCACGCCTCGAAAGGCGTGCCGCGTTTTTATTTACACCGGGCTTCAGCCCGGTGAGACTGTGACGGGAGTCCTTTCGTGTTAACGCCTTCCTGGCTGAGGCCGTCTTGAAGAAAGCCGTTGAAACGGCCTGGAGATTGTGTGGCCCTCAACACCGAGCTGAAGCGCGGTATTAATGAAATTGGCCCGGATGAAAAGCGCCTTGGCTTTTCCAATGCGAAACTCAATCCTGCAATCGATGCGTAAGACCAAGATCATTTGCACAGTCGGTCCGGCGACGGAAAACACCGAGGTATTGCGCCAGCTAATCCAGAAAGGAAGCGACGTCTTCCGATTAAACATGAGTCACGCCAGTCATGACTGGGTCCGCACCATTGTTCCACGCATCCGAATGCTAGCCGAAAAAGCGGGCCGGGCGGTCGCCGTTCTCGTTGACACGCAAGGCCCGGCGATTCGCACTGGCGATCTGAAAGCCAATCTGAATCTGAAACCGGGCGACATTCTGGAGTTCACCGTGCGCGGCGCAAAGAGTAAAGAGCGCTACTCGGTGGACGTGAATTACCGCGGCTTTGCCGATGACGTGACAGTTGGCAATACGATTTTGGTCGATAATGGCTTGATTAAATTGCTCGTTCTCGACAAGGGAAGAGATCGGGTGCGTTGCAAGGTTTTGACGCGCGCCGTTCTCGGTTCGCGGCGTCATATTAATCTGCCAGGCGTGCATGTGAATCTTCCCTCGCTCACCAGCAAGGACGTGGCGGATGTCTCCCTCGGTATCGAGATGGGCGCGGATTTCATCGGACTGAGTTTCGTGCGCGAGAGAAGCGACATCGAACAGCTGCGAAAACTCCTGTGGAGGAAGAAGAGCAAGGCGCAGATCGTGGCAAAGATCGAGGACCAACTGGCGGTGCGATCAATAGACAAGATGATCGAGAGTGCGGATGTGATCATGGTCGCGCGCGGCGATTTGGGAATCGAATGTCCCATGGAGGAATTGCCAATCATCCAGCGCCGCATTGTTAAAAATTGTCTTCGCCTGGGTAAGCCGGTAGTGGTCGCAACTCAGTTGTTAGAATCGATGATCACAAATCCGCTGCCTACTCGAGCCGAGATTACTGACGTAGCAAATGCCGTTTTTGAACAGGCAGACGCTCTGATGTTGAGCGGGGAGACGACGATCGGCCGTTATCCGGTTGAGTGCGTCGAAATCTTGCGTCGTGTGACCATGCGCATTGAGCGCAGCGGCGGAGCAGGTTATGCAGAGAACGCGCTTCTGGAAAACACTCGCCAGAAAGTAGTGGCTTCAGCCGTTGTGTTGGCAAACTCGCTCCGAGATTCGAAACTGGTTGTCTTTACTCTGCACGGTAGAATGGCGCGGTATGCTTCAAATCTGAGGCCGCAGCGCGCGCCGATCTTTGCTTTCACTCCGAGCGAGGAAGTTTATCGGCAACTCGCTCTTTACTGGGGAACTTTTCCGATCCGCGCCGATTTCTCTGGCGGCCCTGACAAGGCGATTGCGGCGGCCGAGAAGTTTTTACGCAAGAACAAGTGGGCCAGGTTGGGAGACCGCGTGGTGATTATCAGTGATGTGCAGGGGGGCCGTGCGCCGACTGATTCGATCCAACTGCGCGTGGTGAAATGATAACAAAACGCGCGGACTGCATGTCCGCGCGTTTCAAAGCCAGGATATCGATTCAGCTTAAGCTTCCACCGGCAACTCGACGTCGACCGGGCGCTCCTTCTTGCTGAGGGCGCGGCGCAACTTCGATAGCGCGATGTTTTGCAGCTGACGAATCCGCTCGCGGGTGACGCCGAATTTCTTACCTACTTCCTCGAGTGTTTTTGGTTTACCGCCGTCAAGTCCAAAGCGCTGGAAAATTATTTTCTTCTCCCGATCGTCAAGCACGTCAAGCAGCCCGCCGACTTCGTTGCGCAGATTTTTGTCGCGCAGCAATTCAAAGGGCGTTTGCGCTTCCTCGTCGCCAACAATCTCGCCGAACTCGGTAGAATCGTCATCGCTAATCGGCGCATCAAGCGACGCTGGACGGATTGAAACGGTCTTTAATTGGGAAACTTTT
Organism: Candidatus Udaeobacter sp.; assembly: GCA_035651975.1. Classification (GTDB taxonomy): domain Bacteria; phylum Verrucomicrobiota; class Verrucomicrobiia; order Chthoniobacterales; family UBA10450; genus Udaeobacter. Next base: position 33,025 of record DASREQ010000029.1, read on the forward strand.
CCGCTCGCAATGCCAATTTCGTCACCCAGTTCTTCATCGGTGGGCTCGCGGCCAAGCTCCTCACTCATCTGGAGAGAAACGCGGCGCATCTTGGAGATCTTGTCCACCAAGTGCACAGGCAGACGGATCGTCTTGCTCTGATTCGCCAGCGCCCGTTTGATGGACTGCTTGATCCACCATGCGGCGTATGTGCTAAGTTTCCCGCCCTTGGCGGGGTCGAAACGTTCCACGGCCTTCATCAGGCCAATATTTCCTTCTGAGATCAGGTCGAGGAGCGGCAACCCCAGATTGGCGTAGTCGTGAGCGATCTTGACCACCAGACGCAAGTTGGACCGAATCATTAGCGCTCGCGCTTCGCGATCTCCTTTTTTAATCTTAGCGGCCAGCTCGATCTCCTGCTCCGGAGTCAAAAGCGGGATTTGCCCGATCTCGCGCAGGTAAATCTTAATTCCGGTATCGCTATCCTCAGCAGCCATATAACTCTTTTTCATTAATCATGTGGGGGGTTCGAATCGACAACTCCCCATAAATTGTATTCGCCGGGGCCTTGTCGTTCACGCGTTCTAGCATCCTGCCAAGTATTTAACAAGGTTAAATATTCGGAATAGTGACAATCGCTGGATGTCTCCTGTTCAATCTTTTTGGAGGGTCATACTGGTGCCCAGTCTTAGGGCTACTTCCTATATACTCTACGAGATTGGCAGGACTGAGTGGCCTCCCACTTTAGAGGTATATTTGACGCTTTTCCGCGCAACGATTTTTTGCGACTCTGCCGGCGATGCTGGCGAAAATTTACTCTGCGGCCGTTTATGGCGTGGACGCATACGAGGTTGAAATCGAGGTCAACGGCGCTGGCGGCGATCCGAACATCATCATTGTTGGGCTGCCGGACGCGGCTGTGAGGGAAAGCCGCGATCGGGTCACCACGGCCATCGCAAACAGCGGTTATTACTGGCCACGCGGGCGTACCACGATCAATCTTGCCCCGGCAGATATCAAAAAAGAGGGACCCAGCTTTGACCTGCCAATCGCTCTTGGAATGATTGCTGTGACCGAGGAGCTGGACAGCTCGCCGTTTGAAAACTTCAGCTTCGTCGGCGAGCTCGCCCTTGATGGCGCAGTTCGCGCCGTGAAAGGCGTCCTTCCGGTAGCACTGGAAGCGCGGCGTCGCGGCAGGCGCGCGCTATTTGTTCCGGAAGCTAACGCTCTCGAAGCTGCAATGGTGGATAAGATCGATATCTACGGTGTGCAAAATTTGCGGCAAACATTCGCATTCTTGCGCGGCGAAACTCCCCTTCTTCCGACACGCGCCGATCTGACCGGGTTTTTTTCCGCACACCAGAGCTACGACGTCGATTTCGGAGATGTTAAGGGACAGGGACACGTCAAACGCGCCATCGAAGTCGCGGTGGCTGGCGGTCACAACGTCTTTACTTGTGTGACCAGATAACCTGCGTAGGCTTACTCCATGAGAAAAGCCTTTTCCTATGTTCGGTTTAGCAGTGGAGAGCAAAAGTTGGGAGCCTCTAAAGAGAGGCAACTAGAGCGGGCGAGGGAGTACGCCAAGTGGAAAGAATGGGACTTAGATGAGCGGAGTTTTCAGGACCTGGGCGTTTCTGCTTACAGCGGAGCCAATGTGAAAACGGGAGCGTTGGGGGCGTTTCTTGATGCGGTAAAAAAACGAAAAGTTCCTAAAGGGTCAGTGCTTTTGGTGGAAGCGATGGACCGGGTCAGCCGACAAAATCCATGGGACGCAATAGAAGTAATCCAGGCGTTGGTTAATAACGGCGTGGAAGTCATCACTCTTGATGATGAGAGAGAGTACAATCAGGAAACTTTAAGAGATACCAAAAAATCTCTGTTAACTCGGTTGGTGGGAAAATTGGAGTTAGCTTTTGATGAGAGTGAACGAAAAAGCTACCGAGTTGGTGATGCTTGGCGTCGGCTGAAAGAGGACGCACGGGCTAACAAAACTCCAATCACAAAGCGTTGCCCGATGTGGTTGGAAGTGAAGGATGGAAAATTTGTTCCAATTCCTGAGAGAGTAAAAACTGTAGAGAAAATTTTCGCCCTCCGTCTGAGAGGTTTTGGTAAACGTTTAATAGCGGAAAAATTGAACCAAGAAAAAGTTCCCACCTTCAATACTAAAGTAAAAAGTTGGGGTTCTAGTTATGTTCACAAAATTCTACGTAATCGGGCTGTGGTCGGTGAGTATCAACCCTACAAACGCAGCAAAGATGGTAAGCGTGAAGTGCAGGGAGATCCCATAGATAATTTTTATCCTGCTATCATTCCTCTGGGGCAATTCCAGCAAGCTCAAGAGGAGCTGGTAAAATGTAGGTTAAGTAACAAAGCCGTCGAAGAGAAACCCTCCGT
>DASREQ010000030.1:0-13899 GCA_035651975.1 Candidatus Udaeobacter sp.
AAGCGGCGGACTTTTGGAAAAAAGTTGGCGCACCGGAAAAAGAGGACGTTTGCGTTGGAATCGGAATCAAACCGGTCAGCCGGTCCGGCACCGTCCGCCTGGTGCACAGTGCGATCTCTTACGCAATTGCGAACCGCCGCAAGAGCGTGACGCTGGTCCACAAGGGCAACATCATGAAATTCACGGAGGGGGCGTTCCGGGACTGGGGCTATGAAGTGGCGAAGCAATATTTCGGAGCCAAGGAAATCGATGGCGGGCCCTGGTGCGAGATTCCCATGGGTAAACCGGGTGCGGGCATCGTGATCAAGGACGCCATCGCCGACAACGCGCTTCAGCAATTCCTGTTGCGCCCCGCAGAATATGACGTGATCGCCACGCTCAACTTGAATGGCGATTACCTGAGCGATGCGCTGGCTGCACAGGTGGGCGGAATTGGAATCGCGCCTGGAGGAAACATCAATTACATCACCGGCCACGCGGTATTCGAAGCGACCCATGGCACTGCGCCGAAATATACAAACCAGGACAAGGTCAATCCCGGCTCAGTGATTCTTTCAGGCGAAATGATGTTCCGTTATATGGGCTGGACGGAAGCAGCCGAGCTGATTCTGAAAGGCTTGAGGGGCGCGATTGCCAGCAAACATGTTACCTACGATTTCGCACGCTTGATGGAGGGAGCGACGGAGATCAAGTGTTCGCAATTTGGCGACAACGTCATCGCTCATATGTGAGCAAAATGACGAAGCACGAATGTCAGAAACAATTCCGAATGATCAAATGACGAAAGAACGGCGTGATTCGTTACATCGCTACACCGTCACATCGGGTCCACGATTCAACGAAACAACGATGCAACGATTAAACGTGGCGAAGCTATTCGTGGTTTGCTTGCTCCTGGGTGTGTTGGCAGGAGCCGGGAGTCTCTTCGCCGAGAAGCGAAACATCACCGAAAAAGATCTGTTCGATTTCGTCTGGATGGGGGACCCGCAGGTTTCGCCCGACGGATCGCACCTGGCGTTTGTGCGAGTGACGGTCAACGAGAAGAAGGAAGGTTATAATACCTCCATTTGGAGTGTTCCGGTCGCAGGCGGCGAAGAGCCTCACCAGCTGACAAAAGGCGATCACGATTCCGCGCCCCGCTGGTCGCCGGACGGAAAATTTTTGCTGTTCCTGCGTGCGACTGAGAAGAATGGCAAACCCGAGCCGGCACAACTGGCGATATTGCCGATGACCGGCGGCGATTCGTTTGTCTTCACTGATCTGCCGAAAGGCGCAGGAAATCCAAGTTGGTCCCCGGACGGAAAAACAATCGCGTTCACCAGTGACACGAACGCGGAAGATTTGGCGAAACAGGAAAAGCAAAAGCGGAAAGAAGAGGAATCCAAAAGAGCGGGGCAAACTTCTTCTTCCCCACGTCCAACGGCTGCCGCAGGCGATCGAAAAGGCGAGGCGGACGGTGAACACGAGAGCGATGTTCGTGTGATCACCCGCGCCGTTTATCGGCAGAACGATGAGGGCTACATCGATCCCAAACACCCTACACACATCTGGCTCGCGAGCGCGCCGCGTAGTGCCGAGGTAAAAGTAAAACCGCGGCAGCTCACCACCGGCCGATTCGACGAGGAGCGCGCGATCTGGTCTAACGATGGTTCGCAGATTTATTTCACATCGGACCGGAACGACGAGCCGTACTACGAGCTGCCAAAAACTGATCTTTATTCGGTGGCGGCAGCTGGCGGCGCACCGGTAAAGATCACAACGATTGATTTGCAGATTGGCGGTTTTGGCCCCGGCGGAGGCGCGCTGTCGCTCAGCCCGAATGGGAAACAGGTCGCATTTATCGCCTCAACCACACGCCCCATCAACTCATACGCGCAACCGGACCTATGGGTCCTCGATCTTTTGCCAAACGCAAAACCGCGCAATGTCACCGCGAACTTTGATTTCGATGTGCCTGGGTTCGTGATTGGGGACAGCGAGCCGCCACGGGCAGGTGGACAAAACAAGCCCATCTGGACCTCCGATGGAAAAGGCCTGATCCAGGTTTATTCGAAGGAAGGGAAATCAAATCTCGCGGTGTTCGATGTCCCCGTCGCGGCGGACGCCGAACCCGGCACGGCCGGAGTGCATGATTTAACGTCTGGAAACCAGTGTGTGATGAGTTTTCGCGCAACGCCTGACGTTTCCCACCTGGTCTATGTGGTTTCGACACCGACGCGCATCAACGATCTTTTTGTCCTGGATCGCAACGCACCGAACGCGCAGCCGAAGCAATTGACACACATCAATGACGAACTCTTCTCCAAACTAAACCTGAGCGAGCCGGAAGAAATTTCGTACGACAGCTTTGACGGCAAGCGCATCGAAGCCTGGGTGCAGAAGCCGCCGAACTTCGATTCTCACAAGAAATATCCGCTGATCCTGAACATTCATGGCGGACCGCACGTCGCGTACGGTTATATTTTCATGCACGAATTTCAGTGGATGGCTGCCAGGGGATATGTGGTGCTTTATCCGAATCCACGCGGGAGCACCACTTACGGCCAGGAATTTGGAAATATCATTCAGTATCGTTACCCTGGGGACGACTACAAAGACCTGATGGCAGGCGTGGATGCGACGATCAAAGCCGGTTCCATCGATGATAAGAAACTCGGCGTGACCGGCGGCAGCGGCGGCGGGCTGCTCACCAACTGGGTTGTAGGGCAAACAAACCGCTTTGCCGCGGCGGTCGCCCAACGCGATATCGCCAGTTGGGAAGATTGGTGGTATTCGGCCGACTTCACACTCTTCCAGCCTAACTGGTTCAAAGGCCCGCCATTCGAAGACCCGCAGGAGTATCGGGCGCGTTCGCCGATCAGCTACATCAAGAACGTCACGACGCCGCTGATGTTGATCCTTGGTGAAGCCGATTACCGGACGCCGCCGGGCTCGGGTGGAGAAGAAATGTTTCGTGCGCTAAAATTTCGCAAGATTCCGACCGTCATGGTGCGCTTCCCGAATGAGTCGCACGAACTCTCACGTTCCGGACAGCCGTGGCATCGCGTCGAGCGTCTGCAGCATATCGTCGGGTGGTTCGATCACTGGTTAATGGGCGCGCCCAAGCCGGAATACGAGGTCGCGTCAGGAGCGGAAATGCCGGCGAAAAAAGGCGCCACCCATTCGCCAGCCTCGCCGTAGCGTTGACGAAGGCGGGCCACTCGTCATTGACCTCATTGGCATCGAATCACTCTTGGTGAATCGGTCAGCTCTTGCTTTGTCCCGGCAACGCGAAGATGGATCACGTGTGGGCGTTGGTCCTTAAGTTGCGGCGGAATCGGAATCCTGAAGGCATGCCGGCCGTTTCCGTATCCGGCATCCACGAGATCCTCGCGAAACTGATTCGCCGGGAATGCCATGAGATAGCGGTCACGATCCCAAAGTTCAACATGGACCTCAGCATCCGCATCGTTCTTGTCCCAAATCCAGCCGGAAATGGCCATGCAGTCTGCGCGCTCGATTTTGCTGACAAAATGCGACAATGGCGCAGCCCCAATGCGTCCTGAAAAAATCAGCAAGCCGAAGCAAACAAACTGGAACGTGATGAAGATAGCCACGCCTCGCGAGGCCAGACCGTCGCGCCAATAGCGGTGTCCCTTGTTCCAGCGGGAAAAAATGTGGAACGCGGAGAGCAACACCGCCTGGTAAAATCCGTAAGCAATGTAGTGAAGCTCAGGCCCGTGCCAGAGGCCCATTAGTCCGAAGGCGAGAAAATAGCCTGCTATTGGGGCGGCTTCCTTGTGCGCAAACCATTTGCCGCGCATCGCCGCGTAGAGAAAACGCATGTAAACATGGTCGCGAAACCAAAATGAGAGCGTGATGTGCCAGCGATTCCAGAAATCTCGAATATTCCGCGCGAAAAACGGTCGGTTGAAGTTTTCCGGCGTATGAACACCGAAGAGATAACTCAAAGCGATGGCAAAAGCGCTGTAACCGGCAAAATCAAAAAACAAATAGAAACTGTATGCATACATGTAGCTGACCAACGCCGCGAAGCTCCCACTGCTGCCGGCGCGCTCCAGCCAGTATTGTTTAATGAGCGCGGCCAGGATGAATTTGTAAAAGAACCCCCGAAAAATGCGATGCACCGCGCCGTCGAGATCGACAAGGAATTCAGTGCGGGTTCGCTTCTTCTTCCACTCCCCCGCAAAGCGTTGGAACCGGTCAATGGGACCGGCTGATATGGTTGGGAAGAAAAAAAGGAACATGAAGAAATCGAGCTTCCCAGGCAGGACGATGACTGTGTCGCGCAAGCAAAATACGACATCCAACGCTCGAAACGTGATGTAGGAAATTCCGAGAAAACCAAACTCGCTTTTGGGCGAGATCACCGGAAAAAACTTGGACGCAGCAAGCGGAAGCAGGCTTATTGCGACTGCAACATAGAACGGCCAGCCGGCCCGTGCCCCGCTTTTTGCGAATACACACACTGTCGCCCATTGCCAGGCGGCAAAACCGATGACGATCCAGATTTCGCGCACCGGAACATGCGGCCGAATGTTTAACAATCCATGATACTGCACCAGGAGCATGCCCGTGGTGACGAACGTCGCCCAGCGCCAGCCTGCTTTGCCAAACAGACCCAGAATGAGGGTCGGAATGACCGCGTAAAGCAGCAGCCCAAAATACGTGAAATCGGCGTAGGGAATCACAGCGACTGGGCCAGCCGGGCTCGGTCGACTTTGCCGTTCGCCGTCAGCGGAAAAGCATCGCGAAAAACAAATTTGCGCGGCAACATGTACACCGGCAGCCGCTCAGCCAGCTGCCGTCTCAGTGTCTGTGTCCGTTCGAAATGCGATGCCTCAGTTTGGCTGCTGAGCACTACGAAAGCGGCGAGCGATTGGACCGCGCCGTCCTTAATCACCGGCGTTACTACTGCGTCCCTCACGGAGGGCAACGCGAGAAGGTTTGCTTCGACATCGCCAGGTTCGATCCGGTAACCGCTGAGCTTGAGCTGCGAATCCATGCGGCCCTCAAAAAAAAGAAAGTCATCACGAAACCGGCCCCGGTCGCCGGTTCGATAAGCGCGCCGACCGCAATGCTCAAAAAAGACGGCCGCCGTAAGATCGGGACGTCCAAGATAGCCAGGGCTAACATTTGGCCCTGCGATGACAATTTCGCCTTGCTCGTTTGCCGGCAAAGGCACCGCAGCATCATTCACAACGAAAACGTCGGTCCCAGGCATCCCGCGTCCCACTGGTAACGCCGCGTACCTCTCCAAAATTGAAGGATCTATTCGTACGGAAGTAGTAGCCACAGTCGCCTCGGTCGGGCCGTACATGTTCCACACTTCGGCCCGCGGAAAGCGCTCCAGGAGACGAGCCGCAGTTTGCGCGGCGAGTGTTTCGCCGCAGAAAAGAAAACGCCGGACGCGTGGAAGCATGGCTTCCCCAAATTTTTCTTCCACCAGGCACATTTGCACAAACGACGGCGTAGAAACCCATGTAGTAACGCCGGAACCTGCCAGCGCGCGATAAAGCAGTTTCGGATTCGCAACTAGATCGCGGCTAATGCTAAAGAGAGTGCTTCCGGTGATGAGGCTGCAATAAAGATCCATCACCGAAAGATCGAATGAGAATGGCGCCGTGTTTAGAAAGGTCTCGCCGAGAACCACGAACTTTTGTTGCTCAAGCATCCAGGTGACGAAGTGCTCCAGGCACCCCAGCGTAATGACAACGCCTTTCGGCTCACCGGTGCTGCCGCTGGTGAACAAAATGTAAAATGGGTCCTTGCGCTGGGCGCGCGTTGCAGGAGCAGGCGCCCCGGCGCCGGAAAGTCTTGCGACATCTGCCGGCGTGAGAAGCAATGCAGGGCGCGAGATTGCCAGAATTTTGTCGATGCGTTGTTCAGGCAAAACTGTGTCCAGCGGAACATAGGGTCTGCCGGATTTTACCGCTCCCAGAAACGCGATGAGCATCTCTGGCTCCCGATGGCCAAGCACGGCGATTGGAGCCTTATGATCGCCGAAACGTTTGCTCAGATGCGCAGCGAGGGCATCCGAACGGTAACGGAGTTCGCCATATGTCAGCGTTCGATCGCCGCTGATGTGGGCGATCGCATTCGGAGCCGCAACTGCCCAATGATCGACTCGTTCGATGAGATTCACTCAAAACCCCTGATACACAAATGGCGGCGTAGAAAAGTCGCCTCGACCGTACATCACGATCAAGCCCACAATGACAGCGAGGTAATACAGAACCAGCAGCGCTCGCCAAAGCGCTGGATGTGCCCGTGCCCAGCTCACACCTTCACCCGCAGCCGCCGTTCCAGATCAGCGATGATCTTGCCAGGCGTAGCCCAATTTTCACGTTCGAATTCCGCCGGGGAAATCTTGAGACCGAATTCCTCCTCGATCCTTATCATCAACTCAACCGTCCTGATCGAGTCGAGGAGTTGGCACTCATAAAGCGGTAAGTCGAGGTTTGCGCGAACCTCGCCGGTTTCGGCGACCGATGCCAAAAGTTGCAAAACCTTCTCTGGGAAACCGCTGGTCATCATCGATATGGCAACGCTCAAATCAATTCCGTGCGACACGCCCATGGAAAAAATCGTCCAGAGCCCGATCGTAAGACATCCAGCCTTTTCCAGTCAGATGCGTGTGCTGCTTGTCGAGGAAATCCGGATCCTCGTCGTATTTCTCAAATTCGATCAGAGCGAAGTGATACGGCTGGGCGATTACACGAAGCCTCTTGTAATACGCTTCGCGAGCCAACCGTGATACGCCCTCTTGATCATAAAATTGACCATCCATGGGCATACTGATGAGCAGTGGCTTGGCGCCTATTTTTGCCAGTGTACGCAATAGTAACTCCAAATCGGCCCAAGCTGGCGCCTTGTTTAACCGTGTTACAAACGCCTTATCATAACTACCCGCGGCCACTGGTGTCACCAAGGCCGGCGTTTTTTCGCTCTCCGCTTGCGAAACAACTTTGGCACCCGCCGTGGTGGTACTGAGCTTTGGCCGCTCCGGGATTGGTCGTTGCCGCGCTGGAGCGGTTCTGGTTGCATACAAAATGTGTTTCACGGCGGCAAAATGATCCTGCAACTCCAACGCGGCCGTATATAATCTTCCTACTGGCCAGACCGCGCAGAAAATGAGCCGGTCAATCCAGTGCTCAGAGGAGAGTCGCCTCAGCGCAAATTCCAACAGCGGTGTTTTCTCGAGGGTGTCGGGAAACTGCAACATGCGCGAAGCAATCTGTCGCTTGAGCTCAAAATCGAGTGCAGTGCCGAACGCCAGTTCATTTGCTATCAACGGCGAAAAGTTTCCTTCGTACCAGTCCATCCTCTCGCCGGGCATAAGAAACCAGGCAGGTGAAAGCGAGATCGCAACCTTTTTACCGCGCAAATCCGACCCGAGGGCAGCGATTTTTTGCAAAATGGTCGCTGTAGTGGCGCCGGGCTTGCCAACCGGCGAAAGCTCGAAACCTGTAGGCGCATTCCGAAAGAAATAGCCGCCTCTTTGCGAAATCGGGCCCAATATTAGTTCCGAGCTGCCGTATAGCGGCAACACATTCGATTCACGCGCGGCAGCACGTTGAAAGGCGAGTCCCTGATTTTTCAATTGAAACACCTGCGGAGCGGTCCATGTCAGCGCGTGGCGCTCGATTCGGATAGCAGCCATCAGGCCCGTGGCCAAAATTACCCCGGCCAAGGCACCAGCGATAAGGCCTGATAACAAATGCGGTGTGCCGATTCGAGCCGAACCCATGATGAACTCCAGATTATGCCTGCGCGTAAGGTCCTGCATGTGAGCCAAAGTACCAAGATCGCGTAGGATGTTAGCCTACATGAAACGCAGGCCGTGCATTTGACAGGTAAATCAGGGATCGCTCTGATCAACTCCGCGGGGCACGCCCCTGAAAGAAATCATCGAGCGCACGATCGTAATAGATCCAGCCTTTGGCCGTGAGATGACTCTTGTGAAGGTAAAGAAAAGCCGGGTCCTCATCATGCGCCTTAAATTCAACCAGCGGAAAACGGTATCGTTGTACAAGCGCGCGAAGTCTAACATAATAGTTTTCGCGAGCTGAGCGCGATATCCCCCGCTCGTCGTAAAAGTCGCCAGCGATTGGCATACTAAGCAACAATGGCCGAGCGTGAACTCTCGCCAGGGTACGCAGGAGCAATTCGAAATCGATCCAGCCGGGTGCTGCATTCATGTCGTTTTGAAACGTGACGTCGTCACCAAGCGCCTTTTCCTCGTTAAGAGTGGAAGTCTCTGTAGCCTTGTCCGCATCGGTGCTCCCGGTTCCGGTTGCGCTCGCGATGAGCTTTGGCCAATCGGGTGTCTCAGGGTGGCGCAGCGGCGCAGGTCCAATCTTATGCCGAATGTAATGAAACGCCGCAAAATGATCCTGCAATTCCAGTATGGCGGTCTGCACTTTTCCGAGTGGCCAGAGCGTCCAGAACACGACGCGGTCGAGCCATCCCCCAGAAGCGAGTTGCTTTAACGCGGATTCAAGCAATGGGTTACCTTCCAGCGTGCTAGGACACTTTAGCATGCGTAAAGCGATGTCCCGCTTCAGGTCGAAATCGAGCGCAGACCCGAATACCATTTCGCTGGCTGCCATCAGTGAAAAATTTCCTCGGTAGCCTTTCGTCCACCCGGGGCCCGGTTTCAGAAACCAGCCCGGCGAAAGCGAGATAGCAACTTTTTTGCCGCGCAAATCTGAACCGAGCGCGCCAATTTTTTGCAAAATGATCAGTGAGTTTGCACCTCCAGCACCAACAGGCGAGACTTGGAAACCTGTTGGCGCCGTGCGAAAGAAAACCTGCGCCCTCTCCGGTACCAAAACGGCTGTAAATTCCGAGCTGCCGTAAAGCGGTAATACATAGGGAGCATGCGCAGCTGCGCGTTGGAACGCCAGGCCCTGATTTTTAAGCGGGAACAACTCGGGAGCGCTCGCGGGAATGGTCTCGTGTTCGAGGTGAACCGCTGCCACTTCTGCGCCAAACAAAACGGCTGCCACCAAACCGAAAGCAATCAGTCCCGCAAACAAGTGTGGCGCGCCTTGCCTGGCGTCGGGACTTACCATGATACCGCGAAGCTATTCCCGCGACCTGGCGCTGCAATCGAATTTCCTGCAGGCGCGCTCTACGATAGCGAGAACAATTCCAGGACAATCACACACGCCAACCGCAATGGCCGGGTTTCCCATATGGTTTTATTTGGATTTGCAGTTTCGAGGATCGATACTCAAATGTCGGTTCCATCCTTAAGACAATGGCGTCCTCCTCACTCTGGCAGCGTTTTCAGCGCTACTTCCTGGATTACCGGGACCTCGGTTTCTCCCTCGACATCAGTCGGATGAAATTCCCGGATGATTTCTTCGAAAAGATGCAGCCGAAGATCGATAAAGCGTTTGCGGCAATGCAAGCGCTGGAGGCCGGGGCAATCGCTAATCCCACCGAGAAGCGATTGGTTGGACATTATTGGCTTCGAAATCCCGCACTGGCGCCCACTCCGGAAATTCGCAGCGAGATCGAAGAGACGATCGAACGGATCAAGACATTCGCGGCGGATGTTCATGCTGGAAAAATTACGGCTGGAAACGGAAAGCCCTTTAAGCACGTGTTGCTCATTGGTATCGGTGGCTCGGCACTTGGCCCGCAATTTGTCTCAGACGCGCTCGGATCACGGCATGATCCAATGGACATCTTCTTTTTCGATAACACCGATCCGGATGGGTTCGATCGCGTTTTCGAGAAAATGGGCGATGACCTCGCGCAGACACTTGTCGTGGTGGTTTCAAAATCTGGAGGGACAAAGGAAACCCGAAACGGAATGCTCGAGGCCGACGCAAAATTCAAAAAAGAGGGGCTGCAATTTAACAAGCAGGCGGTCGCTGTAACCGGCGTGGGTAGCGACCTGGACAAATACGCCGAAAAGAACAAGTGGCTCGCGCGATTCCCGATGTATGATTGGATCGGCGGACGAACTTCGGTGATGAGCGCGGTCGGACTTTTGCCCATGGTCCTGCAAGGTTTTGACATTGATGATTTTCTGACCGGCGCAGCGTCAATGGATCGGTTGACTCGCACGCAAGACGTAATGCAAAACGCCGCGATGCTTCTGGCGCTCGCGTGGTATTACGCCGGCAATGGCAAAGGTGATAAGGACATGGTGATTCTTCCCTACAAGGACCGGCTGGCATTGTTTGCGAAATATCTGCAGCAGCTGGTGATGGAATCGCTCGGGAAAGAAAAGGATCTCGCCGGAAACATCGTGCATCAAGGCATCGCTGTTTACGGCAACAAGGGATCGACCGATCAGCATGCCTACGTGCAACAGTTGCGGGACGGTGTTTTGAATTTCTTTGTGACTTTCATCGAAGTGGACAAGGATCGGCGCAACGCGGCGATCGAAATTGAAGATGGCGTCACAAGTGGCGATTACCTTCATGGATTTCTGCGCGGTACCCGAAGCGCGCTTTACGAAAGCGGGCGCGAATCGATTACCGTGGGCATTCCTGATGCGAACGCATTTAATATCGGGGCATTGATCGCACTTTATGAGCGAGCAGTGGGCTTTTACGGCTCGCTGGTCAATATCAACGCTTATGATCAACCTGGCGTGGAAGCGGGAAAGAAAGCGGCGACAAGATTGCTGGAACTTCAAAAACAAGTACGCGCCGCCCTAACCGATGGACGTGCGAAAACAGCCGAAGAAATTGCGCGGTCCGTCGACGCAGACCCGGAAGACGTGTTTCATGTGCTGCGGCATCTGGTGGGCAACGATCCACGTGTCCGGGTTTCGCGCGGCGATCAACCGGCCGATGATCGATTTTCCTACACCGGGTAGAATGCCGCAGAGGAAGCCAGAATATGGCGGAGCCGCCTTCCAAGGATCGAACGGATAGCCTGAACGTTGCCTGGAGCGACGTCGTTCGCTTCATTCGGCAACTCACTCACGATCTGCGCAATCACCTAAACGCGATCGAGCTGCAGTCCGCTTACATCAGCGAGCTGGGGCGAGAAGATGAGATTAAGACCGAAATCAAACGCTTGCATGGAATGGTCGCTGGCTTGACCTCGACTTTGCAATCGCTTTCGAAGGCGGTCAGTGAGGTCAAACCCAACCTGATCCCCTACCGGGCCGCGGATCTGGCGGAAGATTTACGCAAGAAAATCGATCATGATTTGTCCGGAGCCAGCGAGGCCATCAACTGGAATATTCAAGTTGGTAACGCGATGCTGAACGTCGATCCTCAGCTTTTGCAGGAAGCGCTTAGCGAGCTTTTTGCCAATGCTTTGCGTTACAATCGTGACAACGGCACAGTAGTCGCGATTGCCAGGATCGACAAAAACCGGCTGGTATTTACCCTTCAGGAGCCAAAAAGCGGATTTGACTTGCCTACCGAGAGCTGGGCGCGTGAGCCGCTTCGGAAAGTCAGCCAGGGCCATTACGGCCTTGGTCTGAATCGCGTCCGCACTATCGTAGAGGCGCACGGTGGCGAAATATCTGCTCAATATGATCCAAATGTTTCGGCGCTCACTACGACGCTTGTCCTTCCCGCTTCACGCAACCAGGATGCTTGAGGTCACGCGTAATTTACTGGCTTTGAAGAAACTGGAGCGCACTCGTGGTACGTGTTACGACAATATGAGTCACTGATATGAAGACCGGGAACCATCGCGTCCTGATCATCGACGACGAACGTCCTGTGCTCTTGACGCTCGAGGCGCTGCTAAAACGGCACGGTTATCAAGTGGATACAGCGACCACTGCTTCCCAGGGGCTCAAGTTGTTACGGTCTAAACCTTCGACGCTCGTTTTGCTCGATCTCCAGTTGCCAGACGCTGACGGATTGGAAACGCTCGATCAAATCAAAACCGAGGCTCCCCAGACACAGGTTATTATTTTGACGGCCCACGATTCGCTACACAATGCCATCGAGTCGATTAAGCGTGGCGCCTACCATTTCATCAGCAAGCCGTACGCGCCCGAGGAGCTGCTTAGCCTGATGGAGAAAGCCATGGAAAAACAGTTCCTCTTGCATGAAGCCGAAGAACTCCGCGAAAAGACAGAGCAACTTGAACGGCGCCTGGAAATGGCAGAGGCGCGGCCGACTCTCATCTTCAAGAGCAAACCAATGCACGAGATCGAGGAGTTAATCAACGCCATGGCACCGTCGGACGCGAACGCACTCATCGTGGGCGAGAGCGGCGTAGGCAAGGAGGTAATTGCCAATGCCATCCACGCGCGGAGCCGGCGCGCCGGAAAACCAATGGTAAAGCTGAATTGCGCGGCGTTTCCCCAAACGATGATCGAAGGAGAACTTTTCGGCTATGTGAAGGGTGCGTTCACCGGCGCAACGCGGGATTTTCCTGGAATGATCGCAGCGGCCGACAGCGGGACGCTTTTTCTGGACGAGATATCGGATATGCCGGCGGAACTGCAGACGCGCTTTCTGCGCGTGCTACAGGAACGCGAGTATCGGCCTCTTGGAAGCACACAAACGATGAAAGCGGACTTCCGGGCAATCGCTTCGACCAATCGGCCGGTCCCGCAGGCGCTCGCGGAAAACCGGTTGCGCTCCGATTTGTATTACCGGCTAAACACATTTCAGATTGAAGTGCCGCCGCTTCGAAAACGGAAACAGGATATTCCTCCGCTGATCGCTGCCTTCGTGAAACAGTTTTCTCAGCAGCTGGGCAAACCCGAGCCGGACATATCGCCGGAAGCATTTCAAAAATTGCTCGATTACTCGTGGCCCGGAAACGTTCGCGAACTGCAAAACGCGATCGAATATGCCGTGGTGCTGGCGCGACAGGGCATGATTGGCGTGAAAGAGCTGCCAGGAGAAATACAGTTACCGACCGCGTTGCAACAAGCCGAGATTGCCGCGCTGCCGCGTTCGGGCGTGCAGAGCCTTGACGACGTTGAACGAACCGCGATCATCCAGGCGCTTGCTGAATGCCACGGAAACAAGAAAAAAGCAGCGGAACTACTCGGCATCCAGCGCCCCACGCTCTACAACAAGATGAAGCGCTACGCGATCGAGTTGTAGCACTCGGATTTCGGCCCTCACGACGTAGCCTTCGGCGAAGGTGAATAATTTTTCACCACCACTTCCAACTTTATCTCCTGCAACGCGAGCTGATCGTGGATGAGACCAAGTAACTCGAGTGCGCTGGCGTCCGGCATGTGCGTGCAACGCAGCTCAATCCGTGCCGGTTTGCCGGTAAGCTCCGGATGTGTTTCCGCCATCTCGCCGTCGAGCAGGAATGAAACGTAAGCGTTGAAGCGCTCCTGTAACGCCAGCAATTGTTCGTCCGAACCATCCCACTCGTTAGGCTCTATCATCACGAGAACGACTTCGCCGGTTTTCTGGTCCTTAGCGAGTACGTCGATTAGACCTGTTCGATCGAGATTCTTTGCCACGATTAAACACGCTATAGTAGAAAATTAAGGCCAGGCAACGCTGGAATGCGATAATCGAACGACGATACAGCCAAGGAGGAAACATGGGCAGGCCAATAAGAGCCATGGTAATATGTCTCAGCCTTTTAATGCTGGCGCCGTTTAGCACGGACACATTCGCTAAGGGACCAAAGAAGTCACACACGCACAAAGCGAAGAACGTACACGGAAGCAGGCAGAAGAACTTTCATGCGGGCGCAGTGTACGTCTTAACAAACCAGACGAACAATTCGGTCGCCGTGTTTCGCCGAAACGCAAAGGGCATGCTTACGTCTGCGGGCGAATTCCCCACGGGTGGCGCCGGCGATCCGACTCCGCAACCTCCAGATCCAGCGACCGATCCTCTCGCGTCGCAAGGCGCGTTGCTTATCGGCCGGGGTAATCAGTTTCTTTTTGCCGTCAACGCCGGAAGCAACCAGATCTCGGTTTTAAAG
>DASREQ010000031.1:0-5047 GCA_035651975.1 Candidatus Udaeobacter sp.
TCACGACCATCGGGCAGATGGTGCGTACGCGGGTCAAAGAAATTCGCGAAATCGGCCAAAACATGACGGCGTAAAATTGATGGACCTCCGCAACGGCGAAAAGCTACTCTCAATTGCGCCTGTTGTTAGCCAGGCGGAAGAAGAAGCTCAACCCGCAGAAGCGCCGGCCGAAAATCGTAGCATTGGCCTTCCACCATCAGGGCACGCAGGCTCCCTGGAAAAGGAAAAGGAAGACTGCTGTTCAGTCTCCCTCTTCGAATTTTTTCAACTACTCCAGCTTAATAGCCGGTACTCTGGTGTGTTGTTGTTGTCGTGGTACTGGCTGGCGGTGGCTGCGCAGTAACAGTAGTCTGACGCGTTGTGGTCGTGGTCGTCTCGGGCTCGCTTGAACAAGAGGCTAGCATGATCGCGACAATCGAAAGTACAGAACTAAGTATGATGGATCTTTTCATAGGATGAATTGTTTCTTCAAAAGACGATTCGTCGCAGGTCGCATTGCCAGACGTATTTAGAACGAAGAATTCTTCTTAAATTTCAATCTTCGCCCGTTTTTTCTTTAGCTCGCCGCGCTTGCGTTTTGATTCCAGAATTTTCCTCTTCAGCGCAGCTGGTCGCGGCGATTTTCGCCGGCGCTCTTTTTCGCGCTTGGCGATTTCAGCAGTACGCTGTTCTTCTCGAGCGCTCTCGACCGCGTCGAGCAGTCGTTCCCGCGCCAGCTTGCGGTTCACCGCTTGCGACCGCGAATCCTGCACGGTTACGCTGAGGCCGCTCGGCCGATGACGCAGCGTTACAGCGGTCGCAACTTTGTTTACGTTTTGGCCCCCCGGCCCGCTCGATCGCGCAAAGCTTTCCTCAAGATCGACATCGCGAATGCCAAGGCATTGCATTCGCTCGGCTAGCGGGTCTTGCGACATGGCTCCATTAGTCCGCCTTCGGCTCAGGAATATTTTCCCGTCCGTAGCGAAGAACGCGCGCCATCCAGATCAATTCATTCAGGAATTTGTCCAGGCGTGGCACATAACTTTGATCGAGCAATTTCCTCTGCTCATCGAAAAGCTTTTGCACGTTTCCAAAATTCACATCCCAAAAAATTGTAACCAAGCCCAGTTCGCGCATGACTGGCAGTAACCCTTCGATCACGCGCGTACCACCAAACGGTCCCGCCGAGACACCACAGATCCCAACAGCCTTATGAATGTACTCCTCAAGATTCATATCTAGGGCGTGCTTCAAAAGGCCCGGATAACCATGATTGTATTCCGGAGTCACGATGATGAGTCCATCGCAACGCGCAATGGTCGCTGAGAATTCTGGGTCCTTCATTTGCTCGCCGGCGTCATCAAGTTTCATGGGGAGCCTGCGCACGTCGATCAGCTCGGTCGCCAGGTCCGTGCGTTTCTTTGTTTGCTCAAAAACAAAGCGGGCGACGTTTTCGCTCTGTCTCCCCTGACGAGCGGTTCCCAAAATAATCGGAATAAAAAGAGAGCGTTCCATTTCTGGATCGTAATTGGTGATTCGTAATTCGTGAATCGTTTTCAGATGTATCGATTTAACGATTCGCGGAGGAAAACTGCCGATGGCCGGACTCGAACCGGCACGGGCCTTTTCTACAGCCAGTTGAAATGATCAAATAGCCGTCGCCTACTCGTGCTGCGCCCTCTGCTAACTACTAACGAATCGCCCAAACCGCCGCTTCCAGTTCCGGAAACGGAGTCAGCTTTTCATCCGCGTGCACCACGAACCGCTTTCCGTCACTGCGATGTGCGTCAGCAATCCAGATCGTTCGCCCGTTGGCATCGACAGTTGCAACAAGCTCCCAACTCCACCCGATTCGCGGAAATTGTTTTTAGCTAAAATGCTCAGCATCTGACCTCTGACCTTTGATTTAATGGCAGTCTAGGTATCGCCGAGGATGCCAACCATATAAAAAAACAACAGTAGGCTCCGATGTTTCTTGATTACCCTCGGCCCTAGTTTTGATAGGCGTCGCCAGGTTGAAAAACCAAAAGGAAAACTCAACAGCAGCGAGAACCCGCTGCACCAGTGCCAGATGGAGAGCAGGGTTGGTTTGATCGCAAGCAAGAGCATGCCGAACAAGCAATCGAAGAGGGGGATCAGGGCATTGCCGAGCAAAAGCCACTAGCGAAACTTATCCCCGGGCGACCACTTGTGAAGCGACTTGCTGCGAAACGCCACCACGACCCCGGCAAAGCCAGCCGGCGCCACCGCGATCTGGGCGGCCGTCGTCAGGGCTTCACTTGGTTGCATCGTTGTGGATTAGATAGGCTTCAGCCGAGCGCGAACAAACACGTAAGTACGCCCGCGAAAAGCCAAACGCGACTTTGATCTCATCTCCGATGCCATTCTTTTTTCCGGAACTTCGCTCCGCCGTTTTCCGTAGAACAAGTTGGAATGGAAGCACCAGCCTCCTTCCCAACAAACGAAAACATTTTTACACTACTACCCGTCGCTAGAATCATTTTTGAAAGCCAAATGGCAGATGATGCGGCGCTCTAAGAGATCGACGATTCGCAGAGACGTTTACGAAATTCGACCACGAGCTGACAAACATGGTGTCGATCTAGTCGGTGACGCGCTTCCCTATAGTCCGATGTGGTATCGCGGACCAAAAGCAATCAGAGACGCAATCGACCACGCCAAGTTTTTCAGCCACTCACACGACGCTGTGGTTCGCATTTACGATCAGACAGGCAACGTGATAGAAACGCACGAGCACGCGGGCGATTTCAAAGAACCATAAAACGATCTCGTAGAGGAATAGTGGAATTGCCTGTCGTGTCCTAGCGGGCTAGGCCGCGTCATCGTGGCGTGGAAGTCAGTTCAAGCACAACTTTTCGGCCGCCACGATCAGTTACTGTAAAGCGAAATTGTCTTGCGAAATAAATGCCGCTGGCCCCTACATTTTCAGACGTGGGAACGGCATTGAAGTTGCAGCATAAAAAAACCTGAAACACAACTTTTGCGGCAGGTCCACGCCCGTCATGCTCTGCCTCACGGCGGCTTGGTAGATTTCATTCGTTAACCCGTATCACCGTAATCTGCGCTTCCCCGCATCCCGCGCCTGCGGGCTTCGCTAAACTCTCAGCCCGCCGCTTCCTGTCATTACAATGCGCGCCGGCAATGAAGATCGTTCGTCCGCGAGAACCACCGCTGAGATACAGCCCCAACTCCAACTGACTTTGTTCGGATTGTCAGCAGCTTTATTGATTGTTATTCACCACCTGCGGCGCAGATTTGCTCGCTTCAAGCTGGGCGCTCACTTTTTGGATTTGCGCTGCCTGTTCGTCGAGACGCGTCGTCACAGCTTCGATTCCTTTCTGTTGCTGGGCGATGGTCGCCTCCTGCTTCGCCATGTTTGACTTCAGTTGGCTGATCGTCGCTTCTAACTCCTGCACTTTGCGGTGCTCTTTGAGAAACTCGTTGAGCAACATAGCGTTCACTTGGTCATAGCGCACGGTGTAGGGCTTTCCCTCTTTATCGCGCACAACCAGGTCGGGATTGACCTTTTCCACGTCCTCAGCCACGAGGCCGAATTGTGGAGTGCCCGCGCCATCGAGGTCTTTCTTGTAACGGAATGTAACTGGTTTCAACGCAAGGATTGCCTCGCTGGCCTTGCCAATGGGCTTGATATCCTCCTTAAAGCGGCGCGAAGACCCCGGAGCGCCAAGTCTGCCGGATGAATTAATGTACACTGGAACTCCTGAGCCCACGCTTGCCCCCCAAATATTACCAATAAAGCAACTGTTATTGATCAGGTTCGAGCCTGGGGAGCCAATGCAAATAACGTTGTTTGCCGTCGTGACATTAGAGCCTGCTGAATCGCCCAAGGCGATATTGTTGCTGCCGGTGGCACTGTTAATGAGCGCTCTATCACCGATCGCTGTGTTAGAGGAGCCAGTGGTGTTGTAAAGAAGCGCAAACGCTCCGTCGGCCGTGTTGCGGTTTCCGCCGCTGACGAAGGGTGCTGCAGTGTTCAAAAGCGCCCCGGTACCAGTGGCGGTATTTTCAGCTGCATTTGTGCTGCTAAAGAGCGCTCCGGCGCCGATCGCCGTGTTGAAGTTGCCGTTGGTATTGCCCCTGAGCGAAAGGAAACCAACTGCGGTATTATAAGTGCCATTCTGGCTGAGGCTAAGAAGTGCATTATCTCCTTCTGCCGTGTTGCCGCCCGGATAACCTCCATCGGGCGCCGGAGTGACCGCTTGCGCATTTTGTGAAAGTTCAAGACAGACAATTAGTAGTGTGACGAGAAATAACTGAATTCTTTTTTTCATAAGCGTGAATTACAAACCGGGTAAGTGTTCCGCCATTCGTCTCAATGTTTCCCCGATGGTTTCTCCGGAAATTGGATGGCAAAGTTCTCAGAAAACTTCACAAGCGCGCCGAGCTGTTCACCGGCTGCAAGAGCTGGAAGTTCTGGCGAAATGCCGGAATTTTTTACAAAATCCGCAACTGACTCAAAGCTGTCGATCGGGAAATCGTCCGGGAATTTTACGACGAATGTGTTGTAATGAAAACATGCTCGAAGGCGGGTTATGTATGCTGTATTCCTTCGTCGTCTTGCCAATCGTCGGGACAAATGTGGGTCTGCTATGCGCCACTTGTGGTGGCTCGCCGGGCATGTTTTGGAACCTCACAGTTTCGGATTCGCTTCGCTGAGTGCGGGAGACAATTCTGAACCTGGCCGGTGCTAACTGGCCTGAACCCGCTTAGGACTGAGCCAAGAATTGTGGAAGGATAAGGGTAGCGGGCGCTTAATCAGAACTATTCCAATGGGAAGAAATGGTCGCTCCTCTTTGCCCTTCAGGAAATCACTTGCAATCAGCCGATGCAATCACGGGGGCAGTCTTTATTGAGGATCGTCCCCGAAGTGGCCGATCATTTGACGAATACTTGGCAAATAGATTGCCATTTCGTGCGTTTTAATGCGCGACCGTTCACAACCTCTTAAATCACAAATTTGACGATTTCCCTCGTAAAAATCGCCTTTTCGAAGGTGCCGATGATGGGATTCGAACCCATACCCGGA
>DASREQ010000032.1:0-34064 GCA_035651975.1 Candidatus Udaeobacter sp.
CCGAAACGGGAGCCCGGCATGACGCCATACGAGATTTTGCTAAGCGAATCGCAAGAACGAATGCTAATCATCGCCAGGAGCGGAAAAGAAAATCTGGTGCGCGCAATTTTCGAAAAATGGGATGTGCCATGCGTCGAAATCGGCCGTGTGACTGACGACGGCATGCTGCGTGTGCGCGATAACGGCGCAATCGCCGCGGTGATCCCCGCCAGACCGCTTGCTGACGAAGCGCCTCTTTATTCGCGAGAAGCAAAGCCTATTGCAGCCTCGATCGATGATCGC
Organism: Candidatus Udaeobacter sp.; assembly: GCA_035651975.1. Lineage (GTDB taxonomy): Bacteria > Verrucomicrobiota > Verrucomicrobiia > Chthoniobacterales > UBA10450 > Udaeobacter. Next base: position 283 of record DASREQ010000032.1, read on the forward strand.
AGCGTGAAGAATCTCGCCAGGATCGATAATCATGAAGCGCTGCGCCAACTATTGCGTGATCCAACGATTGCATCGAAAAACTGGGTATATCGGCAGTACGATCACACCGTGCGCACCGGCACACTCGTGAAGCCGGGCTCGGACGCCGCCGTATTTTTTGTCCGCTATGCAAACAAAATCCTGGCCGCGACTACCGACTGCAATTCGCTCTATTGCGCGCTGGATCCGCGAGAGGGCGGAAAGATTGCCGTGGCCGAAGCGGCGCGAAACCTTACCTGCTCCGGGGCGCGTCCTCTCGCTGTCACGGATAACTTGAACTTCGGCAATCCATACAAGCCGGAGAATCTTTGGCAATTGCGCGAAGCAGTCGAAGGCATTGCCGAAGCCTGTCGCGCATTTGGCACGCCAGTCATCGGAGGAAATGTTTCCCTGTATAACGAGAGTCCAGCAGGGATTGTGGATCCAACACCGACCATCGGCATGGTTGGTTTGATTGACAAGGAAGAGCATGTCACCACGCAATGGTTCAAGAACGAAGGGGACCCGATTATTCTGGTTGGGCAAATGGCTGCGACTGTAGCCGCAGCCGCCGACCGCGGCGGAGAAAAGACTGGGCGTAATAGAGAAGCCGAGGTGATCACCCTCGGCTACAGCCTCGGTGGCTCACGTTATCTCAAAGTTTGTCACGGTTTGAAACTTGGCCCGCCGCCGCATGTCGATCTGGCGCACGAAATCAAGATCCAAAACGCTGTGCGAGATTTGATTCGCGCAGGCCTGGTGAGAAGCGCGCATGATTGCAGCGAAGGCGGTCTGGCGGTCACTCTCGCTGAATGTTGTTTTAATCCAGAAAAACTTTTCGGGGCAGAGATTACTTGGAGCCGTCACGCCGTGGGTGACGCGCAGCACAGATCGCAGGCAGATCAGCATCACACTTCGCACAGCGAAGCGACTGCAGTGTTATTTAACGAATCGCAATCACGCATCGTGATTTCAGTCGTCCAGGAAAATCTGCAAAAGACAGTGTCAGCGTTGCAGGAGAAACAGATCCCATTCCAGGAACTTGGCAAAGTCAGCGGCAATCACCTTCGCATCCGCGTCGGCATCGAAGAATTTTCGTGGCCGATCGCCGATCTCCATGACGACTGGTGGAACGCTATCCGTCGCGCAGTGGAAAGTGACTCGGCTGCGGAAGGTATCCCGAGCTTATGAGGCGCGACGTCAACGGTGTCTTTGAATGTGGCGCGAGATTTGTATGGACAATACACTGCAGGCATTAGTATGGCCTGCTGTGTGTGAGTGAATTTCCGCATATCCAAGACAGCTTTGCCAGACGAAGGATTCGTTGAACCGCGCGTAATTTGGTGAATTATTGAGTGTGATCTCTCCAGACAAGATCGACATTATTAAAGCCGAGACCAATCCGTTCCCCCGGCACGAATGCGGATTGTTCGGCGTATTTGGTCATCCGAACGCAGCGGTCTTGACTTACTATGGCCTGTTTGCGCTGCAGCATCGCGGCCAGGAGAGCGCGGGAATCGTCACCAGCAATGGCCCGGGCACAACTTTTCTCCAGCACAAGGACATGGGGCTTGTGTCGCAGGTATTTGGACAGGATGAACTGGCGAGGCTGAAGGGGACACGTGCCATCGGGCACACCCGCTATTCGACGACGGGCACGAGCACGATCAAAAACGCGCAGCCTTTCGTGGTTGATTGCGTGCGTGGTCAGATGGCAATCGCGCACAATGGTAATTTGACCAATGCCGATCTTTTGCGCGATGAACTCGAGCGAAAGGGTTCCATTTTCCAAACTACCGCTGACAGCGAAATCATTTTACATCTCCTGGCGCAACCTTCGGAGAATGGCGGAAATGTTCTCGCGGCGCTGCGCCGGATCCAAGGCGCGTTCTCGCTCATCATCATGAGTGAACGCGAACTGATCGGCGTGCGCGACCCGTTTGGCTGGCGCCCGCTCTCCCTCGGCAAACTGGATGACGCCTATATTCTGGCATCTGAGACGTGCGCTTTTGATCTGATTCACGCGGAATTCGTCCGCGAAATTGAGCCTGGCGAAGTGTTGATCATCGATGAAAATGGGTTGCGCTCCGAAAGGCCATTCCCGGACGAGCGGCCGGCATTTTGCATGTTTGAATACGTGTATTTCGCCCGTCCAGACAGCATGATCGGAGGGGTTAACGTCGGCAAGGTGCGCATGGAAATGGGGCGCGAACTGGGGAGAAAATTTCCGGTCGAGGCAGACATCGTCGTCCCGGTGCCTGACTCGGGAAATTATGCCGCCCTCGGTTTCGCGCAGGAGCTAAACATTCCCTACGCCCACGCCTTTGTTCGCAATCACTACATTGGCCGAACGTTTTTGCAGCCGAGCCAGCTCATCCGCGATTTCGATGTGCGGGTAAAGTTGAATCTGATCAAGGAAATAGTGGCCGGGAAACGGGTGGTCGTGGTGGACGATTCGATCGTGCGCGGGACGACCGCGCGAGCGCGCGTGGTGAACCTGCGCGAAGCCGGCGCCAAAGAGGTGCACATGCGGGTGAGCTGTCCGCCACACCGGTTTGCTTGTCACTATGGAATTGACTTTCCCGATCCGGAAAAGTTGATCGCTAATCAGATGTCGATGGAAGACATCTGCAAGTACCTCGGCGTCGACAGCCTCGGCTACCTCGATGTGGAAGGCATGGTGCGGGCCACTGGAAAGCCGATGAATACTTTTTGCCTGGCCTGTTTCAACGGGGATTATCCCCTGCCCGTCGATCCCGCGCTGGATAAGTTTATCATGGAAAAACGGGAGCACCGCGCCAAAGCGCTCGCCGATCAGGAAGCGCACCCGACATTGTTCGCAGATTTGAAGTAGCCGCGTGCGCGCAATTTTTGTAGGGGAACGCGTTGCCTTCCCGAGGGAAGCTGACAGCTTCCCCTGCAGTAATGACAAAAAAGAAAAAAGCATATGCTCTTGCAGGCGTTGATGTCGATCTTGGCAATCGACTCAAAAGGCAAATCCAGTCACTCGTTAGGCAAACCTACGGCCCACGAGTTTTGGGTAAGACTGGCGGTTTTGGGGGTTTGTTTCGAGCGAATTTTCCCGGAATGCGGGAGCCGGTCCTCGTAGCAAGTATCGACGGCGTCGGGACGAAATTAAAAATCGCATTTGCTCTCAACAAGCATGACACGGTTGGCGCCGACCTGGTTAACCACTGCGTGAACGACATCGCGGTCTTGGGCGCACGTCCGCTTTTCTTCCTGGACTACATTGGGTGCGGGAAACTCGAAGGCCGTGTGTTTCAACAGTTGCTGCGGGGCCTTTCGCATGCCTGTCGATCTGCGGGCTGCGCTCTTCTCGGCGGTGAAACAGCACAGCTGCCCGGAATTTATCGCCAAGGCGAATACGACCTCGCCGGCTGCATCATTGGTGTCGTGGACCGCGGTAATATCATTGAGGGCAGAAAGATTCGCGGCGGAGATGTGATTCTCGGGTTGGAGTCGAATGGATTGCATACCAACGGCTACTCGCTGGCACGAGAAATTCTGTTCCGTAAAATGCGGCTCAAAATCACTTCACGTTTGCCCGGTTCAAAGATCACGGTCGGCGAAGAATTACTGCGCGTGCACAAGAATTATCAACCGCTTTTGGCAAAAATGCCGATGGGCGTGATCAAAGGTCTTGCTCACATCACAGGCGGGGGACTCATTGACAACCTGCCGCGAATTTTGCCTGCAAATTGTGATGCGATAATTGACACCAAGAGCTGGCGTGTGCCCCGCATCTTTCAGGTCCTGAAGAAAAGCGGAAACATCGATCCTCAGGAGATCTATCAGGTTTTCAACATGGGTGTCGGAATGGTGGCAGTCGTTTCCGAACGTGATGCGCGACGCACACTGGCGATGTTAAAAGCAAAACGAATCGGCCAAATCGTGCGCGGAAATGGCAGAGTGCGTTTGAAGTTCTGAGGAAACCTGCCGGCCCAGATTCCGCGACCTCTAGTTCATAGTGTTTGCTGGCACTTCAACATGCGGCGTTGACTCTTTTTCGGCGATTTTGCCTCGACGCGTCATCCGCTGCAGACCAGCACGCTGCGCTGCGAGATCGACAAGCTCTGCCACGCGTGACTTCAGCAAGCGAGCACGCGTCCAAAGAAACGCGACAAAGAGCAGATAGGGAACAAGGAACCAAAGATCGACATGGGAAATGTTGAGCTGCCGATAAATCAACAGACTTAATGCAACAAGGTTAAAAATAATGGTCGTCGTAACAAAGCGATTACGAAGCCGGACACGGGTCAAACACTTACCGCCGCCATGATATTCAGTAACGGTCTGGAGAGCGATGCTCCACCAAAAATTGCCGTAGATCTGAATGTCCCACTCATTCCACCCACTGTCGGTGGAATAACGCCAGCCTTCTTCATCCAGTAGCTCGAAGATGGCGCCGAGCAAATAATGACGGTCCCTCCCCTGTTCGCTCCAAAAAACCCGGCGACTCAGGCTGCCTGCAAAACGGCTGCGCTCCGGGAGATGTTCGTGTGTCCGAATCACGCTTGCCGGTGTGCGCTTGAAATGCAGCCAGGTAAAATAACGCGAGAATCCGCGCACGAGCGGTTGGACAAAAGCCAGAAACATGACAAGCAGCCGCGCGCCCGCCGTGTCGAATTTCGGCTCAATCGAAGCTCGTACCATATAGGAAAGCGCCACACACAGCGTGCCGCCAAGCATCAGGTACGGAACAATGCGCAACGCCGGGAGAAAAATGCCCAGACCGAACAGAAAAATTGTCAGGGCGAACCACTCGATACTGCTCAGGTAGGCAGCCACGTCCGATTGGGGCGCGGGATAAATCGACTGGAAAAAACCTTCGCCGAAAATTCCGTGATAAATCACCGGCCGGTTCACGAACCAGCTGAATCGAGGTGTCCCGTATATCTGCCCGCGCCATTTCGCCGTGCCTGTTGGTCCGAAAAAGATCAAATGTTTAAAGCGCAACAATGATTCCGCTTCGCCGTAGCCCTCCTGCTGTTTCAAAAAAGCTCGAAGAGTAAAACGCCGATAATGCCAGACAATCGCTGTTGGACTGAAAGCAATGACCCAACCAGCCTGCTGGAGTCGCCAGCAAAAATCGACGTCATCACCTGCTTTGCGGTATTCGGTATCAAAGCCGCCCACACCTTCAAACGCCCACCGATAGAACGCCATATTACAACCGGGAATGTGCTCGGCGACTATATCGGTAAGCAACACATGGCTCGGACCGCCTGGAGCCGCTGCTACGCAGGCTTGAATCCAATTCTTAGCCGGCGGCGTGACGTTCGGCCCACCTACCCCAGCGTAATCACCGCTTACAAGAGTGCCGATCAAATAATAGAGCCAATCAGGATCAACCATGCAGTCAGAATCCGTGTAGGCGAAAACTTCGCCCTTTGCCGCGAACGCACCGGTGTTCCGCGCGTGGCTCAATCCCTGATTGCTTTGATGAATGTAGCGGACCCATGGAAACTGGGCTGCGATATAAGCCGTATCATCGGTCGATCCATCATCGACAAGGATCACTTCATACTGGGGATAATTAAGTTTACCTAACGAATCAAGGCAGGACGCAAGAGTCGGCCCACCGTTGTACGAACAAACAATCACTGAAACGAACGGTGTCTTCGGCAGGGGACGATGAGGCAGGATGGAATTGTTTCGACCCAGCTTCTCTTCCAGCATGTAGAACGCCTTTTTTGGTCGGCGCTCTCGCGTAACGATCCCGAACGCCCAGTCGGTAATTTCCTGTCCGCCGGTGAACCATTCGTCCGTCCAGGTAAAAAAAATCGTTCCAGCGAGTCCGCATTTTACCACACTGTCGATGTGCCAACCGAGCATCTCGGCTTGCTCATCTTGTGAATGCCGGATCGTGTCCATGCCGAATTCGCCCAGGATAAGCGGATGCTCGCCTGTGAGATTTTGCAGACGCAACAGGTACCCTTCGAAATCACGCTGATTGTGGAGGTAAACATTGAAACAGCAAAAGTCAGCGTTTTGCGGCAGGAGATATTCCGTCGGCGGGTACGTGGCATAGGAAAACAGGGCATCCGAATCGATGGCACGCCCGATCCGTATCAGTTCCTCTACAAATTCAATCACCCGGCGCGCACCGAGCCAGCGAGCCATGGTGCTGGAGATCTCGTTGCCGACCAGATAACCAAGAATTGCTGAATGCCCGGCGTATTTGCTCACTGTCTCCCGGACTCCTTCGGCAATTTGCTTGCGAATCGATCTTTCGCGCAAGAACTCGATGTGCTTTTCCCAGGGAAGCGTCACCAGCAGGCGCATCCCGGCGTTAGTACACCGGTCAAGAAACCAGGGCGGCGGCGCGTGATAAATCCGCACCACGTTCAGACCGATTTGCCGCATGAGGTCGAGATCGACATCCACCTGCTCAGGTCGGCCGAGATAGTTCCCTTCCGCGTCCGGCTTGAAAGGACCGTATGTGACGCCTTTAACGAAAAACTTTTTGTCGCCTTCCAAAAAGAATTTCGCCGCCGGACGAATTCGGGAATCTTTGGTTGTTGTCATGTCGAGCGGAGTCGCCTGCCAAGCCAATAGCTCACGCGAAGGCTGGAGACATCTCTCGGTGTTTGAGGGGATCCAATCAAGAGATTCCTCGACTGCGCTCGGAATGACAAAAAAGGAAGGCGGGGTCAAAAATAAACTGACCCCTGTCTCTTCGGACATTTCCGATCACGCATGTTGCAAAAAATTGTCCGCGACAAGCCGCGACAACCAGCCTCTCTTACAAACTCGCCAGCGCTTCGCGAATTACCGAGCCTGTCCGCTCGAGATCTTCCACGGCATGCGCCGTGGATATGAACCCCGTTTCAAACTGCGACGGCGCGAAGTAGACGCCGCGCTTTAAGCAAGCATGAAAGAATTTCGCGAATGCTTTGAGATCACTCCGCCGCGCGCTCGCGAGATCCAGAATTGGTCCTGGAGCGAAGAACAAACAGAACATCGAACCGAGCCTGTGACACGTGACACCGGTCTTCGTATCCCTGATGGCACTCCGCGCGAGCTTTTCGAATTGCGTGCCGAGCTCTTCCAGTAATTTCCATCCGTTGATGCGTTCGAGCTCACGCAGTTGGGCGAGACCCGCCGCCATTGCCAAAGGATTTCCAGACAACGTCCCCGCCTGATACACGGGACCATCAGGCGAAAGCTGGTCCATGATTTCGGCCTTTCCGCCGAATGCGCCAACCGGTAGTCCGCCACCAATCACTTTTCCCAGCGCTGTAAGATCGGGTTTGATTCCGTAAATTTGTTGGGCGCCGCCACGCGCCAGACGGAAACCAGTAATTACTTCGTCAAAAATCAAAAGCGCGCCATTGGCAGTGCATTCGTTTCGTAGCATCGACAAAAATTCGTCGCTCGGAAGATAAAGACCCGCGTTTGCAGGAACCGGCTCAACGATTATCGCCGCAATCTTCCCCTTGTTCTCACCAAATGCTTTCCGCACAAGAGCAGCGTCGTTGAATGGCAATGAGATAGTAAGATCGGCAAACGCCTGCGGCACCCCTGCGCTGTCAGGGCGCCCGTGAGTTAGCGCGCCACTGCCCGTTTTCACCAGGAGGCCATCGACATGGCCGTGATAACAACCGTCGAACTTTATGATCATGTCGCGTCCAGTGAAAGCGCGCGCCAGACGAATGCACGACATGGTGGCTTCCGTGCCGCTGTTCACCATGCGCACTTTTTCGATCGACGGTATCCAATCGCAAATCAATTCCGCCATCTCCACCTCCGAGGGATTCGGAATTCCAAAACTCAAGCCGCGCGTTGCGGCCTCATGCACTGCGTCCACAACGACTTTCGGCGCGTGACCGAGGATCGCCGGTCCCCAGCTTCCCACGTAGTCGATATATTCCGTCCCATCGACGTCCCAAATCTTTGAGCCCTTCGCGCACGCCACGAAAAACGGAGTGCCGTTCACATTACGAAATGCGCGCACCGGCGAATTGACACCGCCGGGAATGCGTTTCTGCGCCGCTGCAAATAGTTGTGAGGAGCGAGCAGTCATTTGCAGTCAGAACGTCCAATGCCCAACGTCCAACGTCCAACGCTGAATTTCCGCGGACGGCACTCCCACGCTCCGTCACTCCACCAATCACCGATCACGAATGACATTCATTGGTACGGATCGCTTCGCCGCGTTGACACGCCGTGCTCCGACGTTACGCTCATCCTCGCACAATTGGCGGGGTAGCCAAGTGGTAAGGTCGCGGTCTGCAAAACCGCTATTCGCGGGTTCGATTCCCGCCCCCGCCTCTCTTCATAGGCAAAACTGCCTGAAATCAGCCTGAAAAATGGCCAAGTCATAACAAATCCACCGATTTCAGTAATGTAATTTGGCGGGAATCGCAGAGAACTACCTGGGATCAATTTCAGTCCAGTACATGGGCCACCGTCCAATTCGTCCGTGAGCGCAGTCTAAATTTGTGCTTTATGCTTTCCGATGGGTTGATTTGGAGAACACAGGCAGCTTCCCGAAAAGGAACTGGAAGGGAATCGGACTTCTCGCGGCCCATGCATTCTCGTCGTGTTTCGCTTCGGGAAACGCCAGGTACAAGAGCTCGGAGCCGGGCCGGTATCCCTTCCAAATGAGTCGATCTCGCATGCTGCGGGTAGCTTCGTAGTTGTCGCCCGGCCAGCCGCTATCGAGGTAGATTCGGAGCGCTCGTTTTGGCTCTGCCGAAATGCGCTCCAGTAAATCGTCCTGCTGAGTGAATGTACTCGACAGGCAGGCAACTTTCCCGAAGACCTGCGGCCATTGCCAGCCAAGATAAAAGGAAACGACGCCACCGAGAGATGAGCCCATCACTGCCGTCGTTTCCGGCCCTGCCAGCGTCCGATAATTCGCGTCAATTACCGGTTTGAGCGTTTCGACAAGGAAACGGCCGTACTCCTCGTAGCCTGGCAATGTGTACTCGCTCATGCGATCGTTCGGATAAATGCCAACGACGATCACCCCCTCGGTTGCGTTCATGTGATCGAGCATCTCGAGTACTTCGTCTGTCCTCCATGTCTTCCCGACGAACGCTTCCTCCTTGAAGAAAAGATTGTGCCCGTCATGCATGTAGAGCACTGGATATTTCTTAAGCGTGTTCTCGTCGTAACTCGGAGGCAGGAAGACGCGGAACCGATTTTGAGCGCCCGAGGGACCGGCAAGCGGCGGCATCAATTCAGAGACGCTGAAGTGCGTATCTTCGCGAAAATACGGATAGATCTCCAACGCCGCGTCTGATGTCGCAACGGCCAAGAAATCCTTCCGGGACCATATTGTAGCCCCATCGCGGAGCAGAACTGGCTTGAAATAAAAATATGGTCGCTCGGTTTCGATGTGAAACTCACAGATGCAGCCGTCCTCTCCTATGAAATGAGGATCGATATTTGCATCCCAATTTTCTTCCGTCCGAAGCGCGATTCGCCCGCCATCGGTCGGATACACGACACGAATTAACTGTCTCCATCGCCGTCTCCTCCTTCTCTTCCTCGTGGTCGCCTCGACATGATTGCCGGGCGCAGCTCGTGCGCCCTCTGTTTGCGATCGCTGGACCGAATTATTGGAAGTGATTGCCCTCATCAAATTGCCTTTGTTTTTGCGCATTGCCGCTGCAGTAAATCACCACAACAAAGAACTAACATCCTCGAACGCGATGCTTTCGCTGCCCACTCGTTGATGTGGCGGGCGCACCCCGGAGCATTCCTCTCGGGCATTTATCGAAAATGGCGCACAATCCTTTCTGATAGAATCTCAAACGTAATTTGTACGTTCTTGCGAATTCTGCGATCTTTGCTTCTCGATTTTCTTCGTCCAGCGGCCAGAAGCGTTTCAATTCATCCTCGTAAACGGCGCAGTGCTTCCATTCGCCAACTTGTAATTCGCGTTCGATTTGGGTCGCGAGGGTTTTCACTTCATTAGCTTGACCTGTGCAAGCGGTAACGCTCTCCTTCGGTTGGCGTTTGTTGTGCAAAAATTGCTCTATCACCAGCCATTCAGAGTTGGGGCTGCGGGTCAGCCGGGTGATTCCGAGGGGTAAACATCCGGTTGCTGACGCACATTGCGATTCTGCATTTCCAAATGCGGAATGGTGCCGTCTAATTATAGTTGGGCGACTTGGCAGCCATACCTTATGAGTCTTCGCGGACAAATCTCGTACGTCTGTCGAGATCGAAACTGAGAGACAACTCCAGTTAAGAGCCGAACCGAGCTCGCGCTGCTTTGGCTTACTCGTGCAGTCGAATCGGCGGCGAAGTGAGATCGAGTTTGTCCGATGACATGACTCGCTCGATGAAGCCGGTGTCGTAATTTCCAGCCCGGAATTCCCCGTTGCGCATGATGGCAGCATGAAAGGGCACCGTGGTCTTGATGCCGGTGATGTAATATTCGTCGAGTGCACGTCGCATCCGCTCGATAGCGTTGATCCGAGTCGCGCCCACCGTGATGATTTTTGCGATCAATGAATCGTAATAAGGCGGCACAATGTAACCAGTGTAAACGTGCGAATCGATTCGGACGCCTCGGCCGCCGGGCGCGTAATAGAAGTCAATTCGCCCCGGCGTTGGCTGAAAACCCTTCGCCGGGTCTTCCGCGTTAATGCGACATTGAATCGCGTGGAGCCGGGGCGTTGCATGCGCGACGTGTTCGGAAAGCGGCTCCCCGGCAGCAATTCGAATTTGTTCCTTTACCAAATCGCACCCGTAAACCTCCTCCGTGATCGTGTGTTCGACCTGGATGCGAGTGTTCATCTCGATAAAGTAAAAATGCCTGTCTTGATCGACCAGGAACTCAATCGTGCCTGCATTTTCGTAGCCGACGGATTTAGCCAGCTTTAAAGCAGCATGTCCCATTTTCTTGCGCAGACTCGCCGTCATGAGTGGCGACGGGCACTCCTCAATCACTTTCTGATTGCGCCGCTGAATGGAGCAATCGCGCTCGCCCAGATGGACCATGCGACCATGACTATCGGCAACAATCTGAAATTCGACGTGATGCGGATTGATGATGAGCTTCTCGAGATAGACCTGATCGTTCCCGAAAGCTTTCTCGGCCTCATGACGCGCACCGTGAAAGGCTGATTGCAGGCTCGGTTCATTGTGTGCCACGCGCATTCCGCGTCCGCCTCCACCAGCGGTCGCTTTGATCATTACGGGGTAACCGATTTTCTTTGCGATTTTGATCGCATCGTTCTCTGTGTCGATAATCCCGTCACTCCCCGGCGTCACGGGCACGCCGGCTTTTCGCGCTGCCGCACGCGCGGCGTTTTTATCCCCCATTGCGTGCATAGCCTGCGATGAAGGGCCGATGAATTTGATATTGCAGCTCTCGCAGACTTCCGCGAAATGGGGATTCTCAGCCAGAAACCCGTAGCCGGGATGAATCGCATCGACATCACCAATCTCGGCGGCGCTCATGATGCGATCGATCTTCAGGTAACTCTCCGTGCTGGGCGCCGCCCCAATACAAACGGACTCATCTGCAAGCTGTACATGCAGTGAATCAACGTCGGCTTCGGAATAGACCGCGACGGTTCGGATCCCGAGTTCCTTGCAGGCGCGAATCACGCGCAGGGCGATCTCACCGCGATTGGCAACCAGGACTTTCTCGAACATAAGGGTCGCGCGATTCCGGCGCGCCCGGCGGTCGCGCCTGCCATTTTTGCGCTAACGAACTTTAAACAGCACCTGGCCAAACTGGACCGGTTTGCCGTTTTCAGCCACAATTTCGGCGATGATACCGCTCGTTTCTGCCTTTATTTCGTTCATCACTTTCATCGCCTCGATAATGCAAACCACTGTTTCCTCCGTAACAGTCTTTCCAACATCAACCAAGGGCGAGGCGTCCGGAGATGCCGCGCGATAGAATGTGCCAACCATGGGGGAAACGATTTCCTTGAGCTGAATGCTTTCGATCGGCTTGGGCGAGGACGTCGCGCCTTCAGGAGCCGTTGTCACGGCCCTGGGTGGAACCGCCGTCGGAAGTAACGCACCCGCGGCTCCTTGACCCGACGCACCTCTTTGAAGTTTTAAACGGAACCCTTCCTTCTCGATCTCGAAGACCGAAAGGTCGTTCTTCTTCATCAAATCGATGATGGTTTTGATTTCTTTGATGTCTTTGGGTTCCACCACGTGCTCCTGTCAAAAGTTAAAGACGCTAGGTAAAGCAGTTTTGGGAATGAGGTCAAGGCAATCATGGCTATTGTTGCTGTGGAATGATTGCGTCGCCGCCGTTACTCGATTTCACAATCATCGATGAAACCGACGATTACGCTGTCATCGATAAACCGCCGTTTCTCCTGATTCATCCCACGAAACCGGATGGCATGCGAACTTTGTGGCAGGAATTGCGCGGACTCTTCGCGTTCGAAATTGCTGCCGGCGGCCAGGTATCCATAGTGAATCGGCTCGATCGCGAAACCAGCGGCCTCGTTTTGGTGGCGAAGAAAGCCGCCGTTGCGCGCCGATTCGGGCTGTTGATGCAACGGCGACAACTGAAGAAGGAATATCTGGCCATTGTCTGGGGCTGGCCCGAATGGGAACACACGCTCGTTGATGCCGCCCTGGACCGACAAGGCAAACATCGCGACTCTGCGATCTGGCTCAAACAAATGACTCATCCAGCCGGCGCGCCCGCACAGACTGAACTTCACGTTGAGCGACGGCTTGTGCGATCCATTCGTAGGCTGCGATCGCCGAGAGCTCCGGTGGAGGACGCATGGGAGGCTGACAAAATCAGCGTAATCCGTGCTATTCCACACACGGGACGAACCCACCAAATTCGAATGCATCTCTCCTCAATCGGTCATCCCATTGTGGGCGATAAAATCTACGGACCTGACGAACGGCTTTACCTCCGTTTCATCGAGACCGGATGGACCGCCGAGCTGGAACGTCAACTGCTACTGCCGCGACACGCTTTGCACTCGGCGAAATTGACAATTGAGAGTGAGTATGACTGGACCAGCCCAATGCCGCAGGATCTTGCGGAATTCTGTAGCGGCGGTCTCTGACGCGGTGAGCTCGCCGACACAAACCTGTGTGACTGGATTTCAGCGCTCACAAACGCCGCCACAGGAGCACGCAGCCAATTGCAATGGGATCAATGCCTCCTTATCGTAGGCGCGCCGAATGAAAACCCTTCGCGCCTTCGCTGTCTGTGCGATCATTCTCGTTCACTCGCAAATGTTCGGCGGCACTGAACAGCCGCGCACACAAGTAACGACAGAGGTACTCAATCCACAGCGATTCGAATTGGCAGTCGAGTCGGGATATTTGTTTGGCGCGTTTAATCCGCCTGTCGATTATCAAATTGGCGCCGAATTCTTAACAGCGCGGGTTCGATGGGGAGTTGTGCAGCGAAATATTTGGCTTCGCGGTTACAACCAATTCTATGTTAGCGCGATCGCGGAGCCAATTTTCCGCGGGATCGAGAATCATTATTTCGGACTTAATCTCGGAATGCGTTACAACTTTGTTCGGCCGGGCAGCCGGTTCGTTCCCTATGTTTCGGGTGGACTCGGTTTGGGATGGATTGACAGTCACCCAGAAGTTCCCGGTGGCCAGGGCCAGGATTTTACGTTTAACATTTTATCGGCTGCCGGCATTTCCTATCTGGTGGACGATCACTGGAAAATCAGCGTGGGAGCTCTTTATCAGCATCTGTCGAATGGCGGGCAAACGGATCCCAATCCCAGCCTGAATCTTTTCGGCCCCCAGGTTGGCGTGAGTTACTCGTTTTGACGCAACCCTCGCACTTGTTGTTCCCGCTCTCCGCAACTGCTCATAAAATGAGATTTCAACGCCCAACGCTCAACGTCCAACACTCAAAATCCAATTCAGATGGTGGGGCGTTGGGGGTCAGGCGCTGGATGTTGGGCGTTTCCGATGGAATTTCTTAATAATGAGCTACGCCGAGGAAAACGTCTTGGTGATCAGGCGTCGCTTGTTCGATGAGCTCGGCAGTTTTCAGGGATTAAATTTCGAGCCCGAAAAATATCTGAACGCGATACTATCGCGCGGAAGCAATTTCTTCATTCCGCGCCCCGAAGCCGAAACTAACCCTGCCTACAAACAAATTATTCCTTACGTATTGATCGCCTTTGAAAAGACGGTGCTTCATTACGTGCGCGGAAAAAAGGCAGGCGAACAGCGGCTGGTTGCGAAAGGCTCCATTGGCATTGGCGGTCATATGAACGAGACAGATGAATCGCTCTTCGCATTGGATCAGCACGCTTACCGCGCCGGCGTCGAGCGCGAAGTGAACGAGGAAATCAAGATCGATACTCCGTTTGAAGATCGAATCGTCGCGCTCTTAAATGACGACGCAACCGAAGTCGGACGCGTTCACCTGGGGATTGTGCACATTTTCAAGTTGAAAGAGCCGAAAGTGCAGAAACGCGAAGCGATGATCACGGGCCTGACATTTCTGACAGAGCGGGAATTAATGGCCTGCCGCGGATCATTGGAGACCTGGTCGCAAATCTGCCTCGATTCGCTGGAGCGTCTATTAAGTTAACAACTCTCGTGCTTCCAACGAGGCGAAGCTTATCGCGCCGCCTCTGCCGTGAATATTAGCTCGTCAATTTGCCAACGACCGACTGGATGGGAAACGGCAACGTTGATGTCAGCTCCCCTGGTTGGATAATTGATTTTGGCGTGGAAGTTGCCGTTTGGCTCGAAAAAGTGTGATTGAAACACAATATCACCCTCCACGTCCGGCGGAAACAGAGGCGTTCCAAGTTTGTCCAGCTGAGTCATGAGGTCCTGTTGCGCTGATGGCGGATACTGGAGACGCATTGCGGGACTCAAATGATCCGCAAAGAATTTAATATTGTGTTGCATGATGAGCTCCTGGATCACTTGCCTCCCGAATTGGCGGCCCTCCAGCGCCATTTGCCGTTTATTGGAATCGAGCCACCAATATGCAATGCTGATTAACACCAGCACAATGATCACAAGAACCAAAATCTGGCCTGATGATTTCGATCGCGGATTTATTTTCATTTTGTTTAAGATTAGTTGTTAATAACCCAAACCCAGGCCTTTAATCACTTCGCCATCACGAATCAAAGCGCCATGGCTTTGCATTCCTGTGTAAGCGCCAAAGCGATTTCGAGCGTTTACTTTGAAGCTGACCAGATAGCCGTAAAGCGGTTTGTCTTTCGTGCCCAAATTGGCAGGTTTTGGATCTTCGCCCCATTCGATGCGTGCGCTCGCTGCATCGATTAATTGTGTGTCTAGCCATTTCATGACGATCTCTTTGTAATTCGTCGGGTATGACCCATAACGCTCTGTATCGGCGGATGGCGTCTGGGCGCATAAACTGGTCACCGTGCACAGTCCCATAAAGAGGGCGCAGACCGACGACACAAGCTTTTTCATGTTTGCATTTTCTAACGAGCACGGCGGGTAGTCCAGCTTATTGAACGCTCGCTGATTGGGGCATTTGCTTCGCGTGCGAATGTTGTCGCCCAACTCGACGATCTCGACGCGACCTGGATCACGCGAGCGCTACCTCTTTTTTTAGTTCCGGCGTATGATCACGTAGTATGAGCCAGCCTCCGATGTTGATCTTACTTGTTGTCGCGGCAATGACTTTGATGCCTGCCTCGGCGCAAGAGAGCCCGACACAAACTGCCTCGCCAGCCGTCTCTGAGACAGTTAGCTCGACCGCGGCAGACGGGGATGTAAAGCCATTCAATCCGGCTGAAGCGACCCGAGCATGGCTGGACAGTGTCCCGCGAAATCAACGAGAAAAGTCCGACGCCTATTTCGAAGGCGGTTACTGGCTGATCCTCTGGAACTTTCTCCTCGCGGTGGCCATTTCGGTCTTTCTTCTTGCCTCACGGCTTTCGGCGAGGCTGCGCGATTTGTGCGAACGCATTGTTAAGATCAAGAATCTGCAGGTCGCCTGCTATGCGATCCCATACCTCCTTTTGGTTTACGCACTGAGTTTTCCGTTAAACCTGTACCAAAACTTTTTCCGCGAACATCAATATGGCCTGGCGACCCAGACTTTCGCTCCATGGTTTCGGGAGCAGTTACTCGGCTTGGCGCTAACGTTAGTCAGCGGAACCTTGCTGGTGGTCGTTCTCTACGCCGTCTTTCGGCGCGCACCCCGCACCTGGTGGATTTGGGGAACGATCGTCATGATTGTTTTCTCGGGAACGCTAGTCCTTATCGCGCCGGTCTATATCGAACCGCTCTTTAACACTTATAAACCGCTAACCGATCCAAAAATTCGAAATCCAATTCTCGCGATGGCGCAGGCGAACGAAATTCCTGTGAAACAGGTTTTCGAAGTTGATGCCTCGCGTCAGACCACACGTGTCAGCGCCAATGTCTCAGGGTTACTTGGGACGACGCGCGTTGCGCTAAATGACAATCTGCTCAAGCAATGCACACTCCCGGAAATTCGCGCCGTGATGGCGCACGAAATGGGGCATTACGTCCTCAATCATGGCGCAAAACTCCTCACCTATCTTGGGATCCTTGTTCTCATCGGCTTCGCGCTTGCTCGAGTTCTTTTCGATGCGTCAGTGAGGCGTTGGGGCGACAAATGGCGCGTGGGCGGCATCGCCGACCCTGCGGGTCTTCCGCTGCTCGCACTAATTTTCAGTACCCTAGTCTTTTTTGCCACCCCGATTCTCAGAACCGTAGTACGCGTCACGGAACGAGAAGCAGATGCTTTCGGAATCAACACTTCACGCGAACCGGACGGCATGGCAAAAGTCGCGCTGAAACTGGGCGTTTATCGGAAACTCGATCCAACGCCGCTGGAAGAATTTATCTTTTTCGATCATCCCAGCGGTCGCGCACGCATCCGCATGGCCATGGATTGGAAAGCGGCAAATTTGCCAGCGGGAGAATCAGCGAGCACTCCGTGAACGCTTGCTCGCGCCGGCGACTGATCGTTACACTTCAGTTGTTGCGCCAACTATCTTTTCACGGAGTTGCTTCATTGCTGAATAGTGTGCGCCTTCCAACCTGTGGGTCTTAAGCATCTTCTCCTCTGCCAAACGCTCCACCGTTTCGCAGAAAATGCGTATTGGGTCTGCGTGCGGACGTAGTTTCTTGGCGATGGCATCCAGTGAATCGTTGTCCGGCTGGAATTCCGCGCTGCTTTGTTCACGCGGGTGCTGCGAAGGCGCCGCGGCAGTGAAAGCGAATTTGCGTTTTCGAATCAGCATCAGATTCCGGATGTAAATAAGCGAGTTAGGGAGATACGCGAGAATTCCAACCGGATCGCGTCGGAAAACGAAGTAAATGCACATGAGTACGCTTCCGGCAATGCTCCAGTACCAGAACGAGACTGGAATAATGCTTTCGCCCTGGCGTTCTGAGACGAGCCATTGGACGAGAAAACGCATTGAGAAAAGAGCGTTGCCAATGAAGCCGAGGACCATGAGATAACTCCAATCCAGCCCAAAAAATCGATATTCCTTTCCGATCCACGTGATAGCGATAAGTGCAAGTGTATTCATAGGCAATGTTCCTTCGAAGGGTGAAGATACTGAAAACGACGACTTATAATCGCGCCTTCACTTGGGCAATCAAAGTATCGGCGATTGCAGCAGGAGTTTTGGCGACGGCGATGTCCGCTGCTTTAAGCGCTTCGATCTTGCTCGCTGCCGTTCCTTTGCCGCCCGAAATAATCGCGCCGGCGTGACCCATCCGTCGGCCGGGTGGAGCTGTCATTCCCGCGATGAATGCTGCGACGGGTTTTTTGCAATTCTTTTTGATCCACTCGGCAGCTTCCTCTTCTGCCGAGCCGCCGATTTCGCCGATCAAGATCATCGCATCCGTGCCGGGATCTTCGTTGAACAGCTTTACGCAATCGACGTGCGACAACCCGCCGATGGGGTCGCCACCGATCCCGATACAAGTCGATTGGCCGTAGCCGCGCGAGGTGAGTTGCCAGACCGCTTCGTAAGTAAGAGTCCCAGAGCGCGAGATCACCCCGATCTTGCCAGGCTTATGGATGTACCCGGGCATGATGCCGATCTTACAGGCGCCTGGAGTAATGATCCCCGGGCAATTCGGTCCGATCAGTCGCGATTGCTTTGCACGCATCAGCGCCTTTACCCGCATCATGTCCATCACAGGAATTCCCTCCGTGATGCAAACCACCAGTTCTACCCCTGCATCCACGGCTTCAAGGATTGAATCGGCAGCCGCCGGAGCTGGCACGAAAACCATGGAAGCGTTGCAGCCAGTCTCTCGCCGTGCTTCCCAGACTGTATCGAACACCGGCACCCTGCCCTCGAACATCTGTCCGCCTTTGCCTGGAGTGACACCGGCAACGACGTTCGTGCCGTAATCCATGCACTGTCGTGTGTGAAAGGCTCCTGCGCTTCCAGTGATCCCCTGCACGACGAGGCGCGTGTTTTTATCGACTAAGATCGACATCGTTCAGTGATCAATTGTCCGCCTCAGTGGTCAGTCTTGCTGCTTGCGTTTGTGAATGACCAGCTTGTTACCGTCTGGATCGCGAAATTGCGCCATCCAGCACACAGGCGTTTCAGTCTTTTCGATGTCAAAAGTAACACCGCGTCCCTTCAATTTGTCGATCGCGGCATCGATATCTTCTACTTCAAAAGCGATCGTGGTGCCGTCCCGGGACGGTTTCCAGGCAGGATGACAGCCAATACCGATTGTGATTGGGCCAAGATCGTACTCGACCCATGCGCCATCCATTTGGGTTCGCGCAGGTTTTAACTCCAGCGTTTCCTGATAAAATTTCCGTGCCCGTTCCTTGTCTGAAACAGCGACCGCGACAAATGCAACTTCTTTGATCATGACCTTAGGCGTTTTTCAATTTGTGAATGATAATCTTGTTACCGTCCGGGTCCTGGACGACCGCCATCCAGCACACCGGACTCTCTATTCCTTCCGCGGCAAAACGAGCCTTCGCCTGTTTCAGGCTCTTGATGGCAGTGTCAAAGTCTTCGACTTCAATGGCGACGCTGGTGCCGTCTTCGGACGGCTTCCATTGATCGCCCACACTGCCGATGGCCAGCGTGTCAGGACCAATCTCATATTCGACCCAGACACCTTCCCCAAATTCGCCCGAAACATTCAGCCCGAGCACTCCTTCATAAAACGCTCGCGCACGTTTCATATCCGTGACCCGGATTCCAGTAAATGCAATCTTCTTCGCTTTCATTTTTTATCTGCTGCTGCTTTCACGGCCTTTTGCGCGGCATCGGCCAGATCGTCGGCTGCAATGACAGCCAGGCCCGAATCCGCGATCAATTTTTTCCCTGCCTCGACATTCGTTCCCTCGAGCCGAACGACCAGCGGCACCGATAACTTTAATGTCTTTGCTGCGTTGATAATTCCCTGCGCAATGATGTCACATTTCATGATGCCGCCGAAAATGTTGACGAGGATCGCTTTTACTTTCCTGTCGGCAATCAAAATCTTGAAGGCTTCGGTTACCTGCTCTTCCGTAGCGCCGCCGCCTACGTCGAGGAAGTTGGCCGGCTCGCCGCCATAGAATTTGGTAATGTCCATCGTCGCCATCGCCAGTCCGGCTCCGTTCACCAGGCAGGCGATGTTTCCGTCGAGGCCGATGTAGTTAAGACCATGCTTCGAAGCTTCGACTTCACGCGGATCTTCCTCGGCGACGTCACGCATTGCGGCGATCTCCGGATGACGATAAAGTGCGTTATCATCGAAGTTAAACTTCGCGTCGAGCGCCAAAACGTCGCCGTCGGTTGTCACAACGAGCGGGTTCACTTCGACCATCGAACAATCGTAGGCAACAAACGTGCGGTAGAGCCCTCCGAATAGTTTCGAAGCGTTTTTCAACTGCGACGACTCAAAGCCAAGTTGTTTCGCCAGTTTCCGAGTTTGAAACGGCTGCAGACCGGCCAACGGATCGATTGGCTCACGAATGATTTTCTCCGGGGATTTTGCCGCGACGGTTTCGATTTCAACCCCACCTTCGGTACTGGCGACAATTACAGGCGCGGCTGCGGCTCTATCGAGCAGAACGGCAAAATAGATCTCGCGCGCAATGTCAGCGGACTCGGCCACAAGCACCTTGTTTACTGTACGACCATCGGGCCCGGTCTGGTGCGTGACCAGGATCTGACCAAGCATCTTTGCTGCGACATCGCGCACTTCTGCTGGCGTTTTGCGAACATGCACGCCGCCCTTGAATCCGTTCGTGAAGGCACCCTTGCCACGCCCGCCGGCGTGAATCTGCGCTTTAACGACAATCTCGACGTCGCCTAATTCCCGCGCGATTTGTTCGGCCTCATCAAGGGTCGAAGCAACTCTGCCTCGCGTCGTCGCTACATCGAATTTCTGCAGCAACTCTTTGGCTTGGTATTCGTGAATGTTCATCGGCAAGGAGCGGCGGTCTCCAGTCCGCCGCCTTTACATTTGCGAAGGCAAACTGCAATAGCCTGCAGAAGAAGAATCGGCAAAGATTTTTCTGCTGCAAATTGGCTTGCCTCTTAAAAACCAGACCGACTACCGTTGCGCCATGAACAGCTCCATCAAATTCCTCAGTCTCGCTTGCGCATTACTTGTCACAATCACATTGTCGATTTTCGCCGGCACCCCATCCCCGCAAGAGAAAGCATTTACGGACAAATACAAAACTGCGTTCGAAGGGAAGGATACTGCCACGTTGGAATCTTTTCTTTACACGCAAGGCGCCGACCCGGCGATTCTCGGTTTCTACAAAATGATGCAGTCAGCAGAAGCCGGAGAGAAAATATCAAACATCGAGCTTGTCGATCTTATGCCGGATGATGCGAAAAAAGCCGCAACGCCAATGGATTCGCCGACAGGCGGCAAAGTTTGCCTGACACTTAAACCAACTAAAAAACTCATCATCAAAGTCGAGAAAAAAGACGCCAACGGCAGTTCAACCAGCACCAGCGAGAACTTCATCGCCGAGAAGGACGGCAAATTTGTTATCCCTGTGCCGGGCCCGTGTAAGTGACACTCTTGGTAGGGACGCCGCGCTGCGGCGCCCGGTCTGCGCTGCGCGCCATCCCCTGCCTATGGTTGGCGCATATTCACTTTCGTTCCTCCCCGAAAAGTGTTCCCACCGTGCGTTGCTCTGCCGGAGGTTCGAGCGAGTCAACAAAATTGCGAAACCGCTCCGAGAAAACTTCAGGACGAAGCTTCCAGTACTGAGCAATGCCGGGCGCAGCGATGTAGTGCCGAAGGAGTCCACGCCAGCCTTCAAACAGCTGTTTGTCCATTAACCCGTAAACATAATGAAAATGGATTGTCTCGAACGCTTTCAAGAATTGATAGGCAGCATGAAAAAAGCGGGCCCGCTCTTCGACGGAAAGCAAGCCGATGTCTTCCAGGCCTACCCGCCAGATGCGTTCCAAGTCGGCATTCTCCATTAAAGGTTTGGTCACGTCGCGCAGGGCCGTAGCCGCAGCGTCTTGCGTAGCAAGCCTGGCCACGCGCGTGCTCTGATGCACTTGCAACGCGAGGTATAACACCGACAAAACGACAGCAATCGAGCCGACCAATTGCGAGACGGCACTAATCGCGTCCCAGTTCATTCCTGTGTTATAGCACAGATGAACGGCTGGTTGCTACTTCGGCTCTTCGACAAGTTCGAGAACAACCTCGCCGCGCCCATTACCAGTCGCAATCGCTATATGACAACGGCCCAGATAGAACGCGCAAACGTTACTGGGTTTTCATGAAAGCATGACAGATAAGAAGCCAGTTTCCGCCTCTTTTCATCCATACACTTGCGACATTATATGTGCCCGAGGTCTCCTGCCCGTCATGTGTAGCTTGCGTGGATACCTTGTACGTGAGTACCGCGACTTTCGGGCTTGGAAAGGTCGTTTTCATATCGGCAAAGGTGTTCTCACGCACATCGTACTTCTCCATGTCCGCGAGTTGCGCGTCAACGTTTTCGATTCCTTGTGCATCGATGGCAACAAACTCGGGAGCCAGATACCTTTTGAATTCCTCCGCCCGTTTATTCTTGAATGCTTCGGTGACCTTTTTTTCCAATTCCACGATCGTCTTCTCTTTCGTCGCTGACCTGTGCGGTTTAAACGGACTTGGGCTTGGACTTTCTTGACCAAAGCAAATGGAAACAGCTGCAACCAAGCTGAAACAACAAAGTATAAACTCTCTTTTCATAAGGATTCTTAGAACAGTCGACTACCGGGGTCGAATTTTTTTTGGACTTCTGACCGCTGGGTTTGTGATCGACTGAAGGACGAAATTTCGGATAATCGATCAGGGCATCGCACCGAGTTGTTTCAGCAAGTCTTGATTCACGCTGAAGGCTATTGTCGCGTTAGCGCACTGCTTTTGCTTTATGGACGATCCAACCCAGCGCCGCATTGGGAGTAGTAGGAAGAGCACGCAGCTCCGCGAATCCGGCCTCAAGTTGCGATGCGAGCGCTCCCGGCGCTTGAGCGAGCGTTGGCAGTGTGCTCTCGACCACTCCGGCGACGTATGGGACCTGGCGGACGAGGTCTTTACCGGCATAAGCA
Organism: Candidatus Udaeobacter sp.; assembly: GCA_035651975.1. GTDB lineage: Bacteria > Verrucomicrobiota > Verrucomicrobiia > Chthoniobacterales > UBA10450 > Udaeobacter. The sequence goes on from DASREQ010000032.1 coordinate 22,824, forward strand.
AGCCGGATCTCGCCGGGATCAACTGACGCAAATCCTGCTTGCACTAACCACTCGGGAAGGCGAGTGCCAGCGTCGCTTCGACCTACGGCCTCCATTGCGTGCGCCACAGCAACGAACATCGATTTGAGAGCCTGACTGGGTGGAGACGCCCATATGGTATTGTAATCAACCTCAATTGCTGTCAGTGTGCCGCCCGGCGCAAGCACGCGTCGGGCCTCCCGAAGGGCGGCGACTGGATTCGCCAAGTGCTCAAGAAACCACATCATCCAGACATGATCGAAGGATGCTTTTTGAAAGGGCAGCTCGAGTGCATCCGCTTGGCGAAGATCAGCCTCCAGACCGAGCCGGGCGAGGTGCGCGCGAGCGGCTTCGAGCTGGCGCGCCTCGACGTCCACGCCGGTCAGTATGACTCCAGGGAAAGCTTCGCCGAGGATGCCCAGCACCGCACCGACGCCACAGCCGACCTCGAGCAGGCGCGTTCCAGGGGCAAGTGTCGTCCCGGCAAGAATCAATTCGTCACGCCAATGCTCCGCCTGCCGCAGCAGACGTTCCTGCTCAGCCGTCGCGTAGCCGTGGACGTAATCCTCAGTCACTCGGCTACTCGCAACGTCTACCCTTTTCACAACAGACGCTTAGGCTAACACGCTGACTCAGTCGAATCTTTTTTGACTTCTAGTCGTTGATCCGCCGAAGGACAAATTCGTCCTGGCGAACACCTGACTTGGGCCATTCTTTTCACCCAACGGGAGATGATGGCGGCTCCGGCGGTAGATTCGGCGGCTGTGCTGTTGGTGGTATAGGCGGCGCTCCTGACAGGACAGACAGAAATTCCGGTGGGATCAAACCCACCCAGACGTCGTAGCCCGGACCAAACTGGCGAAGAAACACAAGCGAAAACGACCGAAACAAGACAAACACCGGCAGCAAAATCACGGTGCCGAGGTAGGGAAGCGCGGCGATACAACAGGTAGCACAGATCGCCAGGCAACTGATCAATCCAGTCGCGATCGCGAGAACGATCAGAAACAAGCAATAGAGAAGAATGTCGCCGGGATGGGCGGCGATTAGTGACAAAGCCGCACAAAAAGCTTCATAAGCTGGACAACGGCGGCGGTACATCACCGGCACCATGAAGGTCGCGATCAGCACCCAGGCAACGATTACGAGCAAGATCACGAATATCCAGCCGCCGATCATCAATAGCGCGTAAATATCGAGGTGGTCACGACGCAGGTTCAAATAGTAACCGCCTTTGATTGCCAGGATGATCAACGGCAGCGCAAGCAACGCTGCAAAAATGATAAAGACGAAAGTAGCGACTAATGAAAAGAGGAAATAGCTGTTGCCCTCTTTTCGAAATTCGCGCCACGGTTCGGCAATCGCGGCGCGGTTCTTTACAATGCAGTCGATAAACATAAAGCCGCCACGCGCTCGCAGCCAGGCAAACAGGACGATCGCCGCAAGGACGAAAAGAATCAGAAGAGAAACGCCAAATATCAGAATCGGATGCGGAATCTGGCTGATCGCTTCATTGACCTTCTGCACCTCCTCGCGGCGATTGAACCGATAGTTAAAACCGCCCCCGCCACGACCCAGGTTCGCCAGCCATGCCGCAAAGCCGATGATAAACCATTTCTTTAAATCGAAGGGCTGAAAAAGAATCTTCTTCATCAGCTCGAATGCATCGCCAAACGGCTTGAAGATTTCGATGTTGGCTTCGGTCGCATTCACGCAGGGGATTGTGAAATGTTTTCAACCAGATTATCAAGCCTGCTGTAGGGCTCGCGTTTGTTACCCTATTGCCGGTTTAACCCGCCCCCGTCCGTCGTTTCACACGATCTTGAAGAGGAAAGCGAAAATAGCGAACAGTCGCCATGCAGAAGAATGACACCGTAAGACTCGTGAAACGCCGCTACCCGATCGGCGCCGAATTAATGGGGCCTGACCAAACGCACTTTCGGGTCTGGGCGCCAAAGGCCCAGTTTGTTGATTTGGTCCTGGAAGACCGCGCAGGGAAAAAACCGCGGCAAACATTTCATGCCCTGGAAGGTGAAGAGCGTGGCTACTTTTCCGGACACGCCAACGCAGCCGCGGGCACCCGCTATTGGTTTCGGGTAAACAATAATCTTTACCCGGATCCGGCATCGCGTTTTCAACCTGACGGACCGCACGGTCCCTCTTGCATTGTCGATCCCGCCCAGTTTCGGTGGACTGATTCTCAATGGTCCGGCATTTCGCTAAAGGGCCAGATCATTTATGAAATGCACGTCGGCACATTCACACGGGAAGGAACATGGCATGCCGCTGCGCAGCAGTTGGAGGAGCTGGCGCGCATCGGAATCACCGTGGTCGAGATGATGCCGGTCGCCGATTTCCCCGGGAAGTTTGGCTGGGGATACGATGGCGTTGATCTATTTGCGCCTTCACATTTGTACGGAACGCCGGATGATTTGCGCGCATTCATCGATCGCGCCCACTCGTTAGGCTTGGGCGTGATCCTCGACGTGGTCTATAATCACTTTGGGCCTGACGGAAATTATCTCGGTGCTTTTTCCGACGATTATCTGATTCGCGGAAACGAAAATGAATGGGGCGAGGCGATCAATTTTGATGACCGGAACTCGGGAGCGGTCCGTGAGTTTTTCATCACCAACGGACGTTACTGGATCGATGAATTTCATTTCGATGGATTTCGCTTCGATGCGTTACACGCCATTCGAGATCAATCCAGCGAGTACATCATTGGTGCGGTCGGACGCGCGGCGCGCGAGGCAGCCGGCGCGCGCTCAATTATTCTGATCGCTGAGAACGATCGGCAGGAAGCAAAGATGGTGAGACCACGCAGTGAAGGCGGCGACGATTTGGACGGAATGTGGAACGACGATTTTCATCATAGCGCTGTGGTTGCGTTGACCAATCGCAAGGAGGCCTACTTTGCCGATTACCGTGGCGCGCCTCAGGAATTCATTTCCGCCGCGAAACACGGCTTCCTTTACCAAGGTCAGGCACTGTCGTGGCAAAAAGCATTACGTGGATCTTCGACATTCGGCATTCCCTCGAAGGCGTTTGTCTGTTTCATCGAGAACCACGATCAAATTGCCAATACCGGACCGGGTGAACGAGTCCGTTTTCAAACTTCGCCGGCGCGTTATCGCGCGATGACCGCCCTTCTGTTGCTCGGACCATGGACACCGCTGCTGTTTCAGGGAGAGGAATTCGGCGCCTCCAACCCGTTCATGTTTTTTGCGGATATAGGCGATGCCTCCGTGCGCGACGCCATTCGGAAAGGCCGCGCCGAGTGGCTGGCGCCGTTCCTGTCAGTTACCAAGGAAGAAGCGTTAACATCCTTGCCGGAGCCGGACGATCCAGAAGTATTTGCCCGATGCAAACTCGATTTTTCCGAGCGCGAAAGAAATCGGCAACTTTACGATCTACATATCGATCTTTTGAAATTGCGACGTGAAGATTCGCGGTTTCGCCAGCAAACGCCTGACAGCATCGACGGCGCAGTCCTGGGAACGACGAGTTTCGTCCTCAGATATTTTTCTCAGGAAAGCGATGATCGCCTGCTGTTGGTGAATTTTGGAGAACGGCAGCTCTTGCATCCCGCTTCAGAGCCTCTGCTGGCTCCGCCCCTTGGGCATCACTGGGAAGCGCTTTGGACAAGCGAATCTTCCCGCTACGGCGGCGGGGGTTCGCCATCGGTGGCTACTCGGGAGCGATGGCTTCTCCCGCCCGAATCTACCAACGTCATGCGACCCGTATAGCGGACGAATGGGGAGGCGTCGCTTTCGAATAAGGACCTTTTCATCAGTTATTCGCCGTCGAAGGCGAGCACGTTTGGTTCTCGACACGCTTGTGACATTCTCGCCAAGCTCTGACTATGAAAATAAATACCTCAGCGATCCTAACCGCACTCCTGCTCGGCTGTCCTGGCCTTTGCTTGAAAACGCGAGCGGTCAGTCCGCCGCCGGATGGCGTGGTCGCCGAGGAGGTCGCCAAGGTTAACCCAGATCGCGTTGTACGCGGCGAGGACGGCCAACCCCTCGGCGTGCGCTACGAGGCAAATAAACGCTATGTTGCTCAATGAGTTCCTCAAGGAACATAGGGCTTTTCTCGAAGAGCAGAGCAAACTGCAGAAATTGGAAGCTGCACTTGAGGTAATGAATGCGCGGTTGAAAGAGCAAGACGTTGAAAAAGTGAGCGCGCAGATCCAGTAAGCAGGCATGGGCCGCAAGTCGTCCAGACGCCGTAGCAAGCGGGGCAAGCAGAGGAGCCTTCCGGCTTGCGATGGCTTGAGAGTAAAGGCGCAAGCGGGACGCTTGCGTTACACTGGTCACATCTTCCGTCCAAATTTTTTCTCCAGCTCCAACAGCGAAATCTGGATCATGGTAGGCCGCCCATGCGGACAACAATAAGGCAGATCGCAATCGAGCAGATCACGAATCAGTTTCTCAATCTCAGGGTAACGCAGCGGATCATTGGCCTTGACGGCGTGCCGGCAAACCGTCAAGGCGATCATCTCCTCACCTAAACGCATTGGTGAGGTATTGTTGCCAGCGCTCTTCAGGTCGTCGATCACTTTGCGCATGAATTGGGCCGGATCTGAGATATTCAAGAAACCAGGAACACTATCGATCTTAAAGGTGCCTGGCCCGAAACTCTCAATCCCGATTCCCATTTTTTGCAGGATCGACATATTGCGTTCGATCCAGTCTGCATCGCGCGGCGGCACATCGAATGTCTGAGGCAGAAGCAGCTTTTGTGTTGGAACTCCCTGCTCTTCCATTCTTCGCCGCAATTCTTCGAAGAGTATTCGCTCATGAGCCGCGTGCTGGTCGACGAGGACGAGCCCGTCTGCGTTTTCCATCAAGACGTAAAGCTTGCTTAACACACCGATGATCTGAAATTGCTGTTGGGCAGCTTTGCTGGCACGCTGTTGCAGGGCATCCGGTCGCCTTGGCGAATCAACGCCCTCGGCTGGCAGACGATGCACCTGCTCTACAATCTCAGGTGGACGGTCAAGCGTGCCGGCTGCGGGTATAACATGATGGTCATGCGCCGGGCCAAGGTGCGGTAACTCGCGATGGGTCTCTCGGGGAGCTGTTATCTCAGGTCGTAAGGTGAGGCCGCAAGCTGCGTTCTCTGGAATAGCGTTGGCCGCGCTGGCAGGTGCCCGAAATTTTTCCTGCCACTCCATTCGGCCGCGTTCCAAGGTTTGTTGAATAGACTGAACGATTGCTTCCCGGACTGCGGTAGGATCGCGAAAGCGCACTTCGCGTTTTGCCGGATGAACGTTTACGTCCACAGCCGCGGGATCGATGTCGAGAAAAAGAAAGGTTACCGGATACTGACCTTTCATCAGAGCGGTGTGATAGCCCTCGCGAATAGCTATCGTAAGGAGGCCGCTTTCAATGGCGCGGCCATTTACAAAGACCAGTTGCTGCGCCTTTGTCTGCCGGCTCAGTCCTGCCCGCCCAATAAATCCACCTATGCAAATGTTATGTGAAGGCATGCCGTTTACCTCAACAAGGCGCTCCAACAACTCGATACCGTAGAGGTCCCGGATTCGATCGCCGAGTGTCGCTGCGGCTGGTAACTGGAATAACATGCGATCGTCTCGCAACAACGAAAAGCCGATCTGAGGATGACCGATTGCTTGCAAATGAATCTGATGTTCGACGTTACGGCCCTCCGTGTTTTCAGAGCGAAGAAATTTCCGGCGCGCGGGCAGGTTATAAAAAAGCGAGCGCACCTCGACTTGAGTCCCCGGCGCTTCGCCGCCGTCGCGAACGATATCGATTTTGCCGCCATTGACGACGATCTCGACTCCTGCAACGGCGCCAGTCTCTCGCGTGGTCAGCCGAAATCGTGACACACTGGCGATACTTGGCAATGCTTCGCCGCGAAATCCCAATGTGGCCACCGCTTGCAAATCCGCAGCCGAACGGATCTTGCTCGTAGCATGGCGCTCCAGCGAAAGCAGTGCGTCATCACGATCCATACCGCAGGCGTCGTCGATCACTCGGACCAGCGAGATTCCTCCGCGACGAATCACGATGTCGATTTTCCGGGCGCCCGCATCGATGCTGTTTTCGATTAACTCTTTCACTACGGAAGCCGGGCGCTCAACGACTTCACCCGCAGCGACCTGGCTGGCCACGGTCTCTGGCAACAATCGGATGCGACTCATTTTATATTTGAACTGTAGATTCCAGATCGCCGATTGCGAATTTATCCTGCGCCCCGGGCGATTATATTTACGCATCGTCTTCGGAGAAGCCGATCCACCTGCGCTGCAGTGGTGGAACGCGTTCTCCTCAACGCGTTGGCAATACCAAGCCACTTTTGACTTGATTACGCTGCAGCCGTATTTTGTTGAGGTATGATTAACGTCACGGACAATGCGGTTCGACAGCTCCAGACCCTGCTCCCGGCACAGGAAGAAAATTCGCAAAAAGGTTTGCGCGTACAGATTGCGAAGGGCGGTTGTTCAGGTCTGCATTATGAAATGACGCTTGACGAAAAGAAAGATGGCGATGCCGTGGTGGAGCGCGATGGAATGAAGTTTTTTATCGACGGCGAAAGCGCTCCTTACCTGCACGGTGCCACTCTGGATTTCAGCGGTGGCTTGACCGGTGCCGGTTTTCGGGTCGTTAATCCAAATGCATCGCGCACGTGCGGATGTGGTTCGTCATTTGAAACGACACAATCAGCTTGAAACCGGGTAATCTTCTCGCGCTGGCCTGATGGACTATGGCGTTTATCCATATGACGAGCCCTACGCTCGTCCACGACGACGCATCAATTATTTCGCCTGGACGGTTGCCATTCTGCTTTTAACCGGGTTCGCGTTAGCGGCATGGCTGGGCAGTTTTTACATTTTCAATCAACCGGAACGCCCCGACAGCTATCGGATTTTACAAAGGCTGCACAAGATCGAGCCACCGAAGCGTTTTGAGCTAACCGCGGCTCCGGCAGGCGAATTTCTAAATCCGCAGCAACTCTACGAGCGTTATTCGCAAATGGGCAACGCTGAGCTGGCGAGGGCGAATGCTGAACTAGCGCGCAATTATATTCGCAATTACCAAACGGTGCGCGGTTTGGTTCCCTATGTGGTAGGCAGATACAAAATTGTTGCAGCACGAGAACTTGGCCCCGGCGATGTGTTTACCTCCGGCATGGTTGCCTTAACCAATGCAGTCGATAACGGCGAGTTATTGATGGAACATCTTTACCCAGCGAATCCGGAGGCGCTGCCACTGATGAAACAGACGCTTAATCCCGGCTTGGAAATTAAGCTGGAGCGCTCGCATGACATTTCTTCGGTGATTCACGCTGAGCGATTGGCCGATGGCCGGATCATGATTACTGCTGTGCCCTTACTCTACGGAAGCTACACGGTCACACGTGGCTTGGGCTCTTTTCGCCTTGAACCACCGCTCAGTCTCAACCTCGCCGCGGGCTGGCCATTATTTAAGGCGTCAGAACGCAACGCAATCGAACAGCACTACGCAGAGTACCAGCAAAAAGCAGCAATCGCGCAAGGCGGTCCGATTTCCATACCCGGCTTTAGCCCCAGCGCGACTCCCCCACCCGCTGCGAATCAGTTGGTGCGGGTCGAGCAAGCCATTCCCATTGGAACGCCGCCGAAAGCGCCAGTTATGGCAAAGAATGAAAAGCTTGCTAAACCCACGCCGCCGCCAAAAGGCAGAAGATCGGGCAAGAAACAGAAACTCCAGTCTCCAATTCCCGCAATGACTCCGACGCAGCCAGTGATTGCGCAGAAACCAAGTGCGCCTAGTGCGACGCCATTCACCGTTGCGTCTGCAGCGACGCCGGTGAACGTTCCCGTGGCCACACCGGCGCCGGCACGGAACCCGGCCAATGCCACAGCTCCAGCGGTCGCCCAAGCGCTCTCTGTTCCAACCGCGACGCCGGTGCCAGTTCTGCCGGCTCAACCCGCTCCCCCCGACGCTTCCAACGTAGCGCTGGCCTCAAACGCGGGCGGTGGCAGTTGGAAAACATTTCCGCCGGGCAAAATGCCGCTCGGCAGGCTCATAGGAACGGGCGATCTGCGTGACGTTGCCGAGCGCGGCCTTGCCGGCGAACGTGTCTATTTGAAGGGACAGTTCGTCGTAAATTTTTCCGATGCCAACAAAGCCGTCCTGCGTCCGCGCACGAAATTAACGGACAAGGTGCTGCATTTCGGCGGCGGTTCTTCTACGCGTATCATTGTCGAATTTCCAGCCGGCTATGTGCCACCCAGACAAGGCGCGGAAGTGGACCGCGACGAACTGCGTCCCTACGAGATCACCGAAGTGCGCAAACAGGAAGACGGCCAGCTTAACGTGTTTGTGCGCGAGATCATGCAGCCGAGGTAAGGATACGGACGGATACCCGGCGCGCCGTTGTAGCCACGGCGCTGTGTCGCCGTGCGGTTAACAAGTCGCGTGCGCCTCGACACAGCGAGGCGGCTACAACAATCCTAAACAAGATAGGTGCCATGTCCCTACCATGTGTTACTCAGTCCGCGATCGTACAATCAACTTACCCTCCCGGACCTCAATCGTCCCGACGCCGGAGTTGTTCCGGTAATTAGCAAGATAATCTCGCAATCGCTTTGAACGGTATTTCCAGTTCAATAGATCAGGAGGAACGGCCTCGCCGTTTACGCTAATCCGGCTCAACTGCGGGTCCTCAAGCGATTCCTCGTTTTTTAGTTCGACCGCGATGTCACCGTTAAAATAGTAACCGGAGCGGCCTAACAGTTCTCCGAGCGGAACGCTTGCCTGGCAACGCAGGCGATCCCCATCAATCGATACAAACACTTTGCCGCGCATGTTCTGGTTAGTCGCAATCAAAGTGTTGATGTCATCTGCTGTCAGTTCGAGCTCGGCGACTTGGCCGGCGCGGGCTTTCTGCTCGAAATCCTCACACCGTTCGTGAACGGATTGAATTTGCGCGTCTGAAGCCGTGAACGCAGGTACGGGCACGGGCGTTTGACCAATGGCCTGCGCTTTCGTCAGCCAATAAAGGCCGTGGAAAATTGCCGAGTGCCGGTGCAAACCCCAAAACATCCCGGCAAAGCAAGCGATTCCCAGCACGATCGCAAATACAACGACGATAAGACAGCCTCGCCCGAAACAACCCAATCCCCTTCTTGGTGGCGGCGCGTCAACCCAGCCGTTCATATCTTCTGACGCGACTCCGAGTCCATCTTCGCCTGGGCTTCCATCAACTTGTCATAAAGCGCGCGCAACCCTTCACCAAGCACGCGCGTTCCGGTCAGGATCGGCATGAAATTCGTATCACCGCTCCAGCGCGGTACGATGTGAATGTGCAGGTGGTCTGTCACGCCCGCGCCCGCACAATCGCCAAGGTTCAATCCAATGTTAAATCCCTGCGCTTTTGTCGCGGCGCGCAGAAGCGCCTGCCCGTGGGCGACCAGATTCCACAGCTCAACGATCTCATTTTCGCCGAGCCCTGAAAACTCTGCCGTTTTGCGATAAGGCACCGCCATCAAGTGACCAACCGCATACGGATACCGGTTCATCATCAGGAACGCATTTTTTCGGCGCGTGATCACCAGATGTGCAGCGTCATCGCTCGCTTGCGCTGCTGCGGAAAGAAAATTCAGGTCGCGCGGATCCTTTTCGAAATACTCCACCCGCCAGGGCGCCCAAAGCGTCTCTAATTCTTTTTTTGGAAATTCTTCTGCCGACATGCCTGACGGCCAACGAGATTAGAATCACGGAGACGAAAGTCGAGCCGGCATTTGCGCTTCACTGCAGCGGGAGCCGCGTCGGCTGCGGAACTATCGTTTCGGCTTGCCTCGGCTTTGCCCTGGGTTGTACTTTCGAAAGTAAGAGCTGGGCTGCAAAATGCGGCGAAAAACGGTTAGGCCGCTCAAACACAATAGGAGGTACCATCATGCAACGCGTTCCTTTCGGAGTTCTGCTTGTTAACATTTTCTTTTTGTCCAGCCGCTTCGTTACCGGTGATCAGCCCGTAGCCGAAGACGAACTCACCAGACTCAAACGTGAGTACGCCGATGTTTTTGCTCTTCAAGGCACATCGAAAGCCGAGATCCTGGCCATCGCGAGGATTTTGCATGCGAAGCCAGAGATTGCCATCGATCAAACAGCGGCGAGTGGCGAATACTGTTTCAACAGCGGTCTCGGTACCATGGTTCACTTTGCCACCCAGCCGGAGCGCACGCCGGAGGACGTTGTTTACGAATTCGACGCCTCTGCGCTGATCACGGCGGGCTTGGACCCGGGACGACTTCAACAGCTGCCTGAACTAGGCCGAATGATACCCGGCGTATGGTATTTCCTTCCACACGGGCAGCAAGATCCGCATCACGCACATGCGATGGCCCGTCCTACGATAGCAATTGCTATCAACGTCAAGTGAATCGAAGAGCCGCTGAATCGGTGGCGGCCCGTTGGCCTCTTTCGCCGACTTCTGGACTTACGCGACAAATCGAATTACAAGACCGGATTATGCGCACGTGGGGATAACCGTCCTCTTCCCATTGATCGCCGTGAGCAAATCGAACGCGACTCCAGAGCAGGACGCGAGGACTGTGGCAGCGTTAGACACGAAGTATCAAACCGCCGTTAAGGCTAAGAATGCCGCGATCATGGACCAGATTTTAGCGGACGACTTCGTCCTGGTAACCGGACGCGGCAAAGTTTTTAACAAAGCTGACTTACTTGACTCCGCTCGAAAGAAAGAGATCACCTATGAACGCCAGGACGAAGAACCCGGCACACACAAGGTCCGGGTATGGGGTAACACAGCCGTGTGACTGCCCTCCTGTGGATCAAGTCAGTGCAAAGAGGTAAGTCCGCCGATTACAAACTATGGTTTAGTGATACCTATGTTCGCAGTCTAGCAGGCTGGCGCTACTTCTTCGGCCAAGCTTCCCTGCCATCGCCGAAAACTGAATCCAGGTAACCTCCAACGGACTTTCCTTCTAGTCCACAGGGCTCTTCACGCCGATGCCCGGTTTGTTGAGGACGTGCGTGTAAATCGTGCCTTGTCATGTCGAGCGAAGTCGAGATATCTCTAGACCCATTCCACACCATCCTTAATCCAGCGGACTTTTAACTCCGATGCCCGGCTTGTTGAGCACGTGGGTATAAATCATGGTCGTGCTCACATCTTTGTGACCGAGGAGTTCCTGCACTGTGCGAATATCATAACCACGCTTAAGCAGGTGCGTTGCAAACG
>DASREQ010000033.1:0-107292 GCA_035651975.1 Candidatus Udaeobacter sp.
TTCGGCAATTGCATGTCCAGTTCTTCCATTTGTCGTACGATGATCTGTGAGATAGCCAAATCTCGAAACCACTTATGATTTGAGGGAATGATAAACCACGGCGCGTGCTCGGTGCTTGTCTTGTTAAGCACATCCTCGAAAGCCTCGATGTAATTCCCCCAATATTCGCGCTCCTTGTAGTCCGTGTCGCTGATCTTCCACTGACGGGCTGGGTCGTCCAGTCTCTTCTCGAACCGGGCGAGCTGTTCCTCTTTCGAGATGTGCAGGAAAAATTTGAGAATGGTCGTGTTGTTTTCCGTGGTAATCAGCCGTTCAAAATCGTTTATTTGATCGTAACGTTTTGACCACACCTTTTTCGGCACCAGGCGGTGAACTCTTGCTACCAGCACGTCTTCGTAGTGAGAACGATTGAAAATCGCCACCGACCCCTTGCCGGGAACATGCGGGTGGACTCGCCAGAGAAAATCGTGCGCCAGTTCCTGCTTTGTCGGTTGCTTGAAGTTAACGGAAACGCAACCTTCCGGATTCATGCCGGTCAAAACGTGCCGGACTACACCGTCCTTGCCAGCAGCGTCGAGTCCCTGCAACACAATGAGAAGCGAATGCTTGTTCTCCGCATACATCAGGTATTGCAGCTGGTCCATTTTCTGCAGGTTCTCCTGAATCTGCGGCAAAGCCGACTTGCGTGACTCGTCTTTGCCGTGATAGCCGGGATCGAAATGTTTTAGCCGGATCTTGGATCCGGGTTCCGCGATAAGTTTTTTCCGGTAGTTGGACATTTGTTCTTCCTGGTTAACGGACCGCCTTCGACCGGCGTGTCATGGGAACTCGGAGTGGCTGGAAAAGCGACTTCTTCCACGAGCGACTCGGGTCCAGAACTCCATAAAGTCCTAGTTTCACGGCGTCCTGCACGATCATCCAAACGAGGTTGTAAGCCCAAACAAAACCGATGATCCTCCAGGGAAGTGGAGGCACCAGCCATCCCTGGCTGCACATGAATACCGCGGCGATTTGAGTCGCGACAATCGCTAAGAAGAGCCTGGCGTTTGGATAGGACGGCTGCCACAAAGGTCCCCGGGTGCGAGTCACGAATAACATGAGATGACCACCGGCTACGAGCTGTAGAAACATCATGGTCTGCAGTTGTGGATGATCGAAGTGATGAAGAGTATCGCCCAGGTAGAGCAGACCAAAGCTTTGAATAACTCCAGTGTAAGCTTGTTCTGGGTCAAGGTACCGGTCTTATCGGAACAAAGCACATCGACGCCGGCCAATTCCTCGATTGATTCCAGTCGGGAGACGATCGCCTTGCTCCTCGCAAGCATCCGCGCGCCCAGTGCCATAGTTACCGAAAGTACCGCCGGCATGGCCACAGGCACTGAGGCTACTAACAGGATAAGGACGATTTCGGCGAGCCGTAACAACACAACCCGATCGTAGTGGCCACGCATGTCGAAAAGGCGGCTGGCCACCAGGATTACGACTAAAATCAGGGCCAAAATAATCAGGAAGCTGCCAATTGTCATTACGGCTCGCTGGAAGTGGGAAACACTTCCGGCGCCTGCCACTAATTTTGCCGTGCGTCCAAAAAACGTATTCACGCCGGTCGCGGTAATCACTGCGACCATTTCACCTTCTTTGACGACGGAGCCCGAATATGCGTCCTGGCCCGCCTTCTTCGTGACCGGGAGCGATTCCCCTGTGAGTGCGGATTGGTCGATGCTGATGTAACCGCCTTGGATGAGCTTACGGTCGGCGGGCACGACGTCGCCGAGATACAAGCGAACCATATCTCCAGGCAGGAGTGTCCGCGCATCGACCTGCTCCCATTTTCCACTACGAAGCACGCGCGCTTTTAGAGCCAGAGAATTCTTTAAGGCATCAAGCGCGTTGGAAGCTTCATGTTCCTCCCAAAATCCTAACAAGGCGTTGAACAACAGAAGGGAGGTAATAATCGTAAAATCGCCCCAGTCTCTTACAACAAATGCCATCAGGGCCGCAGCCTCGATCATCCATGGGATGGGTCCCCAGAAATAAGCGAGGAAGGCCGAAAGCGCGCTTTTCTTTTCTTCTGGCAGCGCGTTCGGTCCGTACTTGCTCAGCCGCTCTTGAAGTTGCCCGGGATTCAGACCGGTATTGGGATCAGTCCCTGGCTTCGCAAGAAGCTCCGCGATACCGGGACTGGCGGATCCGACGACATTAGACGCTGACATGAGGAACTCCCCAGCTCATTCGGTAGGAGGATGTGATAGCTTGTCAGGTCCCTGAAGACTAGAAAAAGCTAACGGCAAGCAATGCGAAACGCGCTGTCGCGGGGCGAGCCTGCCTACATCGCCTTATAATCAACCGTAATAGTACGATAAAGCAGCGTGCCGTGTTGTGCAGAAAAATAAAATAGCTCCAGCATCGTCGCGCCGACCATCCATTGATAGCCAACCAGCGTCTGGATGACATCTGTATCCGTGTCGCGGGAACGCGAAACCAGTTTCCCCGTTCCGTACTTCTCATCGAAGTATTTGCGAATTTCTCCCATCCGCTGGTTATAACGTTCGATCGACCAATCCGGGTATTCGTACTGCAACTCCACGGCAACAAGCGCTCTCTGTTTGAAAGTAAACAAAGTACGCTTTAACCCGGGATGAATGAGACCTTCCACTGTCCAGACGTCCCGATTCTCCTTTTTTTCCCGAGAAGTGATCTTCGCTTTCGCGCCATGCAACACTGCTTCCACATGCGCCATCGAATCGTTCCAGCGAAATCCGAAGGGCGGCAACAGCTCATCCACGGAATATGCCTGCGCCGCGGAAAGCAGAAGGGCAATGATAGTGGTCGAAAGGATTTGGCGTATGGCCCTGTTGTGCCGACCAAGGGTGCAGATCGCCTGTCCGTTCTTCATGTTCGTGTGCGTCGCCCGCATTTTGATCGCCACCCCGGTGGCAGTCTGGAGGCGGAAAAATTGCGTGCACGTGCCAATTCGGTCAAATCTAGAATGGCGCCGCAGGGATGCGAATCGATTGATCGCTTTACCGCAGGGTTGGTCCTCCGTCGGTGACAAATCAGCCACGGGATCCTTTTTTTTATTTTCGCTCGGACACGTGGGTTTCTGTTTTCCAGTCAAGACAAATTTTTGCTTGTGATGAAAAATAAAATTCTTTTTTTTCATTTTTTTCTTGTCGATTTTGAAAGCGATTTCTAGTCTCAAGCCCGCTGGCGAGGCAGAAACAAGAGCGCCTGTGAATAAGTTGTGAACATTTCTGGAAACTGTTAGTAGCGAGAATGAACAAGCGGCAGAGATCCCCGGAACCACGATGGAACATGCAACGTCACCTGAAGACATCCGATCAGTCGCTCACGCGCAGCGCAGTGCATTTTCCCTCGTATTTGCACATTTTTGACAGCTTTCTTCTGGAACTCTCCAAGAAGTTACCCTGGAGATCAGCTCGATGTCGCCCCGGTTTTACGGGACGATTTTCCACTGTATCCCCGAGTGTGGCGATTGTGTAACACTGTTAACAAGTCTGCTATGGACAAGAAATGTGCACAGCTGTGGCAGCAATTATCAGCCGCACTCAAACCACAGATTAGCGCCGATAGCTTTAAACGCTGGTTTTCCGCAGTCGAACTCGTCGAGGCGAAGGATAAATCGCTCACTCTTCGCGTTCCAAACAATATTTATCAGTTCTGGATAGAAAGTAATTATATGCCGGCACTGCAGACTGCCATCGTGACGACGTTCGGCGGCCCGCTCCCCGTAAAGTTCTGCTCCCCATCGGAACCCGGCGTGCAAATAGCCCCCGAGGATACCGCATCGTTGGAAAAAATTTTGCCCGAACCCCCCGCCGACACAAAACCAGGCGGAACGGTGCCCGGGCTCAATCCACGGAACACATTTGAATCTTTTGTGGTTGGCCCGAACAATGAAATTGCGCATGCCGCTGCTCTCGCCGTGGCGCAGGCGCCTGCGCGCACTTACAATCCGCTGTTCATTTACGGCGGTGTCGGTCTTGGCAAGACCCACCTGATGCAGGCCATCGGTCAATACGTCTGGGCCAAGAAGAAAAATGTGAAGGTGATTTACGTCTCCAGTGAACTGTTCATCAACGAGTTCATCGACGCGATCCAGCACAGCAATCTGGTCAAATTCCGAAAGCGTTATCGCCAGGTTGATCTGCTCCTGATTGACGACATCCAGTTTCTGGGGGGCAAAGAGCGTTCGCAGGAAGAATTCTTTCACACGTTCAATACGCTTTTCGATGGACACAAGCAGATCGTTCTCTCCAGCGATCGCCCCGCTTCCGAGATTGCCAATCTTGAGCACCGCCTCGTTTCGCGCTTTGAATGGGGACTGACTGCGGAGCTGCAACCGCCGGACATCGAGACGCGCATGGCGATCTTGCGGAAAAAAGCACGCGGCATGCAGATCAAATTGCACGACGAAGTTTTTCAATTTCTCGCCAGCCGAATTCGCACAAATGTGCGCCGTCTGGAGGGCGCACTTATGCGCGTGGCTTCCTTTGCATCACTCAGCGGCAAGGAACTGACCAAAGAAGTGGTGGAGCATTTGCTAAAGGATATTTTGCAGGAGGAAGCACGGCATTCCATAACGATCGAACAAATTCAGCGGCGCGTGGCTGAACATTTTGACGTGCGCATCGCCGATATGACAAGCAAGCGACGCCCGGCCAGCATCGCCTTTCCGCGGCAGGTGGCGATGTATCTCGCGCGCGAGCTTACCAAGGCCTCTTTGAACGAAATTGGTGACGCGTTCGGAGGCCGCGATCACGGCACGGTGTTGCATGCCTGCAAACTGGTAAAGAAACGGATGGCGGAACAAGACAATATTCGCCAGACGATATCCTTCATTGACAGTTCGCTTCAGCGTTAAAGTGCAATCTGTCATTCTGAGCCGAGCGGAGTGAAACGAAACGAAGTCGAAGAATCCCGTGGAAATAGTTTTACGCCAGCTCAGCGGGGTCTCGAGGCAGCCTGCCCTAGCAAAGTCGAAGGGCTCGACATGACAAGTACTTTGCGGTTGCCGAATAAAACCCAAAGCTTTACATCTTAGACCGTCATAATGAAATTTAGCGTAGCGAAAGAGAAACTGCTCGAAGGCCTGCAGCAGGTCCAAAACGTCGTTAGTACCCGCACGACTCTTCCTATCCTTTCCAACGTTCTTTTGCAGGCGCACGGCGACGAGATTCATCTGACCACAACCGATCTGGATGTCGGTGTGCGCGGAAGTTGCGAAGCGGACGTAGAAAAAGAAGGCGCAACCACATTGCCTGCCCGTCGCCTCTTCAACATCGTCCGTGAACTGCCTTCGAGCGAAATTCAGATCGATGTTAACGGAAAGAATGCTGCTTCGATTCGAAGCGGACAAAGTTTTTTCAAAATTCTGGGCCTGCCGGAAGAAGAGTTTCCGCCGCTACCCAAGTTCGAAGACGCGAAAGTTGTCACAATTAAGCAAAAAGATTTGCGCGACGGCCTGCGCAAGACTTCGTATGCCATATCAACCGACGAGACTCGCTACGTCCTCAACGGCGTTCTATTCAGTTTCAAGGACAACAAGCTGACACTGGTGGCGACAGACGGCCGGAGGCTCGCCATGGCCGAAATCGAGCTGGAGTTCCCGCGTAGTCACGAGGCGGATCTCATCGTTCCGACGAAAGCGGTGACAGAATTGCAACGCCTGCTTACCGACGACGGCGAAATCAAAGTCAGCATGGGCAGCGGACAAATCGCTTTTGACCTCAACAAGACACTCCTGGTGTCGAAATTGATCGAAGGGAATTATCCAAACTATCGCCAGGTCATTCCATCGGAGGCAAAAGAGCGAATCAAACTCGAACGTGAAACGTTTTTGAATTCGCTGCGACGCGTTTCGCTGCTTGCCAGCGACAAATCACACTCGATTAAACTGAATTTCAGCAAGAACAACATCGACATCACAGCCACCACTCCGGAAGTGGGCGAAGCGAAGGAATCGCTCGCCGTCGCCTACAAGGGTCGCGATTTTTCCATTGCGTTTAATCCGGAATTTCTCATGGCGCCCCTGCGTGCTTTGACTGAGGACGAAGTCTTTCTTGACCTCATCGACGAGATGAGCCCGGGCGTTTTGAAAATTCAGACTCCGTTCCTCTATGTCCTGATGCCGATGCGCATCAGCTCGTAAGAGCGATTTTTTAAGAGTTGTAGCCACCCGGCCTGTGGCCGGTTTCACTTTGGCACTGCTTTCACGCTATGTAGACGGCCCGCAGGGCCGGTAATCCGCTCCAGCCTTTACAAAGCCCGGCGTTGCGGCATCGCGGATTGAACCATCATCAGTTCGGTCACGTTCTCCGGTGTGAGTAAACCGACCAGACGCTTCATCCGATCCAGCACAGGCACTGCGGGGCAATTGCATTCCTGCATGATCCGGAACGCGTCCTCGAACCGAGTTCCAGTGGTCACCGTAGGAATATCCCGGCGCATCACATCGCCCACCCGGACCGTGGGATCGTTCTTGCGCAGTGCACCGATTAGATCATGACGCGTCAACAAGCCCGCCACGTTACCGGTATCATCGACGACTGGAAAATCGTGTTGCGAAGTCGCAAGCAATGCATCTACGGCCTCCTGCAGGCTGGCGTCTTCCGAGAGCGTGCGAAATTCCCGTACCATCGCGCTGGAGACCGGGAACCGGCGCGAGACGTCTTTCATCTGCGCCAGGGCCGCTTCCTGCGATGCACCGATATAAACGAAAAGCGCGATGAAGAGCAGGAACGGATTCCAGAGCAACCCGATGAACCCAAAAACAAACGCGAAACCCTGGCCCACGTTCGCGGCGACTTGTGTAGCGCGCGCATAGCTCATGCGCGTGGCGAGCAGCGCGCGCAAGACCCGCCCACCATCCATTGGAAATGCCGGCAGCAAATTAAAAAGAACCAGCATGATGTTAATCGTTAGCAGCTGCGCAACGAGACCGCCGCCTTCGACTGCTGAGGGATTGAGCAATGCTTGCGATCCAGCTGCCACGAACAGACCCAGCGCAATCACCACGTTCACTAACGGACCGGCTACTGCGATGATTAATTCCTGTACCGGCTCCTCTGGCATTCGCTCGAGTCGCGCCACTCCGCCAATCGGCAGCAACGTGATGTCCGGCGTATTAATCCCGAACGCCTTTGCAGCGAATGCGTGCCCGAATTCGTGCAGCACCACGCAAAGGAAAAGAATCAGAACGAATATGACGCGGCTCGCCGCTACCGCGGACCCGCCTTGCGAGTAATAGCCGAAGGCCAGCCAGGCGATCAGCAGCAAAAACGTGATGTGAATCCGCAATTGGATGCCCGCGACGCGAAAGATTGGAAGGGACCAGCTCATCTGAGTCAATCTGCTCTGGTATTGAATCGCGCGCCAGGGGCGATTCGGCAGTTTGATTAATGGAGTCTTGGCGTAGTGGAGTAATGGTTTGAGTGATTTTCACCACTCCATCACTTCAACACTCGAATGCAGACATTTGACGTGGCAATCGTGGGCGGTGGCCCCGCTGGATCAAGTTGTGCAGCATTTTGTGCCCTGGCCGGTTTGCACACGCTTGTTCTCGAGCGGGAAAGATTTCCACGAGAAAAAGTGTGCGGCGATTGTTTGAACCCATCGTGCTGGCCCGTGCTCGAGCGTCTCGGTCTCGCACAGCAGGTTCGCGATTTGCCGCATTCCAAACTCACCTCAGTCGAGTTCATTGCCATCGACGGTCACAAAGTTGTTGTCGATCTTCCGACCGAAGACGATTGCGAGTTGTCGGTAAAGCGCAGCCTTTTCGATGATCTCCTGCTGAGACGCGCTGGCGAACTTGGCGCGCAAATCCGCGGGAAAACAACCGTCACCGCACTGACCGAGGGACGGTATTGGAAAATTGCCACCGCCACTGGCGAAATTTTGGCCGCACGAATATTAATCGGCGCAGACGGCCGAAATTCTACCGTAGCGCGGCTGCGCAATTTGTTGCCACATCCAAAACGCGAACGCGTCGCGTTGCAAGCGCATATCCCACTTCCGCGAAATTTCGGGTCGCGTATCGTGCTGCAATTTCTTCGAGAAGGGTACTCAGGTCAGGCTCCAGTAAACGAATCCGAGCTCAATCTTTGCCTCGTTGGAAGGCCGCCCACTATTTCCAGACTACGGCAATGGGCACAAGGACACTTCGAAATCCCCGCCAATCAACCCTGGCGCACCATCACACCGCTCACACGCCCGGCTGTCCCGTGCGCCTATGAGAATCTTCTTTTCATTGGCGACGCTGCCCGGGTCGTAGAGCCGTTCACCGGCGAAGGAATTTATTACGCGCTTCGCTCAGGAGAGCTCGCAGCAGGTGCGATCGGGAAAATCATCAGTGACGAAGATCGATCATCAGCACTGCACGAGTTCGCTCGCGACTTCGCCAAACTGTATCGAGGAAGACTCTGGGTCAATCGGCTGGCGCGCGCCGCGGTTTTATCTCCCCGTATCGGTTCTCTGTTTGTTCGTGCAGCGCAAATCAATCCGTCGATCTTGAAATTGCTCACAGCAAAAATTGTTTCAGCGAAGTTGTAGCAACGGCCCTGTGGGCCGTTTCGGTATGGACGTGCCACAGGCACCTGACTACAGCGATTGCCGAGCCGCTTTGACCGTGTTGGACATCAGCATCGCGATCGTCATCGGCCCGACGCCGCCGGGCACCGGCGTTATCGCGCTCGCTTTTTTTGATACTTCATCAAATGCGACGTCACCCACCAGGCGATAACCACGCTCGGTGGTACCGTCTTCGACGCGATTGATCCCAACATCAATAACGACGGCGCCTTCGCGCACGTGTTCGGCTTTCAGGAATTCTGCGCGACCGATTGCCGCAACAATAATGTCGGCGGAGCGGGTAATCTCCGCGAGATCGCGACTACGCGAGTGCACAACAGTAACTGTGGCGTTAGCCTTCTCGTTTTTCTGCATGAGGAGCAGGGCAAGCGGCTTCCCCACGATCATGCTGCGGCCAAGAATTACGACGTGGGCGCCGTTGATGTTGAGCTTGCTTTCAATGAGCAGACGCTGGACGCCCAGCGGCGTGCACGGAACAAAGCCGGCGGGGTCATCGAGTACGAGGTTTGCGACGTTTTCCGGATGGAATCCGTCGACATCCTTGCGTGGATCGAGCGCACGTACGATTGCTGCTTCATCGATATGCGCCGGCGGTGGTGATTGAACAAGGATCCCATGGATGCTCGAGTCGGCGTTCAATTCTTCGACGCGATTGAGAAGTTGATTCTGAGTCGTCGATTCGGGTAATTCCAGTTTCAGTGAGTGTAACCCAAGCTCGCGACACATCTTGTCCTTCGAGCGCACGTAAGCGCGCGATGCCGGCTCGTCGCCTACGAGAACCACGGCAAGACCGGGCGTGACGCCTTTTGTTTTTAGTTCCGCAATCTCGCGACGCAGATCGACATAAACTTTCCCCGCAATCGCGCGTCCATCGATTAAGTTCGGCATAGTGAGGCAGGCAATCCTGCCTGCGAGTGTCCCGCGTGCAAGTGAGCATTGCTGAAGCCGGGTCCCCGTGGGACGCGCGATGCGCGTTGCGCAAATATCGTCAGCGCCGCGCTTCCCAGGGGGAAGCGGCTACAGAAATTGGTTCTCAGCGCGTTTCAACCAGCGCCATCATGGCTTTCTGAAGGCTCAGGCGTTCAGCTTCAAATTCTTCGGATGTGCTGGTTGCCCTTACTCGATGCGGCGGGCCCAAAATCACACGCACTCTTGCAAACGGACGCGGCAAAATGAAACCGTCCCAGCTGTTCACTCTCCAGCAGCGGGAAAACTCCATGTTGATCGGCACGACTGCCGCACCGGTTTTTTGCGCGAGAAAAACAATGCCCGGACCGAGCTCATACGCTGGCCCGCGGGGACCGTCCGGCGTGATCAAAACGTCGCGGCCGGACGCCAGCACGTTCTCAAGCTCCCGCAGTGCGCTGGCGCCAAGACGAGAACTGGAACCGCGCACGACTTCAAACCCGAATCGCCGCGTTAAATCGGCGATCAAATCGCCATCACGACTAGCGCTGATGAGCCCAGCGCCGAGCCGTTGCGGCAGAAACCTTTTCAAGACGAAGGAAATCAAAAGCAATCGGTTATGCCAGAGCGCGGCGATGTAATTTTCCCTCACAGGTTTGCCGACAACGCCCGCCCGGTCATCGGCTTCGAAACGGAGCGTGCGCGCCCAGGCTTTTAGCAACAGAAATCCAAACGCGATCAAGCAGCGCGCCAACCAACCTTCAATTTTCAATTTTTCTTGCGTTTCCGGCTCTTTTCTCCCCAGCGATACGTGTGAGTGCTCGGCAGTCCAATTTGATCGAGAATACGCCAAACCACTGTATCCACGACCGCGGTTACGGAACCCGGACGGCTGTAGAACGAAGGAATTGCCGGCAGCACAATCGCTCCCGCCTCGAGCAGCGTCACAACGTTCCGCGCATGGATTAAATTCCAAGGTGTCTCCCGTGGGACGAGAACCAATTTTCGTCGTTCCTTCAAGAAAACATCGGCCGCCCGCAACAGGGTGCTATCACTCGAACCCGACGCGATTCTTCCCAACGTTGCCATCGAACAAGGGGCAATCACCATTGCGTCGAAACGGGCTGAGCCGCTGACGAATGGCACGTTCATGTCATTTTCAGGATGCTTCGAAACGTTCGACGGGACTTTGAAATCATCAAGCTCCTGCTTCGCAACCTCCTCTGCATGCGCGCTCATGACCAGATGGACCTCGTGCGTGCTGCAATCAATCTGCGCAAGCAACCTTTGCAGATAGATCGCTCCACTGGCACCGGCAGCAGCAATCACCAGTTTCATAATCGCCTTTCTGTCATTCCGAGCGGAGCGAAGCGTAGTCGAGGAATCCCGCGGAGCAACCGAGCGAAGAACAAAGCATCATAACTTCGACAAATAATAGGGCAGCATGTCGCGCCAATAGTTCCAATCGTGGCCGCGCCATTTTCCGTCGTCGAGCCAGTGATTGATTCCCTTGGAATTCAAGATCTCGGACAGGCGATAGGACTCGTGGCGTGCGACGTCCCACTCGCCTGTGCCCAGAATGATGCCCATGTGATTATATTTCCATGGATCGGGCATGTTCGGCAGATATTCGTAGGGGCTGTTGCAATAAATGTTGTCGTCATGGTAGCCGTTGAAAAATGAGCTGATATCGAACGAGCCGCTTAAGCTAATCAGGTGACTTACCGCGTCGGGATAACGAAAGGCAATATTCGCAGCGTGATAAGCCCCCAGGCTGGCGCCGCAAACCGCCACGCGATGGGAATTGCATTCGCGCCGGGCCAGATCGAACACGTCGCGAACGATCACGTTTTCATATGCGTTGTGTGTGCGCATCCGATCGGCTGGATGAATGGATTTATTATAAAAACTCTCCAGATCGATGGCGTCCGGGCAGTAGACGGTGACCTTCCCATTGTCGATATACCATGCGATGGAACCGACCAGCCCGAAATCCTTGTTTTCGTAATATCGAGCAAAGGAAGTGGGGAAAATAATCAGTGGCAGCCCATGCTTTTGGCCGAAAACGAGCATCTCAAACTCGCGGCTGAGCCACGGCGTGTACCACCTGGTATAGCATTCGTTCACAAGCTTGGCGCGAGCATCTTCAGGGGGAGCCGATGAAATCGCAAGCGCAAGGGTTGCACTACATTTCATCTTCGCGAAGCGTCTCGCTTTCGATGCCAAAGCACACTCTTACCGGCAATATCAAACGACATCGCGCTTTTCACTCCAAGGTCTTGGGAAACCGGCGCGATGTGCTCGTCTATTTGCCGCCTGGTTATCGCCGCTTCTCCTCGAGGCGCTACCCGGTTTTATACCTTCACGACGGACAGAACGTTTTCGACGCTGCCACTTCGTTTGCCGGAGTGGAGTGGCAAGTCGACGAAACCGCGCAGCGCCTGATCCGTCAAAAAATGATTGAGCCGCTCATCATCGTGGCGGTGGCAAACATCGGCGAAGAACGAATCCATGAATACGCCCCGACGCCAGGAGTGATCGAACCGAAAGACGACCCCAAAAAACGCAGTCGCGGCCTGGTCCACATTTACGGCAAATTTTTGATCGAAGAACTAAAGCCGTTTATCGACAAAAAATATCGAACGAAGCGGGAAGCTGAATTCACCGGGCTCGGTGGATCGTCGCTCGGCGGTTTGGCCACACTGGCGATGGGAATTTTCTATTCGCAGATATTCACACGTTTAATCGTCATGTCGCCATCGATTTGGTGGGACGATTATGCAATTTTCCGGCTCGTGGGCATCCTCGGTGAAAAGCCATCGCTGAAAATCTGGCTCGACACTGGCACGGCAGAACCAGGTTGGGAACTGACGCGCGAATTATGCAATTACTTAATCGAAAAAGGCTGGCAACTCGACATCGATCTGAGTTATCTCGAGGTCAAAGGCGCCGAGCACAACGAAGCCGCTTGGGCAGCGCGGGTCGCACCGGCGCTGCGTTTTCTGTTTCCACCACCAAAATAGAATCTCAGCTTCCCACTGGCGGAACCGGCGGCGGATTGGGCGGCAACGGTTCAGGCGGCGGCGTGGGAGTTGGCGGAGTTGGCTTGGGCGGTGATGGAGTCTCTGGCATGGTCGTCTCTCTAAGAAATCGTCTTTACTGCAACCATTTGCCGTAAATTTGATAAACCCGAACAAAGCCCCCGATGAAATCCCAGTCTTTTTGATACGCGAAACGGCAACGGTCCGGAGACCAAGTTAGCTCGCGTGGCGATTCCGGGTGATTCGGGTCGTAAACGAGATAATGTTCGAGTCCATCATTCTGAGAGACAGCTTTTCGCTTATAGACCAGGACTGCGTGATTGATGCTGAGACGAGGGTAAGTGGTCAGAAAAGCGGTGAATAATTCGCCGCGCGCCAAAGCTGCATCGAGATTGGCGTGGGTTTCCTTGTGGTAACTGGAGTCGTGCTCGAAAAGCATCCGATAATTTCCGATCCGAAAATAAGTCGGCCAGCCAAGACCAATATTTCTTCGCACAACTTCACGGCGTGCATCGCTCATTGCGCGCAAGTCTGCGTAGCCCGGAAAGACGACGCGCTGATTTGTCGGCAACGGTTTTTCCCAAGCCGCCCGGCGGGTGACGTCTCGAATGCGAGCGGCCAAGGCATTGTCGTCCAGTGGAGGTGCATGAGGATCGAATCGAGCGAACTTGTGAAACTGCATCGTCGTACGGCATAGGACAAAACAGCGGCGAGTGTACCTTTTCGGCTCTCCCTTCTTTCTTTGCCGCCGCAAAGAGGGATGACCTTCGCGATACTCGAAGACGGTTGCGTTAGCGAAGCCGACCGTATCTCGGTCGAAATGAAAATCCGACGCTCCCGCGGCGCTTGGTAGAAGGACCAGAGCTACGAAGGCGCCGACCTTCCAAAAAAATGCCGCTGTGCGCAAATTGGTGGAAATCATATCCAGAACGCGTTGATCGTTTTCACTGCAATGGCTTGTCATACGCCTGGTAAACGCGAACAAATCCCCCGATGAAGTCTATGTCTTTCTGATAAGCAAAGGCATGTTCGCGAGGCGACCACGTTAGCTCCCGCGGCGCTTCGGCATGGTTTGGATCATAAACCAAATAATGTTCGAGTTCGTCTCCGAGGCGACTTTTTTTCCGGCCGTAAATCAGCACCGCGTGGTTTATGCTCATTTTCGGATAGGTGGTAAGAAAAGCCACGAACGTGTCACCATGCGCGAGGGCGGCATCGAGATTCTGGTGAGTTTTCTCCTGATATCCTTTACTTTCGAGGAAGACCATGCGGATATTGCTCGGCCGAAAATAACTCATGAAGCCGCTGCCGATATTGTTCTCGAAGAGTTGAGTGTGGGTTTTGCTTATCTCTCGTAGATTCGAGTAGCCCGGGAAGACGATCCGCTGATTTTCCGGCAATGCTTCGAGCCAAGGCTTTCGGCGCGCGACAGCACGAATCCGCTGTGCGAGTTCTTTATCGTTTAATGGAACGCCATGCGGATTGAAACGAGCGAATTTGCGGAACTGCATCGCCGTCCGGGTCATGACGAAGCAGCGCCGGGTATAACTGTTGGCAGGATCACTCGCTTCCGACTTCGGTCGAAAAAACGCGATCCCGTCGTGGTATTTCAGCACGGTGGCGTTTTGGAACGCGAAGCTGTCGCGATCGAAACGGAACTCCGACCCGGCAGCGCCGGCAGAGGCCACGCTGATGACAACGACTGCGCTGACCCACCAGACACCCGCTGCTTTACCCCAGATCCCAAACATCAGATCAAGAGCGGGCCGAGAAGGTGGCCGTTTTGCTTTCGGAGAAAATACCCAGCCGGCGAAACTTTTGATATCGTTTTTCCAATAATTCGTCGGCTGGAACCTTGGAAATCGCCTCCAATACCCGGCGCAGCGCTGCACCAACATTGGACGCAATAGATTCATAGTCCCGATGCGCGCCGCCTTCGGGTTCAGAAATGATTTGGTCCACCACTTCCAACTTCAATAAATCCTGGGCCGTCAATTTAAGCGCCTCAGCTGCTTCAGCGGCGTGCCGCCGATCTCTCCACAAGATCGCGGAACACGCTTCCGGGCTGATTACCGAATAATAAGCATTTTCCAGGATTAATACACGGTCTGCCACGCCAATCCCAAGCGCGCCCCCTGAGCCGCCCTCGCCAATGACCGCCGCAACAATGGGCACGCGAAGCCTCATCATCTCGAAGAGATTTACGGCAATTGCTTCTGAAATATGACGTTCCTCCGATCCGATCCCCGGAAAGGCGCCTGGCGTATCGATCAATGAAATGACTGGCACACAAAATTTTTCAGCCAGTCGCATCAATCGCAGCGCCTTGCGGTAACCTTCGGGATGGGCGCAACCGAAATTGCGCATCACATTTTCTTTTGTGTTGCGGCCCTTTTGATGAGTGATGACGACGCAGCGCTGGGTGCCCAATGTGGCCAGACCGCAAGGCATGGCTCGATCGTCAGCGAAGCGGCGATCTCCATGCAGCTCAATCCAATTGGTAAAGCACCGTTCGATGTAGTCCATGGCGAACGGTCGCTGCGTATGCCGCGCAATCTGCACACGCTGCCAGGCGGTGAGATTGCCATAAATTTCCCGCCGCGTTTCACGAAGTTTTTCCTCGACGGCTTTAACGGCCGAATCAAGATCGATGTCATGCGCGTCGGAGTGATTCTTCAAATCCTGCAGGCGCCGTTCCAGCTCAAAGATCGGTTTTTCAAAATCGAGCGGTTGCCAGTCCATTTGAGTGTAAAAAGTTACGGTTTAAAAGAGTTACAAAGTCCAGAAACTCGCGGTCATGTCCAATCGTGTTCCTCTTAATGTTGTAACTTTTTAAACTTTTTTAACTCTGAAATCAGTCTGTAATCGTGACAGCGGTGCGGTTGTTTACAAGGCTGGAGAGCTCCTCGAGGTCCGAAGCCGCCAAGCCAAGACCCGCCGGCGGCGGCGGCTGATCCAGATTGGGATGCGAAGAATCCGGTACAGAATACAAGGTGTACGCTGACGCGCCGGCCAACCGGATCCATCGTGTGCTGCTGAGGTATTCCTTGTTGCCGACGCCCACGCGTTTCCCGTCCTTCCAAGCCATGGTTTCGGCGACTTTAGCCGAGATTTTAGCTGGCTGTTTGCCCGGTAACTTTGCTTCAAGAACATGATATTGCTTAAAAAATGCCCCGTGATTCAGAAGCACAACCGAATTCGCTTTTCGCTGAATAACCATCGTGAAATCGGGATGCGAGATGAGCAGATGATCGCCAATGCGCAGCATGGTGCCGCTCATGTTGTTCATGCGCATGATCAACTCGGGAGTCGTCTTAAGCTTCCGCGCGATCTTGGCCAGCACGTCGCCGGACTTCACAACGTATTCCGTTTTTTCCGGGGACGGATAACGCGATAGCAGAATCGCAACGTTTGTTTCACCAAGCAGATCCTTCGCTTCTTCGACATGTTTCCCAGTGGGATATTTTTGGATCACCGCGATGAGCGCATCCCGAGCTTCGGCTAGTTTTCCCTCCTGTCGCAATTGGGCAGCCGCCTGAAATTCGGGCAGACTGATGTCCGGCACGGGCGCAGGCGTGATTTCTCCACGCTGCTCCCTTTTCACTGCAATTTCTTCTTTTACGAAGGTGTTGTAACCGAACCACGCTGCGCCGCCGAAGATGATCAACGCAAGCAGCAAGACGAAAAGCCACTTCATGGCTGGCGAACTGCGGCTGCGGCTTCAAGCGAAATCCGGGAGTCGCGCCAAACCAGAAAACACCAAGGCAATCGAGGATCCATCACAAGAAGAATCGTCTGCGGGAAATCAAGTGCCGCCACTGAAATCGGTTTTGCCTACGAGGCTTCGGTCCCAGATTCGCTCCCTGGAAAGAAGCGATGCCAGAGCCGTCCGATCGTGGGTTCTTCCCGGTTGCTCCAGGTAAAATGACAATCCTGGCAGTAAAACTCCTTGGGAATAATTTTGAGCGCGCAAAGGACTCCAACCAGCGCAGGAGTCATAAATTTTCGCGTCATCTGTGGATATTCAATGTTCGAAGAGCTGCACTGCGGGCACCGCACAAGAGCCGCGGAGATATCGGGATCAGTCGCCTCCCATTCGACCATGAGATTTTGGGCCCCCTCGAAATCAGTGTCTTCCACCATTACCTTCGCATTTGCCAGGGGCCGCGACATAAAGCCAACCTGCTGCAAGGGCGCTTCATTGTGAACATCGGCGCGCAACCCTGCATCCTGGAAGCGCCGTTTTAGTTGTCTCGCCTTGGCCGGATCATTAAACGTGGCAATGGTCACCATAAATCTTGCTGCATCTGCAGCATGAACTCCGTGATCAAACATCAACTAACGGCTAAGTGCAAGATTTGGCGTCACGCCCCTGGCGGAAACCACTTGTAAAGCATCAAATATACAAGCACGCCTGTGACAGAAACATAAAGCCAGATCGGGATCGTCCAACGTGCGATTCGTTTATGGCGATCCCATCGGCGACGAAAAACCTGAACAAGTGTGATGATCACCAGAGGCAGCGTCACAAAGGCAAGCAGAACATGCGAAGCCAGTATCGGAAAGTAAATAGCGGCGATCCATCCGGTATATCCTGAGGATTTTTCGCCTATGTTGGCGTGGTAAATGATGTAACCGGTTAGGAAACAGGTCGAGGAAATCACGGCCGCGATCATGCACGCCATGTGCCGTCGCCATGCGCCATGCCGGATGAAGTACCAGCCCATTGAAATAAAGACTGTGCTCACCAAATTGAATGACGCGTTAACAGCGGGAAGATCGGAGATTGAAATCACTTTGAAGCGTTGAACCGTTAAACCGCTACATTGGCCTATCGCTTGAACGCTTCAACGATTTAACGATTAACAGCACCATGCCGTCCCTCCTCGAACCACCTCAGGTTCGGCCGCCCCTACGACGTCGAAAAGCAACCTGGGGGCACCGGATCGCCGTGAGCCTTGTGCGCCTCATGATTCTCGGAGTAGTTCTCGGGATTGGCGGGGGCGGCTATTACATGGCCAAGAGAGGATTTGGCCGTCAATGGCGCTACCGCGTGGTGGAGGAATTGCGTAAGCACGGAGTCGAAGCCAACATCGGACGTCTGACCCTGGACCCGTTTCGTGGTCTCGTTGCAAAAAATGTACGGATTTTTGATTACAAAAATCGCGAGAACATACTTGCCCTGATCAGCGAGGTCTCGCTCGATATCAATTACGCTGCGCTGATTCATCACGAACCCTTTCTCAACGCGCTCGACGTGCGCGATGCGCAAATCATTCTTCCATTCAAGACAGCGGATGAAAAAGGCGAGAGAGCCATGCTCACCAACTTGCGCGCCCACGTTTATTTTCCGCCAGAACAAATTTACGTCAGCCAGGCAGAGGGAATCTTTTGTGGCATTCGGATTTCAGCGACCGGGCAACTGATCAAGCGCGAGAATTATCAACCGTCGCCTGCGCTTTCAGCCGAAGAATGGCAAAGGCGATTGCTCGTTGCGCAGCGCGTGGTGAATGAACTGCAAAAGTTCAGGTTCCCCGGCGCGCGTCCGTCGTTACAAATAAAATTCAGCGGCGACGTCGCCGAGATCGAGAAGGCTCATGTCGAGGCGACCCTCCGCGGCGATCGACTGCAACGAGGCAGCTACGAAATGACAGACCTCTCCGCGGCCGCGGAATGGAACAACCAGCAGCTGAATATCGCCCATTGTGAATGGAATGATGGGATGGGCAGCTTTGCCGGGCGTGCTAATTGGAATGTGCAAGGCAGCAGTGCGAGTTGCCAGGCCCGCAGCAGTCTGGATTTAAAAGCGTTTCTTAGCGCGTTTGACCTGCGCGAACCGCTCGCCGGCATCGAATTTCAAGCGCCGCCTGCGGTCGAGATAGCAGGCTCCGTAAATCTTGGATCAGATCGCTTCAAGCCGGATATTATCGGACGCGTGGCCTTTGGCCGGTTCACTTACAAGAAAGTTCCATTTTCTGATCTAACAGCTGATTTTTCCTGGGACGGCGAGCGCACGCTGGTCAGAGACCTTCGCCTGCGACATCAAACCGGCCAGCTACGTGCCGATCTTCTTGATGCGCCGGCGGATTTTCGTTTAAACATCGAAAGCACCATAGTCCCGGAAGCGGTGCGTGGGATCGCCCCTCCGGAACTGAATGACTTTCTCCGGCAGTGGGAATGGCAACGTTCACCTGCCATTCGCCTCGCGATCCGGGGCCACGATCACAATCCGGGTACCTGGAAAGGAGATGGAACCGTCACTCTGGGACGAAGTCGGTTCCGCGGCACATGGATGAACAGTGCGGATACTAAGATCCATTTTGCCGATGGTGCGCTTACTTGTGAGGACCTTCACGTATCACGCAACGAAGGCTCCGGCACGGGCTCTTTCACCTACGATTTTAAGAAACACGAGGTACGAATCTCCAATATCAAAAGCTCATTGAATCCTGCCGAAGTAATTTTTTGGATTGATCCCAAGGTTTGGAACACCGTGGTGCCCTATAAATTTCGGAGACCGCCTTCCGTGACCGCGAACGGTTTGTATCAATTTCGCGGCGGCAAGAACACACGTCTGGAGATCAAGGTGGATGGCGCGAACGGAATGGATTATGTCTTTCTTGGAAAAACCCTGCCGTTCGATCGGATCGTTGCACGATTGCTCTTCACTAACGACCGGTTGCAAATCACTGATCTTCGTGGCGCCCTTCTCTCCGGCACGTTGCGGGGGAACGCCGACATCTCACTGGCGAAAAATGATCCGCGTTACCGGGCAAATGTTTCGGTGAGCGAGATCAATTTCCCGCTGCTGACGAATTTGTATTACAACTACAAGACAGCCCTCGGCCTGTTCAATGGCAGGTACGATTTTACCGGCCTGGGCAGCGATCCGCGCACCATGCGGGGCCATGGCAAAGTTGAAGTCACGAACGGCGATGTTTTCGCCATCCCGATTTTCGGACCGCTCTCAGGAATTCTGAACCGGATCCTCCCCGGCAGCGGATACAGCATCGCGCACAAAGCAACCGCAGACTTCAAGGTTGATGAGGGAGTTATTCATACCGACGATTTCGACGCAGACGGCACGCTCTTTAGCATGCTCGGTCATGGCGACATCCATTTTCTCGATGACAAACTCGATTTCAATGTGCGCCTGAACATGAAGGGACCCGGAGTGGTGCTCGCGCCGATGTACAAACTCTTCGAATACGCTGGCACCGGAAGTTTGAAGAAGCCGGATTGGCGCCCAGCAGTGTTGAAGGGCCAGTAATGACGAGGAACGAAACGGGGAGACCGCCAAACGGGAAGAGGGGGACTTCGCCGGTTCGCCGGCTCGTCGGTTCGCAGTCTCAACCTCTTCTGGGGGCGCACATGTCGATCGCTGGCGGGGTGGACATGGCGATTGAGCGCGCGCGCTCAATTGGCTGCACGGCCATGCAAATGTTCGTGAAAAACAACATGCAATGGTTCGCTCGCCCTCTCGCCCGCGAAGAAGCCCGCACATTTCTCGAACATCACCAACGCAGCGAGTTATTATCGATCTTCGCGCACGCGAACTACCTCATCAATCTCGCCGCCACGAACGGACAGTTTCACGCGAATTCGATCCGTTCGCTGTCAGAAGAACTGGTTCGCGCCGATCAGCTGGAACTCCCATTTTTGGTATTGCATCCCGGCGCACACCTCGGCGCGGGCGAAGAAGCTGGGCTCGAAAAAATTGTGGAATCGATCGACTGCGTGCTTTCCGGTCTTCCAAAAATCAAAACACGGATTGCGCTGGAAACGACCGCCGGCCAGGGCTCATGCCTGGGGAACAGATTCGAGCATCTCGCATACATCGTCAGCGGCGTGCGTGAACCAGAGCGGTTGTGTGTTTGCCTCGATACCGCGCACGTTTTTGCTGCGGGTTATAACTTGGACAGTGAAGCCTCGGTTCGGAAGACATTCCGAGAATTCGATCGTGTGGTTGGCCTGAATCGTCTCGTGGCAATTCACCTGAACGATTCCAAAACCGCCCGTGGCGCACGGGTGGATCGACATGAACATATCGGCAAGGGCAAAATCGGGCTCTCTGCTTTCCGCTTCATCATGTGCGACCGCCGCTTTCGCAATACTCCGAAGGTACTCGAAACCCCAAAGGGAAAAGACCTGCGAGAGGACGTGATAAACCTGAAGACGTTGCGCCGATTAATGAAAAATACCGGGGCCTAACCTCAGCGGGTCATTCTGAGCAAAGCCAGGAACCTCTCATTTCTTTCGCAATCCCACACGACCCCGATAGCGTGATCCATCACCCTTTTGTGAGGTCCCTCGCTCCGCTCGGGATGACGGCGCTAAATTAATTAATCAACCGAATCGTGAACGGATAGCGATAGAACTCGCCCTGACCGGCTTTCACTGATGCGATGATCACAAGTACGGTGTTCAACACCCAGAGCGCGATCAAAATCGGGATGCCTATGAGCACGATGCAAAGAATCGCGGCAACAGCGTCATAGATCAGCATCGAGATTTGGAAATTAAGCGATTCTTTCCCGTAGACATCGATCTCGGGGGAATCGCCACGTTTCATAAGCCAAACGATAAGCGGCCCCAGAATGTGGCCCAGGAAATGAAAGAACAATCCGAGTAAGGCGCTGGCGTGACAGAGGACACACCACGTTCGAACATCAGATGAAGTGGACGGAGGTGGCGCAGGTGTCTGATCCATATTTATCCTTTCGCTTGCTTATTACAACGACTGACCGCTCACGGCCACAAGAGCAAGGAAAAAGATTGGGCTACGCTGCTTTTACACGCTCGATGTGCGCGCCGAGTTCGCTCAATTTTTCATCAAGATGTTCGTACCCGCGGTCGATATGGTAGACTCGACTAACCTCGGTGATTCCGTCCGCTTTCAATCCTGCTAACACAAGCGCAGCGGAGGCGCGCAGATCGCTCGCCATTACGGGTGCTCCAAGAAGACACTCTACGCCATCGATCACGGCAGTCGCGCCCTCCAATTCCACTTGCGCGCCCATGCGTTTTAGCTCCGACACATGCATGTAGCGCTGAGGAAAAACATTTTCCGTCACAGAACTGGTGCCTTTGCTGGTCGAAAGAAGCGCGCACATTTGCGCCTGCATGTCGGTAGGGAAACCGGGATACGGTTCGGTCGTTAGCTCCAGCGCACTCGCATCTCCGTTCGGCAAAATCGAAACCGTATCATCCTTGATCTCGATCGGAAAACCGCATCTGGCCAGCGCATCGGTGATCGCGCGAACGTGCACTGGTTCAACTCGCTTAACGGTGACTCCCTTCCCGGCAATTGCGCCTGCGACCAGAAATGTTCCTGCTTCAATCCGGTCCGGGATCACTCTGTGTTCCGCGCCGTGCAACTCAGGCACACCTTCGATGATGATTCGACGCGTCCCCGCGCCTTCGATCTTGGCGCCCATTTTGTTCAGGAACATTGCCAAATCCACCACCTCCGGCTCCTGAGCCGCTCCTTCAATAACGGTGACGCCTTCGGCCAGGACGGCTGCCATCATCACATTATCTGTACCCAGGACCGTGGGGCCGAATTTACCCCGGATATTAATCACCGCTCCGGTCAATTTCGGCGCAAAAACCTTGATGTCGCCGCCCTCTACGCGCACCGCGGCGCCAAGCGCTTCGAAACCTTTGAGATGCAAATCAATTGGGCGGTCGCCGATGACGCAACCACCGGGCAAAGCGACGGTCGCTTCCTTGCAACGACCCAATGATGGTCCAAGCACGCAAACAGAAGCACGCATCTTGCGCACGACGTCGTACGGCGCAACCGAATGGATCTTTTCTGCCGTAACGCTGACGGTCCCGCTGGCGCGCTCCACCTGCGCGCCCAAGTGAGCCAAGATTTGCAGCATGTAATGCGTGTCGCTCAGGTCGGGCACGCCGTGAACGATACAAGGTTCTCGAGTGAGCAAGGTCGCAGCCAGGATCGGCAGCGAAGAATTCTTCGAGCCGCTGATTTTGATAGAGCCGGAAAGCGGATGACCGCCGTGGACGAGGATCTTATCCATACCTGCCAAAAATAAACCGTTTCACGCCGTTATAATCGTTCTTTGAGCAAATGTCGCGGTAATTTTTTTCCGCCAGAGCCGAAAGAAGCACTTCGCCCTGACCGAGTCCTATCTCCAATGCCAGCAGTCCACCGGGGCGGAGCCGCGTTGGGGCCTGACCAATCAGTTCGCGCACCAGCTCATCGCCTCGCGCTCCGGCGAACAAAGCAATTTCCGGGTCATGCAATACTTCGCGCGATAGAACGCCCCGATCTTGCGTCGAAATATAAGGAAGGTTCGCGACTATTAGATCGAAAGTGCCCTCGACATTTTCGAGCAGACGGCTTTTCAGAAACTGGACCCGGCCTCTCAAGTTTAGGATGCCGGCATTTTCCTGCGCAAGCGCCAGCGCGTCATCTGAAACATCAACGGCGAAAACCTTCGCTTCTGGAAATTTCGCTGCCAGGCTGATCGCGATTACACCGCTGCCCGTACCAACATCCACAATTCTCGATCCCCGATTCTCGATTCTCGATTCAACGATCTCCACAAGTTGCTCCGTTTCGGGCCTGGGCACCATCGCGCGCTTGTCGCATAAAAAAGTGAATCCGCAAAATTCTACCGTGCCTAACAAGTGCTGGAGAGGCTCGCCTTCACTGCGACGCTTCACCAATTCACGCAGGGGCCCCAGTTCCGTTTCAGTCAACTCCCGCTCGAACTCGAGATAAAGCTCGATCCGTTTCCGGCCCAGTGCATGCGCCATCAGGTGCTCGGCGTTGAGACGCGGATTCTCGACGTTGTGCTTCTTCAAGTACGCAGTTGTCGCTTGCAGCACTTCGAGAACGGTCATGGGTCGTAATTAATCGAAAACACCAACGATTGCTCCTTTTCAGTCGAAGCGGCAGAATCCGGATTTTTTTGGAGTCCGTTTACGGCGAGGTTTTGTCTCTTTTTTGCCGTACGCCAATAAACTCGCCTGCGCCTTGCTTCGCACCGCCAGTTCCCCAGGTGCCGCGAAGCGTGTCGCCGTGGTTTTCCGCGACTCCGTGACCCTTGAGGCCACCCTCACGCCACGTGAAATCTAACACGCCATCCTTAATATTTCCTTCGATGAAGCCATCCACTTCGCCATTGGAGTAGCCGCCTGTTACTTCGTCACCCATGCGCAACAGCAGAAGGTCCACTCTGTCTTGCCCGCCCCCGGCGGCGGTTCTGCGCACAGCGAATAAACCATTAAAACCTGGCTCCTGCTCCGTACCAGGAATTGTGAACGCTGCTTTGCGGGGCCTCAGATCCGCCAGATGCAAGTCCTGCAACCGTGAATACTCGGCCATGTGCGCGACCGGGTTTGTCGTCCACTGAGGCGCGGCGAGACGGAAATACTGCGCTAACATTTTCGAACGTTCAGTCCAGAGCGCCTGATTGGCTTGGTTGCGCGCGAACGAATCCGGAGCTTTCTCGATAGCGACGGCGAGCGCCTCCAGCCGTTCGGTCGTGACTGGATGATCTAAACCGGAAAGGTACTTCTGCCATGCGCTTTCGCTATCGAACTTGACCGGGGCGACATGTCCGCTGTGCTCCACGTCAAACCAAAACTCGAAGCCGACAGGCACCTGGCCGATACGCCGCATGACTTCAATCCCGAATGCATCCGCTTCGATTTCCTGCTTCCGCTTCTCAATCGGGTCGCGCAAATCGGTTCGATGCTTTTTCAGCGCGTGTCCGAGTTCGTGCGCGAGCAGAAACACTATGGTATTTCCAAAATTCCTGTCGGCGCGGTTTGCAACGCTGGCCTCGTCGCGCGCATTCGGAGGAACACCCAGGGTGCGAAAAATCGGGAGCGCAGTTCTATGCCCAGCCCCTGCCTCTTTAAAAAGGTAGCCGACATAATTGCGCACGGTGGTGCCGTCGAACCCGTGAGCATTAAGCCAGGCGTTCGCGACGCACAGGTCTGAATAGAACCGCAGCGAAAGTGCCGGCAGATAAACGGCGTCGCCATCCGAATAAAATTCAAATGGGTCGCCCTTTGGCCCTGAGACAGGTACCTCGATTTTCATCCCATTGAGCGCAGCTTTCTCCTTATTCGTGAGTTGCGGCACAACAGTGTCGCGATACTCGCCGCGAATTTGTTCATTCCATCGCGCAGCATCAGCGTCCAGCTTTTCGCGCGAGTACAGCCACGAGACGTTCTGCGCCTGCGAGATTGCGCCCCAGCACACAAGCCAGAGCGCAAACGCGAAATGTTTTCGCATGCCGGGCTACTTTGCTAGAAAATAATCAACCGCTGCCTGGCTGTTGGCCGGCGGACTGCCCCGCTTGTCCAGCCAATCGCGAAAATCCGCGGGCTCGCCCCAGTCGTCAGCCCATAGCGGTTCCATAAGCGCAAGCTTCGCTCTGGAAACTGCGCGCTCGAGCTCGGGGCCGCCAGCCGCATCGAGAGCCCGGTTTAAGGCGATAACATCTTGACGAGTTTCGCTTCGCATGCGCGCGCGGTCCGCATCCGTTTCGGGAATAGAGACGGCCCCCACAAATTTATACTCCGAGGCGGCAATAATTCCCGGTTTTGAGCCCGACGTGCTTTTAACGGCGCGCGGCGAGACTGTAAGCGATACCGGTTTCACAAGCGAAAACACAATCAGCCCCGCACCGAATAGAGCGAAGAATACGCCGGGGCCCACCCTGCTGAGCTTGATTTTATTCCCACCAGTAAAGGAGAAAGAGCCACTGCCGCTCTCGCGTCCGATCTTGCCGGCCAGACTAAGAAAAAGGCGATAACCGAAATAGATCAGGACCCCGCCGATCAGGACGCCGAGGATTCGCTCGACCATCCGAAAGATGATGACCATCGACTGGGGGTCCATCGAAGCGTTTCTAACGAATCACGCGGCGGAAGGCAACGCCGATCTTCAAGTCAACGGCCTGATTACGCGCCAGCCGCCACCGCTGAGTCTTTCAGCCGCTCCGCAACACCGGCGGCTTGCAACGTCCTAATTAACTCCTCGAGATCGCCGTCGATCACACGGTCAAGATTATGAAGCGTCAGGCCGATGCGATGATCAGTCACGCGATTCTGAGGAAAATTGTAGGTGCGGATTTTTTCTTCACGCCCTCCGGTGCCAATCTGGCCGCGACGCTGTGCGCTGTATTTTTCCGCTTCCTCGCGCTGTTTTCGCTCCAGCAACCGAGCGCGCAATATCGAGAGCGCTCTTTCCTTGTTCTTGATCTGGCTGCGACCGTCCTGGCAACGTACGATTGTGCCTGTCGGGATGTGCAGCACTTGCACGGCTGAATCAGTCGTGTTCACGCCTTGTCCACCGGGACCTCCGGAGCGCGAAACTTCAATTCGCAAATCTTCCGGCTTCAATTCAAGATCGACCTCTTCCGCCTCGGGCAATACTGCTACTGTCGCAGTGGATGTATGAATGCGACCCTGGGCCTCTGTCGCAGGAACGCGTTGCACTCGATGGACTCCGCTTTCGTAACGGAGCTTTCGAAAAACAGATTCGCCCGAAACGCGGAAGATCGCTTCCTTGAATCCACCAAGCTCCGACGGGCTCGATTCGAGGTCCTCGGTTTTTAGGCCGGCAGATTCTGCATAGCGATGGTACATCCGGTAAAGATCAGCCGCGAAGATGGCTGCTTCGCTTCCACCTGTTCCGGCTCGGATTTCCACGATCGCATCGCGGTCTTCATTTTCATCCGGGGGGAGCAACGCGATCTGAAATTCGCGTTCAAGATCGGCCACTCGCTTTTCGAGCTCTGGAATCTCGTCGTCAGCAATCGTCGCGATTTCGACGTCCCCAGACATTGCCAGCTCCCGATTGTCGTCTAATTGTTTCCGTGCAGCTTCGAGCTCCTGCCATTTCGCGAGCAATTGTTTGATGCTCGAATGCTCACGCATGATTGCCTTGGCGCGGTGGCGATTGGAAAAAAGCGCCGGGTCGGCAATATCACGCTCGAGTTGATCGAAGCGTTCGCGTTTGAGTCGAATTAGGGAGTTAAAGTCCATCCTTTGCAGTGGCGGCTGTGTCAGCCGCGGACAAGGCGCTTGGCACAAGCGCCTCTACAAGAATCTAAGCTTTCTTTTCGGCGCGCGCGGCCTTGGTGCTGCCGTATCGGCGGGCAAATTTCTCGACGCGCCCGGCCGTATCAACGAACTTCTGTTCACCGGTGAAAAAGGGATGACAGGCAGCGCAAATACCGATCTTAATATCGCGGCGCGTGGAGCGAGTGTGATACACCGCACCGCATGCGCACACCATATCGGCCTCGTAATACTCTGGATGAATACCGGCTTTCATCTTTGGAAAGGAGCGCCGAATCTACTCGTGCAACGGGCTCCGCGCAAGCGATGAAATCCTCCGATCCATTGTTAGAAGCATGGGAGAAAACGCTCGGGCGAAAGCATGATGCGCCAGGTATTTTCGAAACGAATGGCGTAGTGCTGCGGACGTTCGGCGAGATCGAACAGCGCACGCGTGATTTGTTGAAAATGATCGACCTCTTTTGCGAAGGCCAAGTTCTCGGTGTCCAAATCGGCAACCACGAAGATTGGCCATCGGTTTTGATCGCTTGTTTGCGCAAGCATATGGTTGTTCTCCCTTTGGAACAATCGGTTAGCGAACAACAGCGCCACCAGGCTCTCAAGATTTGCAAGGCGACGGCCCTATTGTCGCTTGGCCCCAGCGGTGTCAAACCGCAGATTATTCAGCTCAGGACAGCGGATACTACACCCGATTGGGGCGAGCGAAGCCCGGTCGTGTTAAAATTAACCTCCGGAACAACAGCTACGCCGCGCGTCATTCGCTTTCGCAGCGAGCAGCTTCTTGCCGATTGCAATCAGATTTGCAATACCATGGAAATTACCGATGCGGACTTGAATTTTAGCGTTATCCCAATCTCGCACTCTTATGGTTTCAGCAATCTTCTTACGCCATTGATCGCGCGCGCTGTACCAATCGTCATCAGCCGTGACAGAACACCGCGAGCCATTCTCGCCGATCTTGCCCGCAGCAACGCGACCGTTTTTCCGGGAATGCCTGTTTTCTATCAGGCATTTTGTGAAATGGAATCTATTCCCAGACTACCAAAGCTTCGGCTTTGCATCTCTGCGGGCGCGCCTCTCTCGGTGGAGGTTGCGAAAAAATTTCAGGGGAAATTTAATCTGCCAATCCACTCGTTTTACGGAGCATCGGAATGTGGCGGAATTTGCTATGATCGCAACGCGACTAACCCCGGCGAAGGGTTTGTTGGCGAAGCGATGAAAGGTGTCACCCTTGAAATGGTCGATCCAAAAGGGTCAGCGACCCAGGTCCGCGTGAGAAGCGCTGCTGTGGGCGATGGCTATTTCCCAGAACCGGATGAGGAAAAATTGGGCGATGGAATTTTTGTTCCCGACGATCTATTGGCGCGACACAGTTCTGGATTCAAGATCGTCGGTAGAATTTCGGACGTCATCAACGTCGCCGGTAAAAAGGTGAATCCCGCAGAAGTGGAAGCGCACCTGCTGAGTTACACGGGGGTGCGGCAGGCGGTCGTATTTGGTCGGGAATCACCATTACGCAATGAAGAAGTAGCGGCATGCGTGGTGACAGCACCAGATGTTAGCGAGATGGATCTCCTGAAGTTTTGTCGCGGCGCGCTAAGCACCTGGCAGGTGCCGAAGCGGATTTTCATTATGGACACAATCCCAGCGAACGAGCGGGGAAAAATCAGCCGGCGCGAGCTGGCACGTCAGTTCGCGCGATTGTAGCCACGGCGCTGTGTCGCCGTGTCACTGAGAACGCTCGTAACGCCTCGACACAGCGAGGCGGCTACAGCAATATGCCAAAGGAAAACGTAGCAATCCTCATTGCCATGATTGGGCTCTTGATAAAGCCCTTAGATGGGATTTGCTTAGAGGAGTATTATGCGGAAATCATCCGGCGACCCCAAATCAATAGAAACTGAAATTGAATCTTCGGACAGCGAGGAGCGAGAGCAAACAGAAGACTTGGACGTTCCGCAGGCGGATGAACCGCTTCAAGACGCCGCTGCGAACGCGGAGGCTGCGCAGTCCGACGATTGGTGGAGCGCGTCGCCACAAGCTGGTGACTGGGGCGAATCTGCCACCAGCGACCCGCCCGAAAACGCGGCTCCTTCAAAGGAGGCACGAACAGCTGATGTTTATTTTTGTGGTCACACCACCTTCTTCCCGTTGAACCGCGCCCTGCAAGCGATCTCAAAGGAGAAGCTCACTGGCTTGCTCCGAGCGTTTTGGGAGCAGGAGCCAATCGATCTTTTGGCGCGAGATGGCGAGATCGTCTTTGTCACTACCAGGGATCCGGAGCTTTATTGCCCCGAGACGCCCGCCCTTCTTGCTAACGTTGATGCGGGGAGCGCCGCCAGTGCGCGGGATCAACAGAGAGAAACGGGGATCCCATTCTTCCTTGCTCTTGCTGGACAAGAATTGATAGCCCGCGAGTCCGCGGTGGAACTAATGCAGCAATTTGGGCAAAAGCTTTTCTCGCAGCTTTGGGTTGCGCCGAAGGTATGGATCATGTTTGAAAAGAATGCCAACCTTCCAACGGACGCTGCCGATATCTCCGGGGAGCCCAATGTCCGCGACTGGGCCCTGGAAACCTTACGCCTTGTTGAGAGTGTCGATGAGATCGCCCACTTCGAACCGGGGTCGATTCCGGCATATACGAAAGACGGCTACGAACGCGTCCAGAAGTTGAAGCTGACCCCGGATGAGGCGCAGTTCGCCTCGCAATTCAATGGCAGCCGTTCGGTACAGCAAATTGCAAAGAACCTGCGACTCGATCTGAAATCTGCGCGGCAGATGCTCTTCCGCTTTGTCGCCCTTGAGATAGTAGAATGCTGGCCGGCCAGCACGGCGGCAAAACCAGAACAGAAGAGCATCTTCCAGCGTTTTGGGCGAACAGCGCGACGCGATCGCTAGCGGCGCCCAAGCAAGCCAACGCGCGTTGCGCTGCTGTTGGAAACGGTGGATCGTCTTGTCCTCAAGACGATGCCTTTCAAATCGCCGCAGGCGCAGATATCAGGCGGCTGGACCGCAATTGCCAACGCGTTGAGGACAACGCGTCCCACCCTCCAGGGCCATCGCTCATGAAGAAAAAAGTTTTGGTTGTCGATGTCGGCGGCACCTACGTAAAACTGTTGAGGTCCTCTCGCGATGAGCGAGAATTTCCTTCCGGTCCGCGCCTTAAACCGCAACAACTGGTCGCAAAACTCAAGGAAACCGTGCGCGGATGGAAGTTCGACCGCGCCTCCATCGGCTTCCCGGCGCCCATACGAAGAGGACGAATCGCAAAAGACCCGAAGCATTTGGGCAAGGGATGGGTTGGTTTCAATTTTGCCAGAGCGCTGGGCATCCCGGTGCGTGTTGTCAACGATGCAGCCCTGCAGGCGCTCGGCAGTTACCGCGGCGGGCGGATGCTCTTTCTGGGGCTGGGGACTGGCCTGGGGTCCGCGTTGGTGTGGGACAAAACCTTGATGCCACTTGAGCTTGGCGACTTGCCATATCGACACACACACATCATTGAAAATTATCTTGGCATTCCAGGCCTGGAGCTCTTGGGCGAGAAAAAATGGAAGCGAGAAGTGGCGTACGCAATCACGCAGTTAAGAAAATCGTTCATCGCAGATTACGTCGTTCTTGGCGGCGGTCTTGTGCACCATTTCAGCAGCTTGCCAAGGGGAACCGAACGCGGACAAAATGAGAATGCATTTCTTGGCGGAGTCCGCTTGTGGGAGACCAGGAAACATTCACGCGAACTGGAGTGGCTTGTGTTGTGATTAGGACTAACACCCAAAGGCTCAGCTGACGCAGTCTGAACTGGACGTTATCCGTTGAAAGTTGAGCGTTCGGCGTTTGCTTCCGTTGTTGAAGTGCCAGGGAGGGGACTCGAACCCCTAAGGATTTCTCCACCAGATCCTAAGTCTGGCGCGTCTGCCAATTTCGCCACCCTGGCGTCATTATTTACAGAGAGTTTCGAATAAGCGGTCGCGAGTTTTTCTTGCGTGTCGTACCAGAGTTATGGCATACAAGAAGGTAAAATGCCGCACGACGCGCCGTCCGCCGTAAGTACAGCGAAGCGCGACCCGCATCTCTGTCAATCCCAGCCAAACAAGTCATCGCGAGCAGCAGTTTACGCCCGCGCGCAATCCTCGCAATCGGCGGGTCAGCGGGGTCGCCCTCTCCACGGTGTAACACGATCTGTCGAAGCTTTTCGGTTCCATTAGTCGCGTTCGGCAAATCTCGGCGAGCAGTTAACTCAGCTGCGCGATAGCCTCCCTGGGATTGTTACCTATATCAAAAGTGCCGGAAGGCGAGCCACTCGGGGGCTGACGTGAGCAACAAAAAGATCCAAAGAATTCTCGCATTGCCTGGAAGCGCCCGGCACAATCAGCATCCTGCGGGAGAGGCCGTCATCAAAACATGACGCTGGTTCGGAGAAAGAGTAATGAATCTACAACTGCCCAGCGCAATATTATTGGCCGCAGATGTCGTGAAGGCGCTGAATCCGCAATCGCCACAGGCACGCGCGATTTTCGATCTAGCCATTATCACTGCGATTGTGATGGCCGTGATTTTCGTGGTGGTCGTCGCGATCGTCCTGTATGCGCTGTTGCGTTTTCCACGATGGCAAGAAGGCGAACGTGACCCGGAACAAGGCGAAGGGAACAACACAATCGAAATTATCTGGACGGCGGTCCCGCTTGTGATTGTCACCGGGCTGTTCGTGTTGTCGGCGCGAACCATGGGCATCTCGGACCCCGCGCCTCCGCCGAATCCGGACCTTATCATAATCGGTCATCAATGGTGGTGGGAAGCACGCTACACGAAATCAGGCGTTATCGCCGCCAATGAGATTCATATCCCGGTGGGAAAACCAATAGCACTGAAGCTGGATTCAGCCGACGTGCTGCATGAGTTCTGGGTACCGGAGTTGGCGCGGAAAATAACAACCGTACCAGGTCATCCTAATCATATCTGGCTCCAGGCCGACAAAGCCGGGACGTATCTCGGTGTTTGTTCTGAATTTTGCGGAACGCAGCATGCCTGGATGCACTTTCTGATAATTGCAGAGCCGCAGGAGAATTTCGAGGCGTGGGAAAGCGCGCAGCTAGCCGCCGCCGCTCCGCCAGTGACGGAAAACGCGAAGAAAGGTCTCGCACTTTTCGAGCAGATGAGCTGTGTGAACTGTCACGCCATCGATGGCACGATCGCCTCTGCGCGCGTGGGGCCAAATTTGACGCATTTCGCAAGCCGCAGACAACTCGGCGCCGGAATCGTGGCCAACACTCCGAAAAATTTGCGCCGCTGGCTCACCGACCCGCAAATGGTGAAGCCAGGCGCAAAAATGCCCGACTTCAAATTCACCGACGAGCAGGTCA
Source organism: Candidatus Udaeobacter sp. (assembly GCA_035651975.1). Classification (GTDB taxonomy): domain Bacteria; phylum Verrucomicrobiota; class Verrucomicrobiia; order Chthoniobacterales; family UBA10450; genus Udaeobacter. Next base: position 31,982 of record DASREQ010000033.1, read on the forward strand.
CGGAACTTGCTGATTACATCGAGACGTTGAAATGAATCCTATTCCCGCCACGATCACGCGCCTGCTGACGCCTGCGGAGAGGCAGCACTGGGAATTGGCGTGGCTTTCGACTGTCGATCACAAGCGCATCGGCGTCCTGTATATGGTGACGGGTCTGGTCTTTTTCGTCGCGGCCGGCCTCGAAGCGCTCTTTATCCGTCTGCAATTGGCCGTGCCTAACAACACGCTGCTAAGTCCGGACACTTACAACTGGATCTTCACCATGCACGGCACAACGATGATTTTTCTCGTTGCGATGCCAGTGCTGTTTGGAATCGCAAATTACGTCGTACCTCTTCAGATCGGCGCGCGCGACATGGCTTTCCCGCGCCTGAACGCGTTCGGTTTTTGGGTCGTCCCATTCGGCGGCATCCTGTTGCATTTCAGTTTCCTCGCAGGCGGCGCGCCGGCGGTGGGCTGGTTTGCGTATGCGCCACTGAGCGAAACGCCGTTTTCGTCGCAACTCGGCGTGGATTACTGGGCAGTGTCCCTGTTGGTGCTCGGCATTGGATCGGTCAGTGCAGGCGTCAATTTCATCGTAACCATTCTGACCCAGCGCGCGCCGGGCATGACGCTACGCCGGCTTCCGTTGTTCACCTGGATGATTTTTTGCAATTCCTTCCTGGTGATTTTGGCGTTGCCGATTCTCAACGCAGGCCTGGTGATGCTGCTCATCGATCGACTGCTCCAAGGACAATTCTTTCTCCCGTTCGGCGGCGGCTCGGCGATCATGTGGCAGCACATTTTCTGGGCCTTCGGCCACCCGGAAGTTTATATCGTCGCGATTCCAGCGTTCGCGATTCTCTCGGAAGTGATTCCGGTTTTTTCGCGCAAACCAATTTTCGGCTACGAGTTTGTTGCTGCTTCGACTGTGGTCATTGTCCTGTTGAGCCTGCTGGTATGGGCGCACCACATGTTTACGGTCGGGCTCGGGCACACTGTCGATCTTTTCTTTGTCGCGGCGAGCGTGCTGATTGCCGTTCCGACGGGGGTCAAGCTGTTCAACTGGAGCGCTACCATGGTGGGCGGCAGGTTGCGTTTCGATACCCCGATGCTCTTCTGCATCGCTGCTCTTGTGCAATTTTTGTGCGGCGGGTTGACGGGGGTGAGTCACGCCATTGCGCCGCTCGATTGGCAGACTAAGAACAGTTACTATCTGGTCGCGCATTTTCACTTCGTCTTTGTCGGCTTGATCGTTTTCGCGATTTTGGGCGCGCTTTATTATTGGTTTCCAAAAATGAGCGGCCGAATGCTCTCGGAGCGTCTGGGCAAATGGACGTTTTGGCTGATGGTCGTCGGGTTCAACCTGACCTTTATCATTCAGCACGTGCTTGGGTTGTCCGGCATGCCGCGACGGGTTTATACCTATCCTGATTTGCCGGGCTGGGGTTGGATGAACATGCTGTCAACCGTCGGCGCGTTTTTCATGGCAGCCGCGTCCATTCTTTTCGTGTGGAATCTGCTGACGAGTCTGCTTCGCGGGAAAGTGGCAGGCGACAATCCGTGGAATGCGTGGACGCTGGAATGGGCGACGACTTCGCCGCCGCCGCCCGAGAATTTTCACGCGCTCCCGCCGATCCGTAGTCGGCGGCCACTCTGGGATTACAAAAACCCCCATCGCGCCGATCCGGTCGTCCCGGTGAAAAGCGCACTCGATTCGTTTCGACCGGAGAAAAACAAAGCCGGCGTCATCACTTTCATTATTTCCGAAGCGGGCTTCTTCGGCGTGCTAATCATCGCGTTTCTTTTCTATAACGCGACGCCGGGCAGAGGACCGGGGGCACAGGAGTTGGACGTGCTGAAGACCAGCATCTTCAGCGTCTGTTTGTTTGCGAGCAGTTTTACCATCTGGCGATCGGAAGCGGGTCTGCACGCTAACAAACCATGGAAAATGAAAGCATGGCTCGCCGCGACGATCTTGCTCGGAGGCATTTTCATTGTCGGGCAAGGATTGGAATACTGGAGTCTCTACCAGAGCGGTGTAAGCGTCGGTTTGGATCTCTTCGCTACCACGTTTTTCACGCTCACCGGGTTCCATGGATTGCACGTTTGCGTCGGTTTGATCGCGTTATTGATCGTACTTGGCATCGCTCTCGCCGAAGCTTTCAAAAACGGACACTTGCCTGTCCTTGGGCCGGTCGGGTTGTATTGGCACTTTGTCGACGTCGTGTGGGTGTTCGTGTTTTCGGTCGTTTACCTCTGGCCTTTAATCCGATGACGACGCAGCAATTTTTTGTTTCCGCGTGGACATGGAACACGGCGCCGCTGGTGGTAAGCGCGCTTGCGCTTGCTGCGTACGCGTGGGCGTTTGGGGTTAATCGGCGGATTCTGTATCTGATCGCGGGACTCAGTGTGTTTGTTCTGACGCTGGTGTCGCCGCTCAACGCGCTGGCGGATGGCTATCTCTTTAGCGCGCACATGCTCCAGCACATTTTATTGCTGCTGATTGTGCCGGCGCTGCTTTTGACGAGTTTGCCGCGCTGTGTCTCGCTCGGTCCGCGGTCGTCGCTGCTGGCCAATCCGCTTGCCGGATGGGTCGCGGGAGTTGGCGCAATGTGGTTGTGGCACGCTCGGCCGCTTTGTAACGCTGCAGTCTCCTCAAAGTTCGTCGGCTGGGTGCAAATATTTTCGCTGTTTGTGCTGGGTGCGATTTTCTGGCGGCAAATTCTAGCGCCGCGCGAAGACGAACGAATCTCGCCGCCGGCCGCGGTGCTTTATCTTTTCAGCGCTTGCGTGGCGTGCAGCATCCTCGGGATTCTCATTACGTTCGCGCCGGTGCGCGTATGTCCCATCTACGCACAACCGCCGGCTGATCAGTCGGGCGTTCTGAACTTGATTCAGGCGCAGTGGGGTGTCACTCCGGACAAAGACCAGCAGATCGGTGGCCTTCTCATGTGGGTGCCAATGTGTCTGGTTTATCTGAGCGCGATCATTGCACAACTTGCGCGCTGGTTTGCGCACCCTGTTCCTGTCCCGCCAGCAACGGAGAAAGCTTCATGACAGACGAAAAGCAAATAACTATTCCCGAAGGTTGGGAACCGCTGCCGCACGAAGCGCTGCCGCGTCCTAATTTTTTCCCTGCCGGCCTGGCGATGGGAACTGCATTCATCTTCTGGGGTTTGATCACCTCACTGGTGGTCTTTGCCGTCGGACTCGGCCTTTTCGCAGCCGCGCTTGCAGGATGGATCTACGAAATTATCCGTGAACGAAACCAGCACTAATCATTCATCGCTCGATCGACCGCTCACGCCAGAAGAAATTACGCGCCGACGTTTTCTCGAGAAAGTTTGTCTCGGGCTAGGCGGTTTATGCGCTGCCATCCTCGGGATTCCGCTGGTCGGTTTTATCGTCACCCCGATTTTTCGAAGGACCAAGGGTAAATGGATCTCTGTGGGAAAAATCACCGATTTTGAGATCGGCACGACGGTTAACGTCACGATTACTGATCCGTCGTCCCTTCCATGGGCGGGTATTACCGCCAAGAGCGCTTTGTGGCTCCGCCGACTGAGCGACGATCAATTCGTCGCTTTTTCAGTGAACTGCACCCATATGGGGTGTCCTGTTCGCTGGCTCGCCGATGCGGAGTTGTTTATGTGCCCGTGTCACGGCGGAGTTTATTATTCCGATGGAACGGTCGCCGCCGGGCCGCCGCCAAAGCCGTTGATTCGCTATGATGTGCGGACTCTAAACGGGCAAGTCCAAATTAGAACGATTGCGATCCCGATAACCACGACGATATGAAACGGCTCATCATCGGCGGGTGGTGTTGGCTCGACGATCGGCTTGGTTTGTCGGCGTTGTTCGGTCCCGCCACGAAACATCTGGTCCCGCACGATGCTCGCTGGTGGTATGTGTTTGGCAGCGCCACGTTGCTCGCTTTCATCGTGCAGGTGGTAACCGGTGTGGCGCTGGCATTTTCCTACGTCCCATCCTCATCGCAGGCTTACGAGACGCTGCAATTCATTACCAACGAAGCGCCTTTGGGCCGGTTTCTTCGCGGAATGCATTACTTCGGCGCGTCGGCGATGGTGTTGATGGTGGGGGCGCACCTGGCGCAGACATTTCTGTTTGGTTCCTACAAGTTCCCGCGCGAGATGAACTGGGTCACGGGCGTGTTGCTCCTCGGGTTCACTCTGGTAATGGGATTTACCGGGCAACTGCTGCGCTGGGACCAAACGGCCGCGTGGTCTGTCGTGATCGCCGCTGAGCAGGCGGGCCGCGTGCCGTGGATCGGAGATTTTCTCGCACAATTCATTCTCGGCGGAACAGTGATCGGTGGCGCAACGTTGAGCCGCTTTTTCGCGATCCACGTTTTCATTATGCCGGCGCTGATCTTCCTCTTCATCGGTTTTCACCTGTTGCTGGTGCTGCGCCATGGGATCGCCGAGCCGCCTGTTGCGGGCAAGCCGGTCGATCCGGCGACTTACCGTGCGGAATACGAAGAATTGATGCAGAAAACGGGGCACCCATTCTGGCCCGACGGCGCGTGGCGTGATTTCGTTTTCGGTACGGCGCTGATCGTAGTCATTGCGCTGCTTGCTTACTTTTTTGGACCGCCTGCGCTCGATAAACCGCCGGATCCCAGCATTCTCAAGGCTGACCCGCGACCCGATTGGTATCTGCTGTGGTACTTCGCACTGATGGCGTTGATTCCACCGCAGATCGAAGGATATGTAATGGTTTTCGCACCCGTACTGGCCGGCATTCTTTTGCTGCTCACGCCGCTCTTCCGTAATCGAGGCGAACGTGCGCCGTCGCGCCGGCCATGGGCGATCGCCGTCGTGCTTCTGAGCGTCATCATGATCGGCTCACTCTGGATTGCCGGCGCGAAATCGCCGTGGTCACCGAATTTTGATCCGCGACCGCTGCCGGAGAAAGTCATCGGCGCAACCAGCGGCCCTGTTTTCACCGGCGCCAAACTTTTTCGCGGCAAGGGCTGTCTCAATTGCCATCTCATCCGTAGCTACGGCGGCCGCCGCGGTCCGGATCTCACTTACGTGGGTGACAAACTTTCTGAGAACGACATCGTCATTCGCATAGTAAACGGCGGCGTAAACATGCCCGCTTTCGGCAAAATACTTACACCCGAAGAGCTCGCACAGATCAGCGCTTTCCTTCAATCACGAAAGCATCGCATGCCCGCAGGATCTCAAGCCACCGGTCCCTAGGGTTCACTATAACGCTGACGTTCCTCACGTGTTAGCGGCGGTCGCTCTTACGACTGCGGCGATACAATTAAACGCACAAACAAGGGACATGCTCATTTCCCGCCGCGAAGCATAGTCGCGGAATCGGTCGGCCAGCCGCCTGGTTCGAATTGCCGATCACTCCCCGAGAGGACCGAACCCATCGAATTGCTGAACGAGAACGCGATGGGGCCCGTGAGTCACCTCAGCAAAATCGGGGCTTGTCGTCAGGCCATATGCCACGAGTGACTGTTTGTAGGTATTATACTGGGTCTGGTTGCCAACCAGAATCCGGTCCTTGGTCGCGGTCGGATATACGTAATACAATTTTCCGCCGTATCCGACGGTGGAAACTTTTCCGGCCGGCAGCGCACTCACTCGTTGTTGCTGTTTGGGCGTGGTCACAGTTTTTGCCTTAAATCCGGCTCGCACCAGCAGGGTTTCCTTCTGAGATGTCGTGCTGGGACCGCCATCAGTGCTCTGGCATCCCCACATCAAGCCCAGCGATAAGATCACGACAAAGATATTCGCAAGTAGAAGTGTCTTTTTCATACTTTTATTCCTATGTTTGTTTGCGCTTTTGCCGTTTTATTCGTTCTACGTCAAAACAAAATCGACACCCGGCTACGATGAGGCAGTAGCCGGCCATGCGGGATTCTCAGGAGCCCTTGTCTGGCGCATCCTCCGGCGCAGACGTTGATCCAGCTGTTTCTGTAGCCGCCTCGCCATGTCGAGGCGTTGGTGGTTGCTGAGTTGCCTTTGCCGCTGCCGCTTTCGCTGCCGCCGCTTTGGCCGCTGCCTCAGCCGCAGCTTTCTTCTTCGCCTCAGCCGCCGCTGCGGCGTCTGCGAGATTCTTGTCCACCGCATCAGCTTCGACCGGATGAATCTTGTGATAATAGTCGTTAGACTTCGCCAGGTCGTCCTTGCGCATGAGCAGATGATCGAAACGCTCGCGTTTACTCAGCTCGAAGTCCTTGTCCATCTTGATGGCTTCGAATGGACACACCTCGACGCAGATCTGGCAGCTCATGCAGACTGAGATGTCGATGTCGAAGATCTTCGGGTAAAACTGCGGTTTGCCCATGTAATCGGGCTTTTTGTCTTCGCTCTTAACGATGTAAATGCATTGCGGCGGGCATTCCTTCTCGCAAATCTTGCACGCCACGCAGCGCAACCCCGCGTGCGGATCATCGCTGTCATAAATGAGAAACGGAAAATTGCGATAGTTCTCCGGAAGCGGACTCCGCTCCTCCGGATATTGCACAGTGATCAGCCGTTCCTTTTCGAAATAACTCCCGACAAAGTTCCGCGCCGTAACGGCCATTCCTTTGAGTATGCCTGTGCCGACCATTCTTATTCCCAATACTTGATGCTCAATGCTTGATGCTCGATGGAGAACAACCCGTGGGCGTCCAATGCAAAACCTGGAATCCGGAATCCAGAATCTGGCATCGCCATCATCGGTCCACTTCCCCCATTACAATATCGACGCTCCCGAGAATTACCATTACGTCGGCAACCGTATGGCCAAGGCACATATCTTCTAAAATCGTCAGATTGATGAAACTCGGCGGACGCACCCGGTAGCGATACGGGTTCGGTCCGCCATCGCTGATCAAATAGAAACCGAGCTCACCTTTGGGTGCTTCAATGCGCCCATAAGCTTCGCCAATCGGCGGACGAAAGGCGCGGATTTTAACCTTGGGATTCACGATTGGCCCGGGCTGAATTTGCGCCAATGCCTGTTTCAGAATCTGGACGCTCTCGCGCATCTCCAACGCGCGCATCATGAGTCGATCATAAGTATCTCCATGTTCGCCTAGCGGAATCCGAAATTTGAAACGCGGATAAAACCCGTAGCCATCCGCTTTGCGGACATCGTAGTTCACGCCGCAGGCGCGCAGCATTGGGCCGGTAATTCCGGCGCTGATCGCGAGATCGGCGGAAAGTTTGCCGACGTTCTGCGTTCGCGTGATGACGATCTCGTTTCCAAGGATCAGTTCGTCAAATTCATCGAGAAATTTGGGGAAACGATCGGCGATCTTCCTGGTACCGGCGAGCCAATTGTCGTCCGCATCGACTCGACAGCCACCAAAGCGCATGTAGTCGCACATCATGCGCGAACCGGCGAGCGATTCGAACAAGTCGAGAATTTTTTCACGCTCCCGAAAGGCGTACATCAGCGGCGTCCCCCAGGCGCCCATGTCACTAAGCAAAAATCCCAGTAGCGATGCATGATTTTGAAGCCGCGTCAGCTCTGCAAGAATAACGCGAAGATATTCGGCGCGTTCGGGGACTTCGATGCCGGAGAGTTTTTCAACACTGAGTGCGTAGGCCCAGTTGTTGGTCATCGAACAAAAGTAATCGAGCCGATCCGTGTACGGCATCGAGCCGAGGTAAGTTGTGTGCTCGCCGATCTGCTCGTGGTTGCGGTGCAAATAACCGAAGACCGGTTTTAGTTTGCGCACGACTTCGCCCTCAAGCGCGACGTTCATCCGAAACACGCCATGCGTAGACGGATGTTGCGGCCCCATCGACACTTCGAGTAGCTCACCTTCGAGTCGGGAGCTCATGGTGACCGGCGGCCGCTCCATTGCTTCGAGTGTTTCGACGGTTGCGATCATTTATTTGTCATAGCCACATCACTATGCGACGTCTGAACCGGCCAAGGGCCGGTCCCTACGGAATTTTCTCCAAATCGCATGCTCATTGCGGTGCTGCGATATTCTCCGCTCCATCCATCTGCGGTCGCGGCGCGTAATGCTGCTTCGCTCTCGCAAGCACAGCGTCGTGCGGTGTTGGTTCCCATTCAAAATCGTCCGGCTGCACATAATCTTTGCGCATTGGATGATCTTCGAACTCGTCCCACATCAAGATCCGGCGCAAATCGGGATGGCCATCGAACCGGATTCCGTAGAGATCGAAAATCTCGCGCTCTTGAAATTCCGCGCTGCGCCAGATCGGAGTGAGCGAGGGCAGGCAAGCTTTCTCCGCGCGGTCTGCCGTCCGCATTCGAATGATCACCGGGCCGTGTTTGTGGGTCATCGAGTAAAGGTGGTAAACGGCTTCGAGGTAGCCGGAAATTTTTTCCTCAGTCGTTTCAGCGACTTCTTTTTCCTCTCCGTCGACAAGTTTTTTTACCTTCACCGTTTTCTTGACGGTGCGATCCAGCCAATCGACGCCGGTCACATTGGAACAAAAATCCAAGCGCAGCACGGGATCATCACGCAAAAACTTTGCGACATCGCGCGCGTGTTCATTGTCGATCTTGAGCGAATGCTGTTGCGACGGGCTGCCGTTGGCCACGATTTCGATTTTCACGCCGGGCACGGCAGCTTCGATCCGTGATTTGATTTGCTCCAAGGCTTCCATTTGTTAGACGCGTTCAATGGCCGGTGGATGAAAAACGTTCGGATTCGCCGACGGCTCGAGATCGTGGTTGCCAAATGCGGGCACAGGGAACTCGCTCGGCTGATCTGGATCCAGATGAGCGGCTTTGTTCGCACCACTCAACTTTTGTCCGTCGATTTTGCGCTGGAGTTCCATGAAAGCGTGCAGCAGGGCCTCCGGACGCGGCGGGCAGCCGGGAATATAAACATCCACTGGGATGTAACGGTCGATTCCTTTAAGGACATTGTAGCCTTGCTTGAATGGGCCGCCCGAAATAGCGCATGCACCCATTGCAATCACGTATTTCGGATCCGCCATTTGATTGTAAAGACGCACGATCTGTGGCGCCATTTTCTTGGTCACCGTGCCTGCGACAATCATCAGGTCTGCCTGACGCGGGGATGGCCGGAAGACCTCTCCCCCAAAGCGCGCGAGATCATAGCGCGACGCCGCCGTCGCGATCATCTCAATTGCGCAACAAGCGAGTCCGAACTGAAGGGGCCAGATCGAGTTTTTGCGTCCCCAGTTGTAAAGCTCCTGCATCGAAGTCACCCAGACCCCTTGTCGCTGCAGTTCGATGCGCAGTTTTTCGTCGATTTGGCTCATGAATCCAGTGAAAGATTAGAAGAGTTCCAAAGTTACATCGCTACCAGGCGGCGACTGGCGCGTCCTTAGCAACAATGTAACGCTTTTAACTCTTTTAACCAGCGCGCTAGTGCGCCCATTGCAAACACCCTTTGCTCCAAGCCCAAACGAGCCCTTCAATCAGGAGCAACAGAAAAACCAATATCGCGATGAACGCGCCCACCGGCAAACCAGTGAACGCGACGGCGAATGGCACCAGAAAGATCGCTTCCACGTCGAAGATCAGAAATATGATCGCGTACAAATAGTACTGCGATTGGAACTGGATTTGTGCTTCACCAAGCGATTCGACGCCGCATTCGTAAATCGCGTTCTTTTCCGGGCCTGGTTTCGGCGGTTGAAAAACTCGCCGCCACAACCAGGCCAGGGCGAGCGGGAGCAGCGGAAAAAGCAGCGCTACGCCAATGAAAATGACGATGAATAAATAGGGATTGGGAGTCATCGGTTTGGGATCAAATTCGCTCGGAAAGCATGGCTGCCAAACTTATACTCTGGGTTGTGGAAAAAACGGCAAAGAAATTTCGCAGTTTCGCTGAGGCTGAAAAAGCGGACCGCGATTTTTACAAAAAACTCTCCGGCAACGAGCGCCTGCGGATTCTGGTGGAGCTCCTCAACCATGGGCCTGAGCAAAGACTGGAAAGAGTTTCTCGAATTACTAAACTCCCGCGGCGTTGATTACGTGATCGTCGGAGCCCACGGCCTCGCCTTGCATGGGCGGCCACGTTACACGGGGGACCTCGATATTTTGGTGCGACCCACTTCCGATGGGATCCCTGTTTCGGTTCTAGGGAAAGACGCTCTGATTCGAACAAGCGCACAGTCGGTCACCCCCAGGATCTGGTCGACATCGATACGCTGGAAACTAGCCCAGACGCTTTCGCGCCGGATATTATTTCTCGGCGTCGGATTTCCGGCCGAACCAGCGTCGCTTCTTGGGTTTCGGCTCTTCGACTGGGGCTGGCGTTTCGGCGGGCTTCTCTTCTTCCACGGCCGGCTCCTCTTGCTTCCGTGCGGCGGCTTCTGGCTCTGTTTCCTTTGGCTTGGCTTCAGCGTCTTTACGCTTCAGCTTTTTCTCTTCCGTCGGCTTTTCCTCGACCACCTCTGCCATATCGACCCACTCGATGAATGCCATGGGAGCGGAATCACTCTTACGCTGGCCAAGTTTCACGATGCGCGTGTAACCGCCATTGCGCTCCGCCGATCGCGGAGCGATGTCGTCGAACAATTTTTTCACCGCACTCTTTTGGCGCAGCGTCGCCAGAGCCGTGCGACGCGCGTGAATCGAGCCGTTTTTTCCGAGTGTTACCATCCGTTCTGCGAGCGGACGGACCGCTTTCGCCTTTGCCAGTGTGGTCTTGATACGTTGATGCTCGATCAAACAGCAGACCTGATTAGCCAGCAGCGCTTTGCGGTGCTCAGCCTTGCGACCCAGTTTGATCGTCTTTTTTTGGTGTCTCATGACGCAGCGAATCTGATTCTAGAGTCGACGCTTATTCTTCGCCAGCCGCTCCGCTCGGGCCAGCGCCATCGCTGCTCACCGGGACGTCCAGAAGGCCGGGCTCGAATTTCATGCCCAGGCTCAGCCCAAGCTGTTGCAGTTTATCCTTAATTTCGTTCAACGACTTCTTACCGAAATTTCGGTACTTCAGCATCTCGGCTTCGGTTTTTTGGGCGAGCTGACCCACGCTCGTGATGTTTGCGTTATTCAAGCAATTCGCTGCGCGTACGCTGAGTTCAATTTCGTTCACGCTCATGTTGAGCAGCTTCTTGAGCTTCAGGTTTTCTTCGCTCACGCCAGCAGGTGTCTGGTCAAACTCGATGACCTCTTCGTTGAAGTTCACGAACACATCGAGATGGTGCCGCAAAATGGCCGACGCCTGGAGCAATGCATCGTCCGGCGTCAAGCGGCCGTCCGTCCAGATTTCAAGAATGAGCTTATCGTAATCGGTGCGCTGACCAACACGGGTGTTTTCCACCGCGTACTTGACGCGCGTGACCGGCGAAAAAATCGAATCAATCGGGATGAGACCGATTGCCTGGTCGGGACGCTTGTTTTCCTCGGCTGTAGCAAAACCGCGGCCGACACGCACATCGAGCTCGGCGTCGAATTTATGCTTCTTGTCCAGTGTGCAGATGATCTGCTTGGGATTGAGCACTTCGTAACCCTGCACCATCTGGATGTCGCCAGCTGTCACTTCCCCTTCCTTATTGATGCTGAGCGAAAGTTTTTTGGGCTCGTGATCGTCCGCTTTAAATTTCACTTTCTTGAGGTTGAGAACGATGTCGGTCACGTCCTCTACTACGCTTGGAAGCGTGGCGAACTCGTGCTGAGCGCCAGTGATTTTTACTGCGGTGATGGCCGCCCCTTCCAGAGAGGAAAGCAGAACGCGCCGGAGGGAATTCCCCACGGTATGGCCATAACCGGCCTCAAACGGCTCGGCGGTAAATTTGGCGTAAGTATCGGTGGCTGTGCTCTCGTCTTTCGCGAGAGTTTTCGGCATTTCGAAACGACCGTAACGGATTGGCATAGTCTTTATCTGGAGTGATGGAGTCGTGGAGTATTGGAGTAACGACCAAAGACACGAAGTCCGTTAATTCATCACTCCAATACTCCATTGCTCCATCTTCTTCGCCGGGTTCCCCCTGGCGAGTGCGGTTTCACGTCCAGCGACGGAGACCCAGGGACCAACGGCGTAATTACAAAACTCGCTGCGGAGCGTGGAATAAAGGCCAAATCCGCGATTTTGCAAGCAGACATTTGACAGGACGCGACCGCTGTGCGCGCCGATTCCCCTGCACGAGGCGGCCTCCAGCAGGCAGGATCTCTATTAGTTAGCCTTCGACGATCTCATCCGGCAACGCATTTGGGTTCGCCGATGTTTTCGGAAAATGCGCGGCCAGCACCTTGCCGACTTCGTTAATCGCTTCCGTCAGCGCGTGGCTGAATTTTTCATTCTGAAAATGAATGCGCATTCCATCCACAACGTGCCGCCAAAATTGCTCGGCGCATTTTTCGTGAATCGCCTTATCGCCGACAACAGCGAATTTATGCGCTCGCGGCGCCACGAAAACAAGCACCGCATTACGCTCGCGGGTCTTGTGCATCCCGAGGCGTTGAAACTTCTTCTGTGCAACGATCAACGGATCGACATTGAGCTTTCCGCGCTGAACATAAACGCGAATCTCGCCGGAAGTCTTTGATTCAGCTTCACGAATCGCGTCAACGATCCGGTCATGCTCAAGTTTGCTAAGAAATTCTTTCGTCCGCATTTCGTCACCAGTTTGAGCCCGCGCCACCCCCCCCGAAACTTCCACCTCCGCCGCTGAACCCGCTGAAACCGCCGCCTCCTCCTGATGACCAACCGCCACCGCCACCGCCGCCTGGGAAGAAAACGGGGCCTCCGCGACCCGATGAATAACCATAACCGCCAAGTCGGCGCATGATTCTCGAAATTACGATCAACGCGATGACAAAAATAATGAAAAACACGAAGCTCGGGGCCCCACCGCCACGATGCCCCTGCGCAACAGTCTTTCCCGAGCCCTTGTACTCACCGCGGATCGCCTTGAAGATCGAATCGATTCCGACTGCGATCCCGCCATCGTAATCGCCGTTGCGAAAATGCGGCTTGATTTTGTATTCGGTGATATCGAATGCCGTGATGTCGGGCAGCGTCCCCTCCAGGCCGTAACCGACCTGGATAAACATTTTGCGGTCTTGAACGAACACAAAAAGAACGACGCCGTTGCGTCGTTCCTTTTGGCCAACGCCCCAGGACTGGGCGACACGCTGCGTGTAGTCTGCGATATCGGAGTCGCTCTGCATCCTCGGGAAGACGGCGACCACGACCTGGTCCGATGTTTCGCGCTCAAATTGCGCGAGCTGTTCATTAAAACGGAGCGCAGCTTCCTTTGAAACAACGCCGGCGTAATCGTTGAAATACCGATCCGGTTTCGGCGGAATGACTTCCGCCGCTTGCAAATGAATTGCCAGCAACGCGGCGAAGACCGCGATGCAACTCGCCATTTTTTTCACGTGAGAACCTGTAGCGGCACTCGTCTCGGCTGCAAACTCGCAGGCGACGCGTCTGCCGCTACAGCGCAGTCGAGAATCACCTTATGGCGACGTAGCAGTCGCTGGCGTCGGCGCTGGGCCCTGATTTGAATTCGCGGCCGGCGTTGACGCAGGGCCAAAATTAAATTGCACAGGTGGCGGCTTCTCCGCACCCGCTTGCGCTGTGAAAAATGGTCGCGGCGGAAAACCGAGCATTCCCGCAATCAAATTTGTCGGAAAACTGCGCACCGCCACGTTGTAATTTTGCACCGCGGTGTTGAAGTTGCCGCGTTCGACCGAGATCCGGTTCTCCGTTCCTTCCAGCTGCGCCTGCAGACCAACAAAATTCTGATTAGCTTTTAACTCTGGGTATCGCTCCACAACCACCAGCAGGCGCGAGAGCGCGTTGCTCAACTGTCCCTGCGCGGCCTGGAATTGTTCGAGTTGTGCCGCATCGGTAGGCGCCTTGTTTGGGTCAAGTTGCACACGGCCAACGCTGGCCCGCGCATTTGTCACCTCGGTTAGCGTTGATTTTTCGAAATTGGCCGCACCCGAAACTGTGTTCACCAGATTGGGAATCAAATCTGCGCGCCGCTGATAAACATTTTGCACCTGCGCCCAGCTTTGATCGACGGTTTGCTGCAAACGGACGAGACGATTGTAGCTGCCACCCAGTGCGAGGGCCGCAATGACGACGATGAAAAGCAGGATTGCGAGCAACACGCCGCAACCCATTGTGAATTTGCTCATAAGGAATGTTGATGATCGTTTGCCAGACGGGCAAGTAAGTCAATCCTGCATATGGGCTACTGGCTGCGACCCAGCACCAGCCGCAGGAAGCGCGCGTCGGAAAAACTTGCGTTTGATCCCTGCCGAACAATGATCGCTTCCAGCGAAGGAATAACAAACAAGCGCTGATAGCCCGAGCCAAGTGCTACGACCATGTCTGCAGGCGCGTCTCTGCAAATACAGACATTTGTCCATCGCGCGTTCTGCCACTGCAAGTCGAGCATTCGTTCCAAGTGAGCCTCGCGCCCGTTAGGTGCCTGTTGATTTAACCAAAGTGTGAGGCCGTACGACGGGTTGGCAGCGGAACCGGCAAACGCCTCTCGCAACAGAGCCGCTGGAAGAATCTGCCGCCGGTGATAACTACCTTGCCCGAGGATCAGCTCACCGAGTCGCGCCCATTCCCGGGCCGTCAGCTCGAATCCTGTTGCCGGCAGAGGATTGCCGCGAGCGTCTTTTTTATAGTTGAGCCGTCCCAGGCCAAGCCGGTTCGACACACGGGCTTCGAAGTAGCCGATTACGTCGCGCCCTCTTAGTTTTCGGCGCAGCAGTTCGGAAAAGATTTGCAGATGGCTCGGGCCATAAATGAAAGCCGATCCAGGTTCAGCAACGGACGGTAATCGAATCGCCATTCCGTTGCGATCACGGATCGAAGGGCGTTGAAGACGCGAGGCTCCTTCGATGCCGTCGGTCTGGTTGAGCAACTCCCGGATAGTGATCTGCGATTTGCGCCGATCGCTCTTCCATTCCGTAATTGTGTCCGAAACGGGATCGTCGAGCTTGAACAATCCGTCGCGCGCCGCAGCCAGCGCGGCGATCCCCCAAAAGCTTTTTGTTCCACTGAAAATCGGCCATCGTCCCCGCGCCGACCCCCCATTGGCATAGTGCTCGAAAATCGTCCGGCCATTTTGCATGACCAGCATGGAAACGCCGCGTTTGCTCTCAGAATATTTCGCAGCGCGCGCGCAATCATCGGGACGAATATCGGCAAAGGCGGGTGTTGCTGTTACAATTACAAGCCAGGAAAAAAGATAGCGCGTACTCTGAATTCCCTTGCGATACAGTGGACGGGGTAGCGCACGCGTCTCGCGTGTTGGCGATGCCGTCCTCGCCATCGCGGATTTTCCTGAATGCGCGAAATCCACGGTGAATTACAAACTTCTTAAGATTGTTTCGGCGCGACGCCGAAACCAACGCGCGAGACGTGTGCGCTACCCGGCATCTGTCCCCCCCGCGGACGTTGACGCAGCAGATTCCGGCGTCGATCGCGGCGCCGTTGGCAAATGGCGGGTGCGCAACTCTTCCACGTTCGGTAATTCGTCCAGATTCCGAAGCCCAAAATGATCCAGGAAAAATTGTGTGGTTTCGTAAAGCAGCGGGCGTCCGGGGATTTCAGCCCGACCCGCGATTTTGACGAGGCCGCGCTCCATTAATGTCTGAAGCACGCCATCAATGTTGACCCCTCGAACTGCTTCCACATCTGCCCGCGTGATCGGTTGTCGATATGCGATGATCGCAAGCGTCTCCAGGGCAGGCGCACTTAACCGAGCTGGTTTTGGCGCAGGAAAAAGCTGGCGAACCCACTGGGCGTATTTGGGATCGGTAACCAGCTGCCAGCCGTCCGCCTTTTCGTTCAGCTGAAATGCCCGCTGTTGCTCGATACACTCGACTTTCAATCGTTCGAGTGCACCTGCAACCTCCGCTTCACGGACTCGCGCGAATTCATTAGGCATCAGTTCATCTTCCGCTCCGGCTCCTTTTATAGCCTCCGTCAATTCACGCGTCGAAAGCGGTTTCTGCGCGGTAAATAGAAGCGCTTCGATTACCCGGGACAAGGTCATAACACACCACGTGTCATCCTGATCCCGCAGTCGCGGGAGAAGGACCTCCCCCTCGAAGTGACCGGGACACAGATTTCCTTGCGCGATGCATCACCATTAGTGAGGTCCCTCACTTCGTTCGGAATGACAGCGCGTTCAAACATCGTGTTTAATCGGCGCCAATTGCGCTTTGTATTGCATCCGCAATTCGGTCCGCTTGCTTATCGATCTTCTTAAGCTCGCGACCTTCAATGAGCAGACGAATCTTTGGCTCGGTGCCCGAATAACGCAGAAGCACGCGACCTTTTCCGGAAAGCTCTTTCTCCGCTTCGCTTACCAGCTTCATCACTGTATTCAACTCAGCCAGCGGTCGTTTTTCCTTTACGATCAGGTTGCGCTGGGCCTGCGGATATTTTTCCAGACACGCCTTCAATTTACCCAAAGTCTGGCCACTCTTGTGCATGATACACAGGATCTGGAGCGCGCTGATGATACCGTCACCGGTGGTGGTGAAATCGCGGAAGATAACGTGTCCGCTCTGTTCGCCACCGAGATTAAGTTTTTTCTGCGCCATCTCTTCAATCACATAGCGATCGCCGACTTTTGTTCGAATAACTTTCCCGCCGTGGGCTGAAAGTGTTTCGTCGAGGCCGAAGTTGCTCATGACCGTGGCCACAACCGTGTTTTGCTCCAGCCGGCCAGCGCTTAAAAGATCCAGCGCCGCGATGGCGAGAATCTCGTCGCCATCGACGATGTCGCCATTTTCATCACACAATAGGACGCGATCGGCGTCGCCGTCATGCGTAATTCCAACGTCCGCGCCGCTCATTTTTACGATTCGCTGGATTTCGTCGGGATAAATACTGCCGCAACCGTCGTTGATGTTCATCCCGTTGGGCTGGTTGTGCGACACAGCAACGTCCGCGCCGAGTTCGCGCAAAATGCACGGCGTCGATTTGTAAGCGGCGCCATTTGCCACGTCCACAGCCACGCGCATTTCCTCGAGTGACATTCCACGGGGAAAACTCGCCTTGGCAAATTCCACGTAGCGGCCGAGCGCATCATCGATGCGCGTCGCGCGTCCGATGTTGCTGGCGGTTGGCCGGACCGAATCGATTTCGCCTGTAAGGACGAGCTGCTCGATTTTTGCCTCAACCTGATCATCCAGCTTGTAGCCGTCGTGCCGGAAAAATTTTATGCCGTTGTCCTGATAAGCATTATGGGAAGCGGAAAGGACGATGCCGGCATCGGCGCGCAGCGATCGTGTGATGTACGCCACGCCCGGCGTCGGTAACGGTCCGATGACAAGCACATCGACTCCGAGTGAAGTGATCCCGGCCACCAGGGCGTTTTCGAGCATGTAACCGGAAAGACGCGTGTCTTTGCCGAGCACTATCTTGGGCCGCGCACCTGCCGGAGTCCTGCGCGGATTTAGCTGCGTGAAAACATACGCGGCTGCGCGACCCAATTTCAGCGCAGTCTCGGCAGTGACCGGCTCGACGTTCGCCACGCCTCGCACGCCATCTGTTCCAAAAATCTTCTTCTGTTCGGTCACAGCGTAATTGAAACGCTCGAACGTTAATTCGTAAACGGTAAAATTGGAAGCATCACACCAGGACGGACAACTTGGGCAGTCCCGAAAGCCTTCGAGGCTGAGAAGTCGTTCCTGGGATTCGCAAGCTTGAGATTGGGGCGACTTTTTACTTTCATAGTAGCGTGGATGCGAACGCCGAGTGGCAAGGCCAAAAAGAATTGCGCCCAGCGGAGATACCCAGGGAATTTGGCGATTATCAGTTGCTGGAGGAAATCGGTCGCGGCGGTCAGGGCGTAGTATTCCGTGCCTGGCAGAAGAGCCTCAATCGCACGGTCGCGGTAAAGATGATTGCTATCGCTCCATTGGCGACAAACGTGCACCTGAAACGATTTCGCCGGGAAGCGGAAGCGGCAGCGAAACTAAATCATCCGCAGATCGTTCCTATCTACGAGGTCGGCGAGCGCGATGGAACATGCTACTTTAGCATGAGGTTCGTCGAAGGAGGGCAGCTGGAGGAAATAGTTAGTCGCGGGCCGGTAGCGGTTCGGCGGGCAGCAGAAATTATCGCGAAAGTTGCTCGCACCGTACACTACGCACATGAGCACGGCATTCTCCACCGAGACATAAAACCAGGAAATATTCTACTCGATGCAAACGGCGAACCGCACCTCACCGATTTTGGGCTCGCCCGATTAATCGAACACGGGAGCACCGTTACCGGCACGCTGGAGGTGATGGGTACGCCCAGCTACATGGCGCCGGAACAGGCGACAGGTAATAACGCGGCCCTCGGCAGTGCTACGGATGTCTATGGACTTGGCGCGGTTCTTTACGAACTGCTCACTGGTCATCCGCCTTTTGCCGGAGCAACCAGCTACGAAACAGTCCGGATGCTCCTGGATACTGAACCGCGGCTTCCCCGTTTGTGGAACCGGAAAATAGATCGCGACCTTTCGGCCATTTGCCTGAAGTGTCTCGAGAAAGATCCAAGGCGCCGTTACGCCTCTGCCATGGCGCTGGCCGAAGACCTTGAAAGCTGGTTAAAACACGAACCAATCCGCGCGAAACGCAGCGGATTGTTCACACGTGCCCGAAAATGGGTGCGGCGGAATCCGACCATCGCGGCTTTGATCGCACTGTCGGTTGTTCTCGCGGCAGGTTTAGGCGTAATGACATGGGAGCATGAATCAGCGCGCAGGATCCCCGCAGGGATCGCCGTCCTTCCATTTGAAAACTTGAGCGACGACAAAGAAGACGCATTCTTTGCCGACGGCGTCCAGGACGACATTTTGACCAAGCTGGCAAAAATCGCCGATCTCAAAGTGATCAGCCGCACCAGCGTGATGGGATATCGCGGCAAACGCGATTTGCGTCAGATCGGGCGCTCGCTTGGTGTATCACATGTGCTGGAAGGGACCGCCCGGCGATCTGGCGGCAAGGTGCACATCAATGCGCAGTTGGTGGACATTCGCACAGACACGGGCGTATGGGCGGAGGGATACGATCGGGCCCTCAGCGAAGCATTCGCGATTCCCAGTGAAATCGCCCAAAAGGTCGCCGGGAAACTGCGCGCGAAAATTTCAACTGCTGAGAAGGTGGCCATTGAGCGAAAGTCTACCGGGGACCTGACTGCCTTCGACCTCTACGCGCAGGCCAGGAATCTTCTTTGGGCACCAACCTTTAGCGCTACCGGAGACGCAAACTTGCTGAAGGCAGTCGATCTGTTGAATCAGGCTATTGCGCGTGACCCGTCATTTTTCCAGGCATACTGTCAGCTCGCATATGCTCATGACCTCCTCTACTTCCTTGGTCACGACCATTCGCCTGCACGCCTGACGATGGCGGAAGCCGCCGTCCAGGCAGCGTCTCACCTTTTTCCAGATGCAGGAGAAACGCACCTGGCGCGCGCGGAAAACCTGTATTGGGGATACCTTAACTACAATGGCGCTCTCGCTGAATTAGAAATTGCTGCCGGAACCCTGCCCAATGATCCTCGCGTGTTCGAACTGGAAGGTTACATCGAGAGGCGGCAAGGACGATGGGAAAACGCCATACGAAATCTCCAACGAGCAGCTGATCTGGATCCGCGCAATGTTTTCACCTTGGAGCAGCTCGCGTTGAGTTACCAGCTTCTCCGGCGCTATGCAGAAGCAAACGCCGCGTTGGATCGCATATTAACCATTGAGCCAAAGAATCTCGAGATCAAAGCAGCCCGCGCATTCGTCGAATTGGATTGGAAAGCCGATACCCGGCCCCTGCATGAGTTGATCGATAAAATCCGGGCAAGAAGCCCGAGCGCGACACAAAGTATCGCCAACTACTGGCTTTTCTGCGCATTGGCTGAACACGATGCCGTTGGAGCAAAAGATGCTTTAACCGCAGCAGGCGACAACCCGATCACGTTGGCCAACGAAAATGTCGTTTTTAATCGTCTGTTTGTAGAAACGGTTATCGCTCGGATGACAAAGGATGACGTCAAAGCGCGGTCGGCGTTAGCCGGTGCGCGAGCAGAGCAGGAAAAAATCATCCAGACGCAAGCCAATTATGGCCCTGCGCTCTGCGTGGTTGGTCTGATCGACGCAGGTCTTGGCCGGAAAGAGGAGGCGCTTCGCGAAGGGCGGCGGGCAGTGGAGTTGCTTCCCATGAAAAAGGACGCACTTGGCGGCGTGGAAATAGTCAAGTATCTGGCGATAATTGCCGCCTGGGTGGACGATAAAGACCTCGCCTGCGAGCAGCTTGCCATCGTGACCAATCGCCCTGGCCCCATCAGCTATGGCCAATTAAAGCTCCTGCCGTTTTGGGATCCGTTGCGCGGCGATCCCTGTTTCGAAAAGATCGTTGCCTCTCTGGCACCAAAATCGAACTAACTGAGTGAGTGCTCATACCATGTAGCCTCCTCAGTGTGTCGAGGCGCTCAGTCGCTGTTGCGATGGGCCGAGATGCGCGGCAATACAGCGCCGTCACTGCATCTCACCAGACCTAGCCTTCGTGATCCTTGATTTCCGCCGCCTCTTTCACAACATTCATTTCGTTGATTTTTCTATGAAGCGTGCGGCGGCTAATGCCAAGCTTTTTGGCTGCGGCGGTCACGTTGCCATTGGTGGCGGCGAGAGCCTGGGCGATCAATTTTCTTTCGCTCTCTTGTAAATCGAGCGGGCTCGTTTTTTCGCCGAAAGCCTGGGCCGAAACTCCGCCCGGCAATTTTGCTCTTGCTGACTGCCGAACGGCCATCGGCAAATCGCGCAGAGTGATCTTAGGCCCGGTGGCCATGACGACTCCATGTTCTATCGCAGTGCGCAGCTCACGAACGTTGCCCGGCCAGTCATAAGTGAGGAGCGCGTCCATCGCATCAGGCGTCAGATCGACAAGGGGTTTGTCATTTGCCTTGGAGAAGTGACGCAAAAATCCGCGTACCAAAATTGGGATATCTTCCCTTCGTTCGCGCAACGGCGGCATGGTGATGCGGACCACGTTCAGGCGGAAATAAAGATCGTCACGGAATTTTCCTTCACGCACCAGCTTTTCGAGACTTTTGTTCGTAGCCGCAATGATCCGGACATCTGCGTGCATCGTTTGGTTGCCGCCAACACGCTCGAACGCGCGGTCCTCGCTCATGACGCGCAGCAACTTGACCTGGGTGCTCGGGTCGATCTCAGCCACTTCGTCGAGGAAAATGGTGCCGCCGTTGGCCTGCTCGAAGCGACCGATGCGTCGTTCGTACGCGCCGGTGAACGCACCTTTCTCGTGACCAAACAGCTCACTCTCCAGAAGTTGTGAAGAAAGCGCGGCGCAATGCACCGCCACAAATTTCGCCTTGTTGCGACGGCTCAAATTATGAATGGCACGCGCAGCCAGCTCTTTGCCTGTGCCACTCTCGCCTTCGATCAGCACATTAGCTGATGAGGGCGCAACCTGGCGAATCGCGTCGAGCACTTCATGCAACGCCGCCGAGTCTCCCCATATGTTTTCGAGGCCGTAACGCTCATCGACTTGTTCCCGCAGTGCGCGATTTTCCTGCTCGAGTCTGCGGCCTTGTACGGCACGCGCGATCAACAATTCAACTTTGTCGAGGTTGAGTGGCTTGGTCACAAAATCGTAGGCGCCGCGTTTCATCGCTTCCACCGCGACGTCCACTGATCCGTAGGCCGTCATCATGATGCAGACAGGGGGACGCGGCATCTTCAGCGCTCGATCAATCAAGGTCATTCCATCTTCGCTCC
This sequence comes from Candidatus Udaeobacter sp., assembly GCA_035651975.1. Taxonomy (GTDB): domain Bacteria; phylum Verrucomicrobiota; class Verrucomicrobiia; order Chthoniobacterales; family UBA10450; genus Udaeobacter. The sequence goes on from DASREQ010000033.1 coordinate 53,656, forward strand.
CAAGACGCAGGTCGGTGAGAAGCACGTCGATCTGTTCGCTCTCCAGCACGTTTATCGCGCCTGCAATATCGGGAGCGACATACACATCGTATTCGTTCTCCAGTAAACTTCGCAACCCGTCACGAGTGTGTTTCTCGTCATCAACAATAAGGACTGTTGGTTGTACATTCATTGGCCGCACCGGAACATAGGCATTTTGCCTGTGTGCCCAGCGGATATTTTATCCGCTGTTTGTTCGGCCGGTCCCAAACCAGCTGGGCTCACAGACTACAAGTCTATGTTCCAAGAGCTGGATACTAGATGCCAGATGCTGGATTTTTCTCCAGTATCAAGTGCGCACCGCATCGACAGTCCAAAGTACGGCCAAAGAAATATAGCTATGCCGGGGAAATGATGTATTCTCGCCGCCGATGCACCAGCGAATTTTCCACGCGCTGATGTCCATTCTTCTCGCTGGTGGCCCAATCGCTTTCGCTGGTGAAGAGTCCATTAGCACGGACGATTACTGGAAACTGTCCGCTCGAGAAAAAAACGTTGCGATCTACAGCCGCCCGCGTCCAGGTTCGCCGCTTAAGGAATTCAAAGCTGTCGGCCCGATTGACGCGCCGACCAGCGCCGTCTCCGCGGTGATCGAAGACTTCCAGAACTATCCGAAGTTCATGCCGTACATGACCGAGTGCCGGCTAATCAAGCGGGATGGCGATTCGATTGTTGGTTACCAAAGACTTTCGCCAAAACTTTGCGCGGATCGCGATTACACGTTGCGCGTCTGGAAGAAATCCTGGCGTTCGACTGATGGTTTGGTTTTTATGAGTCATTGGTCGCCAGCGAACGAACTCGGGCCGCCTGAAAAGAAAGACGTCGTGCGCGTAAAACTTTGTGAAGGGAAATGGTTGCTCGAGCCCGATGGCGCGACCAAAACTCGCGCCACCTATTGCATTTACACTGACACCGGTGGTTTTATCCCATCTTTCCTTGCCAATCGCATTAGCTTGACGGGAATCACCAAACTCTTCGCAGCGGTGCGCAAACAGGTTAAGGACCCAAAGTATGCTATTTCCATGCCTGGTGGCGCCTCCCCGGCAGCTGGAGAAACGACCGGTGCGAAAAATCAGCAAGCACGAATCGCCACTGAGGAAAAAAGCAAGAAACCCGAATGACAATAACCGCGGTTTAAATCGCGCCGTTCGTCGCTGATTCGGATTTGTCATTCTCTTTTCGCCATTTCTGTTAAGTTTCGCGCGATGAAAACTAATCGCTTCCTGTTTTTTATTGGCGCCATGGTTGTAAGCACGGCGCTCGATCTGCCTGCTGCCCAACCCGCGCCAAAGACTCCGAAGAAGCCTGTTTCAACCAACTATCAGGGAGTGACTGTAGAAGATCCATATCAATGGCTCGAAGAAGACAATGAGCCGGCTGTGAAAGCCTGGTCGAACGCGCAGAATCAACGGACCAGGCAATATCTCGATCAGTTGCCGGACAGGGCGGCAATTGAAAAGCAATTAACGGCGTGGTATGCAAAAACTTCGCCCAGTTATTCGTCGCTTGTCTCGCGGCCCGGCCTGTTGTTTGCGATGAAATTCCAACCGCCGAAGCAACAGCCGTTACTGGTCACGCTCACGTCGGCGGACGATCTCAAATCGGAGAAAGTTGTGCTCGATCCAAACGTGGTGGATGCCAAAGGCACAACCGCCATTGATTGGTTCGTCCCTTCATTGGACGGCAAATATGTCGCCGTGTCGCTCTCCAAAGGTGGAAGTGAAGACGGCACGCTTCATTTTTACGAGACCGCCACTGGCAAAGCGCTGCCGGACACGATCGCCCATGTCCAATATCCGACGGCTGGCGGCAGCGCAGCATGGAACGCTGACGGTACCGGCATCTATTACACGCGGTTTCCCAGAAAAGGTGAGCGGCCTGAACCTGACCTGAACTTTTTTCAACAAGTTTACTTTCACAAGCTCGGTTCGCCCGACACGGAAGACACTTACTCAATCGGAAAAGACTTTCCGCGGATCGCAGAGATCATTTTGGAAAGTTCACGTGACGGCCGTTACATTCTCGCGTCCGTTGCGAATGGCGATGGCGGTGATTTTGCGCATTACCTGCTCGGGCCAGACGGCACATGGAAGCAGGTCACACAATTCAGCGACCAGATTAAAGCCGCCCGCCTGGGACGCGATAACGCAATGTATCTTCTTTCGCGCAATGCTGCGCCGCGGGGAAAAGTTCTCCGTCTGCCGCTTGAGACACCGGAATTAAGCAAGGCCGTTGAGATCGTCCCTACCGGGGAACCCGTTATCCAACAGATCCTGCCCACAGCCAACGCTCTGTTCCTTGGCGATTTACTTGGAGGTCCATCTCAAATTCGCCGCTTCGGGCTGGACGGCAAAGGCGAAACGATCGTCCCGATTCCAAAAATATCTGCTGTGCAGGAGATGGTCGGACTCGAGGACGGTTCTCTTCTGTTTCGCGATCAGAGTTATACCGAACCGCCAGCCTGGTTCCATTGTCCGAAGGGAAAAACCGAGCCTGTGAAAACGGCACTGCGCACAACGTCGCCCGTTTCATTTGCCGACATCGAAGTGACGCGCGAGTTCGCAACCTCAAAGGACGGCACGAAAATTCCGCTCAACATCATTTTCCGGAAAGGAATGAAACGCGACGGGCAGAATCCGGCGTTGCTTTACGGGTACGGCGGCTACGGAATCAGCATGTCCCCGAGCTTCGAATTTACGCGCCGGCTTTGGTTCGATCACGGCGGCGTGTATGTGGTGGCGAATATTCGAGGCGGCGGCGAATTCGGTGAAGACTGGCACAAAGCCGGCAATCTCACGAAAAAACAAAACGTATTCGACGATTTCGCCGCTGCGGCGGAATACTTGATTAAAGAAAATTACACGCGCCCGGAAAAGTTAGCCATCCAGGGAGGAAGTAATGGCGGCTTGCTGATGGGTGCAATGATCACCCAGCATCCTGATTTGATGCGGGCGGTCGTGTCCCAGGTGGGAATTTACGACATGCTGCGCGTAGAGCTCGCACCTAATGGCGCGTTCAACGTCACCGAATTTGGCACCGTTAAAAAACCGGACCAGTTCAAGGCGCTTTATGCGTATTCGCCATACCATCACGTCGTCGATGGAACGAAATATCCTTCCATTCTGATGATGACCGGCGCCAACGATGGGCGAGTCGCTCCGTATCATTCGCGTAAAATGGTGGCTCGCCTGGATGAAGCGAATAAATCTCAAAATCCGATTCTATTGCGGACGAGCTCCAGTGCAGGTCACGGCATTGGTACTGCGTTGAACGAGCGCATCAAACAATTGGCCGACATTTACGCTTTTCTTTTTGCGCAACTGGGAATGACAAAGAAATGACGAAGGAGTGACGAACCCAGAATGACAACAAGATCCTCTTGGGGCTTCGTCATTCGTCTTTGATTCGGATTTCCTCATTCGACATTCGTCATTAAACCGTTCTCATCTTGCGAAGGAAAGTAGTCATCTTCGCTGCAGCGATTGCGATTTTTGTCGTTATTGTTGCTGTAATCGGGGCGATCGTCTTTTTCAGTCCCCTGGCCACTCGCTACATTGAAAGCGATACGTTTCGCCTAGCCATGGAAAATGAAACCGCGAACGGTTTACACTTTCCAAGCGCGCATTACTCCGCGATCCGACGAACGAGCCCGTTGACGGCGCGAGCCGCAAGTTTTGGAGCAAGCAACGGCGAGCGAGCTCTGAAATTCGTCGATGCTCGCGGGATTACTGCCAGATTTGATCCCTGGGGCGTGTTTATACGTCAATGGAGGTTCAACAATGTTCACGTCGAATCAGGGGAGGTCGAAATCCAGATTTATGAGGCGAACCCTGAAGAGATCGCGCCAAAGCCGTGGTTCGCGTTTTTTTTGCCGAACCGCGTGTATCTCAAGCGAATTGACTCCGAGCACGCCAATATAACATGGCGGTTTCGTGGCAAACGCGCGGGTTTCTTCGATACACAACTGCTCATTACTCCACATGGTCGAGACTTTAATTACACGGTAACCGGCGGCAAACTAAAGATGGCGCTGCTTCCAGAGCTTTATCTGCGTCGCGCCAACGTCCTCATCACAAAGACGGCGCTTACGCTTTACGATATTGATCTGGCCCCCGACGAAAGAAGTGAAGGAAACATTCACGGCGAGGGAACAGCTGGAATCGGAAAAGACAGGCGCATCGATTTTAGCGCCAACCTCGAGAACGTGCCGATACGCGGCTGGCTGCCAGAAAAATGGAAACAGCATCTGAATGGCAGCGCTCACGGCGCCATCCATTGGACGGGAGTCACTCCCAAGCTGGAAGATTCATCAGGCGAAGGGTCGCTGCGTCTGGAAGACGCGCGCGCAGATAACCTGCCGTTTCTGGAGAAACTCGCGGCGCTCGCGCGCGAAAAATCATTCGAGCATCTGGAGCTGACCGATTGCTCGCTCAATTTTACCTGGCGTTATCCGGCTATTGAAATCAAAGAAATCGCGCTTGAAGAGAAAGGGAAATTCCGCGTCGAGGGAGCAATCTCGATTGATCGCCGCGCGTTAAGCGGCGCAATTCAGCTTGGAGTTGCCCGCAAACATCTGGATTGGTTGCCAAACCCGGAAGAAATTTTTAGCCCCGACAAGGGTCGGGGTTACCTTTGGACGACGGTGCATTTGTCGGGCACGATCGATCAGCCCGAACAAGATCTGAGCCCGCGCATTATCGAGCTCTTCAAGGAATCGCCTGGTGCGTACCTGCAGCTTTTGTTTCACCAGTTGGAAGGCTGGTTCAAGGAAACATTTGGCGGCGATTAACCGCCGGATTGGGCAAACTCAATTCGTGACGGCTTGTTGAAGCGGCCTTTTGCTTTCTCCCGCTTCCAACATCCGAATCCTTTTGTCGACATACGGCAATCGAATGGTAAGCGTGAGACCTTTCCCCTGAGTGCTTTCGATGGAGAGTTCCCCGCCGTGCTCGCGTACGATGCGACGGACGATTAACAAGCCAAGCCCGGTGCCGGACGATTTGGTTGTGAAATAAGGCTCGAATGCACGGCTCAAGTTTTCCGCCGACATTCCACCACCGGAATCAGCGAAACTGACGATCACGTGTGTATCGTCCAAGTCCGTGCGAATACGCAGCGTGCCATGACGCCTCATGGCTTCGAGGCTGTTTTTAATCACGTTATAAAACGCTTGCTTCATCTGCTCGCGATCCAGTTGAAGCAAAGGCAGATCAGCGCGCAATTCCTGTTCCACCACCATGTTGCGGTCCTGAATTTCGGGCGTGAAAAAGCGTACCGCTTCTTCAACGATCGTGTTCACATTCTGAGGATGCAGCCGTGGCTGCGACGGCCGGATCGCACGTAGGAATTGCGTCACAATGGAATCGAGCCGGCGGACTTCGGAACGGGCGATATCAATTGATTGCTGAAGCTCCGCCTTCGCATTGTGGTCCAGTTCCTGTGCCTTACGCTCCATCAATTGTAAATGGATATGCAACGAGTTGAGGGGATTCCCAATTTCGTGCGCCACTCCCGCTGCCAGCAACGTAAGCGCATTCAAGCGCTCTGATTCGATGGTTTGCTGCGCCGTGCGCCGGCTCTCTGTAATGTCGCGCAGGATCATGACATGTCCGACCTGTTGCCCCGTAGCCGGAGTCGTCGATCTCGGCCGGACGGAATCACCGATTCCGCCCACAGAATCCCTTGATTCGATCATCAACGGCACGATGTAAAAATTGATGAAGCGATTTTCCGGATAAAAAATCTCCATATCACGACTGAGTGGTCCGCCGCTATGGGTCAGCGATCCCCAATCGAGGCCGCGAACACGTTCGTCCAGCCGCTTTCCGATGGCGTCTGCCGCCTCCAATCCAAACAATTTGCAGGCTGCATCGTTCAAATAACTGACCCGCCCATTTGAATCGGTCACAATGATGCCTTCATGGATCGCATTGAAGACGGTTTCCAGAAACCCCTTCTCCTGGGCCAGTCGCAGGAAGTAATTTTGAACTTCTTCCGGCCCCATGCGCCCGAGTCGCTCGATTAGTTTCTCGAGAAATCCGGCCTTCATGATTTCGTCACCGTTAAATCGTTGAAACTTTGAATCGTTAAAGCGAAGAAGTTCTGACGGCTTTAACTCCGAAAGCTTTCGCGAGCGGCCGATTCAACCAATTCAACTTTTTCGTGCACAGGCCGCACTTCCACTGTTAGCATTTCCACGCGCAGATAATTCAATACCACCGGCGCCAGGATCAAGCCAGGGATACCCATGAGCCGCTCGCCGATGATCAGTGCGATCAGGGTTAGCCAAACCGGGTTCCGAATCCGCTCTCCGATGATCTTGCTGTTTAGTAAATACTCGAGCTTGTGGATGGCCACCAGAAACACCAGAGCCGCGATCGCCAATTTCAAAGAGACCGTCAACGCGAGAAAGACGATGATGGTGTTGCTGGCCAGGTTTCCGACGATAGGCACAAGACCGCAAAGAAACGTGACAGCAATGAGCACTGGCGCATGCGGCAGACGAACCGCGACAAGAAAAATCGCCGTCAATACCGTGTTGATAAACGAGATCATGATTTGTGCGCCCATCACCGTGGCGAAGCTGCGATAGAAATCGCGGAATCGCGTGGAAACTTCATCGCAGCAAGTGGAGTAAAGATTGTTCTTCACCCGATGACTGCCGCGATAAGGATCGAGGCCAGTCTTGTAAAACAGGCTCCCAGCTGCGACGATGCCGAGCACGCAGAAAACCAGCCCTGCCGTCGCGCTCCTGGCAAAATTAGCGACGTTTCGCAGGTAATGTGCTTCCTGCCCAAGCACGTTCATCACAGCCTGTCTGAGACTTTCAAAGTCATAAAACGGTAACTCGATCTGGCGTTTCTGCGCCCAGGCACTGGCCGAGGGAATGGAAGTATCAGCCACGTCGGGCAATGCGAGAACGGCCGCACGAGTGAGAAAGACTGCCGCCGCGGCGATCCCGGCCACAACAACGCCAAACAAGATCAAAGCCAGCCACTTCCTTTTTGTAAGAACATAAAGCTGGCGCAACGCAAAATACGAAAACAGGACGACCAGCAAAGGCACACCGAGATGAAGAAGACCCGCAAGAATAATTGTGGCAGCAAGGACGACGTAGGAAAGCCGCGTGGGGGTGATCATGGTGGCTTGGTCCCTCAAATGTAGCGCAACCATCCCGTTCGCGCCGGGAAAATCACAAGACCTAACCTCGTCATCGGCTAGCCAGGGGCGCCGACCCCGGCTACAACTACGCGGCTTGTCCGGTTTCCTTTTCAGCGCGTTCTTTCAGCGCAGCCTTGCGCGAAAGTTTTACCCGACCTTTGTCGTCAATGCCGATGCACTTGACCCAAATGATGTCGCCAACTTTCGCAACGTCTTCAGTGCGTTTCACGCGAAAATCCGCGAGCTCGGAGATGTGCACGAGCCCATCCCTACCCGGAAACACTTCGACAAACGCGCCGAATTCCTTCGTCGAGACTACGCGTCCCTGATAGGTCTGGCCGATCTCGATTTCACGCGTCATGCCACCGATAATTTCCTTCGCGCGTGCCATGCTCTCGCCGCTGGTGGCGTAAATGTGCACGGAACCATCGTCTTCAATATTAATTTCAGCGCCGGTTTCCGCGACAATGCCCTTGATGGTCTTGCCACCGGGCCCGATGAGTGCCCCGATCTTTTCGGGGTTAATCTTAATCGTCTCGATCCGCGGCGCGTACTTCGACAACTCTGCCCTCGGTTTATCCAGCGCGCTGCGCATGATGCCGAGAATTTTCGTGCGCGCTTCTTTAGCGCGCTGGATCGCTTCGGCCATGATTTTGTGGCTAATACCTGGCAGTTTCAGATCCAGCTGAAAACCGGTAATGCCTTCGTCGGTTCCGCAGAGCTTGAAATCCATATCGCCAAAATGATCTTCCGAGCCGATGATGTCGGTCAGCAGTTCGTAGCGTTTTAATTGGTGATCATCTCCAAAGTCGGTGACCAGCCCGACGGAGATTCCAGCAACCGGTGTTTTCACCGGCACACCCGCATCCATCAGCGCCAAGGTTCCCGCACACACGCTTGCCATGGAAGTCGAGCCATTTGATTCCATGATCTCGCTTGAGATACGGATCGCGTAACGAAAATCGTTTTCGTTCGGCACAACGGGTTCCAGCGAACGCTCTGCCAATGCACCGTGGCCAATCTCACGTCGCCCCGGCCCGCCCGTGCGCCCCGTTTCGCCGACGCTAAATGGCGGAAAGTTGTAATGCAGAATGAACCGCTTCGATTGTTCTCCGCCGCCGTAGGCATCGAGCATCTGCGCTTCCTCGATCGGCGCCAGCGTAGCGAGCGCAACGGCCTGGGTTTCTCCGCGCTGAAAAATGGCTGAACCATGCGCACGCGGCAGAAAGCTCACTTCGCAACCGATCGGCCGTAAATCCTGGTAACCGCGACCATCGACCCGTTTTTGTTTTTCCAGAATGCTGACGCGAAATGCCTTTTTCTGGACATAATCGAACGCTTGCGAGATCGCGAAGGGATCGGCCTCTGGATTTTTTTCCAGGATCGCCGTCTTCACTTCTTCGCGCAATGCGTCGACTGCCTTCGCTCGCGCCACTTTGCCTTCGGTATAAAGCGCGCCTTCGATCCGGTCGCCCGCTACGCGGTAAGCGATATCGAGTAACTCCTGGTTCACCTGCAGCAACTGCGGTTCGCGCTTGGGCTTTCCCGCCATCGCAGCCAATTCCTTTTGAACTCGAATCATCTCGCGCGCATGCCCGTGCGCGAACTCGAGCGCCTTGACGAAGTCCGTTTCCGGCAGTTCCCTGGCCGAACCTTCAATCATGATTACATCGTTTTCGGCACCGACATAAACCAGATCGAGATCGCTCTCGAGGCGTTGCGTGTGCGTCGGGTTCGCAACGAGTTCCCCGTTGACACGGCCGACACGCACGGCACCGATTGGACCGGCAAACGGGATATCCGAAACGCACAGCGCAGCGGACGCGCCGTTCATCGCCAGGATGTCGGGATCATTCTCGCCGTCGGCGCTGAGCAAAATCGAGATGATCTGCGTATCGTAAAAATATCCCGGGGGAAAGAGCGGCCGCAGGGGCCGATCGATCATGCGCGAGGTGAGCGTTTCCTTTTCCGTTGGACGCCCTTCGCGCTTGAAGTAGCCGCCTGGAAACTTTCCTGCTGCGGCTGCCTTTTCACGATAATCGACCGTCAGTGGGAAATAATCCTGACCTTCTTTGATGGTTGTGGCCGACACGGCGCTGGCCAGTATCATGGTATCGCCGCTCGTAACAACGACTGCGCCATCGGCGAGTCTGGCGATTTTGCCGGTTTCGATTGATATGGGAGTGGCCCCAATTTGGGCCGTGACCTTCTGTTGCATTTTACTTGTCCTGGATGTGCGATTCCAAGCCGGTCACCCTGACTGTAGGTTTTAAACCCGGTTGGAACATAGGCATTTTGCCTGTGCGGCCAGCGGACATTCTGTCCGTCTGCTCCGGAGGTGAGCGGGCTTGAAGCCACGCTCGGCGCACAGACTACAAGTCTATGATCCGGCGAAACTAAAACCTAAAATCCAAGGTGATTACTGGACCTGGAACTGCTGGTTATTTTCTATTCTTAATTTAATTATGGCTTCGAGCAGTTCAAACCATTAGGCGCGAACCTGGGGGTCCGCGTTATTTGCGCAAGTTCAGTTTGTCGATCAGCTTTTTATAACGATCGCCTTTTGTTTTGCCCAAATAATCGAGCAGACTTCGGCGATGCGCGACCATCTTAAGCAGGCCGCGCCGCGAAGAATGATCCTTCCGGTTGGTCTTAAGGTGTTCAGTCAAATGCTCGATCCGGCGGGTGAGAAGTGCGACCTGCACATCCGCGCTGCCGGTATCTTTTTCATGCAACTGGAACTCTTCGAGATTCGCCGTTTGGTTACTCTCTGCCATAAGAAAGCCGCTAATCTAGACGAAGACTGTGTTTTGGCAACCCATGGACCGAATCCTGGCACGGCGGCATTCTGTCTCATTCGTATACCGCTTCTGTTTCGCGTTTGCCGTCGTACCAAAGATGCAGTCTCGCGCGCGAGCGCGCCATGCGCGGCCCGCCCAGGATCATTATGAAGAGTGTGCCAAGAATCTCTTTGGCTGAATACATGCGTAACTTTCGGCCAGATGTAAGAACAGGTTCCCGCAGCACCTTGAAACGGCCAAGCTTTCTTAGAGCGAGGCTAAAATAGACTTCTTCTCCGGCAAAATATTGCTCATCGAAACCGCCAGTCGCCTGGAAATTACGTCGTGTAGTGAAAAGAAATGCGCCCGCGCCGAGATTAAGGCCAAAATAAAGCGTGCAAAACGCGCGTAACAAAATTCGGCTCCAGAGTGGGATGAATCCATCCATCTCTCCGCGCGCGCTGCCACCAGCGTAACCCGTTTCGAGAACGGCCACCGCTTCGCTAACGTGATTACGGTTGATCCGCGTATCGGCGTCGACAAAGAAGAGGCATTCACCCCGTGCAGCGCGCCCTCCGGCGTTTCGTGCGGCTGCGATTTGACGTCGATGGATCGAGACAATCCGAGCACCGGCTTGCTCAGCGATTTCTGGCGTTGAATCGGTCGATGCATCGTCAACCACGATGATTTCAAACGGCAGCGCCACACCAGAAGCCGCAGCGCGAATCGCGGCAAGCGTAGAGGGAAGCTCTGTTTCTTCGTTGTACGCGGGAACGATAAATGAGATCATTTATTTTTGGTCTCAGAATTCATCTGGAACGGTAATCCAATCGCTTTAATCATCGACTTATTCTCCATTTATCCCTCTCGCCGCCACCGCGCAATTAAAGGGGGCCATTATTGAGAGCCATCGCCGGGCAGCGATGAGTAATGCCGGTACAGGTTGACTTGCGTACCCAGAAGATCGAGACAGAAAACGTGCTGGCGCGAACGTTTGTCATTCTCATTTCAGTCTGCTCGTTGCTTTCGGGCTGCGCAGACACAAAACAGACTACGCAGGGGGACCCTGATTCCGTTCTCAGGAAGCCGGATAGCGACCATGAGGTTCACGGCGAAGTGGGCGTGATGTATGGTCACAGCGCGAGATAAAGGTTGCGGTCATTCAGCGCGGGCACAGCGTCGAACTTTGCGATTCTTCGCGTGCCTTGCCAGCGGGTCGCGAACGCAGGAACATGGAACCTCCAAAAGTCTGAGCGCCTTCCGCTGATGGACGCAGCGGGTTTTAAACGCGCCGGACACACATGCTAAAAGCTATGTTCCGAATTTAATACCGGCTTTCTGGACCTCGCCATAAGGTAAGAGCCAGACAAGCGATTCGTCGTGAAGATCGACAACCTGTATCCGGTTGCCCCACGGATCGCGAAAATCGCACCGAAACGGCGGCTCCAGTTTCAGTTTATATTTTTCTTTGAGTTTCTTTCGAACTTCCGCCAGCTGCGTCTCATCGCGAACCATGATGCCGAAATGCCGCATGTTCGTCCGTTGAACTTTTTCAACTTCGAAAATTGCGAGAAACTGGTGTTCGCCCAATTTGAAAAAGGCATCACCTTCGCCGCCGCTCATTTGTTCAAGGTTGAAAACGTCCTTGTAAAACGCCACCGCCTTGTCGATGTCATCCACCTCGACGGCCACATGATTGCATCCATAAACTTGCACGCTCATAGTTCAGTTTAACCGAAAAAGACGCTGTGCGCTCGGCAGTTCTTCATGGGGACGGTCGTCCGCGAGATTGTAAATAACAAACCGTTAAGCGACACTTCCCGGAACCAAGTCCGCGTACTTCAAGGAATTACTCGAACGATGCGCGATGCAATTCCAGCTGTGACGAACCAAAAGCGCTCCAGCGGCGAACTGATTCTGGTAATTCTTTTCAGCGCTGTAGCCCTGTTGATTCATCTCCTGACTAACAGTCGCTACGGTTATTTTCGCGATGAGCTTTATTATATCGCCTGCGCTCGGCATCTCGCTTTCGGATACGTCGACCAGCCTCCGTTGTCGATCTTGCTGCTGCGACTGAACGAACTTCTCCTTGGTAGTTCATTGTTTGCGATTCGTTTTCTTCCGGCGTTGGCGGGCGCGGCCACGGTTGCAATCACAGGGTTGATCGCGCGCGAACTGGGCGGACGCGCCTGGGCGATCGCCCTCGGATGCGCGGGGTCGCTCTGTGCGCTATTCAATTTGGCGGTCGGCAATTTTTTCTCGATGAATGCATTCGAGCCGCTGTTCTGGATGGGTTGTGTTTATCTGCTGGTTCGGATTATCAACGGTGGTTCGTCGATTCTTTGGCTTTGGTTCGGTGTTTTGCTGGGACTCGGCCTCGAAAACAAACATTCCACAACGTTTTTCGCCGTCGGGATTTGCGCGGCACTGCTACTCACGCCTGAGCGGCGTCATTTTGCCAAAAAGTGGATTTGGTTTGGCGGCCTGATTGCGTTTGTAATCGCGCTGCCGAACATTTTATGGCAAGCGCAGCATCATTGGCCCACGTACGAGCTGTTGAGTAACATCGCTCACAGCAATAAGAACGTCGCATTAAGCCCGGCTCAATTCATCGTGCAGCAGATTGTTTTCATGAATCCGGGAACGCTTCCGCTATGGCTGTCCGGGTTAATCTGGGTGTTCGGTTCCCGCCACGGTCGGCACTATATGGCGCTTGGAATCATATACCTCGTCATGCTAGCCGAGTTCGTCATTTTGCATGGGAAAAGCTACTACCTTGCGCCGGCGTACCCGATGCTTCTTGCAGCGGGAGGAGTGGCTGTAGAGCGCGTTTTTGCTAACCGATTGAGATGGTGCAAGGCGGCGTTGCTGATTTTAACCCTCGCGACCGGCGCGCTGGTTGCGCCATTGGCCGTGCCGATTTTGCCACCCGCCAAACTCATCGCGTATATGCAAGCCATCGGTCTGCAACTGCCGCGCACTGAAACATCGCACACCGCTCCGCTGCCGCAGATTTTCGCCGATCAATTTGGGTGGCAGGAAATGGCGGCTTCGGTCGGGCATGTTTATGATCACCTGCGTCCCGATGATAAGAAACGCGTGGCCGTTTTCTGCCAAAATTACGGCGAGGCTGGAGCAATTGATTTCTTTGGTCCCAAGTTTGGGCTGCCACCGGCGATTTCCGGCCATCAGAACTATTTTCTCTGGGGACCACGGGATTGGACTGGCGAGGTTGCCTTGGTGCTCGACACACGGGACGACGGCGCGCGCGAGCAATTCGCTTCAGTAGAAGATTTGGGACAAATCGTCAGTAGTCCGTGGGCGATGCCTTTCGAGCGACGGACGCATATTTATCTCTGTCATGATTTGAAGAGCAACGTCCGGGAGTTCTGGCCACGCGTAAAAAAGTGGCTGTAACCAATGAACACTTTCGCGTTTAATCGCGAACGGTGTTCATTCCCTGCCGCACGATCCGGTCGATCAATTGCGGATAGGGCAAACCCGCTCTTGCCGCTGAAAGCGCGAAGTCTTCATCGTTGGCAAGAATAGGATTCGGGTTGGCTTCGATGAAATAAATCTCATTAGCTGCTGTCAACCGCAGGTCAATGCGGGCGTATCCATCGATGGTAAGCAAACGATAAATGCGTTTGCATGTCTCCTCGATGTAGCTGACGAGCTGCGGATCAAGGTCTTCAGCGAACTGATTCTCCAGTCCCCAGCGCTTGCGATATTCGTCGTCCCATTTCGCTTTGAAAGTCGCAATTTTCGGTTCGTTAGGCGGCACTTCCCGAAACACCAACTCCCGAATCGGAAGTACGGTTAGCCGTACGTTTCCGATCAGGCTCACATACAGTTCACGGCCCTCGATGTATTCCTCGGCAATCGCGTCGCTGTTACATTTCTCGTGAATAAAAGCGATGCGCTCGCGGAATTGTTCGTCGTTGGCAACAAACGAAGCCTGCGAAATTCCATACGATGCTTCTTCCTTTACCGGTTTTACCAGGATTGGGAACTTAACCTGTTTTGGGCGCACGATGCGCTGGGCCCGCGGAACGACCACAAAATGTGGGACGTGAATACCATGGTAATGCAGGATTTTTTTTGAAATGCCCTTGTGTTTGCAAAGCGTGAGACCAGTCGAACCGCAGCCGGTGAATGGCAGGCCCTGCATCTCGAAAAACGAAACGATGTTTTGATCGAACCCCGGATTATTCCGGAACTGTTCCACGAGATTAAAAAGAATATCAGGCGCGAAGGTTTCCAGTTTTTGGCGCACGAGATCGACATCGTCGAAAATGGCAAGGTGCTCCGCTGTGTGACCGACCGTGCCGAGCGCAGCCATGACGTCCGCCTCCGTCTTCCAGTCCTTCGTCTTCAGCTCCTTCGTGAAGTCCTGGTCGACGGTTGTGGGGCTTGTGCCGTCGAAAAGAACGAGAACTTTGAGTTTCTTTTTCACTCTATTTTTGTTCTGTTTGTCATTCTCAGCGAAGTCGAGTTTCTAATGTAAATTGTAAGGCAGCAGTAATCCCGCAACTGCGGGAGTTTCCGCTCGACACGACACTCGCACTGGTTACTTGGTGCGTTTGAATTTTCCGGTGAAAAGATAATTCATCACCAGCGTAGTAATAAATGCGGAAACGCGAAAATCCTGTTGCGGATCATCGTTAAGAACGTGAAGCCCAAGCTGATCGCAGCGGCGGGTGAGCCGGGCAAGGAGCTGGTTCACCCGGAACTTGTTCTCGTTCGTCCACTGGCAGACCGCGTTTAATAATCGCCGCCGCCGCCGTTGCAGGTATGCGCTTGCTTTGATCCCCGCCGGCGCGGAGAACAACTGCCGCAGATCAGCATCGTAGAAATCCGGATACGTATCTTCGTAGAGTTTTCGTTTGCGCGCGTAATAGGTCTTGAGTTTGACATTCAAACAATCGTAATCAGCCACGCGATACTCGGGCATGTGCACTGGTGGCTTGCCTGCCAGTGAACGCATTAACTCATCCACGTATTCCAGTTTTTGGAGTGCTCGCCACCGCGAGTAACGCTTACGCCAATCGAGGCCGGGCGTAAGCCAGACTGCGAACGTCTCCGCGAAATCTTCATCGGGGTGACTCTGTGCGTACCAGTCTTCGAGATGCGTGACATAGCTGCGGCTGAACGGACGGGGCCGGTAACTGTCCGGTGTTTCCTCACGAGAAGTTTGCCCGAAAAGCTCCTGCCATTTTTTCTTTCGGGTAAGTCGATACGCGTACATGTAAGCGTGACCCGCTTCATGGCGCATCAATTTCATGAACCATTCGGGCGTCTCTCCCTCGACCTCGAGCATCATCGTCCGCTCCAATGCGCGCAATCGATCGTGCACGAGAAAAAACGGAATGAAAATGGCTGGGATGCCGATTGGCACAAACCATTCATCACCGACGTGGCACGGGGGATGGAACACCAGCCCACGCGCCGACAGTTCGTCATATAACTGCCTGATGAGCGGTTCCACCGCGGTGCCTTCGAGCCGCAGCCCAAGCGTAGAAATACGGCGCTCGAGAAGTTCCTGGTCGCTCAACGACGCCCAATCGGCAGCTTCCATTTTGCGCATGGTATCATCGAGAGCCGCCCTGTCACGCCTTGGTAAGTCCTGAACTTTAGACGTTGTGTGCTGTCCACCAGTTGCTCACGTCAGACGGGGCGCAGACGTGATGCGAACAATTGACAATTCGCCCAACTCGTCTATAGGACCAGCTCGCTACAACGCGTATCTATCAGAGTCATGCGTCCCCCAGGGGCTAACGAGTCGGGACTGTTCCGAATCCAAAGCTAAAGTCAGTCTGCAGCTTTCGGCATTGGAGAACAGCCGGCTCCAGCTAAGACTCGACAACCTTGGAGCCCCCAAGAATACCATGAAGCTATCTTATACAATTATTTTCTTTCTGTCGTTTGCATCAGCCGCTTTCGCGCGCGAAGAATCAATCCTGGCGCGTGTGACCAGTTACTGGGCAGGCGAGGGGCCTAAATATGCTAGTACCGGCCGACGACTAAATTCCGGACATTGCGCCGTCGATCCAAGGCGAATTCCGTACGGGAGCAAGGTTATTTTCCCAGATCGGGCCTGCATCGCAGTCGACACTGGACCGGCGGTCGTTAGTCGAAAAGCAGCTCGTTTGTGCGGACGTACTGCGAGCCAACTTAAGGCCATCGTTATCGACCGATTCTTTGATACAAAACGAGAGGCGATGGCGTGGACGAATGCACATCCGCACTTTATGACACTTCAAATTATCCCGCCCGGATCCCACACAGAACCGACCCATTTGTAGTCCTAGCGCGGAAGCGGCTTCATCGCCGACTCCGTCGAAGTTACCCGAAAATTACATCTTCGCGTAAACGCCCACCAACGGCCGGTGCGATGGCGTTTTCGATCGGAAATCGCTGACGAAACCGTCCCTTGTGCGAAGCTCGACATGACCGACGCTTCGGCCGGTTCCGTATACCAGCACCGAACCGACCGGCGCGGAGAATGGATCTGACACGGGCAGTCTCTTGAATCCGTAGTTACTGACCAGGTCCGCTGCGGCGTCCCTGGCGAGCTCGGTCTTCGGTCGGGAGTCGATAACACCGGAAGCAAGCAACGCGTCTTTCACGTAATGCCAGCATCGAGAGCGCGAATGTGCATGGGCGCGTTCCTGCGCGATCGTCGCCGCTTGCATCAGCCTGCTGTCGATGTGCCGGTCAACCTTGCCGTACGGGTAAACGATCTGCTTGGGATAATACTGAGTGATGACTGGGACGGATTCGCTTTTGCCCCCAAGGGTCTTGAAGCTAAAACGGGAATAAGGTTGGGTTGTGTGGCTTACGGTTTGTTGCCCCATTGGTCGCACAGGATCCATGGTGAACGTCGGCCTCGAAACTTTGGCAATTGTTCGCTTCGGCTCTTTGGCGGCCGCTTGCATCGGTTCCTTGGCGGCCACTTGTGCCGGCTCTTTGTTGACGGGTGGTTTTGGCTTTCTTAAGGTCGCAGGCGTTCGCTTTTTCGTGATCGCTTTTACCGGCTTATCCGGGGTGCTCGGCGCCGACTTCTGCGTGATCACCTGAACCATGTCGTCCGCTTTCTTTTGGTCGTGACTCGCAAGATTTTG
This sequence comes from Candidatus Udaeobacter sp., assembly GCA_035651975.1. Taxonomy (GTDB): domain Bacteria; phylum Verrucomicrobiota; class Verrucomicrobiia; order Chthoniobacterales; family UBA10450; genus Udaeobacter. The sequence continues at coordinate 70,760 of DASREQ010000033.1, forward strand.
ATCGTGGCTTCCAAAATCTAACGTTGACGGAGCCAACCCTTGCGCGCGAAGAGCCGCGCTGGAAATGACAAAAAGAGATGCAGTTGCAAGTGCCCAGAGGGCAGGTCGTTTCCCCACGAAGGCGAGATTATGCCGGGAATGGCGCCGCCAGGCAAGCTTTTTTTTTCTTAATTTTTCGACAGGTTCCTAACCCAAAACGTGACCGGTCTGAAAGCAGGATCCGCTATAAATCCGCCTCTCGCGCGCGTGCTTTCTTTAGGAACTAATCGTTCGGAAAATAATCCGGCCCAAATTGAGGCGGAGGAGCGAATATCTCGTCGCGCTGGGTGGGAACGCGGCGATGCCTGCGCGGGGCGAATTCATTTTTGTCCGAGTCGGGAGCGACGATCCTGGTACGTCCCGAAGGTAGACGATAAATCAGCCTTCCGTCGGAGGTAATTCCAAGCATTCGGACACGGACTGAACCCTGGCGAGGCGACGACGCGGAAGCGACGCGTTTCTTTTTGCTGCGCGAGCTCGACTGAGCGGCGGTCGCCGGTTGCGCAGCCTGGGAGCCATTCGGAGACTCTGCAGCAGCTTCGTTCTCAGAAGAGTTTTCTGGGACTGCGCCCGGGGAAGCGGCCGCGACAGTATCCGACGACCCGGCGACCTGCGGTTGCCCACTCGATGTTTGATCCTGCTGGAGATTCGCCGCCGGGGTCTGAGAGGAACTCTGAGCTGCCGAACTCTCGGTCGCGGGTTGGTTCGCTACTGCTAAAGCTGCATTTGCGGCTTGCGACAGCACAGTCGCAGGAGCAACTGGCGTCGAAGGACTTTGGATTGCTGCAGGCGTTGGTGAGGATTCGGGGACGCCAACCAGAACGCCAATCGACTTTGTCGCGTGATGGCGTTGTAAAATTCCGCCGATCGACTCTGGAAACAATACCGCGGCAACCACCACCGCAGCCACGACGAGCGCGCCGAACGCCAATGCTGTCCGAAGCAAGCGCCGCGGTCGAGGCTCGGTCGGCGGCCGAATCGTCGTTCTGAACGGGACGCCATATCGATCCGCCAGTGCGCGTCGCCGTTCAATTTTCAGCAGGCAACTCCGAATCAGCTCTCCAAGCGCGACCAGGTCCTTTGGACGTTGCTCGGGATTGGGGTGCAACATCTGCCCAAGCAAGTTCCGCAATGGTTTTGGGAAACCCGAAAACTTGAGCGGTTGCCGACCAGTTTCAGCCGAGAGCACAACGCCGGTGAGAAGAAAGTACATTGTCGCGCCGAGCGAGTAAATTTCCGAACGCAAATCCGGCATTCCATGCTCTCGCGCAGGGTTCCTGGCCTCAAAACTCGCAGCCTGCGCTGAGGAAGGCGTCGTTCGTAACTGTGTATCTTTTTCTTCGACTTTGCCAGCCTCACTGGAAAGCGAGACGTCGGCCTGCGGCGAGGGTTCGGCACCACTGTTCAGTCCGGCCAAACCGAAGTTGGTCAACTTTACGAGCGGCCAGCCACCTTCCGGAGTCTGTCCGGGCACAACGATGATGCCGGAAGGATCAATAGGCGGAGATGGAAGCTTGTGAAAACTGGCGGATGAGAGAACGCTCACGATTTGTTCCGCCACGCGCAACGTTGCATCAGCCGGCATCGGGCCATGCTGAGCGACCCACCCCGCAAGGGTTTCGCCTGCCAGGCGCTCGGAGATGTAAACGTAATTTCCGCCTTCACGTCCAAAATCAAAAACCTTGGCGATATTTACGTGACGTAGTCTTTCCACCGCGCGTGCCTGCTCTTCGAATTGCGCCCGAACCGCCGGATCGACGCTTTCGACCGGAACCAACGTTAGGACAACCGGTTCACGCGATCGTTCGTCCAGGGCTTCGTAGGCAATTGCGGCACCATCGCGGCCGAGTTCATTCGGCGTGCCATCAGAGCCAAGAGAAACGCGGTAATGCTGAAGGAAAATCGTGCGCTCCATAACCGTGCCTGACCCAGCGGTGAGAATCATCCTCGTCCCACCGCCCCGAGATTCAACCTCGATTTTTTCAGCGAGTTGCTCGGACTGGGGCCGCTCACGCTCGAATTTTGGACATTGCGCTTCAATCGAAAATCGCCAATCTAAAATCGCTAATCCGTTTACCCCGTGGTGTAACGGTAACACAGCGCCCTTTGGAGGCGTTATTCTTGGTTCGAATCCAAGCGGGGTAGCCACGTAACCCCACCGCATTCGGCGCACGGGGCCGGGGTCTGCTCGGACGCGGTTCGCAAATCCTCTAAATCAGCGTATATTTGCTGTTCGCTTTTATGAAGGAATTGAACATAGAGAAGTTGCACATTGCTGTCGGCGATCAGGAGATCGTGCGGGGCTTAACTCTTCGCGTGCCGCGGGGCGAAGTGCATGCGCTCATGGGCCCAAATGGTTCAGGAAAAAGCACCCTGGCCAAGGTTCTGGCTGGTCACCCTGATTACCACGTCACGGCCGGCAAAATATTGATGGATGGCGAGGACCTTCTGGCACTTGAACCGGACGAACGCGCCCGGCGGGGTCTTTTCCTGGCGTTTCAGTATCCGAGCGAAATTCCAGGCGTTACCATTGCAAATTTTCTCCGCGCGGCATTGCAGTCGCGCCTGCCGGAAGGCGAGGAGCTCGAAGCAACCGATTATTACGCGAAGCTTTATGAAAAAATGGAATTACTTGCGATGGACCGCTCGTTCACGTCGCGCGCGGTAAACGAGGGCTTTTCCGGAGGCGAAAAGAAGCGCACCGAGATTTTACAATTAGCCATGCTCGAACCGAAGTACGCGGTGCTCGATGAGACCGACAGCGGCCTGGACATCGATGCGCTCAAGACCGTGGCGCACGGGGTAAATTCATTGCGCGGCCCCGATCTTGGCATATTGTTAATTACGCACTATCAGCGCCTCCTGAACTACATTGTTCCCGACCACGTCCATGTGATGGTGGCGGGGCGAATCGTTAGGAGCGGGCGGAAAGAACTCGCTCTCGAACTCGAAGAGAGAGGTTACGACTGGGCGCGCGACGGGGCGGTCGAACCAGCGTTTAGGTAAAAAGGATAAAATTCACGATGAAAACCGAATCTTCAGCAGTCGATATCAATCGCAACATTGGGGACTTCTTTTATCCGGAAGCTCACGTGCGCGATGCCGGCGCCGGCCTGAGCGAGCGCACCATTCATTACATCTCGGATGTCAAAGAAGACCCGGCCTGGGTGCGTGAGTTTCGGTTCAGAGGGCTCAAGACATTTTTGGAAAAGCCGCTCCCGACACATTGGGCTAGCAAGGATCTCGAAGCGATCGACTTCGACAAAATCCGCTATTACCTCTCCCCCGGGACCGAGACGAAACGCAGTTGGGATGAAGTGCCGGACGACATCAAGCGTACATTTGAGCGTCTCGGCATTCCCGAACAGGAGCGAAAATTTCTCGCCGGCGTGGAAGCGCAGTTCGACAGCGAAGCGGTATATTCAAATATTAAAAAAGCGGTCGGCGAACAAGGCGTCATCTTCGTCGGATCGACAGAGGGACTGAAGAATTATCCGGAGATTTTCCGGAAATGGTTCGGCAAAGTCATCCCGATCGCCGACAACAAATTCAGCGCGCTGAATTCTGCCGTGTTCAGCGGCGGTTCGTTCATTTACGTGCCGCCCGGTGTGAAAGTGAAACATCCGCTGCAGGCTTATTTCCGCATCAACGCCGAAAACTTCGGGCAATTCGAGCGCACGCTCATCATTGCCGATGAAGGCTCGGAAGTGACCTACATGGAGGGCTGCACGGCACCAAAGTTTAATACTCCTACATTGCACAGCGCGGTCGTGGAATTGATCGCGCTTAAGGGAGCAAAGATTCAATACATTACTGTCCAGAACTGGGCGTCGAATGTGTTCAACCTCGTCACGAAACGCGGTCTTGCTCAGGAAAATGCCGAAGTAAAATGGATCGATTGTAACATCGGCTCGCGTCTCACGATGAAATATCCGGGCGTGATTATGAAGGGTCGCAAAGCGCGGGGCGAAGTACTCTCGATCGCGTTGGCCAACGACGGTCAGCATCAGGATACGGGAGCGAAGATGATCCACGCGGCAGATGAAACAACCAGCAACATCATTTCCAAATCCATCTCTATTGGAAAAGGCCGCGCCACGTACCGCGGATTAGTCCATGTGCCGAAGCATCTGAAGCATTGCAAGAACAACACCGAGTGCGACGCCCTGCTCATCAACGCAACTTCGCGAACCGACACGTATCCCGCCATCACCGTGCGCGGAACGGGTAACGCTGTTCAACACGAAGCCAGCGTCAGCCAGGTGAGCTCCGAACAGATTTTCTACATGCAACAGCGCGGCCTCAGCGAGGCGCAGGCGATGAGCTTGAGCGTCAATGGTTTCGTCAACGATCTCGTCCGCCAATTCCCCATGGAATACAGTGTCGAGCTCAAACGGCTGATCGAACTGGAGATGGAAGGTTCGGTCGGATAATCCCGTATCCGCCGCGCAAGTACGACTATTGAACGCATCGGTCCTACGTGTCCCCTTTCGAAATGACCAGAAACGAAACACCGACCATCGACAAGCAGGCCGCGCCAATTCTTTGCGGCCCGGGTGAGGCACGTGAATTTCCAGACTGGTTCCGTGATCAGCAACACGCGGCTTGGAACCAATTTGAATCATTAACTAATCCGACCCGAAAAGATCAGGCGTGGCGATTCGCCAATGTCAATCTTCTCGATCTTAGCCCGTTCAAGTACGGCAGTACGTTAACGGAGACAGAGCGCGCAACTATTCTCGAGCAATCGCGCGGACTCGAAGAGGTGGCTGGGCGCATGATCTTCGCTGGTGACCAGCTTATTGAGCGCGACGTGATTTCGGATCAGCTGAAAAAGCGCGGCGTCATTTTCCAATCACTGGAGCGGGCAATGGTTGAGCACGCCGAATTGTTCCAAAAACATTTCATGTCGCAACCAGCAAAACTTGGGTCCGCCAAGTTCGCGGCGTTGCATCAGGCTTTGGTTTCATCCGGAACATTTCTTTACGTGCCGCGCGGCGTCGAAATCGAGCTGCCAATCGAGATTTTTCATTGGCTGACTGGTGAAAACACTTCCGCGTTTCCGCATTTACTCCTGGTCACTGACGAACTGGCCAAAGTGACCGTGATCGAACATTTCCGCTCGGTAAATGACCATGCGCCCGGTTTCGCATGCGGCGTAAACGATCTGGTCGCCGGCCCCGGTGCGAAGGTGACCTACGTTTGCGCCCAAAACTGGGCAGACAATGTCGTCGCCCTACAAATGAACTCCACCATGGTGGATCATGACGCTTCGGCGATGAGCCTGAACTTGCATCTGGGTTCACGATACTCGCGCTTCGAAAGTGTGAGCCGCCTCATCGGCGAAGGTGGGCGCAGCGATCTGCTTGCTGTCGCCGTGGCAAAGCACCACCAGGAATTCGATGCCCGCACATTGCAGGACCATCTCTCGCCGCACACCGCGAGCGATCTTTTGTACAAAAACGCGCTGGACGATCGCGCCCGCACCATTTTCGGTGGACTGATACGAGTAGAGCCGCATGCCCATTTCACCGATGCGTATCAAAAAGTTCGCAACCTTCTGTTGAGTGACGACGCCGAAGCAAACTCAATGCCCGGCCTCGAAATTCTCGCCGACAACGTCCGTTGCACCCACGGCGCGACCTCCGGACAGATCGACGAGGATGAGCTTTTCTACCTTCGCACCCGCGGTATCCCTATTCCGGTGGCGCAACGTCTCATTGTCACCGGTTTTCTGGACGAAGTCGTTCAGCGCCTCAATCATCCAGCGATAGCCGGGTATTTACATCGGATGATTGAGAAGAAATTTGCGGAAAATCGTCGTTGAAGCCGGGACATCTCTTCCGGCGATGTGTGCGGGGCGAGATATTTGTTATTTCGCCGGTTCCTGATTGGTATTTAGTTCGAAATTGATTTTAACGTCGTAGTGGTCGCCGTGAATCAGGCCCGTCGGCGGCGCGTCAACCTGGGTCACTTGCTTCGCGACCACCCTGACCGATTCATTTACTACAACGTTTCCGGATGGCTTAATGATCTCGAATTTGGAAACGCGCCCGTCTCTCTCGATGCGAACTTTGACCAGAGTCGAAATTTTGGTGCCGGAAGGGACGTTCGTCGTCGGCTGAATCCATGCACGGTAAAAACGGTCGTGGAGCATGTTGCCATACCAGGCGAATTCCGAAGCATTACTTCCGCCTCCCGCACTACCGCTTTTGCCAGCTACAACTGTTTTCCGAACGCCGTTGTCAGGTGACGATTTAGGTTTCGCACTAACACTTTTCGCGCTCTTCTTTTTCTCGTTGCTCGCGTCGGTTTCTTCTCCCTTCGATTTTGGCCGACTCGACTTGGGGTGCGCCGATGATTTGGTCGCTTTCGCCAGCACAGTTTTTTTATGAGTCGACTTCGGTTTTGGTCTCGGAGTCGGTTTTGGTGTTGCCTTCGGCTTTGCTGTTGCCTTTGGAACTGGTGTCTCCATTGGCGTTGGTTTCGGCAACTCGATCTCGCTCTTTGTTTGAACCAATGGTGACTCTTCCTGTTCGTTCTCGTCCGGGCTTAAAGATTCTGGCTCAGGGGTTGGTACTGAAATCTTTGTGGACGGTGCCGCAGTGCTTTCTGATTTGTCGGCCGCGAGATCTTCCGCGCCACTCAGCCAAACCAAGCTTTCCGGGTCGGGCGCGCTTCGCGCTGCTAAACTCCAGTGAATTAACCCTGCGATCACCGCAATGTGCGCGAGCGCAATTAGCGTGACGTTTCGCCAAAAGCTCCGCGAAGGCGGGTTCTTCGAGATCCTCATCTAACCACGAATGGACACGAATGAACACCAATTCATAAGAGGCTGCCCGCTAATCACGCGAAAAAACCGGTTGGCCACTCCGCGATCCTCATTCTTCTATTCGCATCTTTCGTGTCATTCGCGGGCAGTTCTGCCTTCTCCATCTCTTCGTATTCATTAGTGTTCGTTAGTGGTTGCCTTTGTAGCGATGCCAACCTTTGTAATCTGCGCCTGCTTCAGCGCATCCATCAGTGCAATTAATTTTTGCACCGGCAACTCGCGATCAGGCCGAATGACGACGGCGACGTCTGGGTTCGTCTGTTTCAATTCGGTCAGTCGCGCCGTGAGCGCTTTCAAATCGACTACCTGATTGTTAAACCGAATCGTGTCACTGCGGTCGATCGAGACAATTTGTACCTGCGCTGACTTGATCGGCGGATTTGTCGCGCCGCTCGATGGAATCACGAGGTTCATGCTGCTTTCGAGTAGCGGCGTCGTAATCATGAAAATGATGAGTAACACGAACGCCAGATCGAGCAGCGGCGTGACATTGATCTCGCTGAGCGTGGAAAGGCCCTGGCGTTGCGAGTAGCGTTTCATCTGGCCCTCATTAAACGTTCGATGCTGGACGTTGGACGTCGCGCTCTCTGATTGAAAAACGCCCAACGCTCAACACCCAACACTTAACCTTCAATAGCAGAGGCGTCCTCATCTCCGCAACGCGGCTTCGCGCACGTTGTGATCGACGTATTTGTGCTCGAATTCCGAAGCGAGTTCAGCGGCAAAATTGTCCATCTCGACGATGATCCCGCGGATACTGGTCACGAGAAAGTTGTAACCAAACATTGCTGGAATCGCGACGCACAGCGCCGTGACCGTTGTAATGAGTGCACCTGAAACCCCGGGCGCCATGGAGACGAGGTTCGGCGAGCCCGCTTCGGCCACGCCAGTAAAGGCGTCCATCACGCCCCAGACTGTGCCGAGCAAGCCGAGAAATGGCGAACCACTTACCGCGGTAGCGAGCAAAATCATCTGCGATTCGAGTGAAAGCGCCGTTTCACCAACGGCTCGTTCCATCGCCGCGTTTACTGCGCCCATTTGCGCCGGCGAAATTTTGTCTGCAATCCCGAGCCGCGCGCGAAACGTATCATCCACCTCCGGTGAACCGAGCAGATGAAATGTCATTTCCTCGCAACCGGCGCGATACACATTGAACACCGGCGATCCCGGGAAGCGCGCGTTCTTTTCGAACAAGCGAAGCGGTTGTCGATCCTGTCGAAAAGCAGCTAGAAAACGCGCATTCTGTTTTCGTGCAAACCGGATCACGCGCAATTTCGTGATCATGATCGACCAGCTGAAGATGGAGGCCACGGCGAGCAGAGTGAGAACAAGTTTTCCTGCGATCGTCGCGTGATCGAACGCAAAAAGGAGGCCGCCGCCAGCCGCTATGATTTCCAGCATTCCCGCGTCACCGGCTTAAGTAATAACGCCGTTTTGCAGAAACGCTACTTGTCATTTCGACCGAAGCGCAGCGAAGTGGAGAAATCTCTCGCTCTTTCAAACTCCAGAGATGTCTCGACTTCGCTCGACATGACAAACGCAAAGGCGAACGTCGAATGACGAAGGCTCGAACCAAGCAGGAGTTGAATGCAATGCAATGCCATCGCGTCCGGAACAAAGGCTTGTAGCCTGTGCGGCCAGGGGAGTTGAACTCCGCTGGTGTGTTCAGCGGGTTTCAAACCCGCTGGGCGCACAGGCAGAATGCCTATGTTCCTAATTTCCTTGGAAACGTCGGTCGCATTTTTGCCACTGCAACAAACCCGAGGCCAATCGCAATCAGGAAGAACGAAAAGAATTGGCCGCGCGTGAAGGGACCGATCAGCGTCGCATCGGGCTCGCGAAAATATTCCACTACGATCCGAAAAATCGCGTAACAGATAAAGAACAAGCCGGTCAAAACGCCGTTAGGCTCACGCCTGCGCGTACGCACGAACCACAGAATCGCGAATAAGACGATTCCTTCGAAAAAAGCCTCATAAAGCTGCGAGGGATGGCGCGGCGAAAGGATTGAACGCAATGCAGTGACCACTTGTGGCTGGCTACGAGCTGCCTCAACGATTGCGTCGGGCGTTGCGAGTGACGGGTCGATTCGCGTACATGCCGCCACCGCGCGCTGGGCTTCCTGCGGATGATCGAATAGTTCCTTTGGGAATTGCATCGCCCAGGGGACTTTTGTCATCCGCCCGTAAAGCTCGCCGTTAATGAAATTGGCGCAGCGCCCAAAGAACAAACCGATCGGCACCGTGACAACCAGATTGTCGCCGAGATTTGTCCACGAAATTTTGTGCCGGTGCGCGTAATACAAAGTGAAAAGCAACACACCAAGCATTCCTCCATGGCTGGACATTCCGCCTTCCCAAACACGGAAGATCGACAACGGCTCGCGCAGCATTTCCGGTTTGTAGAAGAAAACGTATCCGAGACGACCGCCGACGATCACGCCAAACAGCGCGCAGCCAGTGATGAAGTCGCCCACTCGTTGCGGGGGCAGATCAGCATAGCCGCGCTTCGCCAGCCAAAGCAAAAAGAGATAACTGGAGATAAAAGCAAGTACGTAAGCCAAACCGTACCAGCGCGGGCCGATGTTGTCGTGAATCCGAAAGATAATTGGATCGAGATTGTGCAGATAATACGCGAGCATTGGTTCGCCGACTGTCACTGATGTCCGCGATACCCGCAACGAAAACGCGCGTCATCCGGAGCTGCGAAAACGGCGAGGCATCTCACCGCCGAAGTGTCGATCACGCAACCTTGGAAGGGGGATCAACAGTGCGATTGCCAGGTCCTTCGTTCCGCTCGGGCTGGCCGTATTTTTTATTACGCGACGGATTCAAAACCCTTCGCAAAAACGGGGCGGTGCGGCTCACGCGGTTTTTTGCAACGTGTTCTGGCGTCCCACAGGCGACGACTTCGCCTCCATTCGCGCCGGCTTCTGGGCCAAGATCAACAATGTAATCAGCCTCTGCGATTACGCTGAGATTGTGCTCGATGACAATTACCGTATTTCCTTCATCGACGAGCCGATGCAGCACATTAAGAAGCAATTCAATGTCGGCCATGTGCAGGCCGATGGTCGGTTCCTCGAGCAAATACAAAGTCGAGCCTGGCTTGCGCATCTTGCGAATCCTTTCATCGGCCGCCCGGCTGACACCACGCTTGAGTTGCGTGACCAGCTTCAGCCGCTGCGCTTCGCCGCCGCTGAGCGTCGGACTTGGTTGTCCCAGCTTGAGATAGCCCAACCCTGTATCGACCAGTAGGGAGAGCGGGCGCGCAATTTTCGGATGCACCGAAAAAAATTGCGCCGCTTCTTCGATCGTCATTTCCATCACGTCACCGATCGATTTGTCGTTGTAGATCACCTCAAGCGTTTGCGGATTGTAACGTTTGCCGCCGCAGTCTTCGCAGGGCACGTAGCTACGCGGCAGAAAATTCATCTCCAGTTTGATCACGCCCTGCCCCTTGCAAGTCTCGCAACGACCGCCTTCGGCGTTGAACGAGAATCTGCTCGCGGAATATCCACGCACCCGCGAGACCGGTAATTGCGCATACAGATTCCGGATCTCGTCGAAGACTTTGACATACGTGCCCGGCGTCGAGCGCGATGTCTTACCGATCGGCGATTGGTCGACCTCATAAACGGCTTCGATCTCCTGCGCACCGCTCACCAGTTTGAACAAATCGCCATTTCCTGCGCGTTTTCTTTGTTTCAGCTGCTCGCACACCGCAGGCCAGATGACCTCGTGCATCAATGTGGATTTGCCGCTGCCGGAAATTCCGGTGATCACTGAGAGCCTGCCAACGGGGAACCGAACATCGATGTTTTTCAAATTATTTGCTCTCGCGCCACGGATTTCGATCCACTCTTCGACATCACGAAGAGACCGGCGAGATCCGCGAATGGGATGGCGGAGCGGCGATTTCAGGCAGCGTGCCGTCTCCGAATCTGGATTCCTTTCGACGTCGCGCAACGTGCCGGCCGCCACCACTTCTCCTCCGTGAATTCCAGCACGCGGACCAAGATCGACGATGTGGTCTGCGCGTCGCATCGTTTCCTCATCGTGCTCGACAACAATCAGCGAGTTTCCCTTGTTCCGCAGTGCGGTGAGCGTGTCTAGCAATCGCAGGTTATCGCGTGGATGAAGACCGATCGTTGGCTCATCCAGTACGTAAAGGACGCCGCGTAGATTCGAGCCAAGTTGTGCCGCTAATCGAATCCGCTGAGATTCTCCGCCGCTCAACGTTTTCGCCGAGCGCCCGAGCGCAAGATAGCCAAGGCCAACTTTTTCCATGAAACGCAATCGCTGCAGTATTTCGGGAACGAGGCCAGCAGCGATCGTTTGATCTGTTCCGCGGAATTTCAGTTTCTCGACTTTGCGTGCCGCTTCGCTCGCGGAAAGATTAGTGAATTGATCAATCGTGTAGCCCTGGACCCGCACGTGACGCGCTACGGCGTTCAAGCGCGAGCCACGACAACTCGGACATTCGCGCGCTTCGCCTTCCTCGATCCACTCGGACTCGCGCTCGGCAGCGAGCTCGGTTTCCAGAACGGATTCCCCGTCGGGATTGGCAGCAGTTTGCAGCTCCCGGTCCCAGATTTCGCCGAATCCGCCGCATTCTTCACACGCGCCATGAGGTGAATTAAATGAAAATAACCGCGGATCGAGCTCCTCGAACGCGCGGCCGCAGTTTGGGCAACTCATCTCGGTGCTTAAAACTGTCAGCCGATTTTTTGAATCGAGCAGACGCGCAGTGCCGCGGCCAATCTCTAAGGCACGCCCAGCGATCTCACGCGCTCTCGCGATTTGCTTCCGATCGATCAGACCAACCACCACATCGATCGTATGCTCTTTAAACCGCTCCAATTTTCGAAAATGCGAGACAGAAACCAATTTCCCATCCACATAAAGCGTGTCGAACCCCTGCCGTTCCGCCCAGCGCGCGACTTCAGTATGAAAACCTTTTCGAGCTTTCACCAACGGTGCAAGCACTCTCACCAGCCCCCGTCTGGCGGTTGATTCAATTTGTTTAGCAATGGCTGCCAGGCTTTGTTTCTCCACGGGCAAATCGCAGTCCGGACAAAATTGCGTTCCGGCTTTCGCGAAGAGCAACCGAAGAAAGTGGTACACCTCCGTTACCGTAGCGACGGTCGATTTCCCTCCGCCCCGTGTGACCCGTTGCTCAATCGCGACACTGGGAGGCAACCCGCTGACCAAATCGACGTCGGGTTTTTCCAGTTGTTCGACAAATTGCCGTGCGTACGGGGACATGCTGTCGAGAAAACGCCGTTGTCCTTCCGCGAAGAGAATATCAAATGCGAGCGTCGATTTGCCGGAGCCACTCAGACCGGTAATGACCACCATTTGTTCCCTCGGGATTTTGACATCGATGTTCTTCAGGTTGTGCTCGCGAGCACCGTGAACTTGGATGGCGCCATTTGTCCCATGAACTCGAAACCGAGGCGGTTCTTCAGCGGCCCGGGCTAATTCGGTGCTGTCATCCTGAGGGAAGTCAAGCGATCCCGGATAACTACCCTTTCCATTTCGCCACGGGATCTCTCGACTCCGCTTCGCTCCGCTCGAAATGACGCGACGCAAGAACCTCCCGGTGTGCGAGTTTTTAACCTTCACGATCTGCTCTGGGGTTCCAACAGCGACTACACCGCCGCCTGCGTCTCCTGCTTCGGGGCCAAGATCGACAACCCAATCGGCGCACTTGATTACTTCGAGATTGTGCTCGATCACCGCAATGGAGTGACCGCGATCGACCAGCCGCTGAAATAATCGCAGCAGCATTGCCACGTCATCGAAGTGAAGTCCCGTGGTCGGCTCGTCGAAGATAAGCAAATTGCCGATTGCCTTCCCATTTGGGAGTTGGGCGTTGTCTGTTCCCGCCAGATGCCCGACGAGCTTCAGTCTTTGCGATTCGCCGCCGCTCAGTGTGTTCAGTGGCTGGCCTAATCGCAAATAACCAAGCCCGACCTCCTCAAGCACACGAAGTGGGTCGGACAAGGTCTCGTCCTCCCCGATTCGCCCGAAGAATTCGATCGCTTCGCTTACGGTGAGCTTCAGCAGCTCGTGAATTGATTTTCCGTGCAGTTGAACTTTCAAAACATGCGGCTGAAATCGTTTGCCTTCGCATTCCGCGCAGCGCACGAAAAGGTCACTCAAAAATTGCATCTCGATTTTCTCGTATCCGGTACCTGAGCAGCGTTCACAGCGTCCGCTCCCGGAATTAAACGAGAATGTGCCCGCCGTGAGTCCCTGCGACGTTGCTTCCGGTTGCGCGGCGAACAATTGGCGAACGCGATCGTAAAGTCCCAAATAAAGCAGCGGCGTTGACCGGGGCGTGCGCGCAAGCGGTGCCTGATCGACCATGATTACCTCACGGATGCAATGCGCACCGGTCACTGATTTGCATGCACCGGGCTCCAAATCGGACGACTGCCCGTTCGCAATCAGCAAATTCCGGTAGAGCACATCGTGAATCAGCGTGGATTTACCGGAACCAGAAACGCCGGTGACACACGTGAAAACCCCCAAGGGTAATTCGAAGTCGATGTTCCTAAGGTTGTGCTGCCGCGCACCGATGACCTTGACCGATGATGTCCATCTTCGCCGTGATTTCGGCAGCGGAATTGATTTACGATTCGTTAGGTAGTCGCGCGTCAAGGATGGAGCCGGCGCGCCCTCGCGCCGATTTCCAGACTCTATATGACGCGAGGACGCGCCGGCTCCATTTACAAACTGTTCGAGGGTGCCATTCCAAACCAGCTCGCCACCGCGTTCGCCGCGGCCTGGGCCGATATCAATCAAATTATCAGCGGCGCGAATGATTTGTTCCTCGTGCTCGACCACGAGCAGCGTATTGCCTTTGTCGCGCAGGTTGTGCATCACCCGCACCAGCCGGCCAACATCGCGAGGATGCAAACCGATGCTCGGTTCGTCCATGACAAAGAGTGTGTTGACCAGCGATGCACCGAGGCATGTTGTGAGGTTTACCCGTTGCACTTCGCCACCGCTCAAAGTGCGCGTGGATCGGTCGAGCGTGAGATAGCCAACGCCAACTTCGCACAGATAGTTAAGCCGCGCGCAGATTTCATCGCGTAACATTCGCGCGGTCGAATCGTTCGACGGAATCTCGACGCCCTTTAGAAAATTGCGGGCATGCAGGATCGAAAGCGCCTGGAATTCGGGAAGGGTTATAGTAGCGCCTGCCTCCGACTTGCGATCTGTCGGCGCAACCGAGACGGATGCGCTACATTTATAATTGAGTGCTTCGGGCTGGAATCGTTCTCCGTTGCACTTCGGGCAGGTGATGTAAGCGCGATAGCGGCTTAGCAAAACGCGCACATGCATCTTGTAAGTCTTGCTCTCGAGCCAGCGAAAAAATCCGCGGACGCCATACCACCGATCGTTTTCGTAATCTTCGTCTGTAAAGTCGCCCGATCTTTTCTCGCCTTCGATGACGAAATTCTGATCGGCCTTCTGTAATTCTTCGAATGGAACATCGATATCGATCTCTTTTCGCGCACAGGCCCGAAGCAAATCTTTATGGGATTCGCCAAACTCGGCACCGCGAAAAACGCGCACCACGCCTTGTTTGATGCTCAGGCTGCGATCCGGAATCGCCTTGTTTAGATCGATCGCGATGGTACGACCGAAGCCTCGACATTCGGGGCACGCGCCAAGCGGATTATTGAAACTGAACAGCCCGGGCGTAGGTGGGCGAATATCCCGGTCGCAATGGGCGCAATGCCAGCCAGTAGAGAATGGCATGGCGAATCGGTAGGGGACGACCGCCGGGCGCGCCGCCGCAGAACTCGCATGCGACGCGCCTGCTTCCACGGGAAGTGCAATAATATTGATCTTGCCTTTCCCAAAGCGCAGCGCTGTTTCAATTGCCTCGACTAATCGCGCGCGGTTTTCCTCGGAAATTGTGATGCGATCCTGAATAACCTGAACACGCGCGCCGAGTCGCTTGAATTTTGGTTCGAAATCGACGCGCACGACTTCGTCATCGATCCATACCCGAAGATAACCCTGTTGCTGAAGAAATTTGAAGAACTTGCGCGGTTCGGTCTTCGGCGGAACGGCAACCCAGAAGGTAATCAAAACAGTTTTTCCGGCGCAGTTGTGCAATACTTGGTGAGAGATTGACTGCGCGGTTTCCGGGCGAATTTCGCGGCCGCAATCCGGACAAAATGCGCGAGCAGCGCGCGGCCAGAGTAACTTCAGATAATCATTGATCTCCGTCATCGTGCCGACGGTCGAGCGTGAGCTCTTGACTGAGTTCGCTTGCTCGATGGCAATTGCAGGAGGGACACCGCGGATGTCGTCCACGCGCGGCTTATCCATGCGGTCGAGAAATTGCCTCATGTACGGGCTGAACGTTTCGACGTAACGTCGCTGGCCTTCGGCGTAAATCGTCTCGAATGCCAGACTCGATTTGCCGCTGCCGCTAGGCCCCGTGACGACCGTCAATTTCCCCAGCGGAAGGTCGACATCGATCCCTTTGAGATTGTTCTGGCGCGCCCCACGAATCTCAATGTGATCCTTCGCCGTTGGAACTCTGAGATGTTCTCTGCTCGCAGTCTTCGAACCCACTGGAAATATTCGCTGCCAGTCAAGCGGTGCGCAAATTTCTGTAGCCGCGTGGCTGCGCGAAGCGCGAGGCAGGCTGTCGATCTGGCGCGCATCACGTCGCGCACAGGACGAGGACTGCAGCAGCTATTCGGCGAAACGCGCGACGAGCTCTTCGCGTTGTTTCTGCAGTTCCTCCGGCACAATGCCGCCGAGCGAGTCGAAAAACTTCTTGTGCTCGGCGAGTTCTTTTTGCCATTCCTCGTGATCGATTCCGAGGAGATCGGCGACGCATTTGTGATCGATGTTGAGACCACCAAGATCGAGATCATGTGGAGTGGGCAACCACCCAACAGGCGATTTGGTTGCCCCGCCGCTTTGCTCGCAGCGGTCGATGATCCACTTGAGCACGCGCATGTTCTCGCCGAAGCCCGGCCAAAGGAAATGACCGTTCGCGTCTTTGCGGAACCAGTTCACGCTAAAGATGAGTGGCGGTTTGGTGAGCCGTTTTCCCATGTCGATCCAATGCTGGAAATAATCGCCGATGTTGTACCCGCAGAAAGGCAGCATCGCCATCGGATCGCGACGGACTCGTCCTACATCGCCTGCTGCCGCTGCGGTTGTCTCCGACGCCATGGTGGCGCCAAGATAAACGCCGTGATTCCAATCGCACGCCTGATAGACCAGCGGCACTGTATCGCTGCGGCGCCCGCCGAAAATGATGGCGCTGATCGGAACGCCTTCCCCATTTTCAACATCGGCATCAAGAACAGGATTGTTCCGCATCGGCGTGGTGAACCGGCTATTCGGGTGCGCGGCTTTTTCTTTTGAGTCCGGCGTCCAGGCGTTCCCGCGCCAGTCGAGGGCGTGCTTCGGTGGCGGGCCGTCTTTGCCTTCCCACCAGACATCGCCGTCCTCAGTGAGTGCGACGTTGGTGTAGAGCGTATCGTGCTCGATCGATTTCATCGCGTTCGGATTCGATTTGTAGCTCGTGCCGGGCACGACGCCGAAGTAACCGCTCTCCGGATTGACCGCATAAAGACGGCCATCGCGAATTTGCATCCAGCCGATGTCCTCACCCACAGTTGTCACTTTCCAACCTTTGAAATGGGCGGGTGGAATGAGCATGGCGAAATTGGTTTTGCCGCACGCGCTTGGAAACGCCGCAGCCACGTAATACTTGTTTCCTTCAGGCGATTCGACACCGAGGACCAACGTGTGCTCAGCCATCCAGCCTTGTTTGCGCGCCAAATACGAACCGATGCGCAAGGCCAGACATTTTTTGCTCAGCAAAACGTTGCCGCCGTAACCGGACCCGACCGATATAATCGCGTTATCCTGGGGAAAATGGCAAATGAACCGGCGATCAGGATCGACGTCCAACAACGAATGCACGCCGCGGTTCCATTCCGCCTTTGGATCGTCGCCCAGCCGTTCGAGCGCAATCTTGCCCATACGCGTCATGATCCGCATGCTGAGCACGACGTATTTTGAATCAGTGATTTCGAACCCGACTTTCGTTAGGGGCGAACCGGGCGGACCCATGATGTAAGGCACAACAAACATGGTGCGCCCGCGCATCGCGCCATTGAGTAGTCCGTATAACTTCGAATACGTCTCCGCCGGTTCCGACCAGTTGTTTGTGGGCCCCGCTTCTTCTTTGGTCGGCGTGCAAATGAATGTAAATTTCTCGACCCTCGCGACGTCGTTCGGATTGGAACGGTGCAAATAGGACCGCGGAACTTTTTTCTCATTCAGTTTGATCAGTACGTTCTGTTTTAACGATTGCGCGATCAGGAATTCATTCTCGCGCTCGGAACCATCACACCAGAAAATGTTCTCGGGCTTTGTCAGTTTTCCGATTTCGTGTACCCAATCAAGCACGGCCCGGTTTGTGGGTTTCGTGTCGCCGATTCCATTCGGCGGGAATATGGCAGGTGCGATATTTTTCATGAAACGAAGATGTCCATCTTAATCACGAATCCGCCTTCGTCGAGAGTTGCGCCTGCGCATAAGCTACGGCGGGGCAAGACGGCGCGACGGGCGAACGGCTTTGGCAAGCTGAATCGTACAACGGTTAGATTGTTTCACGCTTGCGTAAGAACAGTGGGAGGCATTAATTGAAAGCATGTTCGGGGTCACCACCTCCGATGATTATCGGCCGGTAGCGTGGATGGGTCGCTATCCCGTCGATGTGACCACGATGCTCGTTGGGTTGCACGTCGCGGCCGCAATTCTTACAGCGATTCTCGTGGCAATCGGGGCGCACTCCGTTCCAGCCTATTTGCTATTCGATAGCGCCGCGGTCTGGTCCGGTCAGGTGTGGCGTCTTTTCACGTATGCGTTCGTGCATGCGCCAAACGCGCTGCTTTGGTTTGCCGTCGAGATGTACATGCTGTTCGTGTTTGGCCGCGAAGTGGAGCGCTTCATTGGGCGGCGAGCCTATATTGCGCTCTATCTTGTCTTGCTGGTCGCACCGGCGGTGGTGCTTACGATCTGGGGGTTCTGGCAGCGTTCAGTGCTGTCACTTCCTTCCGGTTCTTCAGCGTTGCACTTTGGAATTTTCGTTGCCTTCGCCACCATCTATCCCAGAGCTGAGTTGTTTCTGCGGATCATGACGAAATGGATCGTGTTGATTCTAGCCGCGGTTTACACCCTTCAACTCCTCGCATACCACGCCTGGAGCGATCTGATAGCCGTTTGGACAAGCATTGGCGCAGCGTTCCTCTTCATTGAAATACATGGGGCCGGACCCGAACTTGCCTGGTGGGACGCGTTGAAAACACGTTTGGCGCCCAAGCCGAAGTTCCATGTTATGCCCAAAATGCATTCGGCTCGTTCGGCGGAATCGGATGATGTTTACACCTCGATCGATCCAATTCTCGACAAGATTTCCAAATTTGGAATTGGTAGTTTGACGGCCAGCGAGCGCCGGCAACTTGATCGCGAACGCGAAAGGCTTCTAAGAAAATCCGAGTAATTTTGTAGTGGCGGCCCGTATCGGCTACTATTTCTCGCGAAACGCAGGCGGCAGGCCGGTGCGACTACAGCTTGTTTCCTGACAAGCGCGTTTCCGAGATCTCGCACAGCACGTGCAGCAGAAGCTGATGCGCTTCCTGGATCCGGGCCGTAGAATCGCTGCGAACCAGGAGGTCGACGTCCGCTATGCCGAGGGTCGATCCGCCGTCGCGACCGAGGAAGGCAATTGTCTTAAGCTCGCGAGCCTTTGCTTCCTGCAGTGCGCGCTCAATGTTCCCGGATTTGCCGGAGGTGGTCAGGCAAATCAGCACATCTCCTGGAAGGCCGAACGCCGCCACCTGGCGGGCAAAAATCTCGTCGAACCCATAATCGTTGCCTGCGGCGGTAAGAAGCCCACCATCCCCGGCGAGACAGATTGCGGGATAAGCAGGGCGATCTTTCATGAAGCGCACCACAAACTCCGTTGCAAAATGCGAAGCGTCCGCCGCGCTGCCGCCGTTGCCGCAAACGAGCAATTTATTTCCGGTGCGCAAAGATTGTTCGATCAACTCAGCAGCGTTTGCGATCTGCGAGTCTAGGTTGTGAAGCGAGTGCAGCGTCTCCTTCGCCGCTTCGATTGCCGCCTTTAAAATCTCAGAGGACTGGCCCATAGGTCGGTTTGCAACCGTAATTGAAACATCTATGTAAAAACCAGACCTTTTTTCCCTTGGAATAAGCATTTTAGGAGAACTTCGCCGGTGCTTTTCCGTAGAAGAGCTTGTGCAGGGCGTAATACTCGACCTCACACTCAAGCATCTCGTTCTCCACGCTCTTGCGAGGCTGCTTGGTCCTCTAGGGAACCCGGCCAATCATCAGAGAACCTGGGTCCGGCGGACGCCTTGCCTTGCAACATTAAACAAAAGCAGCGCACTGAGCGACCAGCAGCCAACTGAGACAACGAAAAATGGATTTTACCAGCATTACTGATTCCCTTTCAGCAACCCCGCACGACGATGACGAGTGCCCACACTGCTGCAGTGTGGTGCGTGTGCACCATAACGGACTTTGCCTCGGGTGTTTGGTGCAAGCTGGGCTGACCGAAGACGAAGGATCCGAGAGCGACAATCTCGACACTCTCCTCTCCGAGATCGAATAAGTGTGCGAACCGGTCAGCTGCGATCGCGGCTTCTGTCGTGTTTCGGAGGTTGATCTTCGGATTGTGACAACCTCGTTAAATCCCTTGTCCTGCAAAATAATCGGAACCTTCGCTCTCCAGTTTCCGTAGAAGTAGACGTGCGGGGAATTACACCAATCGAGCAGCCTCTCCCGGCATGCCGCAGCATCTGCAACCAAACATCGCTCTACCGAGCCGATTTCGGTTTTCATTCCCTGTTTTCCCCCGGTATTCAGATTTTTGAGAGTGACTTTTTCGAGAGCCCGCTCCTCGGTCACGTTTCCTTGATGGACGTAAGACCTAGATGCGGGTGCCTTCTCGCTCACACAGTCCCGCGCAATTAGCGGGTTAGCAGTAGTTGGAGGAAACCCATCAGATGAGGATAGAAGGTCATCTCCCGTATGTCGGGCGAGCGACCAAGGGCGGCAGCTTGCCCCATAACGGTAACGGCTTGAACGGTAACGGCAACGGGGCGAAAGCTCCTGGCATTACAATCGAGTTCCCGGTAGCGCCCGGGTACCGGGTGCCTGGCTGGAAATCAGCACTCGACATTACGTGCATTCTGCTCGCGCTGCCGATTTGGTTGCCGCTGATGGTCTTACTCATGTTGGTGACGCGACTCGCTTCACCAGGACCGATTTTCTACCGACAGAAACGGGTCGGTCTCGGGGGGAGACATTTTTCCATCTGGAAGTTCCGGACAATGAAGGTGAGCGCTGAAACCCGCACTCACGAGAACTACTTCCAAGAATTGATGAGGGGCGATTGTCCGATGACCAAACTGGATGCTTATGGTGATCCTCGCCTGGCTCCCTTCGGGCGATTTTTGCGTGCGAGCGGTCTGGATGAATTGCCGCAAATCTTCAACGTCCTTTGTGGTGAGATGAGCTTGGTCGGTCCCCGCCCGTGCACACCAAATGAATTTGCCCATTATGAATCATGGCAACGCGGACGCGTAAACGGTCTGCCAGGCTTGACTGGATACTGGCAGGTGAACGGGAAGAACAAAACGACCTTTAACGAAATGATCATGATGGATCTTTTCTATCTGAAAAACCTCTCGTTCTTACTCGACCTAAAAATCATGTTCAAGACCTGCGCCGTGATCGCAGGGCAGCTGTTCGAATCTCGACTGGCGGCAGAACATTGCCAACAAGGCGGCGCTCCCGTTTCACCGGCGCCGATTTTGCAAAGCTTGCTACAAACGGCGCAAAAAAGTCCGCGCCCGCCAACAACAATCTTGCAGGGCTTCGCAAGATCAGCCCAGAAACCATGAAGAAACAAATCACAGTCGGCATAATCGGATGCGGTTACTGGGGACCGCTCCTGGTTCGCAACTTCAAAGGTCTTTCGGACTGCCATGTCAGAGCTGTCTGCGATGTCAATACGGAGCGGCTAAAACATATTCGCGCGCTGTATCCGGACATCGAGGGACTGACACAGACGCAGCAGCTTCTCAACGGCACAAATGTGGACGCGGTCGTCATTGCCACCCCGGTGAAGCATCATTATTCATTGGCGAAGGCAAGCCTCCTGGCAGGCAAGCATACGTTCATCGAAAAACCGATGGCGTCGTCTTCAGCCGAGTGCGAGGAACTAATCGAAATCGCCAACCGCAACGGTCTGGTTTTGATGCTCGATCATACTTTTCTCTACTCCTCGCCGGTGCAGAAGATTGCCCAAATCGTTCAAGCCGGAGACCTGGGCGAAATCCGCTATATCAATTGCCGGCGTCTCAATCTGGGATTGTTTCAAAAGGACATTAATGTCGCGTGGGATCTGGCTCCGCACGACATCTCGATCATACTCCATATTCTGGATGAATTTCCTACCACGATTAACTGCCAGGGAAACGCGCATATCACGCCTGGTGTGGAAGACGTCACGAACATGTCCCTGTCTTTTTCGCGTAAACGCTTCGCAACCATCCAGAGCAGCTGGCTCGAGCCACGAAAAATCCGTGAAATGACCATCGTCGGTACGCGGCGCATGGTCGTGTATGACGATTTGCGGACACGTGAGAAAATCCGCATCTACGATGCACGGGTAGAACGTCCGCCGCACTACGATACATTCGCTGAATTTCAATACTCGTATCATTACGGAGACAGCTACATCCCGTACCTTCATCAGGAGGAGCCGCTAAAGCTGGCGTGTCAGCATTTTGTTGACTGCATCAAAACGGATTCTGAACCGCTAACGGATGGCCGTCGGGGCCTTGAAATGGTGCGAATCCTGGAGGCGGCAAGCGCTTCACTCAAGATGAACGGTGCACCCGTGACATTTTCTCAACCGAGTAACGTCGTTCCGGCTCGCTCCCCCGTTAAAGCCGAAGAGATTCTTCAGGTCGAAGCATTCGCTGGATGATATCGGGTGAGCTTTACATCAGCTCAGCGCGAGCGTGTAAAGCTTGACCTGAGGCTTCCCGGATCTCCATCGCATAACACCAGATGAAAGTTCCTTTCCTCGATTTGAAGGCGCATCACGCCCCTTTTATTGAAAAATTCGATCGCGCTATTCGCGAAGTGATCGATAGCAGCGCCTTCGCTGGTGGGCCGTTCGTGGAAAAGTTCGAAGAAGAGTTCGCGGCATTCTGCGGGTCCTCCTACGCGATCGCTGTGGGCAATGGCACCGATGCGCTTTGGTTAACTCTGCTGGCGCTTGGAATTGGTGAGGGCGATGAAGTCATTACGGTTCCAAACACATTTATCGCCACCGCCGAGGCGATTACCTACTGCAAAGCTCGACCCGTATTTGTGGATGTGGACCAGGAGACATTCACCATGAACCCGGCGGAACTTGCGAAGAGGCTGACCGAGAGAACAAAAGCGATTATCCCGGTTCACCTTTTCGGGCAACCCGCGGACATGGACCCGATTTTGGATTTCGCACGCGCAAACGGACTTTTCGTCGTTGAAGACGCCGCTCAGGCTCATGGCGCTGAGTACAAAGGCCGAAAAGCAGGCACGATGGGTGATGCAGGTTCTTTCAGTTTTTATCCCGGAAAAAATCTTGGCGCCTTCGGCGAGGCTGGCGCAGTCGTAACGAACGACCCTGACTTACGGAAGCAAATCCAGATGCTGCGAGACCACGGTCAGTCACGAAAATATTACCACGCTATGATGGGATGGAATTGCCGAATGGACGGCATTCAGGCGGCAGTCTTGTCCATCAAACTGCGTCATCTCGACGAAGCAAATTCCCTGCGGCGCAAACATGCCTTGGAATACAATCAGGCTTTTGCTCGAATCGATGAGGTGCTTACACCCTTCGAGGCGACGTACTCGCGCCATATTTATCACGTTTATGCTCTTCGGGTACAGGAACGCGACGCGGTCTTGCGATATCTCCAGGAAAAAGAAGTCGGGTGTGCAGTGCATTATCCGGTCCCGATTCATCTCCAGGAGGCCGGCAGAAATCTCGGCTACCCAAAGGGCGCATTCCCAATTGCGGAAAATCTGGCCAACCAATTTCTTTCTTTACCGATGTTTCCGGAGTTGACGAAAGAACAGATCGAATACGTCGCCAACTGCGTTAACGAAGCTGTTGGCGTGGAAGCACTGGTCTAAGGAAAGTTTTTTGAAAACTCTCCAACCAAAGGAAGCAGAATCCGTAGAAGCGTCGCCCTTTTGTGGCGACGATTCTCCGATGGAGCCGAAGGCGAGCGAGGAATCGCTGCAACTGCAGATTTTGGATCCTGTGCGCAATCCTGGTTGGGACCCTCGTGTAGCGTTACATCCCGATGCCGGTTGCTTCCATACCAGTGCTTGGGCGAAGGTGCTTCACCAAACTTACAAGCATCGCCCTTTTTACCTTCAGTTTTCCCGGGGACGCAGATTGGCGGCGCTGATACCGTTAATGGAAGTGCGCAGCCCGTTCACGGGTCGCCGTGGAGTTTGCCTCCCCTTCAGCGATTCGTGTGAACCGCTCATCTTTGATCCGGAAGTCGCCCATTCCATAGGAGATCGCCTCATTCGCTTCGCAGAAGAACGCCGCTGGAGACACATCGAAATCCGCGGGAGCAAGTTTTTTCCACCGACCTCAGGTTCAGCAGCGAATTTCTATGGACATACGCTCGATTTGCGCCGACGCGTGGCGGACTTGGCCGATGGCTTCGACGCCCCGGTCCGCCGCGCGATTCGCAAAGCAGAACGCAGTGGTGTGAGCGCGTTCGTCGCTCGCAATCGCCAGGCCATTGACGATTTTTATCGCCTTCATGTTCAAACGCGCCGGCGACACGGTCTTCCGTCGCAACCAGCCTCTTTTTTTCTGAACATCTACGAGTACATCGTCAAATCAGGTCTCGGCTTTACCGTTGTCGCACACCGCGAGTCGCGCCCAATTGCGGCGGCAATCTTCTTCCGCTTCGGGAACAACGCTATCTATAAGTACGGTGCTTCTGACAAGCGTTTTCAGGAATTCCGCGCGAACAATCTCGTCATGTGGCAGGGCATTCAGTTCCTGGCGCACGCCGGTGTAGAAAAATTACATTTTGGACGCACTGATCCCGAAAACGAGGGTCTGCGACGATTCAAGCTTTCCTGGGGCACACAGGAAGAAGCAATTGATTACTTCCGAATTGGTCCAGCGGGCCGGCAGTGTTTAGCACGGGTCCGCCGTGACTCTGGCTTTCACAAGAAAGTCTTTGGCAGGTTACCGCTGGTCTTCAACCAGCTGGCCGGCTCAATCATTTATCCGCATCTCGACTAGGAGTTAAAATTATGGCTGAAATACGACGCGAAACCCAACCTCACTCCGGCATCAAGCTAGGAGACATTCTCTTCGCTCTGTTCAAGCGGAAGCGAACAATCATTGTATGCGCGACTGTAGGCATTATCGCTGCTGCGGCAGTTTATTTTGTTCTTCCGCCTTCGTACGAATCGCAGGCCAAGCTGTTGGTCCGCTATGTTACGGAAAGGAGTGCCGTCGACCCAACCGAGGCAGAGAAAGCCGCGATCGCGTCGAACAACGAAGGGGATAAAGTCATCGACGCAGAAATCGAGATTCTGACCAGTTGGGATCTGGCCGTGGAAGTCGCCAAGGCAATCGGTCCTCAGCGAATGCTGCCACCACCGCAAGACTTGTTCTCCAAGCTCGTGCGCGCAATAGGACTGACACGATTGCTGCCGCCCTCTGGACCATCGGCAACAGAAGGGGAGGCTGCCAGTAGTATCGCCTCTGGCCTGAAGGTGATTGCAAACAAAGGAAGCAACATCATTCTCGTTTCCTATAAGAACCGCAATCCGGAGGTTGCGACGCTGGTTTTGCAGGAACTGTTGAGTCGGTATTTCGTTAAGCACCTCGAGGTGCATCGCTCTGCTGGCGCCTTCGACTTTGTGACTCAACAAACCGATCAAGTCCGCGCGCGTTTAAATCAGACGGAAGACGCTCTGAAATCGCTAAGGGAAAAAACGGGGATTGCGTCATTCAAAGAGGGTTCAGCCGCCCTCACCGCCGAGTTGGCCAAAACACAGGAACAACTGAACGCCGCGCAGGCGGACCTGGCCGAGCAGCAAGCTTTTGTTAGTCACAAAGCTGGAAATGAAACAAAGACCTGGAGAAAGAAAAAACCTGCAGATGACCCAAAGGCAAAGGTTGCCGGCATCCAGGCTAAAATCGAGGCGCTTAAAATCCACCTTCAGGACATTCAGCGGCGAACCAAACAGCTCTCCGAACTGGCCCCTCAGATTGAAGACTTGGAACGCAAGAAAGAGATGGATGAAGCAAATTACAAGTATTTCGCAGCGTCACTCGAAAAGGCCCGAATTGATGAGGCCTTGGATCCGTCCAAAATACCCAATATCAGCGCGGTTCAGCGGCCTTCTCCCCCCGGCTTGGAAACAAAGCAGCGCGACAAGATTCTCTTAGCGCTTGGCGGTGGCGGGATAGCCTTTGGTATCGCCCTGGCTTTGTTAAAGGGCTTGGTTCTGAACCAGACTGTTGGACGCCCGCTTCAGCTGGAAACGCAGTTGCGTATTCCACTAATGCTTTCAATCCCATATGCCAACGGGCGTTTCGCCTTGCACCGTAACGGTTCCCCAGGACCTTCGGGAGCGCTTACCACGGGACGCCGCAATACCAAGTTGGCGCCGTGGGAGTCCGAGCATTTCATTCGGCCATATTGTGACGCAATCCGAGATCGCCTCGGTCTTTATTTCGAGCTCAATCATTTGACCCATAAGCCGAAGCTAGTCGGTGTTACCGGCATGTCGGAAGACGGCGGGACTTCTACACTTGCTGCTGGCCTCGCTGCCTCGCTCTCGGAAACCAACGACGGCAAGGTGCTGCTCGTCGATGCGAACCTGGGCCCGGAAGAGGTGCATCCTTTTTTCAAGGGGAAACCAGCTTATCCTTTGAACAAAGCTCTTAAGCCGTCTGACTCCATTTCTTCGGCTGCGGATAATCTTTATCTCGCTACAGTCGGATCCGCCAATTCCGGAGGTCCAGCGCAGCTCGGGTTGAAAAAATTCTTCGACATGATGCCGAACATGAAAGCGAGCGACTTTGACTACATTATTTTTGACATGCCGCCGTTGGACCAAACGAGTCCCACATGGGGAATGGCCGCCTTTATGGACAAGCTTTTGCTTGTAGTCGAGGCGGAAAAGGACAGCCGCGAGGTCATCAGGCGCAGTTACGGCAAGTTAGTCGCTGAGCGAAACAATGTTGCCGTCGTGGTCAACAAGGCGCGTTCCTACGTCCCGAAGTGGCTTGATTCTGAGTCTTAATTGCCCCTATGAATAACAGCCCAACCGCGGTTGGACTTTTGGTAGTGGCTCGCTTTCCGTTCGCTGGGAATGTTGATATCCTGCAAATGCTTTCTCTGTTGCCGCTCTTCCTCATACATCTGCTTGTCCTCCCATGTCGGCCTCGATGCTTATAGAGGCGTTCGCTGAACGCCAGCGTCGCGGTTTTGAAGAGTCGAAACAGCAGAGGCACAGAAGTTTTAACGCTGCTTTTCGTGATCAAACCAATCTCTATGGTGGCCACCGGGGTCGCTATCCTCTCATGTTACGCAATAGAATCTATTACGGGCTGAAGCCTTTCGTTCCTCAAGTCCTTCGAACCGCGATTCGACGAAAGCTGGCTATGCGATTACGCGCGCAAATCGGAGATGTATGGCCTATTATGCCGGGCTCGGAGCGGCCACCGGAAAACTGGCCAGGCTGGCCGCGGAACAAAAAATTTGCGTTTGTTTTGACGCATGACGTCGAGAGCAAGGCCGGGCTCGGCAGGTGTCGGTCTTTGATGGAATTGGAACGAGATCTTGGATTCTGCTCTTCCTTTAACTTTATTCCAGAAGGAAGCTACTGCGTCCCAGTTGAATTAAGGGAGGAACTCACTGCTAACGGCTTCGAGGTTGGCATACACGATCTTAAACACGATGGGCATCTCTTTTCCTCGCGTCGCAAGTTCACGCAGCGCGCCGCGAGAATCAATGTTTATGCTCGCGAGTGGGGAGCGTCGGGATTCAGATCGGGATTTATGTTGCGTAATCTCGATTGGCTGCACGACCTCGACGTGCAATATGATGCGTCCACTTTCGATACGGATCCGTTCGAACCGCAACCCCAGGGCCGCCACACGATTTTTCCCTTCTGGGTGCCGAATCCAAATGGCGACTCGATAAGGTATCAACGATCAGCCATTAAGTCTTCTTCCAATGGTTACGTTGAACTTCCCTACACGCTTCCTCAAGACTTCACGCTCTTCGTGCTGTTGCAAGAGAAGACGCCGGAAATCTGGATGCGAAAACTCGACTGGATTGCCCAACACGGCGGGATGGCGCTAGTTGACGTCCATCCTGACTATTTGAGTCTCGATGGCGAGACCACAACATCAAGGGAATATCCAGTCGCTCACTACAAATCTTTTCTGAAATACGTGAGCCAGCGCTACGACGGCGCTTTTTGGAACGCCACTCCGAGAGAGGTGGCCCAGTTCTGTGCTCGAGTAACGCATGCCACAAGCAGCTAGTAAAAGGTTAAAACCATAAAAATAACTTCTATGGAGATCACGGTTTTCGGCATGGGCTACGTAGGCTGCGTAACGGCCGCATGCTTGGCCGAGATGGGCCATTCAGTAACCGGCGTGGACTTACAAGAGATCAAAGTCTCTCTCGTTAACTCGGGAAAGAGTCCCATTATCGAGCCGGACTTGGAACAGTTGATTCGCAGCGGAGTTGAGGCCGGACGCTTGCAAGCCACTCAACGCGTACAGAGGCTTGGCGACATTTCCCTAATCTGCGTCGGTACACCTAGCAACGACAACGG
Source organism: Candidatus Udaeobacter sp. (assembly GCA_035651975.1). Lineage (GTDB taxonomy): Bacteria > Verrucomicrobiota > Verrucomicrobiia > Chthoniobacterales > UBA10450 > Udaeobacter. The sequence goes on from DASREQ010000033.1 coordinate 98,615, forward strand.
CAGCCTGGGTCTTGACCAACTAAAGAGGGTTGTAAGCCAGATCGGAGAATTACTACGAACCACAGATCGCTTCCATGTCGTAGTCGTCCGAAGCACCGTGTTGCCGGGAACTGTGAACGATGTGGTGCGGCCTTTGCTCGAACAAGAATCTGGGAAAAACGACGGAAAAGACTTTGGGATCTGCATGAACCCTGAGTTCATGCGTGAAACCACGGCAATTCATGATTTTTATCATCCTCCCTTTACAATTATTGGGACCTGTGACGAGCGTGCCGCCGAACATGTTGCCACTCTGTATTCCAGCCTGAAAGCTCCTGTGGAGCGCGTCCCCATTTCGGTAGCTGAGTTGATTAAATATGCCTCGAACGCATTTCACGCACTCAAGGTATGTTTCGCGAACGAGGTCGGAAATCTCAGTAAGGCTATGGGCATTGATAGCCATAGAGTGATGGAGATTTTTTGCAAAGATACCAAGCTGAACATCTCTCCTTATTATCTCAAACCCGGATTTGCTTTCGGTGGCTCTTGTCTACCAAAGGACCTTCGTGCCATTCTTTACAAGGCAAAGCAACTGGACCTGGAACTGCCGGTGCTCGGGGCTGTACTCGAGACGAATCGTAAGCAGGTCGAGCTAGCCTTCAATTTGATCCGCCGCGCAGGAACAAACCGTGTTGGAGTCTTGGGCCTCAGTTTCAAAGGCGGTTCCGACGACCTTCGTGAAAGTCCTATCGTCGGCTTGATCGAAACCTTGATCGGCAAAGGATATAGATTGGCAATCTACGATGAAGAAGTTGCTTTGGCGAAACTCGTGGGTGCAAACAAGCACTACATCGAGCAAGCGATACCCCATATCTCATCGCTGATGGTGTCTTCGCCAAAGGAAGCTATCGAAGCAAGCGATGTAGTTGTCGTTGGAAAAAATAACTCCAAAATTCAGGAGGCTGTAGCTAATAATAGCGATTCAAAGTTGATTATTGATCTGATTCGGTTACCTCGCGAAACCGTGAAGGCTTCTCCGAATTATCAAGGCATCTGCTGGTAACCGAGTAAGGGTACGACCATAATGCGATCTCCAACCAAAGTTTTGATGTGGGTCGAAAACCATTTTCCACAGGACACCCGTGTCGCAAACGAGGCACGTTTACTCGCTGATGCAGGTTACAAAGTCGCAGTGATCGCGCTCCGGAGAGAGGGCCAGGCGGCACATGATACCTGGAACGGCATCGAAGTTTATCGCGTACCCAGATTAGAGCTCTTTAAAAAGACTTTAACTACAAATAGCAGTCGAACGAATCTAATGTTCGTTAGGCTGAAGTCCTTTCTTGGCTACGTTGTAGAATACGTTTACTTCACCTCAGCTTGCTTTTTTGTTAGCACATATATTTTTCTAACGCGCGGCTTCGACGTAATGCACGCCCACAACCCGCCCGATACTCTCTTTTTAGTGGCGGTGCCTTTCAAACTACTCGGAAAGAAATTTATCTTTGATCAGCACGATCTCTGCCCGGAGCTTTATCGATCTCGTTATAGAGCTGCGGAAGGAATTTACACTCGGTTCCTAAAGATGTTTGAGTGGTGCAGCCTGAAACTTGCCAATGTCACGATCGCTACGAACGAATCGTATAAACAAATACAAATTGAGCGAGCGAATAAGAATCCCGCCAGTGTCTTCATTGTAAGGAATGGGCCGAACCAAATGCGAATGACTACCGCCGCGCCGAGCGCCCGCTTGAAAGGGATGAACAAGTCCATCCTATGCTACGTTGGCAGCCTAAATCCACAAGATGGCGTCGATTACCTGCTTCGTTCGTTGCGCCATTTACTACATGGTTTGAGGCGCTCGGATTTTCATTGCGTCATAATGGGCACCGGGGATTCACTGCAAGATTTGCGCGAACTGGCTGGAAACCTGCAACTTAATGGTTGTGTTGAGTTAACGGGCTTTGTCTCCGATGAAGATTTGCAAGCTAACCTTGCGGCCGCCGATATTTGCGTGGACCCAGATCCTTCCAGCCCGTTGAACGACGTGTCCACCTGGATCAAGGTGATGGAGTACATGGCGTCGGCAAAGCCCATTGTGACCTTTGATTTGAAGGAAACGCGTTTTTCGGCCCGAGAGGCTGCCGTCTATGTTAAACCGAACAACGAAGCGGAATTCGCGGAAACTATTGCGCAACTCATGGATAAACCCGAGCTTCAGAAAAAAATGGGCGCTTATGGGCGCCGCCGGGTTGAGGACGAGCTGCAGTGGGCAAAGGTTGGCAAGAACCTTCTAACCGCATATGAGACGCTCCTGGGTCGTGAAATAAAAGCCTCTCCCGCAGGTCATCGCGACAAGAAAATCACAGCGATCACTTCCTGACTGGCTCTGGCCTCTCAGGATAAACCGCCCCACTCCGTTCTTGACTACCCCGGTTTATTTAACTCAGCCCCTAAGCGCGGGCTTTGCGGCAAAGCCAGAAATCCGTCATGCGGGAATTGTAGATGTTGAGTTTGGTAATAACGTCACGGTCGTACAGCCTGTTAATCTCTATGGGTGCACAATTGGAAACGATAGTTTCGTCGGACCATTCGTAGAGATTCAAAAGGGAGCCAACATCGGCAAACGATGCAGAATTCAGTCCCACTCATTCATCTGTGAGCTGGTAACGATCGGGGATGAGTGCTTTGTTTCCCATGGCGCGATGTTTATCAACGATCTGTTTGTTACTGGTGGGCCTGCCGAAAAACCACAGCTCTGGCGGCCGACTAAGCTTGGCAATCAGGTAAGTGTCGGAACAAATGCCACGATCCTTCCGGTAACGATCTGCGATCACGTGGTTATCGGAGCCGGCGCAGTTGTTACCAAGGATATTACCGTTCCCGGTATTTACGCAGGCAACCCCGCGCGCCTTCTACGTCGGCTTTGAGCGAAAAAACCGATCTTAGTCCTCAGTACTCGGTTCTCCGCCATCCATTGGCTATCCCATGACACTCCCGATTGTTGACCTGCACGCGCAGTACCTGACGATCAAACAAGAGATCGACCGTGCGATTGCCGAAGTCATCGCAGAGTCGGCTTACATTGGCGGGCGGCACGTGGAAGCCTTTGAACGGGCATGGGCGAGGGCACTAGGCGTGAAGCGTTGTATCTCCTGTGCGAATGGGACAGACGCAATTTACATAGCCCTGCGCGGACTTCGGGTAAAGCCCGGCGACGAGGTCATCACATCGGCACATTCCTCGATCTCAACATCGGAAACAATCACGCAAGCGGGTGGGCGGGTCGTGTTCTGCGACACAGACGAGGAAACGTTCACCATCGACCCCGCCGATATCCAACGAAAGATCACCCCCGCCACCGTTGGCATTATTCCAGTACATCTTTATGGGCAGGCAGCCGACATGGACGCCATCATGGCGATCGCAAGAAGGCACAATTTTTGGCTCGTAGAAGATTGTGGCCAGGCACATCTTGCCAGATACAAGGGGCAAAACGTTGGAACCTTCGGAGATGCCGCGACGTTTTCGTTTTATCCGGGTAAAAACCTCGGCGCCTATGGAGATGCCGGATGCGTTGTGACTAATGACGATCGACTCGCCGACTGGATGACGCCATTCGCCCGGCAGGGCGAAAAAGGCGATTACATCATGGAAGGAATCAACAGCCGCATGGACGGCCTTCAGGCAGCTATTCTAAATGCGAAATTGCCTTATTTATCTGCTTGGACGGAGGCACGCCGTTATATTGCCTCGTGTTACGATGAGCTTCTGCATGATGTAGGTGATATAATCACACCGAAAGTCGCTCCTGGCTGCGATCACGTTTATCATCTCTATGTTATCCGCACAGAAAATCGGGATGCACTGAGAGACTATCTCACCCAGGCAGGGATCTCCACTGTTTTGAACTATCCCAAGGCATTGCCATTTTACCCTGCCTATGCGCATTTCGGCCACGTTCCAAAAGATTTTCCCGCGGCCTGGTTTAACCAATCCCGCATCTTATCACTGCCGATCTATCCGGAGATGACGAAGGAGATGATTATTCAGGCAGTAAAGCATATCGGCAATTTCTTCCAAGAATTTCAAGACCCGGATAGCGTCCCCGTGAAAGTAATCCAATTTGCAGAGCATTGCTGACAACTGCCACTATCCCTCCCGGCTACCATTTGGGATCAAGTGGTCAAAAAAAACTCCAGCGGCCAGCACCTGAAAATCGGAGGCAATGTTCGACGCTCCAAAGCATCGATACCTATTGGGAACTCAAAACGTTCCCTTCTCTAATCCGATCGTTGTAACTGCTTACGGATTTAACAGAACATAATTATGGGCCTACACTTGCCTGCCGGTATCGCCTCCTGCCTTACGGTCGCCTTCATTGTCTGGCTTTTCCGGCGCGACATTCGAGAGAAGCCCGATGTCAGCGGGGCGCTCTGGCTTCCATTGCTTTGGCTGATACTCGGTTGCTCAAGATCCGTTTCCGCCTGGCTCAACATCTTCGGCCTGCCTGTGAGCGGTGCCCCTTCAGTGGAAGAGGGAAGTCCGCTGGATGCCTGGTTTTATTTTGCGCTGATTATAGCGGGGTTTTGTGTCCTCGCTAACAGACAAGTCCGTCTTTCGGAAGTCATTTCCAACAATGGTTGGCTCATCGCTTTTTTGCTCTACTGTTTGATTTCCGTCGCCTGGTCTGATTTTCCATTCATAGCTTTCAAACGGTGGCTCAAAATTCTTGGTCATCCGATCATGGCGCTAATCGTCCTTACGGAACCAGATCCCAAAGAAGCGCTAATCCGGTTAATGAAGCGATGCGCTTATGTCGTCGTCCCCGTCTCCATTCTGTTTATCAAATATTATCCTGAATTGGGACGGGGTTTTAGCCCGTGGGGCGGGGGAGTGAACACAGGCATCGCCACAGACAAAAACGCGCTGGGCGGCGATTGCCTGATCCTGGGTTACTTTTTCTTCTGGTATTTGCTGCAAACCTGGCAAAGCGAGCGGAGCAGGTGGAGACGAAATCAGCTTTGGTTGATCGCCGGGTTTTCGATCGGCATTTGGTGGCTTTTCACACAGGCACACAGTGCCACATCGAGTATATCTCTAATTGTAGGGATCCTGGTATTACTGTTTGTCGGCAGCCGTCGTATAAACAAGAATTATATTGGGACGTACATGCTGGCAGCCCTCGTTCTCCTCGTCGCAGGAGAAATGATCTTTGGGCTCTCATCACATATGTCTGAGAATCTAGGCAGGGGCTCGGAGCTATCAGGAAGAACAGAGCTCTGGACGACCCTTCTGGGATTGCATACCAATCCGATTCTTGGGACGGGATTTGAGAGCTTCTGGTTAGGGAAAAGGCTAGAGCAGCTGGAGGGGATCTTCTATTTTATTCCAAACGAGGCGCATAACGGCTATTTGGAAATTTATTTGACCCTGGGGGGAATTGGCCTGTTCCTCCTAATTGGATTGTTTATTGCGACGTTCAGGAAAATACGCCTTGAGCTTTTTAGGGACTTTGAATGGGGAAGATATCGATTGGGCTTTCTCGCGGCACTAATACTATACAACTGGACGGAAGCAGCCTTTAAAACGTTAAGTCCTCTCTGGTTTGCCTTCTACCTCATAGCTACGGACTACCCACGAATCCTCCTTGCCAGCGCCCACACATCCGATGGGGTCGAGGGCCCGGAAGAGAGCAGCGAACTGGTATATGCCGACGAATCCTAGACCGGTCCGGAACCTTCGCCGCCCAACCATTCCGACCCCGCACGTTTCGGCTCTGGTTTCACTTGCCGCCACCCTGGTCCTCACTACCTCTGACCTAACGGCAGCAACAACAACAACAATTAACGCCAAGAGCGCATCGCAGTCCGATGTTGCGGCCGCCATCGCCTCAGCTGCCGATGGCGACACCGTAACGATACCTGCTGGAAGGACCAGCTGGACTCGCACATTAGGAGTAACAAAAGGGATCACAATCCAGGGAGCCGGCGTCGGAGCAACGATCATCAAGGACAGCGTACAATCCGGACAACTCATTCAGTGGACACTCCCTGCCCGCTACCCGTCAAGACTGACCGGGATTGAATTTCAGGACGGAGGCAGAGTAAACACAATTGATGCGCCGGGTGGCATACTGCACGTTGACGGATCGAACACCAACGGCTCTACATTTCGTTTTGACCACTGCAAATGGAATAATCTGAACGGCGCGACGGTGTTCGATACCGTGATCGGCGTAATAGATCACAACACATTCGTAATGGACAGGTTTGGCTGTGCGATCTACCCCTATGGTTCACACTGGGATGGACAGAACTACGGTGACGGTTCCTGGCACGCTCCCACCAACTATGGCTCGTCCCAATTCTTATTTATCGAGGACAACACCTTTACGCATAGCCAGCACAACTTGCGGGGGATGATAGACGCATACGCAGGAGCGCGATTCGTCGTTCGGTATAATACGATTTTCAACAGCCTTATAACCAATCACGGTACTGAAAGCACAGGACGCACACGGGGTTGTCGCGCGATGGAAATTTACAATAACAACTTCGATGGGACTAACCTTAACTCACAGCTAGGCGGATCACGTTCAGGCGGAACGTTATTTCACGACAATACAATTAGTGGATACTCGGGGAATTTAGCCGCCTTCGATCTTCAAAATTATCGAAACATCTACCCGTTTCAACCTTGGGGCGGTGCTGATGGAACAAATGCGTGGGACGTCAACGAACCTACTGTCTTTTTCACAGGAAAGGCAGCAGCTAATAGCTCTGGCGCAAGCGTAACCATCTCCGGAGCTAACTGGACGGCAAACCAATGGGCAGGATACACCCTACGCCGAACCACTGATATTTGTAATTCCGGCAGTCTCAACTTCGGCTGGATTGTGAGTAACACATCAAAGACGATCAGTTACGCCAGTAACCCCGGTTATCCAACGCCGCCGTCCATGTCGTTTTGCACAGGTGACTCACTTGAAATCCGCAAAATAGATCACGCCTTGGATCAACCCGGAAGGGCGCGGGGATCTTTGATTGCCGGTGACTCGCCGGTTCGACCCGGCGGATGGAACGACCAGGTAACCGAGCCGTGCTATTCGTGGAACAACACGAACGAGGTTAACGGACAAGTTAATTTCAGCGCGGGACCGAGCGTAAGAGCTAATGTACATTATTTTAACAACACCCCCATGCCGGGATACACACCATACACCTACCCGCATCCGCTGGTCTCTGGCAATCCGCCGCCGAGTCCAATGTCAAGTTCGCGGCCGACGACGCGGACCTCCCTACGCACGCCCTGGGGCGGCTGGAAACAAAAGGAGAAAAAAGGGGTAACAAGACCCAGGAGAAAAGCCAAAGAGAAGCCGGCTAGTGGGGTGGCTGAAGGCGCGCAAAATCTCGGAAACTGAAACGACAGCTTTGAAGACACGCTTCCAACCTGGCATGAATTCCGACTACATTATATCGCGAGATGCGCGAATCCTAATCACCGGATCGAGTGGCTTTATCGGAGCAAAAGTAGTCGAGAAGCTTCTCAAGTGCGGCTTTACTAATCTCCGCTGTTTTGTTCGCCCCTCTAGTAATCTTAGCGGCCTCCAGTACTCGCTGAGCGACGTAGACGCTGAAACAAACGTTGAGCTTGTTACAGGCGATCTTCTTTCGCGTGACGACTGTAGGGCGGCCACTGAAGGCATTTCGATCATCTATCACCTTGCCGCTGGGATCGAGAAGTCGTTCGCCGGAGCATTCATGAATTCTGCCTTGGCCACGCGCAATTTGATGGACGCATTTCTCAAAGTCGGAAAGCCAAAACGGTTCGTGAATGTCAGTTCCTTTGCGGTTTATTCGAATTTGAACTCAAAGCACAACAGTCTCCTTGATGAAACCTGCCCGTTGGAAACGGCTCCGCAGGAGCGGTTCGACGCTTATGGTTTTGGGAAACTTAAACAGGAAGAAATTGTCCGGAAATACGCGGAACACTACCGACTGCCCTGTGTGACGCTGAGGCCAGGTTACGTTTTTGGAGCTGGCAAACAGGAGTTAAACGGCCGGGTCGGGATCAAGATTTTCGGACCATTCATCCAGGTAAATGGCTCCAATCTTTTGCCACTGACCTATGTCGATAATTGTGCCGAAGCAATTGTCTTGGCTGGTCTCACGCCGGGAATCGATGGCGAAGTCTTTAATATTGTTGATGATGACCTGCCCACTGCTCGCCAGTTTCTCAAAACCTATAAAGTAGCCAGGCGCTTTCGGTCAGTTAGCGTTCCCTACTGGGTTGCTTATAGCGCATGCTATGCCTGGGAAAAATACTCGAACTGGTCAAAGGGCCAGCTTCCGCCTGCCTTCAACCGTCGCCGCTGCGCGGCCAATTGGAAGAGTCAGCGTTACTCGAACGAGAAACTCAAAACACGACTGGGTTGGACGCCACGCGTACCGATGAACCAAGCAATGGAAGCATTCCTTGCGCAGTTCGGAACAAACGGAGAGGGCTGATCTCTCATTAAAATGCTTCGTGTCACAATAATCGGTTGCGGCAAGATCGCCGACCAGCATGTACATGCTATCCGGCGAATTCCGGATTGCAGCATCGTTGCAGTTTGCGATCAGGAACCGCTCATGGCGCAGCAGCTCGCCGAGCGTTTCAATATTCCGGGCGTTTTCTCCAACACCCAGGAGATGTTG